>CAYWET010000036.1:0-41935 GCA_964457245.1 uncultured Chryseobacterium sp. | reverse complement strand
TGGCTCCGTCAACACCGTTTGTTCCTGCCGCGCCTGTTGGACCTGTAGCTCCTGTTGCCCCGTCAACTCCATTCGTTCCTGCCGCGCCTGTTGGTCCTGTAGCTCCAGCAATCCCACCTCCAGCAGATTCTGCATACAAAGCATATGGCACACTCAACATCTGTGAAACCCCCATCGAGGTATACGAAGTGCCTCCAGTGGGATCCATACTTACCTCTATATAGTAAGGGCCGCTTGCCCAATCTACTGAACCGAGAGTTCCAATCACTATTGAACCTGCACCAATTTGGATATTGAATAAACCAAACGCATTTGTAGTTACAGAATGAGTTTCCGAGTAAACAATAATTCCAGTTGAGGTGGTTTGGCGTAAGTCGATTTGTAAACCAACAGCCTGATTTGCCAAAATATTTCCTCCATTATCTCTGGCTACGCCTTGATAATTGATAAGTGCTGGGCTTTGTGCAAAAACACAAACAGAAACCCCGATTAGGGTGATTAAAGTGACAAGAAATCGCATATTTAATGGTGGTTGCGAGTTAAACAGATTGGCAAGTTAAGATTTATCGTCTTAGGTCTTTAGGAAATTCATTGGAAATTTTACAACATTGGAGTTAAACACCCAGTTACTTGATTATCGTCATGGATTGCGTTGGAACATCAACTTCAAGCTCCCTACTTGATTTTTGGCAACCAGCCTTGTGTAAACCTTCAGAATGAAGTCACTTTCAAAATTATTGAGATACCGGAAGCATAGTTTTTGAGCTTCGTCATAAGCTTCTGCCTCCAGCGCGCAATGAATAGCAATTCTGAGGCTTGTTTCTAAGTCTGGGAATTCCATTTCTACCAACTTCTTACCATGTAAGAACGCTTGTTCCATGTTTCCCAATTGAAAGTTCAGTTCCACGCCTGTCAGATGATTGTTTCCATCATGCGGATTATACTCTAAAGCGTCATTTAAAAACTTGAATGCCTCATCGTAATCATTGTAAACTTTATATGAACGTTTGGCGTCCTGCCTAAGGAATTCGGCAAACTCCCTATCCGATTCCTGAGCATTTGACCGCAATCTTTTCCGAAGTTCATTACGCTTCTGTTTTAGAACGCTATCCGGTTCAGAGGAAATAGAAAAGGAACGGTCTGTAATATTCATCGTCCACTCGTAATAAGTATCGTGAACATGAATGGCTATTGACCTTAACCTATCCGAAATATTGTTTACGTCCTGACATGATATAATAAATGATGTAGACAGAAATGCGATACCAAGAATTAATGGTGAAGAATCGCTTACGGTCCTTTTAAGTTCTGGTGTTAAGCCTGTAACTGCACAACCAAACATTAGCGGAACAAATAGCATAAACAAATCCCAATCCATTGGCATGGAAAGCAACGGGTTAATTGCAAACAGCAACATGAGAATCAACGTCAAGGTAAGCAGGAGGTGTAGAAACAACTCGGACACTCCAAATTTTGACCGAACCTGATACCAAACCACCAGAATAAAAAAGATCAGCATTATCGGTGAAGCCATTAACAACACATTTAGGAAATCAAGAATGTGATTAAAACTCAGTAAGTTGTACTTGTGTAGCGGAGGATCAGGAGAAAATAAAGGAAGAAACAGGTGGTCGTACTGCTTGGCCGTTACTTGAAGGCTCCTATCATCGATATGGTCTTTCAGAATAAAAAAATAGACAGAAAGTCCTATGATTATCAAGGGTATCAAGACAATCGGAAGCAGTCTTTTATCGTGCAACGAGGGAAGCTTTCCGCAAAACATACCTGTGACAGATGCAATTACGCTTGACGGAATCAACATCACCCCTATTGGATGAAGTTTAATCACTAAAAAATTAACAACTAGAAGCAAGGCTCGCAGTGCAAGCGATTTCTTCCTGAAAGCAATTGTCATTATCACAACCCACAACATTATGATTGCTATGGCTGGAGCATAGATCTCTGCATGGCCGTAAAACACCATACTGAAAGGACCTATTAGTCCTGCGAAATAAAGAGGAACCGACAGTCTTTTTTCCGAAAGGGCCAAATCGAGGAAAACAATCCAGCAAAAGGAAAAAATAACAGCCGAAAAAGCATCTAGGACCCTGAACGTCTCGGCATGAGTCAGGTCAAGATGATAAGAAGCCACACTCACCAAAGCCAGAACCGACTTCTCTCCAGACCATGCATCCAAACTGAATCCAAACAAATAGTCGTAAATGAGTGGGGACACTGATGCCACTTTATCCAAGTGATCTTGAAACCGCACGGCATCGCCATAAGGGTCGTATGCCATTGGAAAGCAATAGACCAGTATGCCGTAACCAAACGACATTGCAAATGCAAAAAATAGGTTGCCAGAAACTCCGAAACTTTTTACTGTTTCGTTTAACCTTCCTAGCAATTGATGTGGAACAAGCCCAATTGCCAGACTTGCCAGCATAACGCCAAGCATTTCCTCTCCATCCAGAAACCTGAAAAAGTGTATTCCCCAAAACCTTTCAGGCCAAATAAAACCTATGAGATATAGTAGACATATGGATAGCATTCCTACTAAAAATGGCTTATTGATGCTTGAGTATTTCACCGCTTTAGAATCAAACCCAAAGGTAATTAGCTTTGCCTCTGGCGATTGGCATCATCCAAAGTATGCGTACCAGGTTCAAAATATTAATCTCGATCATTGGATTTTTAGTCATCCAAGAAGTCGCATTACGAACACTTTTTCCACTTCCTGAGCTATCCAATTTCGACCGAGCATTATTCGTACCCAAAAAGAATGAGTTACAGGGTGGGTTTGTCCGGAATAAATCTTTTGTATGGTGGTCGAAACCCGATACATCTGTTGCCTTTCGGCTGAACTACAACATGTACGGGTTTCGTGATAAGGATTGGACTACAACTGAATCTAAAGGAAAGCAACGAGTCATGCTTGTTGGAGACAGTTTTGTGGAAGGAATCATGGCTGAAGAAAGCCAAACCATTCCTACCTACTTCATGCAGGCATCTTCAGATTCCGTTGAAACCATGAATATGGGAATGTTGGGAACTGGACTGAGCGAATACTTGCAATTGATTGCTGATGCAGTTCCAATTTTCAGACCTGACATGGTGGTAATGATCATTTACGCTAATGACTTCACTAATCAACCAATCAAGATTCCCAGCCACAACCTTGAGGAAGAGTATTATCCAGCTTCAATGCCACGAATCATCGGCCTCCTACAACAGTACAAATCTGGAAATCCGGTACCATCGCGTCTGATGAACTCATCCAGAACCGTACTACCTGACTCTTCTCAGTCTACCTATCCTTTCAAATCCAGAATAGCTGAAATGTACGAGCATGCAGATTCTAGCTTGGTATCACATATGTTAAGAGCCGAATTCAATCCGTATAAACTCAACGAGATAATGAGAATGGAGCGAGCACTTCGAGAACCGTCCAATACGCTTGTTGCGCTAGATTTCTTTAGATATTACTCGGAAAAGTTTGACTTCGTGCCGATTGTGGTTTTCATTCCGTGCAGACACCAAATAACCAATCATTATTTGAACTATGAATATCAGTTAAGTCAAAGGTTCAGTAGAACAATCAGTCTTACCGATTCGGTTTATTTCACAAATGTGGCTGTTCTTAGACAAAACTGCCAACAACTTGGACTAAAGTTCATTGATTCAAGTGACACCTTGGCTGCAATGGAAAGCGGTGGTATCAGGGCATACTGGAATTATGACGATCATATGAGAGCTCAAGGCTATCGAGCCATAGGCGAATTGATTGCTAAACACCATTAAGACCATATCCAGACAGCTCTCGAATAACAAGAGCTGGTCTTTTAAAGTTGGAAACGCGTGACGATGAGCAAGAGAAACTGATATCAACGGCTCTAAAAAGTTTGAACCAGACCCGATACAAAGTAATTAGGTGCCAACCCAGACCAGGATTTGGGAGAAAAAAGAAAAGGGACAATCCATTCTAAACTTGAATTGCCCCCTTTGGTGACCCTGTAGGGATTCGAACCCCAAACCTCCTCATCCGTAGTGAGGTGCTCTATCCAGTTGAGCTACAGAGCCATTTCGAATTTTCGGGCTGCAAATATATTCATAAAGTTCAACCTCAAAACACCTATTCTTCCTCAAACGAACGTACAAAGTTTCTCCGCTGAATTGCGGTGGAAAGTACATACGTAATCTTTGGCTTTCCTTTCTCGGCCTTTTTGGTCCGCGCATCGTCTTTAGTATCGCGAATCTCCGCGTTGAAATCATCATGAGATGAAAATGCACCCAGCATACCTCGTTTGTAGTTGAAGTAGAACCAGCTATCATCGCTTGGTTCAAAATACATGGAGAGTTCATCTCCATTGCGCTTCTTCTTCAATTCAATAATTCCGAATACCATTTTGTTTACCTGATACTTGTCAATAGAAGAAATTCCAATGAATCCTTTGTACACATAGGCTCCTCTGGTAGCATCCCAAGTGAGCTCAACATCGGTCAGAAAAATGGTCTTCTGTAGCTCTTTGGGCAGCTTTTTGAAAGTTCCGTAAAGGTTCAATTCCTGAATCAGCTTGGTGGTCTGCTCCTTTCCAACCACTTCTATCAAAGCCTTTTCGTATTCAGTCCCGTAGAAAACCGCATCCAATGGAGGGAAATGATTGGTAAGTCTGTCGGCCATTACACGCAGACATTCTTCGTTAAAGAAGAAATCCATGCCCACGAACAGTTTAAACTTGGTGGAATCGTTGTTCATATTGTGTTCCACATTACCAAGAGTGGTCATATCAATAGCTCCAAAGTCCATACCCATGTTAAGGTTTCCCTGTCCTCGTGCAATGCACTCGTTGCTCAAACTCACATAATTCCCGCCAACAACAGCCCCTTGCAGTTTCTCCTTGTTCGAAATCCGGTACTCCTGACTTTCGTTATCGAAATGCAAAAAACCCTCAGCCGCCACAATATCAATATCGTTCGCCTGCTCTTTGGTTGATAGAAATGTCGGATAGACCTTAGTTGAATCTTTTGCAATTACTACACCAGAAGAAATTGGTTTCCCTGTAGCATCCTTAGGATCTGCCGGAATTGGAATGTATATCTCTTTTGGATCGATGTCGGCTTCAAACTTCAACCAATCGCGGGTAATTCCAGGACAATCGTGCTTAATACGCGTGCTACCATCATAGGTCAAGAATTCTTTACTGGCAAACAGCTTGGCACGACCCTTATAGTCAAAGTTCGGACTGAGTGTGAAAGACGACTCTTCCTTAATTTCTCCAACGGCAAATGTCTGCTTGGCCGAATCCACACCAATAGTTGCAAACTCGATCAGTTGTTTACCACCTGTGATATCTGTGTAATCGTACTTACCAGACGCGTTATAATTCCACCTACCCAATACATTGACCGATGATTCATAGAACGTGTGGAATTTGGTAATTCGATTGGCCACGATCTTCGAATTTTCCAGCGGGTCCATTTTTGCTTGCTCACGAACGATAACCTTTCCGCTATCTGGATACACGATGGCATCCGCCACATCGATGTGATCCACCTTATCTGCATAAATGATAAAATTATCAAGATCAAATCTGGTGGATGGCGACTTCCATTCCAAAGAATCCTGAGCTGGGTTGGTGGAAACGTATCGCGAACCTTCGCCCTCCGAAACGACATTAATATCCTTGTCGTCAATATTCCATACAAACTCATCGATGTAGCAGATGTATTGGTTTACTGGAAAGTCCACAAAATCGCCACCAGTATTTGATTTGAAGCGACCTTTTCGCTCATCAAGATCAATATCCATCTGAACGTTCTTGGTCTTGAAGGCATCAGCAGTTTCCGAAGTTCCCTTCAACTTAAAGTCTGCCGTATCGGCATGGAAATCACGGTACTTGAAGTTGAATTGGTTGGAGCGCATATAGCTATCTGCGAAATCAAGATTTCCAAAGCCATCCAATCCTTTTGGACTGAGATCCAACCCACCATGATGCGAAACTTCACCCTCATACATATCAAATGGATTATCAATCTTGTAACTGTAGAAATGGTCGAGCTTGGGCATCCAATGAACTCTGACATCTTTGGCTACAACAGGTGGGTATTCTGTCGGAGACTGTTGCTTGGCGATGGTAAAATCTTGAGCAATTCCGTTGACAGAATCTGGGTAGAAAAGGAAATCATCGGACTTTGAAACAGAGGTCAGGTATTCGAGATTTCCATCTCCCCTCAAACCATCATGACTCAGCTTGATAGTGGCCTTATAGTTTCCCTTACCTCCATACATATCATAACCCTCAGCTGGTGTTTCTCGAACAAAACCGAGCGAAAAATCGGGTTGAAGCCGTAATGTTTCTTCGAAATCCGGGAAGATGCCTGCCGAGACAAAAGTCCCACCGAATTCCAATCCCTCCTTTGTGAAGTTCTCCAAACTGTCAATAGTGAAGGGTTTCAGGTGCATGTAGAATTCTTCCTTGTTGTAAACACCATCCTGAATAGAACGTTTATCGTAATACACATAGGAATCTTCCAAACTGTTAAATACTGGATATCTCGGATGATCCACTAAACCGGATTTATTATCCGGCCTGTCAACCAAAAGCTCACCCTTCAGGTCTCTGAGAACAGTTCGCACCGAACGCAATTTTTGTCTTCCATTCTCATCTGGTTCACCATCTGGAACTCTCAATCGAAGTGAATCGATCTTATTCAGATTGATCTTAAAATCGTCAAAACTGAAATAGAAGTCATGTCCGAAGAAATCAAGCCTACCACCAATTACTTTTCCATTAAACAGGAAGTCGCGATTTTCCTTCAGCGTCAATTCCTGTTCGTACGGGAAAATGACCACCTCTTGAGAATCTGATAGAAATATTCGCCCAACTCCATTCATATCCATGTCCCAATTCAGGAGATTCAATTTGGCGTTTGGCATACCTTCAATGGTGGATTCAAACTGAAGAATGTCATAGTCAGTCTTTTTGGAACGCGACAAGACATAGTGATGCAGTCGAGGTTTAAGAACGACCCGCTCCTTATCATAGTTATAGGTCATAAAACCTGAGTTGGATAAGTTCATCAGAAACACTTTGGTTTCACTTATATCAGCCCTGAAAAGCCTAGCAACTTGCTCAACTGTCAGTTCCTCCATTCCCACTTCCTTAGCATAGTTTCTGATTTTCCAAAGTGGATGGGTATCAGCAGTTCCTCGAATTCGATCATATCTATACTCATCGTAATAGGTCTCTGACTCAAACAGGGCGCTGCTTTCTCCTTGTCCAGTAGTGTTCTCAAGCGCCATCCACTCTTCAATCATGTTCCACTTAATCTGATCCACGTGCATATCAACTTTGTGAAAACTATCGAAGAAAGGGCTGCGTCCTGAACCTTCTCGTTCTTTACTGAAAGTTACCGTGTGATCTTCAACCAAGTAGTTCAATCGTAATCCAGGATGGTAAATCGAGTCTTCCTCATAATACATGGTAACCTCTGCCTTTTTCGAAACCACCTTGTCCGGACGAATCACAAATGACTTGGCTCGAGCCTCAATGAAATCCTCATTCTCCTTTGTTATGTGATTGTTTTTCTTGAAAATTAGAGTTGCTGGATTATCCGCGTCACCAGAGCCAATGAACTTAATTCCATGCTGAGAAAATCCACCAGAGTAATCAATATCCTTGTACATATTCTCGATTCTTACTCGCTTATCGTAGGAGTCAAATCGAGGATAAGAGGCATCTGAAGTATCAACATCTGCTAGAATTTTCTCAGTCAAAATTCCGAGATGAGCCCGATCCAAATAATCTGGATGATTGAAGGTTACCGAATCAATGGAGTACTGCGATTTGGTTGTGTTTATCTCGTAATCACCAACTTCAGCATAGGTTTTATTCGGGTCAAAACCAGCACGGCTCCAATCCACTTTTCCACCTTTTCCAACCCATTTTGTAAGCGTTGGATAGTATACACCTTCAGTTCCATAAATCACAGAACTATCACGTTTTGAATACGCTTTTAGGTCAAGTTTCCCAAAAACGATCTTCGGCAATGAGTCGAACTCAATCTTGTAAGGGTCGTACCGCGCCACCCATTTTACAGCTCGCGATTCGTAGAGAATGTAATCGGTAAATAGCCCTCGACAAACCTCTAAGTATTCGGTAAAACCCTTTCGAGAAAGTTTATTGATGGTCTGCTCCATTCCGTCATGAAAAGCCTCAAAGTCTGAAGCTGGTTTCATACTCTGTGCGAAACTCATCAAGGCGTACAAGTAGTTCTCAAAATCAACCGCTTTTTTACGCTTCTTTAGCATAAGATCAGACATGTTATAAACCCGCTCTTTCTGCTGCGGACTATAATGCCCACTGTTCCAAACCGGCAAGAATGTTTCCTCAATCAGCTTTTTGGCTGCCTTTGGATCTCCTTGCGCAAAGAACTCTTGTAATTCTTCGATATACTTCTCGTTGTCATGGCTGAATTCTTTCAGTTGCTGCGCATTAGAAAGCTGAGCAAACCCGAATGTGAATGCTACTAAGAGGAAAAAAATCTGTCTCATTTTACTGTTTGATGAACTGGGCGGAAACCCAATTGTTCTTTTCAAGATTTCCGTTAAAGGTAAAACCTGAACGGACTGCAACGTCCTTGATCAAGGTTAAGTCTTCAACATAAAATCCACTTACAAAAAGCTGTCCGTTATTGTTGAGAACGGCTGCATACTTCGGAATATCTTCCAACAGCACATTCCGATTGATATTGGCCAAAACCGTGTTGAACTTTTTACTTCCAAGCAAACTTGCGTCTCCTTGAAGAATTTCAATATCATCGATTCCGTTGAGCTCGCAATTCTCTGGGGCATTTTCAGACGCCCAATCATCAATATCAATGGCTGTGATGTCTTTTACCCCAAGTTTGTGTGCGATGATTGCCAAAACGGCCGTTCCAGAACCCATGTCCAAAAGCGGTCCTTCCACATTGGTTGTCATTAGGTATTCCGTCATGAGCGAAGTTGTGGCATGATGCCCTGTTCCAAAACTCATTTTAGGCATGATGACAATCTCCAACTTGAAACCATCTTTCGATTCGTGAAATGGAGCACGGATTCTGCACAGGTCTTTGATCTCTACTGGGTCGAAATTCTTCTCCCACTCTTCGTTCCAGTTTTTCTCTTCTAGTTGAGAGCTGGTGTACGAAATCTCAAATTCAGCTTCGCGAATACGAGCAAAAACCTCCTCTACGTCATTCAGTTTCAGCTCCGTTTTTTCAATGTAAGCCTCTACTCCATCTTCGGTTTCTAAGAAGCCTTCAAAGCCGATGTCTGAGAGTTCAGAAATAACGATGTCACGTCCTGGCTCAGCCGGACTGACCTTAATGGTAAGCACCGCGTGTGCCATATCAGAAAGAATGAATGATTTCTAAAAAGTCTGGAGCGCTAAGAGAGGCGCCACCGATCAATCCGCCATCAATGTCCTTCTGAGCGAAAAGCTCCTTGGCGTTATTCGGTTTTACACTACCACCGTAAAGAATGGAAACCTCTTCAGCCTCATCTGCCATAACCTGACCCAATTTCTTGCGGATGAACGCATGAATTTCCTGTGCTTGTTCTGGTGTGGCTGTTTCTCCAGTACCAATTGCCCAAACCGGTTCGTATGCAACGATTATCTGCTTCAATTGGTCTTTTGTAAATCCTTGCAATGCCGATTGAATCTGTTCTTCAATCACTTTCAAATGACCTCCATCTTGGCGCTGCTCTAGAGTCTCGCCACAGCAATAGATCGGCTGGATTCCAGCATCCAACAACAACTCGACCTTATGATTGACAAATCTGTCTGTTTCACCGGAATATTGGCGTCTTTCAGAGTGCCCCACAATGCAGTATTCCACACCAAAAGACTTCAGCATATCTACTGAAACTTCGCCAGTAAAAGCACCACTTTTCTCCTGATGACAATTCTGTGCAGCCACCGAAACGGGACTTCCTTCAACCATCGAAACCGTATCAGAAATAAACGGAAACGGTACTCCCAGAATGACTTTCGTATCGGTATCTCCAACACCATTCAAAACGCCTTCTACCAGTAACAACCCCTCATTTTTGGTGAGGTTCATTTTCCAGTTTCCAGCAACAATTTTCTTTCTCATCGATCAACGAGCTAGCCCTCTTTTTTAAATATTATCAACGAATAGAAAAAAGACTCTCCTGTTGTATTCACATGTTCTACTTCATAACCTTTCTCAGCCATGTCGTTGATTAGTTTGTTGATTGTCTCCTGATTCTTCACCAACACTTCATCCGTATCGACTCCTAGAAACTTGAACGGCTCTAATTGAATCACTTCACTTTCCCCAGTTTCGTAAACTAGAACTATACGAGAGAGCTTTTTACTCTGAGCCTCAAAAACTCTTGCCGTTGCTCTTTTAGCTGACTGAGAATACGCTGATATGGAAAATGCAATCAGCCCAACCATCAAAAGAAATTTCTTCATTGTAGTGAAATTGTATACTGAATTAATTAATGCTTACTCGTGGGTCAAATATACCATAGAGGATATCAACCAGCATGTTGATGACCACAAAGATGACCGCCACTAGAATGATGCAGCCCATCACCACGGGAAGGTCATACGTATTTAGTGCGTTAAGCATGATGAGCCCAAGGCCTTTCCATCCAAATACAATCTCAACAAAAACAGCTCCAGCAAGCAAAGAAGCCAACCAACCAGAAATGGCTGTAATAACAGGATTCAGCGCGTTGCGAAGCGCATGTTTCATCACCACCGTTCTGAAGGACAGACCTTTTGCTGTTGCGGTCCGAACGTAGTCCATGGAAAGCACTTCTAGCATAGAATTTCGGGTAAGCTGCATGAACACCGCCAGCGGACGAACACCCAATGTAATGGCTGGCAGAATCAGATTCTTCAGCACGAGTTTCTTGCCTTCAAACTCATCAATTTCATACAGGCTTCCCGTCACTTCCAAACCTGTAATGTGACCGAGCAAATACGCAAACAACCACATGATAAGAATGGCCGCTACGAACGATGGCAGACTCATCCCAAAAATGGAAAACACCATCAGGAATTTATCGGGCCATTGGCCTTTGTACAACGCTCCGATTATTCCAAACAGGATTCCGAGAATGGTTGCAATGGTGATTGCTGAAACCGCCAAAACCGCTGTACTTGGCAATGCTTCCAATACAATGGCCGTAACCGTTTGCTGCGATTGATAAGAGCGCCTCAAATAAGGAGCCTTCAGCACCACATTGGTTGAACTTCCAGACCAAAGAACATTGGAACTTTCGTGCTCAGCTGGTTTGAAATAATATGGACTTGATTCATCGGCATGATTGTAAAATGCCAATGGCGAAAGGTCATTCAGATAAACGAGATACTGCGTGAAAATTGGCAGGTCAAGACCAAGGTCTTTGCGGATCATTTCCACTTCCGATTGATCGGCCCGTTGGCCAAGCATCAATCTTGCGGGATCACCTGGAAGTGCCGTAAAAAGCAGAAAAACCACCGTCACGATTCCCAACAGCACCGTGAAGCTGTAGAGCAATTTCCGTGTAATGTAGCTTAGCAAGTGATGAGGTTTTGAGGAAATGAAGGGATGATGCTAAAAATCCCCCGATTCGAAAAATTCCGCAAGCTCCATTTTCGAACCACCCCCTTTTCAAGTGGGAACAAGTCCATTCCTCCTTTTAAAAGGAGGTGCCGAGGAACGAGGCGGAGGATTTTATTCAAACTCAATCCTTGTTCAGATATTCCAACTCCAACACTTGCAGTTCAGGCAGGTCGTTGTAGTGCCATTTGCCATAAACCTTGCCGTCTTTGATCAACATAAGACCTGGGTTAGATCGGATAATTGTCTTCAGTACGATCTGATCGCAGAATAAATAATTGAACGGATTGGCATTTCGTTGGGCAAAATCAATCGCAATATCTGGTGTACTGGCTGTAAGACCAACAATTCTATAGCCTCTTTCTTGAAGGTTCTTGGCCAGTTCGTTAATGCGCTGCTGTGGTTGCTCAACCGCTTTGGTCAGATCGTTTGAAATGACCAAGAATGTGAAATTCTCACTTTGGAGGAAGTCTTCTGTCAAATCCTCTCCTTCCGCTGTCATGATGGAGAAATCCATGATCTTCGGCTCTACTCCTTTCTCTACAACTTCGGTTCGAGAATCTACATACTCATACTTCTCCTGATAGTTCTCAGGAAATTTATCGAACTCCTTTTCCTCTCCCGTTTCCTTATCGCGAAGAATGTAGAAGTACTTCAACTTGTCCGGCACTCCTTGCATCTGATCAGAAATGCTCTTACCAGAAGCGTAAGCACGGAAATCTTTCACCGGCAGGTAACTGAATGTGTAGAATGTGAAGAAGCTCATGCCAATTGTAGCAAGGGCTGTGGTTATCCATGGGGCTTTATGGTGATCAACCAACCGAACTAGGAAGAAAACCGTGAACGTGATGGCTGTAAACCAGAATGGGAAGAACCACTCAAGGTCGTAAGATAGCTTCAGCATGACCAATGAACCGACTGCTGCCAGAACGAAATCATTGACTCCAGTTTCAGAAATGCTAATGCTTTTCTGTCTAATGAAGATGGTCACGATCAATACACTGAGAATCACGTCCTTATAGAAACTTTCCCAAGCGGTAAGCGGAATGGCATCTCCAAAACATCCGCAGGTTTTTACGATACCGAAATAAGCTGAAGCAAACGTTAGAACCGTGAAGAACACAATCAACAACAACAGCAACCAAGCTGTTAACCGCGTGCGGAATCGAACCAGAATCGCAACGCCAAGCACAACTTCTAAAATGACTATGAAAATGGCCTGCGGCAGTGCGTATTCATGACAGAAATGGAAGAACGGCTCCAAGAATCCTACATATTCGCCCAACTTGGCGAATTCCTCAAAATACTCTTCCAGCTTGTAGCTGAAACCTAGTGGATCGTTGGCTTTTACAATTCCTGAGAAGATGAAAAGCACCCCAACAAAATACCGAGCAACGTCAGTTATGAGTTTCATAAATGGTGAGTTTGGAAGGCAAATTTAACTTTACCGCAATGAGTTCAAAGAATATCTATTTTCGCGATGCTAGATTAAGCAAACTGCATAAACATGAAGAATACCGTTTTGTTCCTACTGATAAGTGTTGCTTTTTTTTCGTGCAACACGGATGATTGCGAAAACACCGAGTTTACTGCCACCAGCACGGTAAGTGGAGTGATAAAAGTTGAGGTTACCGCTCCAGACCTTTATGAGCAAATTGAGGTTCATTATGGCCCAACCGGTTTTATTGTCGGACAGAGTAACGTAATAGTAGATGAAAGTGAAAGCACATTTAACCTGACATCGCTTACTCCTGGACTAGTAATAGATGTCTATGTAAGAACAAAATGCGATGGTGATTGGACGGACTACACGGGCCCAAAGTCCGTTACAGTAGCGGGTGGCTCTGGTGGTTCGTGCCCAAAACCAACCGAATTAGATGCTGACCAATACGGAAGTTCAAATTACAGAATGAAGTGGTATGACCCGGGTAATGCTGGGTATTATCAGGTTGAATTTGGACCAACTGGCTTTATTCAAGGAAGTAGCTCTGGAACAATTCAGAACGCAAATGAAGGCCAACTTGTTGAAACTCTCTCCGAAGGGGTTTATGACTTTTATGTTAGGTCTAATTGTGGGGGACAGGAATGGAGCGATTGGGCCGGGCCGCACAGTTTTTACGTTCCAAACTAATATCTCACGTTTTTAAAGTGATGGTTCGTCTAAGAATTCTGGCGTTTGTTGCACTGGTCATCTGTTCAATAGTTGATTCTGCCAATGCCCAGACCTACAAGGATTTTGAAGATGTGGTCTATCTCAAGAACGGGTCAATCATTCACGGAGTGATCATTGAACAGGTTCCCAACGAAAAGGTCAAAATTCAGAGTGGAAAGAACGTCTTTGTATATACGTTTGATGAGATTGAAAAAATAGTCAAAGAGGAAATCGTTGATGAAAATCCTTCAGGGCTAAAAGACTTCGGACATAAGCCCAAGGGCTTTGTTTTTCACTATGAAATTGGCCTTACAGATTACGTTGCCAGCACTAACTTCCCGATGTTTGCGGTTCTGTTAACACACGGTTATCAGGTCAACCCGCATCTTTTTCTTGGACTTGCCGCGGGAGCAGATATTTCTGCTGTCAATGTGTACAACGTTCCGGTTTATTTCGACCTAAGAGGATATTTTTTGAAAAGCCGCTTCACACCATATGCTGAACTAGGCTTGGGATACAATCTGATAGCCGCTTCTCGTTCTTCCGGATTCAGTTCTGGTGGTTCAACGCTTCACGGGTTTCTTATAACCCCGAACTTTGGTGGTCGATTTGCCATCAACAAAAAATTGGGTGCAAGTATTGCGCTCGGTTATCGGTTCGTGGGCGCTGCATCCAAATCGGGGTCTTGGAAAAGGTATCGGCAAACATTCGGTGGTTACAATGCAGTTACACTGCGATTCGGGATTCTGTTCTGATCAATCCTCGCTCAGTTTTATCAACGCAAAAAGCGCGTAATTGATCATATCGTACAGATTTGCGTCAATTCCTTCGGAAAGTTCGCTCTGCCCCTGATTGTCTTCCATCTCTTTGATACGAAGAATTTTAACAAGAATTAGATCTGTAAGCGACTTCACGCGCATGTCGCGCCAAGCCTCGCCATAATCGTGGTTCTTGCGTTCCATCAACGCCTTGGCCTCTGCCGCATATTCATCATACCACTTGGTGGCGCGGTCAAGATTGAGGTCGGGCTCATCTGCATGGCCGTGCTCCAACTGAATCAATTCCATGATGGAATAATTGACCAATCCGATGTATTCGGGATAGATGCCCTCTCCTACTTTACTCACGCCCTTCTCCTCCAGACTACGGATACGATTGGCCTTGATGAACAGCTGGTCGGTAATGGAACTCGGCCGGAAAATGCGCCACGAAGCACCGTAATCCTTCATTTTGCCCACGAAAATCTCGCGGCATTCGGCAAGCGCCTTATCGTATTGTGCGTTGGTATCAGCCATCGGTTCTGAACCGTTAACTTCGGCTCGATGATGAGCGGCAAAAATAGCTTTTTAGATATGCACACAAGACGTACGTCATTCCGACCTAAGCGGAGGAATCTAATTCCGCTTCAACAGATTTCTCGACTTCGTAAACTACGCTCGAAATGACAATACTAGCGAAGAGCAAAACGCTGAACTGCCGCGGACGTTTGGTTGTGATTGAACGTCGACTCGTGATGGGCATTCTGAACCTGACGCCAGACAGTTTCTTCGATGGTGGCAAATACAACGAGGTTGATGCAGCCGTTAAGCGTGCTGAGCAAATGCTCGAAGAAGGTGCCGACATCATTGATTTTGGCGCGTACAGCAGTCGACCAGGCGCGGAGCATATTTCTGAGGAGGAAGAATTACAACGCATGATTCCCGCGTTGGAGGAAATTGTAAAGCGGTTTCCTGATATGTTAATCTCCATTGACACGTTCCGTTCGGGCGTGGCCGAGAAAGCCTTGGAAGCTGGCGCGCACATCATCAACGATATTTCGGGTGGGAATTTGGATGAACAGTTGCCATTGGTTGCTGCGAAGTACAGTGCACCTTACATCTGTATGCACATGAAAGGCACACCGCAAACCATGCAGCAGAATCTGCAGCAAGAACCGATCATGCCCGAAGTGCTTTCATTCTTTGCGCATCGTGTTCCGAAATTGGTGGAGCAAGGCGTAAAAGATGTGATCATTGACCCTGGTTTCGGGTTTGGAAAAACCTTGGAGCAGAACTACGAGATGGCAGAAAATCTTTCTGATTTCGCCATTCTTGGCAAACCGATTCTGGTAGGCGTTTCGCGCAAAAGCATGATCAAAAAGAAATATGGCGAAAGCCCTGAACAGACCTTACAAGGAACCATTGAAGTGAACCGCCAGTTATTACAAAATGGTGCAGATATTCTGAGGGTTCATGATGTGAAGGAGGCTGTTAAATTGATAAGACAACAACTAATGTAATCATGGAGTACCTTATCCAAATAATACTTGCTGTAATAGCAATCCTATCGGTGGTTATTGGACATTGGTGGAAGAAGAAAACCAAAATAGTTCTAGTCATTCTCGTCCTTCTGATAATTGCTTCAACGATTTTGGCATCATTCCAAATATGGAAAGTCAACAAGGAACTCGAGGAAGTTAAATCAAACATTCACCCTTCGGACATTCAACTACTGTTACGAACCAAAGTATCGATGAGAACCGGAATCAGCGTTGACTCGATAAAAAAGGTTCTTCCAGAGTCATTTGTTACTGATTTATACATTAACGACACCGTGAAATTAGAATTGGTTATGGGGCACCAAACATTCAAGATTATTCCTCCTGGCCGAGGGTACTCCACCACTGAAACCATATTTGAAACAACAAATCGGATTACAGACAGATCGAAGCTTTTTCAAATCAAAAAAGACTGGGAATTGAATAATGCTAAAATTGAGATTGCATGGCCCCCTGCAGGATGGCCTCCCAATCGAGAGCTTCCGAGAACAACTACTTTCGAAATACTTCTAAAGGGAAAACGAGCCGTAATAATCACAGGGGAGCATACCGAATACAGAAAGAATCGACCATATGGCGGACAAGTAATAGAAACTTCAATTCCAGACCTATTCGATAAGCCCTGATTTGAAATTCTCGATTCATTTTGACATTACTGGATAATTTGTTTCACCCCCAATCAGGAAACCTTAGATGAACTACCAATCCCACAACAAAGACGCTTGGAACAAACGGGTTGCCACGCATTTAGAATCTGAGTTTTATGACCTTGAAGGTTGGAAAGCGGGCAAAACCAGTCTTAATGATATTGAACTGGAATTGCTTGGCGATGTAAGCGGCAAATCAATTCTTCATCTGCAGTGTCATTTCGGTCAGGATACGCTTTCGCTGGCACGGATGGGTGCTGATGTGGTTGGCGTTGATTTTTCGGACGCTTCCATCGCGGCAGCACGAAAACTGAATGATGAATTGGGTCTGAATGCCGAATTCGTGGAAAGCGATGTGCTTGAACTCATCGGTAAAATTGACCGCCAGTTTGATATGGTTTTCACCTCCTACGGAACCATTGGTTGGCTACCTGATCTGGATCAATGGGCAAAAGTGATTGCGCATCATCTGAAACCTGGTGGCAAGTTGGTTTTCGTGGAGTTCCACCCTGTGGTTTGGATGTTCGATAGTGCATTTGAGAAGATCGAATACCGCTACTTTAAAGACGAACCGATCATTGAAACCAACTCAGATACGTACACAGAAAACCCTGAATTGGTAGAGAAGACAGAGATCAGTTGGAACCATGGACTTTCTGAAGTCTTTCATGCGCTGGAGAACAATGGTCTTATCCTCAAAAGCTTTGACGAGTTCGACTATTCGCCTTACAACTGTTTTGCGGGCATGAAGCAGCTAGCGGACCGAAAATTCATCATCGAGAAACACGGGAATAAATTACCGTTGGTTTACTCGTTAACGGCAACAAAGCGCTAGTTCCAATAGTCCTTTCGGTTTCGTAGTATTGCAACTGAACGATGGCAAAATCGAAAAAGCAGAAAAAGCGCGAGGCTAAGAAAGCTGGCAATCAGCCTGAGAAGAAGAAATTCGTCCTGCCCAGCATCGTTAAAAACCTCCTAATCCTTGGAGGCGTGTTGCTTCTTCTCAACACGTTGAAAGAAAAGAATCAGGGATACAAATGGGTGGCAGAAACACTTATTGCCAAAACACCAGAACAACTTGAGAAATACAAAGATCTGACCTACGACCAGAAGATGGAAGGCAAACTTGGTTTTGCTTATAGATACTTCAAATTCATCAACGAGAACACGCCAGAAGATGCGGTGCTTCTGTTTCCGCCAGACACTATGATCCGACCGAAAGGTCAGGTGCATCACTCAAAAAAAGGAATGAACGGCTATAGCGTTAAACCGAGTTGGGTAAGCTATTTCATTTACCCGCGTAAAGTGGTTCATGAAGACCGAAAAGATCAACAACCGGAACTCTATAAAAACGTAACACACGTTGCTATTATGAATGGTTGGGGCTACCAGAAACTTCCTTATCGAGTAAGCCAAGAAGGTTCGTTTTCAGTTATGCCGATGAAAATGCCGCAGCAGCCTCAACAAAATCAAAAGCAGCAGTCGCAAACCAAATGATTATCGTTAGTTGGACAATCGTTTTTCTATTTGGTTTAGGTATCATCAATGCCGGAGCCAAAGAAATTAAGCTGTTGGAGAAGTTGGGATTCGCCTTGCCTATAGGTCTGGGAATCGGTACCCTTCTGTTGTTCGGCTTTGACCTCGTAGGGCTTCCAATGAACAGTTATTCGCTCTTCATCGGTTCTCTGGCTGGGTTAACGCTGGCCACTCATGCCTTGGCCATTCCATATTACAGAACGTGGTTTGCAGAGTTGAAAAATCGAGAGAAGTTCAGCATTAAACAGCTATGGCCTATAAACTTTGGATGGCTCGTTCTAATGGCCTGCATTACCGTTGTGGTTCATACCATCGTTAGCAAAACGGTTTTTTGGCCCGTTTTCATTCACGATAGCGTTAACGGATATGACTTCCTGGCGCGAGTCATTCATGTAGAAGGAACCTTCAATAATTCCATTTTCGACCCAAGCTATCCGATGTATTCGGTCAGGTCTCTTTATCCTCCTTTTACACCCTTGAGTTTCAGCATATCCTATCTGTTCGAAAATGAATCATCCAAAATCATCAATGCCATTTTTTATACGTCAAATGCGTTGGTCTTCTACTCATTTCTGAGCAGATACTCTGGGCACTTGGCGGCTGCATTATTTTCATTTCTACTACTGATTACTCCTGAGTTTGCTGCGTTCTCTGCGCTCTCGTCTCCAAACCCTATTTGCACGTTCTATTCTGGTATGGGCATGATCTGTCTATATATCTGGTACAAGGATAATCTGAATGCATACTTCATTGTAGGACTGCTCTGCATTCTACTTGCTGTTTGGACACGCTCTGAGGCGGTCATGTTTGTCGTTGGAGGTGGGTTTATCGCTCTGATCAAAGCCATTAAGGACCGAACCGTTACCAAACTGCTGATTTTTGGTGTTTCGTGCGCTGCTGTATTCCTGTTTTGGCAATTGTATCTCAAATTCGGGCTTAAAGTAGAAGGCTCTGATGACGTCATAAAACACCTCTATTGGGATTACGACAAACTCGTTCGGTTAATGGGTAAAGTGAAGAGTGTAACCTTCAACATGCAGTACTACGGTATGCTGGTTCACCTATTTGTAGCAATGGTGGTGGTCAACGCTTACTTCAGTCTTAAACACAAGGAAGGTCTGGTGTTGCTCAGCGCTGTTTTTGTTCCTTGGTTAGTGTATATTTTCATCTACTATCAACTAGACGATCCTTACATGCCAACCGGTGGAACCGATTACATCCAGAGTGGATACAAGCGGGGTATATTCTATTTCTTCCCGATCATGCTTTTCTATTGCGCCAACAACCGTGTGGCCTATACGATCTTCAACAAATGGTTGAAGCTTTGAAGAAACTGTTTCTTTTCATTACATTCTTTGCCTCTTTTTCTGGATATGCCCAGAGTGTTGTTCCAGGCCATGCCCACAACGATTATCTGAACCGCCCTGCATTGTTCGAAGCATTAGAGGCTAATCTTGTTTCGGTTGAAGCAGACATACACTTGATGAAAGGCGAGCTTTATGTGGCTCATGTGCGACCGTTGGGACGAAACAAGAAACGTTCGTTAGAAAACCTTTATCTGACGCCACTTTTCGAACATGTTCAGAAGAATGCTGGGAAAGTTTATTCCAATTATGAAGGACCATTTTACCTGATGATCGATTTCAAAGGAGGAAGCGTTGAAATGTTTAATAGATTGGTTGAATTGTTGGAGAGGTACAAAAGCATGCTAACAGTAATGGAGAACGGAGAACTGAAGCAGGGCGCGGTAACGGTTTTCCTATCGGGATCAAAGCCAACCGAAGCCGTTCTGAATGCAGAACCTAAACTCTGTTTTCTGGATGGCCGTCCAAGTGATATTGGTAAGCAGATTCCAGCAGAATTAATGCCCGTTGTAAGCGACCACTACAAGAACCATTTGAGTTGGAGCGGTATTGGAGAAATGCCAGAAGATGAACAACTGAAACTGAGAAAACTGGTTTCAAAAGTTCATGCAGAAGGCAAGAAACTCAGGCTTTGGGCTTCGCCAGATAATCCGAATGCTTGGAAAACATTTAAAGCACTAGGAATTGACCTGATCAATACCGACAAGCCAAAAAAGTTTGCTGCTTTTTTCAGAGAATCTTCCCGATGATTGGAATTCGCCATTTTGAGAGCTTGTCCAACTCTTTCTGCATCGCGTAAATAACTTCCTCGTTGATCTGTTGTACGATATCGGGGTCGTTTGCATCACTTGGACTGTACTGTTCCAAGTAAATCGGTTCCAATACGCTCATGGTCATTTGCGATGGCAAGGGCAGTTCAAACCTTGGCCAATGTCCTAAATGAAACCCGAACGGAAACGACCAATAGAACGGCCATGTATGAACCTTCCCGAACTTCTTCAAACCGGTTACCTCAGCCAACTTTTCTCCATTATTGATAACGAATAATGTTTCACCTCCACCACAGCCCAAAATGGGCAGAATGGGCACTTGAGCCTTTAATGCCGTTTTCACATAGCCCAAATGGTCGAAGAAGTTAACCTTGTTCCGATCGGCAAATGTGCGTGCCACATCTCTATCACCGCCAGGGTAAACGGTCACCGCAAAACCTGCTTTCAATGCACTCAATGCATTATCACGACTTGCTTCCAACACGCCAAATTCATTAACCGGCAGCTTGGCCATTCTTGCCAAAAGATGCGTCATATGGTGAATCAGCGTGAACATGGAAACAGGTCGATTTTTTGAGTGATATTTCCCTACCCAAAGGAAAGATTCGGGCATAAAATGCATACCTGTATGGTTTCCAACACCCAAAAAATTCCGCTCTGGAATATTCTCTAAACCGTACCATTTAACTCGGTGATACGTTTCCATAATCGGCAATAACGTACTCGCCAAGCTTCGCGCCCTTTCAGGTTTAAATAATTCCAGATGGTCTTCCATAATTTCGATGGCAACGTAAATCTCGTCCAATTTCAAATTACAAAAACTGATGTACGACAGCAGAGAAACTGCATTACGCTAACTTTGAGCCATTCGCCATGCTGTTTGACGTTGTCTTAGCTTTCCTCACTTTCCGTTGGCTCGATGCCTTGGATATCCTCATTGTGGCCATTCTTCTCTACCAGTTGTACAACTTGGTACGCGGAACAGCTGCCATCAACATTTTCTTGGGAATACTTTCGCTTTACCTGCTTTGGTTGTTGGTACGCGCGCTGAACATGCAACTGCTCGGTTCAATTCTAGGTCAATTTATTGGCGTTGGAGTTTTGGCGTTGATCGTAGTTTTCCAACAGGAAGTAAGGAGGTTTCTATTGCTGATCGGAACCACGGGTTTAATGAGCGGCAAAGGAAGTCCGCTGAAATGGCTTCAACTGAAGCGTAACATTGGCCGCGATTCATTAAACATCAATGCAATCGTTTCTGCTTGTCTGAACATGGCGCAGGATGTAACGGGTGCCATCATTGTCATCTCTCGCGAAAGCAACTTGCAGTTCTATTTGAACACGGGAGAAAAGGTCGAGGCCGAAGTTTCCGCCAAGCTCTTGGAATCGATATTCTACAAGAACAGTCCGCTGCATGATGGTGCCGTTATCATTTCTGGAAATCACATTAAAGCTGCGCGATGCGTACTTCCAGTAACGGACGATGAGGATTTCCCCGTCCATTTAGGAATGCGACACCGAGCGGCAGTTGGTCTTTCTGAAACTACGGATGCCATTGCCATTGTTGTTTCAGAACAAACCGGTTCCATTTCCATTACGCACGAAGGCGAATTGGAATACGAAGTTTCACCAAAGCAGCTTCGCGATTTCTTGGATAAGTTCTTCGGAAAAGGTGCTTAAGTAAACCTTATGGCCTTAAGTGGTTGAATTCTCGAAACCACCATCGAAGGCAACAATAACATCAGGAAACAAAAGAAAAGTGTTCCCATGTTGAGGAGCAAAATGTGTGTCAACTGAAGATTGACTGGAACCACTTTTACATAGTAACTCGCTTCATCTAGCGTTATGATTCCGAACTGATCTTGAATAAGACAGAGCACAATTCCAACTAGGTTTCCCCAGAACAACCCTACTCCAGTTAAATACAGCGCCTGATAGATGAAGATGTTGCGGATCTTTCCATCATTCATTCCAAGCGATTTAAGCGTTCCGATCATGTAAACACGCTCAATTATCATGATCAGCAAAGCAGAGATCATATTGAAACCGGCCACCACCAACATTAGAATAATTATTACTCGGACGTTGGTGTCTTGGAGATTGAGCCAATCGAATATTTGCGGTTGTAACTCCTTTACAGTAGCCGAAAACAGGTCTGTGCCAATGGAATGATATACAACATCTTCCAACTCATCAAGTTCACTGAAATCATCAACAAAAACCTCGAATCCAGCAACCTGACTTTCATCCCAACCATTAAGACGCTGAATATGTGTAATGTCAGTAATTACATATCGCTCATCATACTCAGCAAGACCCGTTTTATAGATTCCTGAAACGTCAAATATCCGTGCTCTTTGCCGCTCTCCCTGAATAAAGAACACTTGCATTCTGTCTCCGACATCAAGCTTTAGCTTTTTAGATATAACCTCAGAAATCAGAATATTCTTGCTACGCGATTCATCGGTGGTTTCGAACACTTCTCCAGCCACCAAATGCTGTTTGAAAAAACTCCAGTCGAAGTCGCTTCCAACACCTTTTACTACTACGCCTTCAATCTCCTCATCCGTTTTGATAATGCCCGCTTTGGTGGCAAACACCTGCATGTGACGAATGCCATCAATTTCGGTCAAACTCGGATAGAAGTCCTGTTGCTTGGAGACCGGCTGTGGCTCAATGGCGTTTAGATTGGAATATTCGGTGATGATAATGTCGGCACCAAAATTGACCACCTTGTCGGTAATCTCCTTCTGAAACCCAGTTACAATGGCCATTGAAACAATCATCACAGCCAAGCCAAGTGCAATTCCAGCAATGGCGATTCGAACAATCGGCCGTGTGCCTGAAATATTGCTACTTTCGGCTCGCCCACCCGTTCGGATGAGGCGTTTTGCAATAAAAAATGACGTATTCAATTGCTTGCCGTGAAAGAGATTTGTGCTCGTTGGATGATGGCTAAAACTATCAAATATCTACTGATTGTAACTTGGCTGTCAGCCTGTGGTCAGCCGACCTCTGCTCCAATGCAAGTTGAGCAGCAAGAAGCCGTAGAAATCGTTCCGAAACCACTGCGACTTGGAGCTGAGAGAACCGAGTTTTACTTGCCAGTTCTCAAAGGAAAATCAGTTGGAATCGTGGCTAATCAAACTTCTGTGGTAGCAGGAACACATTTGGTTGACACACTTCTCGCCTTGGGAATTGATGTAAAATCTGTGTTCGCACCCGAACATGGTTTCCGCGGTAATGCAAGCGCTGGCGCAAAAATCTCAGATAGCAAAGATCCGAAAACAGGTCTACCTATTGTTTCCCTTTATGGGAGCAACTACAAACCAAAACCTGAAGTTTTGGAAGGTTTGGATGTGGTGATTTTTGACATACAAGATGTCGGAACTCGATTCTACACCTACATCAGCACCATGAGTTACATGATGGAAGCTTGTGCTGAAAACGGAATTGAAATGTTGGTGCTTGACCGTCCAAACCCTAACGGACATTATGTGGATGGCCCAGTTCTGAAGAAGGAATTTTCCTCATTTGTGGGTTTGCATGAGGTTCCTGTTGTGCACGGAATGACAGTTGGAGAATACGCCAAAATGGTGAATGGTGAAGGTTGGTTGAAAAACAGCATCAAGTGTGATCTGACTGTTGTAGAAATGGAGAATTACTCGCACGATCTGAAGTTTGAACTTCCAATTGCGCCTTCTCCAAACCTTCCAAATCAAACCGCCATTTACCTCTACCCCAGCCTTTGTTTTTTTGAAGGGACAGAAGTGAGCGAGGGGCGTGGAACCGATAAGCCTTTCCAGCAATTCGGTTATCCGAAAATGCCAAAAGGAAACACCAGTTTCACGCCTAAAAGCATTGAGGGTGTTGCCAAATATCCAAAGCTGGAAAACAAGAAATGTAACGGCATCGACCTTTCAAACATCCCTTCGGATTCACTAAGAAACATGAAGCATTTGAACTTGGAATGGCTGATTTCAACCTATCAGGATTATACTGAAAAGGACAAATTCTTCAAGGCGAATTTCTTTGACAAACTCGCTGGTTCTTCAATATTGAGAGAGCAGATCATTGCTGGGCAAACGGAAGATGAAATCCGAGCTACTTGGCAAAAAGACCTTGAGCAATTCAAGTTGATTCGGGAGATGTATCTTCTATATCCTTAACACTCCCACCTTTCCACCTTCAGTTCACCATTTTTGAATTTGAAGATTATTGGAATTTCTTCTAGTGTACATTTGGGTTCAATGGTGAAAATGACCTTCCCGCCAATCTGAAAATCCTTGGTTGTATTTACCTGTAGCGGGTATTTGTATTGCGTACTCTCTCGAACCCAATAAGTATCTCCACGCATAAAAAGTTTAGGATCAACAACCTTCTTCGAAGTCGGAATTTCTTCAAAATCGGCACCGAGTTGCAAATTGTCGTTTGGGGCTATTTCAACCCGGAATTTTCCACTGAAATCCTTTTTCTCATTAGGCGAAACAAAGAAGCTTCCACCAAATAGCTTGATATCAATATGCAATTCACTTTGACCATGATTTACCGGTACCGTTTCAAACGCAATCTCATACGGATGTTCCAAAGCAACTGAATAATCGATTGCAGGATATTCCTCTTGGCCGGTTTGTACCAAAGGCACTTTTGGCGTGTTATCATGCTGGGCGCACGCCACAGAGAAAGACATAATAAAAAGAGAAAGGACGTTTTTCATGATTTCGATTTTGATTCGAATGTAGGCCCAACCAGCTCATTCATTCGTAAAACAAGTGTAAATGATTGTAAAATGAGTTTAACGGTCTTTTCAACTGAAGCTTTTGCAGGTAGATTTGTGTCATGAGTTCAAAGCTCCTATCCATTCTCGTAATTGCATTCTCTTTATGCTTCGAATGCTCAGCAGATTCGAAAGAATCTGCCGTAAGCGATCAGCATATCGAAGTCTCGATGCGAATGATCGGACATCAGGTGCTTTTGAGTTCGGGAGACAGCAATTCGCGTGTTCTTCCTATAGAGCGAGACGAGAATAAATTCAAGATTCGATTCGAGAACGAATTCGGATTTCACCCAGATGATTTGGCTGCGGTTGTGGATAGCGTTATTGATACAACTGGAATTGCCGAAGCTTACATTGTAGAGGTTCTTACTTGCGAAACAAACCAAGTTGTGCATAGCTACGAGGTTGGCAAAGCAACTGATGTTCTTGCCTGTAGAGGTCGTTCGCAACCAAAAGGGTGCTATTACATACAGATTACCATTTTTGATCCGCTGGTGGCCAAAAAGAATGTTACCGCTGAAGTTGATTCAGAAGCAGGTGTGCTCGCGATCTATGCCGGTCCGTTGAAGTTGATCGGATTGCTCGCACTCGTATCGTTACTTCTGGTCGGGTTTATTCTTTACCTGAGTAATCGGAACAATAAATCGAACGACCCGAATATCATCAGGCTTGGAGAATACCGGTTCAACAGAAGAACCATGGAATTGATTCGTGGTGACGAACGAATTGAGCTTACCAGCAAAGAATGCGACCTGCTTCAACTGCTTTACGAATCGGTTAACGACACGGTAGAACGCGATACGATTCTGCGTATGGTTTGGAACGATGAAGGTGATTATGTTGGCAGAACCTTGGATGTGTTCATCTCGAAGCTGCGCAAGAAACTTGAGGCAGATTCCAGCATCAGAATCGCTAACATTAGAGGTGTAGGCTACAAACTGATAATTGATTACAACCTCTGACCATAAACTTCAAGTATCTGATTACGCTGAAGTATCTGATTGGTAAACCTGAAACTTTACTTTCGCGGTGGATAAAATAGTTTCACCCTCCTATTTAATTTACCCAAGTTCATGCTTGTTAGCCACGGAAAAAAATTCATTTACACGAAGACAGTCAAAACTGCTGGTACTTCTGTAGAAAGCT
Source organism: uncultured Chryseobacterium sp. (assembly GCA_964457245.1). Classification (GTDB taxonomy): domain Bacteria; phylum Bacteroidota; class Bacteroidia; order UBA10329; family UBA10329; genus UBA10329. The sequence goes on along the minus strand of CAYWET010000036.1, from coordinate 15,610 downwards.
ACTTCGAAAAATACTGCATGACAGAAGGTGATTGGTCTAGAGAGCACACGCGCAACGAGTATGTTTCTGAAGCTGGAATTGTGGGGCAGCGATCTAACCGAGGAGTCGAGCGTCAATCGGTGTTATGGTGGAATCACATGCCCGCCAAGGCAATAAAAGGGATGATCGGAGATGACATTTGGAACGAGTACTTCAAATTCTGTGTTGTAAGAAACCCTTTTACCAAGATGGTTTCCAGCTACAAGTTTCATAACAAGTGGAGTTTCAACAGAAAGAATCTGGCGCTAGGTAAGAATGTCCGAGACCTAAAGGACAAATTGGATGGCTCTTTTCACAAAAAACGGTTTGAAGAGTTTCTGCAATGGATTCCACTTCCGTTGGATAGAAACAAGTATCAGATCGATGGAGAGTTCTGCATGGATCATGTAATTCGATTCGAGAATCTGAATGAAGGAGTGAAGGAAGTTTGTGAACAGTTGGGCATTGAATATGACCCAAGTCATCTTCCTCATTACAAACCTGGCTCTTCTGGAATGTCTGTTTCAGATTACTATTCTGAAAAGAGCATTGACATGGTTAGTAAAGCCTATGCGTGGGAACTTGAAAAATTCGAGTACGAACGGCCTTGGTAGCTGATATTTTTCAGTCGAGACCCATTTTTTCTTTGCGATACTTTGCCAAGCCCGCTTCAATAATCTTCACAGAACGTATCAAATCTTCTTCCTTTAAGACGTAGGCAATACGAACCTGTTTTTCTCCAAAAGCCACCGTAGAATAGAATCCACTTCCGGGCGCCATCATTACGGTTTCTCCATCCAGGTCGAATTCTTCGAGCATCCATTGGCAGAACTTATCACCACTATCAACAGGAAGTTTAGCCATGGCATAAAAAGCGCCAGCAGGTTTCGGACAAACCACACCTTCAATAGCGTTCAAACCATCAACAAGCGTGTTTCTGCGTTGAACGTATTCGTCTTTAACTCTATCGAAATATTCTGGCGGAGTTTGCAATGCTGCTTCTCCCGCAATCTGCCCCAAAGTTGGCGGGCTCAATCGCGCTTGTGCGAACTTCAAGGCATTTGTCATCAAGTCCTTATTTCGAGAAACCAACGCTCCTACTCTCGCACCGCACATGCTGTACCGTTTACTAACGCTATCAACCACCACCACATGATCTTCCAGATCAGGAAGATTCAAGCATGAGAACGGAATGGCTCTATCGTAACAGAATTCTCTATACACTTCATCTGCAAACAAGAACAAATCATATTTCTTGACCAATGCTGCCAGTTTCTCAAGACTTTCCTTTCCGTAAAGGGTTCCTGTTGGATTACCTGGATTGCAGATAAGAATTGCTCTCGTAGCTTCTGTAATTCGCTTTTCAAACTCCTCAATTGGTGGTAACGCAAATCCATCCTCAAGCTTGGCAGTAATAGGTTTCACATTCAATCCAGCCATGGTGGCAAACCCGTTGTAATTAGCATAAAATGGTTCGGGAATAATAATCTCATCTCCTGGATCCATGCACGTCATGAATCCGAAAACCAATGCTTCGGATCCACCAGTTGTAACCATGATGTCATCCGAAGAAACGCTAATTCCAACGCCATTGTAGTACTTGGCCAATCCTTCGCGATAGCTGGCATAACCTTCAGAATTACTGTATTCGATCACTTTCCTTTCGAGATTCTTCACCGCGTTCAATGCCACTTCTGGTGTTTCAATATCGGGTTGTCCAATATTGAGATGATACACCTTTTTCCCGGCCGCTTTGGCTGCGGTGGCATACGGAACCAACTTACGAATAGGCGATTCGGGCATCTGCGCCCCCTTCAAAGACAATCTTGGCATGGCTAAATTTTGGGCATAAAAAAAGTCCCGACAATTATCGGGACTTTTCAATAAGTAAAACGAATTTCTTACTCAGCTACTGGAGTTGCTCCTTCTAGCGTTTTGTTAGCTGGCATTGCATCTTCTGTTGGCTTAGCCTCAACAGTTCCTTTGATCTTCAAAAGGAAAGTGCTGTTATCTACAGAGTTTGACGTAATGGTAACAGACTTGCTGATAGGTCCAACACGCTTAGTGTCATACTTTACTTTAATAGCTGACTTTGCACCTGGAGCGATCGGCTCTTTTGGCCACTCAGGAACAGTACATCCGCAAGAACCTTTTGCCTTAGAAATGATCAATGGCTCAGTACCAGTGTTTGTGAATACGAACTCAGTTGTTCCGTCTCCACCTTGCTCAACTTTACCGTAGTCGTGCTCCGTTCTTTCGAAATCGATTTGTGGACCAGCTACTTGAGCTGAAACGTAAGCGAATGATCCAACGACCATTGCCATAAGTAACATTACTTTTTTCATGATTATTAAGATTTGTTGTGGTTTTCAGTTTATCAAATTGCGTTCCGAAAGTACTGTTCAATGGAAAAAGTACTTGTTAACGAAGTGTTAAAGGAGTTGATTTTAAATTCGCAACATGAAATTTGGCATTATTCGAGAGGGGAAAAATCCTCCAGACAAACGCACTCCGTTTATTCCTACGCATTGCGAACAGTTGAAGAAAATTTATCCAGAATTGGAAGTTCTGGTACAACGGAGTCCAATCAGATGTTTTGATGACAATCTGTATGCACAAGCCGGTGCAGAGCTTGTAGATGATGTCAGCGACTGCGATGTGATCTTTGGGGTTAAGGAGGTTCCTTACGATATGCTGGCTGAGGGAAAAACAATGCTTTTCTTCTCGCACACCATCAAAAAACAACCATATAACCGAAAGCTCCTTCAGGAAGTTTTGAAAAAGAATGTGAGATTGATTGATTACGAAACCCTCACATACTCAAATGGGGTTCGCGTTCTTGGTTTTGGTCGCTACGCTGGAATTGTTGGCGCATATAACGCTTTGATCGCTTTTGGGAAACGTCACAATCAGTTTGAACTGAAACCTGCATACCTATGCTCGGATATGAAAGAGATGGGTTCGGAATTGAAAAAAGCCAAACTAGGCAATGCCAAGATCATTATCTCCGGTGGCGGTAAAGTGGCCAACGGTGCAAAAGAAACCATGGCAGAAGCGGGAATCCGCGAAGTCTCCATTTCGGAGTTCCTGAACAGTGAGTTTGAAGAGCCTGTTTTCTGTAATGCTGATATTCTTGACTATCATGAAAAAGACGGAAAAGCCCCTTCAGACTTTGCGGATTTTGTAAAGGATAGCACCGTATGGAAAAACACCTTTATCAAGATCTTGAAGGTGGCCGACATTTTCATTTCAGCTCACTTCTGGGATAACAAAAGCGCCCACTTCTTCACCGAGGAAGATGTTAAACAGGGTTACTTCAAGACGCGTGTAATCGCTGATATTACTTGCGACATTAAGGGATCTGTTCCAACCACATTGCGCGCCTCTACCATTGAAGACCCCATTTACGGTTATAATAGGTTTACTGGATTAGAAGCGGAGCCTTATTCAGACGATAGCATCACTATAATGGCAGTGGACAATCTTCCTTGTGAAGTTCCGAAAGACGCTTCGGAAGGATTTGGAAATGACCTGATTCAGAAGATTGTGCCGCTCTTCATGGGTAACGACTCAGAAAACATCCTTAGTAGAGCAACAATTACGAAAAACGGCAAATTGACCGAGCATTTCAGTTATCTGCAAGACTATGTCGAAGGAAAGAATTAGGCCTTCTTCAAGCCAGCAATAACCGCCTCAGGACTTTCAGCCTTAAACACGGAACTACCTGCAACCAAGGCATTGGCGCCAGCCGCAACCAGTTTCGGAGCATTTACCAAATTAACGCCACCATCAACCTCAATAATCAAGTTCGGGTTATGCTTATCTGCCATCTTACGCAGCTTACTTACTTTATCATAAGTATGCTCAATGAACTTCTGGCCCCCAAATCCAGGGTTGACAGACATAATTAGCACCATGTCCAATTCTGGGAGAACATCTTCTAGTAGTGAAACCTGAGTATGAGGGTTTAAAGAAACAGCGGCCTTCATTCCCAGTTCCTTAATTGCACCAAGTGTTCGATGAAGGTGCGTACAGGCTTCGTAATGAACAGTTAAAATATCAGCTCCACAGTCTTTGAAATATTGCAGATAACGGTCTGGATCTACAATCATCAAATGCACATCAAACGGCTTCTGGCAAATTTTCTTGAGCGGTTTTATAATTGGCTCTCCGAACGAAATATTCGGCACAAACACACCATCCATAACATCTACATGAAGCCAATCTGCTTCACTTCGATTAATGAGATCAATGGCTTCTCCGAGTTTCGTAAAATCGGCTGCTAAAAGTGATGGCGCTACAATTGGCATTTAACGTTTGTTTGTATGCGAAGTAAAACAAAAAAGCCCCGCAATCGCGAGGCTTCTTCTCATAATCAATTCGATTGGCGTGGTTAATTCTTAACCACCTTCTTAACTAGCATATCACCATCAACCATAATACGTAGATAGTACACACCGCTTGTAAAATTAGACATGTCTACATCGAATTTATGAGAGCCAACAGACATGCTACGATTTAAAATTGGTGTAACATTCTTACCTAGAACATCCAGTATCTCCATTCGAACATTTGAGGCGTCCACCAAATTCATTGTGACTGACGTGCGATCTAATGTTGGGTTCGGTGCAATGCTCAAACCAATCTGACGTTCAAGATCCTCCATTCCAATCGGAGCAAGTGACAGGGTAATGTCATCGATATAGAAGTTATTACTACGACCACCCGATATCCATCGAAACAATATTCTAACATTGGGTTTATCATCGGCAGACCCTAAGTCCACTGTCACATCATCCCAAGTACTATTCTCCCCTGGTCGATATCCGTTGCTGGAAAGTCCTGCATTACAAAGTTCATGCCCTTCTAGCGTAAGTCGAGATGCCCCCCAAGTCTCACCGCAGTCATCCGAAACACGAACCTCCAAGCGATCACTTGGCGTAGCGTCAATGGCTGCACCCGAATATCGGAACTTCAGTTTTGCTCCAGGTATTGTCGACAGGTCATAAGAGGGTGAAATCAACTCATCAACCTCGTCCAGATTATTGTCAAGATTGAACATTCTAACAGAATGGTAATCTTGATAACCTCCATTAGTAGCCGCAAACCACTCCCATTTATTCGGACTATCGTCATGATTATAAACCACAAAGTCTTGATAAAAAGCATCTTCAGGCCAAAAGGTTGTAACGTGACCCCAGTCATTGCTATACTGTGCTTCAGTGGAGCTGACGATGACCATCCCCTCTTCTGTGTGGGTATTGCTCCCCGCAGCATTCGAAGCGGTAAGGCTCACATCATAAACCCCTGGGGTATTATAAGTAGACGAAGGGTCTGAAACCGAAGAAGTTGCGGGATCACCACCTTCAAAAATCCATGAATAAGAATCCACCTCAGCATTGTAAACATCTTCCTCAAAATCAACCTCCTCACCTACACAGATCATTTTTCGCGTAGCGAAGTCAATTCCCGTCTGGTTGAAATAGAACGAAGAGATGGGTGCACAATCCGATGGAGAATACGGATCTGCAACCCCAGTGGCCACAAGATTTTCTTGTGATATCAATAACGAACGATACCCCGTAGTATTTTCATCACCATGAAACGTAAAATCCATACGAGCCTTCTGTCCTAGCGTAAACATATTTTGACACAGGTCAGAAGAATAGTCCATATAGTTGTTGAACATTTCACCATCTGGGTTATTGGGGTCACAACCTGGAAGGTTATACGGAACAGTATGATAATCTGAGGAACCATTATAAGGGTCTTCAGTAGGATGATTACCACATACGTTGAAATTCGGATTTGCAGCCGTTGGCGTATCAGCCACCTCATCAGACCCACAGAGAGCATCACCCCATATGTGTCTCAAACTCAGCCAATGACCAACCTCATGAGTAGCTGTTCGACCACCGCTATTAGCCGCTCCGATATTGCTGGCCCTAACCGTAATTCCATCGGTGGAAGCAGGACCTGAAACCGGAAACTGTGCATACCCTAGAGTTATTCCATTGGTATTGCCAACATCTATTGAACTCACCACCCAAACATTCAGGTACTGGTAAGAGTTCCAGTAGCTCTCACCCTTAAAACCCGTGGCATCATTAACGCCATTCGTTTTTGAGGTAAAGACCCTAACAATACCATCCGTACAATTACCTAAAGGGTCTTTCGTTGCCAACCGAAATTCAACTTTACTATCAGCAGGTAAGTATGTCCCCTGTTGGTCTATGAATGCGGCAACAGACCAGACACCTGAGACATAAGCATCATCCGTGTATCCAAGCCCATCGGTCATAACATCAACTCGGTAATCCCCAAAGGCAACCGGAACTGCTGTATGAATTAGTATTAGACTACCCTCAGAATTGAATGTATTAGTACCTGTGACGTTCCCACTTCCATCAAACACATCATATTCAACATCGGCATCAAAAACGTAAAGTGTGTCGGTAGAAGAAAACGGATTCTGCAAATCCTCGTAGAGTATAACCATGAGCGTATCAGAATAAATCGTATCCGTGCTAGAGCCATTCCAGGATGTTGTGAAAGTATGCTCCGAGGTGTAATTCAATGAGTCAATTTCAACACCACCTACCGTGAAATTGGGTGCCAAAGCAAAGGTTGTATCTCTTTCAAACGAAGCGCTCAAACCATTTTGGTCGTTAATCGCATTCGCCAAGGCCATCGCAATCTCCATAGTATCAGAAACCCCCAGAAGGCTTACCTCTACCGCGACATCAAACAACAACTTGAGTGAATCGGCCAAATCCTGTTGATCAACAATGCTATCGTGTGCGTTTGCTTGAGTAACATTGAAATGGAACGCGAATGACTCTCCATAACGATTACTTAAACTGATAAAAGACGTGGTATCTATCATACCCAGAATGGAATCGGAATTAATTGCAAAATGAGTGTACTCCGTATCTCCATAGAAGCGCTCAGGTGTGTTGACAGTATCCTTATTGAGCCGTCTGTAATCCTCATTTAGAACTTCCATTTGCTCAAGTACCTTATCCTTGCTGATGTTCTCGTTGCCATCATCGTGCAGAATGTGGAAAACTACTGGTATGATACGCACACCGTTCTCATCACGATTAACAGGTACCTTCGGGTCTTGAGCATATCTTCTGAGGGCTTCCTGAAAGTCCTCATATTTGGCTCTATTTTCCGAATCCTCAAGTTGTTGTAGCAAGTTAATATGCGCCCCACACTGTTCGTGATGTTGAGAAAACCCAGAAACCGCAAACAAAAGCGCTCCAGCTGCCACTAAAAATCTTTTCATCATAATCTCATAAATTGAATATGTCCAAAAGGTTAAGTTCGATTTAACCTTCTCGCAAATATAGAAAAGAAAGTAGCGGAGACAGTGTCTTTTAGATACAGAATTGCCCCGAAAATCGATCAATAATTACACTTCTAACGAGCTGATTTTCAGACCGATCTAAAAGACGTGCTTTTCCGCATGATAAGAGGAGCGTACCAATGGGCCACTTTCAACAAATCGGAAACCCATTTCAAGTCCTTTCAATTCGTACTCCTTGAATCTCTCAGGAGTAACGAATTCAGCTACCGGAAGGTGCTTTTTAGTCGGTTGCAAATACTGACCTAACGTTAAAACATCTACGCCAACAGAACGAAGATCCTCCATTGTCTCTAGAACCTCTTGATGGGTTTCGCCAAGCCCAAGCATGACACCAGATTTGGTTTTCATACCTCCGTCTTTCAAACGTTTCAGAACTTCCAAGCTCCTATCATACTTGGCTTGAATCCGAACTTGCTTAGTCAGTCTTCTAACAGTTTCCAAATTGTGTGATACAATCTCTGGAGCAACATCAATGATTACCTGAAGATTTTGCCACTCGCCACGAAAATCCGGAATAAGCGTTTCCATCGTAGTTCCAGGACTATGCTTTCTAATTGCCCGGACGGTTGCCGCCCAAATCTCTACTCCACCATCAGCAAGATCATCACGGTCAACCGAAGTTATAACCGCATGTTTAACTTCCATCAGCTTGATGCTTTGGGCAACTTTGTAAGGTTCAGTGATATCAACTTCATCAGGCTTACCCGTGTTAACCGCGCAAAAGCCACATGAACGGGTACATGTGTTCCCCAAAATCATGAAGGTAGCGGTTCCCGCACCCCAGCATTCACCCATGTTCGGGCAATTACCACTTTGACAAATGGTATGAAGCTGATGTTCTTCAACCAGCCCTCTAACCTTTTTGTACTCTTCGCCCGTAGGCAACTTGACCCTCAACCATTTCGGTTTTGGCGTCCGCTTTTCTATCTCCTCAGTCTTTACTTCACTCATCACCTGTACCACTTAACTCCGAAATTGAATGACAAATAGAACGTTAGATAATAAGGATCGTTCTTGATTCTGGCCATCATCGGTACATCTTGGATGTAGTAGTCAATGATGACACCAGCTTCCAAACTCCGAACACTTTTCTGCTTGCGCGCATACTCAAAGCTGAATCCAAACTTGGCATACATTCCTGGATAAAACTTCATTTTATCAATCCCACGAAAAGGTGAAGACTTTCCTAGAATATTATCCTGAGAATGGTTGAAATTATCAGGATCATACTGTTCGGTGGTTACGGCCAAAACTTCTCCAGTTACATCCCGGTAAACAATGTCCAGAAAAATCGGTTTTGCCCATGCCATCGAAAATCCACCAATGTACAGATACCGTATTTCAACACCTTTATCAAATTTGGCATAAAGAACGTTATGCCGACCATAACCAAGACGCGTAACCGCAATTTGATTCAACTCACCATAAACGTAACCATTGCTATTCTCAACCCCAGGATTTACCGAACGAATCTCCTTCGGATGCTCCATACTTACCGCCTCCAACTCAAAAAGTCGTTTACGCAAAAAGGTTTTGTTCTTGGCCCTACGAAGTAAAAGCCCCCAACCTTGCGTATGAATCATCGCCCCACCAGTAAATTCCTGCTTTAGAAGCACCTGTGTATCATCGAAACTTCGGGATTTGATCTTATCGGCTACTGAACCTTTTGGAACATCGGGAAGCTTCAGTTCATCATCCTGGCCAAACACATACGTATTTGTTCCGAGCAAACAAGCAAAAACCACAAACAAGGGGAGCTTCCTGTACATTAGTGCAAAATTACAATAACTCATTCAGCATCTTTGATTCCATGGCAACATCCGAAGTCATATACATTGGTGAGTTGAGCACCAAAGCAACGCATCTTCGAAGCACATCCAGCATTGCAACCGATGCACCGATAGATAACAACGGTTTGGGAAGAACGTTCTCTCCGACCGATTTATTGGCCACTTCCTTGGCCAGCTGTATGCTAACAATTATGGGAATCCGTGCCAACGAATCCAACTTGGACATTAGCGGTACAAAAGCTTCCGTGACCAAAATAATGGCATCTAACCCCAGAAGGGTTTCCGAAATTCAAATTAAAATAGAGATTGTGGACCGAAGGTTGACGGACACGCAGAAAACGGTGTTGGAGAAAGCCGCCCGAACCTGTCCCGTAGCATTGAGTTTGAGCGAATCACTCAAACAAACTTTGACTTTCAAATACCGCGCTTAAGCCGTATCAGCTGTTCACGCCCTGCTCAACAGGAGTGTCCACCTTTCCGTAAGCAGGACAGTTCTCGGTGGTTCGGCAAGAAGAGAAAATCATGGCCGCAACCGCGATAACTGTAACTATGATGGCTGACTTTTTCAAAATTTCTATTGGTTTATTTGTTGATACGAACTTAAAACGCCCAAAAGAATCGTTTTGTTGCCCAATAATGCGTTGCAAAAATATCCTTTGTGTCCCGAATACGTGCTTTGCGTAGAAAGGTTTGCAATTAGTTTTCAACATCAATCATTAAAAAGCGGACATAATTGTTAGAAAAAAAGATGAAACCCAAGATCGATTCCACATGGTTAGACCTCTTAGAGGGTGAATTCAAGGCTGAATACTTTGCAAGTCTGAGGGAATTCTTGATTAAGGAAAAGCAAACCCAAACGGTCTACCCACCCGGTTCCCTGATTTTCAACGCGTTTGACAATACACCCGTTGATAAAGTCAAAGCTGTAATTCTAGGTCAAGACCCCTATCACGGACCAAACCAAGCACACGGATTGTGCTTTTCTGTGAATGACGGCATTCGGTTTCCACCATCGCTACAGAACATTTTCAAAGAATTGAACACGGACATTGGAATGGAAATGCCAAAGTCTGGTAACCTTACCAAATGGGCAGATGAAGGTATTTTACTTCTGAATGCAACGCTTACTGTGCGAGCAAGGAATGCAGGTTCGCACCAAAACAAGGGTTGGGAACAATTTACTGACGCGGCCATTCAGAAGCTTTCCAATGAACGAAAGAACCTCGTTTTTCTGCTCTGGGGAAGATTCGCACAGAACAAAGAGGCACTCATCAATAAAAACAACGGTCATCTGATCTTAAAGGCGCCTCACCCCTCGCCTTTTTCAGCTTATTCCGGATTTTTCGGTTGCAAGCACTTTTCCAAAACCAATGAGTTTCTGAAATCGAAAGGCATTCAACCTATTGACTGGAATCTGAATACACAATGATCTGCGCGTTCTGCGTTCAGTTGACGTGAAGAGAATTGCTCACATATCAATCTTCCTTTTGTTCTTTATGAACATGTCTGCTACGTTTTCGCAAACACGTACCCGACTAATAATTCAACAGGAGGATCAGATTCTCAAGAAGAAAAAACTCTACCGAATTGGTGGGCTGAAGGAATTCTACACGGATTCCATGACCACTCTGAAAGCTATGTCCGGGTTGGTGACAGCGCTAAGAGAAAGCGGATATCCTGAAGCTGGAATTGACCAACATATCTGGAGGAATGACACGGCCATTGCCAAACTTCACATAGGAAAACAGTACCGATTCAAGTCCATTGATTATGGAAATGTTCCTGAAGAGGTTTTGAAAAAGATCGGATTCAAAGACAAGCAGTTTGAGGATGCCAATATGAGTGGCAGACGTTTGAACGGACTGAAAAACCGCATTATTCGCTTTTATGAAAATCGAGGCCATCCATTTGCACAGGTAGAATTGGATAGTTTGACACTCGATGCAAATCAGCTTTCGGCACGCCTGAAACTTGAGAAGAATCAAGAGTTCATCATCGACAGCATTATTCTGAAAGGTACTGGCCGGATAAAACCCAAATACTTACAGAACTATCTGGGAATCAGGCCAAAATCGCTTTACAACGAAAGTAAAATCAAGCCTATTTCTACACGAGTAAACGAAATTGCTTTTGTGAGTGAGGTAAAGAAGCCCGAGGTACTTTTCAATAAAGGTGAGGCTGACATTTACATCTATCTGGATAAGAAACGGGCAAGCCAATTTGATGGTATTCTTGGCGTTCTACCCAGTAATGAAAACCCCGGAAAAGTGATTGTAACGGGCGAACTCAGTATCAAACTTCTAAGTGCTTTTAAACGTGGTGAATTAATAAGTCTTAGATGGCAGAGTTTGCAACCGCGTTCTCAAAACCTGAATATCCAATTCAATTATCCATTTCTGTTCAACACGGCTTTTGGTCTGGATGGCATGTTTGAGCTATACAAACGCGACACGCTCTTTCTCAATTTGCGAGGTGTTGCCGGAGTTCAATACCATTTGGTTGGAAACGACCACATCAAGGTTTTTGCAGACATCCGTTCAACAAATGTGTTGGCGCAATCCACTCTGACCTCTGGAAATACGTTGAATCCAGATAACGTTGATTCTCGAACACAACTTTACGGTTTTGGCTACAAAATGCAGCGGTTGGATTATCGTATCAATCCAAGAAAAGGTTTTGACATTTATGCAGAGGCCAGCGCTGGAACCAAGAAAATCATTCCAGATGTGGCTGTGGAAGTCAGTAGATATGACGGTTTGAATCTGAATTCCTTTCAGCTGAATGCCGTTTTTCAAGGCTCGTACTTTATTCCAATTCCGAACCGAAGCACATTCCATATTCGATTCAATGGCGGTTATATGTTCAACCAAAATCTGTTTGAAAGTGAGGCTTTCAGGATTGGTGGTTTAAAAACATTACGGGGATTTGACGAAGAATCAATCTACGCCACCATGTTCGGAATTGGAACCGTTGAATACCGTTTTCTCATTAACCAGAACAGCTACGTGTTTGCGTTTTTTGATGGAGCATACTACGAGAATACCGCCACAAACAAGAACATTTCTGACCGCCCGTTCGGCTTCGGTCTAGGCATCTCATTCTTCACCAAAATCGGTATCTTCTCACTCAACTATGCACTCGGAAAACAGTTTGACAACCCGATAGACTTCCGTGCTGGAAAAATCCACTTTGGTATTGTGAGTTATTTCTGATCAGACATGAGCTGTCTGTTCCTTCAATCCTGTGATATGCGATCCATTTCGCAAACATGGTCGTTTACCAACATGTAATTTTCATAAAGCAACCTTGCTCTACAAGAATCCGAATCAACCGCTGGCGTTAACTCCAAACGTTCGTTCATGGTCCACAGTGAATTGGCATAGATCAAGGTATCATTCACTATCATGTTGGGCAGATCGTTGCTTCCCATCTTCATCGGAACAACCCGTTGTAAGTTGAATTCTTTTGAAGTATCTAAACCCAGTCCGATCCAATGTTTTTCGGGTGGAAACTGCAATAGAAAATTCTCACCTAAAAGCGCAACCAACGAAGGCAGTATATCGATATGAGAACAGGCTCCTTTGAACTCTGAACTCTCGGTCAACAAAGGCGAATAAATGATCAGCGGAACTTTGAAGTTTTCGAAAACATGTTCGCCTAAACTCAGATCCATGCCATGATCTCCCGTAATGATGAAAATCGTATTCCGAAAACCATCCCGTAACTGGAACCGCTTGAAGAAATCGCGCAGCGCGTCATCTGCAAAGAAGATGGTGCTTAGCACCTCATCACGCAGCCCTTTGGGATTTCTAACTGGAATATTCAGGCTTTCCAACCTCTTTTTCAGAAACGAATCTTCGAAATAATTCTCCTCAGCGAGATTGTACGGAGTATGAAGGCTAATGGTCTGATAGATGTTTAGAAATGGTCTGTCAGAATCAAGTGAATCGAGAAGTGAGAAAGACTGGTTGAACAGGTCTTTGTCGTTGTATCCCCAGCTCTCGGCTTGGTTATCATAAACCTCTTTATCGAATGACGCATCGGAGTAGAAATTGTCGATTCCGCATTCCTTGAGGTAAGTGTTCACATTATCGAAACCACCCCAACCTCCATAAAAATAGCTGCTTACATATCCGTTTTCATGCAGCATGGAAATCAAACTTTTATGAGCCGGGTAATTCCTCAATGATGAATATTCATGCTTCATATTCATGAATCCGCGGTCCTCATCTCCGTATGGAAGCGAACTTAGAATATTCGGCATGGCACCGTACGACCGCTCAGCGTTCGAGAAAAAGTTAGACCAATAAAGTCCTTCCCGAGCAAGGCTATCAGTGAATGGCATTAATGCTTTCATTTCATCCCCTGAATGCTCTGGAAAGAAACTCGCGGACATACTTTCCGAGATTACAATAACCACGTTGGGAGCAACGCTGTCTTTCTTGAAGAATGACCCCAAAACATTTTGGTTAGGAGTTGTATGCAGAAGCGGAAATGAGGAATCTCTGTAGTCAAAATCTGAAGCAACCGCTTGATATTGGCGAATAACGGCTTCAATATTCTGATCTGAATTTGAAGAATTTCCCCGTTGTGATTCACAGGTTTGCCAGAGATAAAGAATCTTAGAATTACCAACGTAGTACTGGAATCTATTTTCGAAATGCCTGATCTCCTTGATTCTTGGCGGGCTGTTTATAATCGTTACAACAGCTACGGCCAAAAAAACCGCTGACAAGGCAGCGTTACCCTTCTTCCCCATTTTCCAGGCCGGCTGCAAACGAGTAAACACGAAGGCCACTAACCCAAGAAACAGCACAAAAACGACCCAAAGCAGCAATCGATTTGCAGTGAACTCGTTGGAAACAATCGACAATACGTCCGCCAAAGAGAACTCAAACAAGACACAACTGAGTAGCGACTGATTACCCAGAAAATAAATGGTGAGCATCAGGTCGCAAAGAATCAAAGCTACAGCAAGAAGACTTGCTGCAATTCGAGAAGCGGAAAGATTGAAAGCACCAAGGAGCGCGAGCGGAACGCTAAAGCATGTGAACACAAAAAAGACGAGCAGTACATCAAAATTCACACTGCGCTCAAAGAACAGCGCAAGCGACAGGTCATGACCTAATTGGCTAATGGCATACCAAAACTCCATACCATCAATACCGATGAATACAATAGCTGTTAGAAACGCAATCTTAACAAGCTCAATAAAGACCGAATAAAGCGTTCTGGTCATCTAAATGGTTGTGTTGGCCTATGTAAGGCAACGTTGGTCTGAAAACTACTTAGATCAATCACACTGCTTGCGAAAGTCGGCATTTTCTTACTCAACCAATTTTTTTGCAAATGCTCGATAATTTCCGTTTTCGAAAGATTCACTTTAGGATTGTGACTTATTTCTGAGATGCGACTTTGAGTTCCCAAATCGCGAGACTTACTACCAGCAGAATTTCTCCTACGAAATAGGCAATTGCCAGCATAGAAATATCGTCTAAGAATTTAACCATCAAACCTGCTGTAAGCACGCAGTAACTCAAATTGGCAATAGCGATGACCCGCAGATAGTTGCGCCATTTCTTTCCCGAAAACAAATACGAAAGCAAGGAATAAACAGAAAACACAACCGCAATTCCAGCCAAGATGTATAGTACATCCATTGGAAAATTGAAATAGGAATGAAGCACTGGAATTAAAACACCAAGACTGATTGCCGAAACCAGCGCTCCGATTGAATCTAGAAGTAATAGTTTTTTAGATTGAAGCATTACTCAACTAAAACTTTGCACGTCTAAATTATTGAAGAAGACTTCGTTTATCCGTTCTCTTAAGCCACATCTGGAATCGTGAAACAAACCGTGGTTCCTTTTCCAAGCTGAGATTCAATCCAGATCCGTCCACCGTAAAGATCCACTACTTTTTTGCACAGGGCCAAACCCATTCCTGTTCCTTCAAACTCATTTCTCGGGTTCAAACGATGAAAAATCTCGAACACTTTTTGGTGGTCTTTTTCTGCTATACCAATTCCGTTATCGGAAATACTGAACTTCCATCCGCGGCTTTCCTTTTCTGCAGAAATTCCAACCTCATGCGCAGAATCTGATTTTCGGAACTTTACAGCGTTGGAAAGAAGGTTCTGAAAAACCATCCTGAATTCAACCTCTTCACCTTTTAGAACTGGCATTTCGCCTATGGTAAGCCGAGTTCCAGAATCACGAATAAGTACCGCAATATCAGATTGAACTTCCGCTAGAACCTTATTGAGGTCTACATCTATAATTTCCCTCTTGCGTCCCAAACGAGAAAGGTGCAAAAGCCCCAAAACCAACTGATTCATCCGCTCAGTTGAGTCTTTGATATGCTTCAAATACTCATTTCCCGTATTATCCAGTTTAGCAGCGTAATCAGACTCAAAAAGATTGATGAAACT
>CAYWET010000035.1:0-42362 GCA_964457245.1 uncultured Chryseobacterium sp. | reverse complement strand
GTTTTCTGATGCTTTGTGCTGATGACAACATGGTGATTACCAATTGCACAACGCCTGCTAACTTCTATCATGTATTGCGCAGACAGATGAAGCGCAACTTCCGTAAGCCGTTGGTGGTTTTCACTCCGAAAAGTCTATTGCGTCATCCGCGTTGCACATCATCGCTCAAAGAATTGGCCACAGGTCGTTTCCAAGAAATAATTGATGATGCAACTGCAGATGCCAAGAAAGTAGAGCGCGTTCTGCTTTGCAGCGGAAAAGTGTACTATGATCTGCTCGAAAAGAAGGAAGAACTCAATGCCGAAGAAGTTGCATTGGTTCGTTTGGAACAACTCGATCCGTTGCCGAGAACGCAGATCGCTGAACTTCAGAAGAAATACAAGAATGCCAAATGGATGTGGGTTCAGGAAGAACCTGAGAACATGGGCGCTTGGGCGCACTTGCTCAGAAAACTCCGTCAGGTTGAGTTGGAAGTTGTTGCCAGACCAGCTTCTGGAGCACCAGCAACAGGTTCTGGCCAACGCCACAGAATTGAGCAGGCCCGTTTATTAGACCGCGCATTTGCCGACCTCAAGGTCACTGCATAAACCATATTTTCGTCACACAAGAAAGAGCACATTATGCCAATTGTAGAAATAACTGTTCCGAGTCCAGGAGAATCGATAACCGAAGTAGAAATTGCCGCTTTTCTGAAGGAAGATGGTGATTACGTTTTTCTTGATGAGGAAATCTGTGAAGTAGATTCTGATAAGGCCACATTGGCCATTCCTGCCGAAAAAGCCGGAACAATTACTTGGAAAGTAGAAGAGGGAGACGCGGTTCCGGTTGGAGGCGTAATAGCTACGATTGACACGGATGCAGAAGCTCCAGAAGGCGGTGCGCCTGCGGCAGAAGCAAAAGCTGAAGAATCAGCTCCTGCCAAAGAAGAGCCGAAAGCGGCTGCTCCGAAAGAAGAGAAAAAGTCAGCGCCTGCGTCTGAAAAAAAGGAGTCGTACGCTACAGGAACACCATCGCCAGCCGCCAAGAAGCTGATGGATGAGAACGGTGTTTCATCTAAGCAAATCAAAGGAACTGGCGTTGACGGAAGAATAACCAAGCAAGATGTTCTAGAAGCGTTGTCTTCAGGTTTCGCTCTTGGCGATGCGGGACAAAGCTGGGAAGGCGGCCGCGAGCAACGCAGAGAGAAAATGAGCATGCTACGTAGAAAGGTAGCCGAACGTTTGGTTTCTGTGAAGAACGAAACGGCCATGCTTACCACGTTCAACGAGGTGAACATGAAACCGATCATGGATCTTCGGAACAAGTACAAGAAAGCTTTTGCCGAGCATCATGACATCAACCTTGGTTTCATGAGCTTCTTCACCAAAGCGGTGACGGAAGCGTTGTATCATTTCCCTGCGGTGAATGCGATGATTGATGACAAGGAAATGGTGTTCCACGATTACTGCGATATAGGTATTGCGGTGAGTTCACCGAAAGGTCTGATGGTTCCTGTTGTCCGTAACGCAGAGCAAATGAGCTTGGCGGAAATTGAAGCGGAGATCAAACGGTTGGCAATCAAAGCAAGAGATGGAAAAATCTCTGTTGATGAAATGACGGGCGGTACATTTACCATTACCAACGGTGGTGTTTTCGGTTCGATGATGAGCACACCGATCATCAACCCACCACAAAGCGCTATTCTCGGAATGCACAATATTGTGGAGCGGGCGGTTGTGGAAGATGGGCAGATCGTTGCCCGACCAATGATGTACCTCGCTTTGAGCTATGACCACAGAATCATTGACGGAAAAGAGTCTGTTTCATTCTTGGTTAAGGTGAAGAATATGCTCGAAAACCCTGCTACCATGCTATTCGGTGGTAAGACGGGAGAAGAAGTTCTGTTGGGACTTTAGCCGATCGATTAAGCTAGGTTGTCGTTCGTCTAGATTGGGGAACCCAAAGCACCTAGACAGCGTAGGGAGTTTCCAATAAGAAAGTTCAGTGCTGCAGGAACAACTACTACAACAAGCTCTTCAGGATAAACTTTACTCTGCGGAGAAACGGATTTCGTTACTTCGATTCCTTCTTATTGCCTTCAATTCACTGATTTATATATGGTTGCTTCCCCACGAGAGAATGGTCTGGCTGGCCTATACTGTCATAGTGGTAGCTAACCTCTATTCCATTTTCTCTCTGGTTTTTGAGCCATACCGAAAGTTCTCTTTCTTGAGCAGTATCCATTTCACCACAATCAGTGATAGCACGCTGATTGTATTATGGATTATGGGCACTGGCTACATGGGTTCTCCTTTCTACATAATATGGTATGTTTCTCTAATAGCGGTGGCATATCGCTATTCTGCAAAGGAAACGGCCGTATCAACGATAGCCTATGTTTTAGGTTATCTTCTTATTTATTTGATTGACACCCAGAATGTCACTAGTATGGGTGAATTCCTGGCAAGAATGGGTTACATCCCTCTTGCTGGAATGCTTGGGATGTTCTTTTCAACGGAAATCTCCGATCAAATAGATGGGAAAATTCAAATAATCAAGGGCGAACAGGCGCTGAAAGAAGCTCACGACAACCTAGAGAAAAAGGTCGAAGAACGAACGAGCGAATTGAGCCTAATAAACAAGGATCTAACGGATAGTCTCAACTACGCAGAGCGCATACAGAGTGCTATCCTCCCCACTTCGGTTGATCTACTACGATTGTTTACCGACTCATTTGTTATTCATCTACCTAAAGACATTGTAAGTGGAGACTTCTATTGGACCTATAAAAACGAAGATTGCATATATGTCGCTGTTGTTGACTGTACCGGTCATGGCGTTCCAGGTGCATTGATGTCTATGATAGGGAATAACTTGCTGGAAAGGTGTGTGGTAGAGAAAGGAATAGTTAGGCCCGAACAGGTGCTTCAGCAACTGGATAAAGAACTGATACAGCTTGTAAAGAACCATCCTGATGGTACAGCAATCAATGATGGTATGGATATGTCGTTCTGCTGCATTCGGCCTAATGAAAATAAGCTGTACTACGCGGGCGCGCAAGGTCATGGTTTAATCGTTAAGAGTGGTCAAATTATTGAACTGAAACCAAGTAAATTCTCAATTGGAGGGATAATGTCAGGAGGTCAAAAGTCCTTCGTCACTTCAGAACATCACTACAATACCGGGGATTTACTATATCTCTATTCGGACGGATTTCAAGACCAATTTGGGGGGCCAAAGGGCAAAAAATTCTACCGCAAAAATCTTATTAAGTTACTTTCAAATAGCTCGGAAGAATCCATGATTAAGCAGCGTTCCACTATTCTAAACATTTACGAAGGCTGGAAGGGAAATGAGATGCAAATGGATGACATTACAGTTGTTGGAATACGTCTTTAGGACAATTTTCCATTAACCTCTTCTAAAACCTGCTCAACCGCAGGACAGATCTCTGCGTTCTTCAGATGAAGTTTCAATAACTGATGTTGTTTTACACGGTCGGTGTGTGGGTATTCTTTGCATGCCTTTGGCCGATGTTCGTAAATGGAACAGTAATTATCAGCTCCAAGAAAAGGGCACGGCATCGACTTGAAAACCTGATCACCATCCTCATCCACCCGAACGTATTGGGCCACAAACTCAACGTCTTTGATTCGAAGATGCTTAGAAACTCGTTTAATGTCTGTGTCTGTTAAAAGCGGGCCAGTGGTTGTGCAGCAATTGGCACACTCCAAACAATCAATACACCTAAATGCCTTGTCGTGCGCATCATGGAAAATCGAATCCAGCTGGCGCGTCTTAACACGCTTTAACTTCTGAAGGAGGTTTTTGCTATCGGTCACTTATCAATTGGCAATACCCAATTTTCCAGTAACAGATGTCCCATCGGCAGCAGTTAATCGATAGATGTAAACGCCTACCGGAAAATCAAAGTCAATCTTCTGTTCTCCACTGATCTTCTTATCAATAAGAGTACGACCAGAAGCATCGAATACTGTAAAATCGGCTTGAATGCTTGAAGGAGCCAGCCATAAAAAACTATTTGAAGTAACTCTCAATTTTGTCTCAGCGTCACTCTCTGAAATGCTCGTTAGTGTTGCCAATGCATCATCAACTGCACTTTTCATAGGGTTGTAACTCGACACCATTGTGTAAGTCCTATCAGGTTTAATGATGTAGTACTCTGGCTGATATTGAACGCCAAATTGCTGCGCGACAGAATACGCCTCGCCAATCACGGGAAATGGAATACTATGATTATTCCTGTATGTGGTTGCATGTGCATTTGTCTCATCCGGATCACGGTTAAGTGCCCAGAAAACAACTGGGGCACCATTGGTCTGATAATCGTTGTAAATGGCCACAACATTGCTTGCCGTATTGTTGCAAACGGAACACCAATTAGTGAAGAACTTCAGTACTACAATTTGGTTGTTATCAAGCTCCGTGAACAGATTCCGTGTATTTCCATCAATATCATCAATGGTAAAATCTGACGCTGTCTGCGCAGTAGCCGAAAAAGAAAAGGCGAAAATCAGAAGTGCAGCAAGTCTCATGATACGTTAGTTTGATTTGAAAATAGCACCAATCTCAATAACCAAACGGAGCGCGGCCGACAATTGTCCGTTTAGCCATTTATGGCAACAACTTCATCAATCTGTCCAGGAAGGCGGTTTTTGAGAAGAGTTTCAATGCCATTTTTAAGGGTAACGGTAGATGACGGGCATCCACTACAAGCTCCTCGAAGCACCACATTCACTACGCCATTTTCGTAGCCTTTGAAAGTGATGTTTCCACCATCTTGGGCAACCGCTGGAGCTATTTCCGCATCCAGAATGGCAATGATCTTTTCTTCCAGTTCGGAAGCTGCTTCTGCATGAACGGTCGTTGCTGCCAACTGCTCTGGCGTTCGAATGGCATCGCTCAATTCGGTCACCACTTCACCACCTTGCGAGAGGTAATCTCGGATGAACTCACGCAACTCCATCACTACATCCTGCCAAGAAACCATATCTGATTTCATGACTGTAATGAAATTGCTTTGAATGAAGACTCCTGTTACAAAAGGAAAGCCGAACAATTTCATAGCTAGCGGACTACCTTTTGCTTCTTCAAAACTGGTGTACTCCGCTAATCCTTGCTCCAAGAGAACGCGGTTTGCCACAAACTTCATGGTTACCGGATTAGGCGTACTTTCTGCGTAAATGCTATATGGAATGGTTTTCTCCATTAGATTATTCTAAGATGATTCTACGTTGCAGAAGACCTTTGTCTGTAGTAATGCGAAGAAGATAAACTCCTCTCACATAGGAAGTCATGTTAAAATCTTCGCGCCAGTACTTCTGCTGCTGCAACGTGGTCTGATAAACCCGCTGACCCAGAACATTGTTCAATTCAACATCCAGGTCGGATGACTCGGCTAGTTCCAGTTCTACCGTAAACAAACCGGTGTTTGGATTTGGATAAACCGTCAAGCCATTATCTGAAAGGATTTCACCAATTCCAACACCAAACTCCTCCACAATAATGGTCTGCGATGTGTTTGTTGTGCAGTTGTAATTAATCGCAGTTAGCGTTATCGTGTATGTACCCTCTTCGGTGTAAACGTGTATTGGGTCAACCGTTGGGTCTAGCCCAGAGCCGTCTCCAAAGTTCCATTGATATTCTACTGCGTTGGTACTAAGGTTAGTGATTGAAACATTACCGAAGCCAGAGAGCACAACCGTGTCTGTACTGGTTGAGAAATCAGCAGTTAAGCCAAGCTGTGGGCAATCCCAATTGACATCTACTTCTGCATAGGCTGTATCCGAGCACAGTCCATCGCCAGCAATCATGAAGACAGGCCGCACTCCAACTGCGGCAAATGCATGACTTGGATTTGGATCCTGAACAACTAGTGGAGTGCCATCTCCAAAATTCCAAGTCCATAAAGTTGCTGAAGGGGTCGTAAGATCTTGAAAAGAAACTACTGCTCCAAGGGTAGCACTGGCCGGACCAGAGAAATCTGCAGTAAGGGCCGCATGTTGGGTAAGAACAATTTCATCCGAAGCCTGACAACCATAAACATTAGTTATTGTAACCGAGAATGTATCGTCCTGTGTTGTCTGTAATGTTTGACCCGTTTCACCGACAATGGTCTGTCCTTTGTAAAACCACTCATAAGTAGAACCTTGATTTGCTGCATCCAGCACTGGGAAAGCCTCGTTTTCGCAGAAATGAATGTCTGCACCCAAGAATACAAATGGTTCGCTAACTATCACCTCAACCTCATCCTCTCCGGTGCAGCCATCTTGCTCAATAACCGTAACACCATACATTCCAGGTAAATTCACCTCAAGTTCAATCGTGTTGGTGCCGATCGGGTTTCCATCCAACGTCCACGCATAATCCGAGCTATCAATTCCAGCATTGAGGATTGGTAGTGGAGAGCCATCACAAATTGCTTGATTATCTCCAAGGTCAACCGGTGAAATGGTGTAAATCTCTACCTCCACACTATCCGTCCCAGCACAACCAGGACCATAGCTTACTTCCACACCGTACGTCCCAGTGATTGTTGTTTGAAGCGTCTGCTGCGGAAACCCTGTTGGAAAACCATCTAGAAACCAGGTGTATTCGGCCCCTTCATTACCGTTGCCATCAAGAACAGGAAGGTCGCCCAAAAAACAAGCACGAAGGTCATCACCAAGATCCACCTCAACCTGATTCAGCACATGTATTGTGTCTGTGGTTCTTGATGTTCCACAACAACTGGTGGTAATGAGCTCCACAACATAATCTCCTGCCGAGCTGAAAGTGATCGTTCCTGGGTTCTGCGAAGTACTTGAGGTGGTTGAACCTCCTGGAATTGTCCACTGATATGTATCCCCGATAAAAGTGGTTGAAAGGTCGGTAGACTCACCAACACAAATCGTATTTCTTGAAGCGTCAATTACTGGAGGGTCAAAATCTTCCTCTACCAAAATATAATTGGCATAGAAGTATGGAACACCATCAACAATCAAGGTCAAGTTTCGAGAACCAAGCAATCCTGAATATTGAACTGTATCTATCTGTGTTGTGCTATTCTGGGGTTCGGCTCCATATCCAAAAATCCAGTTGATGACTCCAGTAGCATTGGTTTGAACCCGAACATTGGAGTTGGTACATCCGAAGTATTCTACGCTGATATCTGGCTCAAATTGGTTGTAAATATTTGGGTCAAGAACCAATGTTCCATCATATTGGAAGAGACCTTCGCTAGCACCATCAGAGCCTTTTCCTCCTTCGCCACCAATTCCACCATCACCACCTCGGCCACCTTGTCCTCCTTGGCCATTGTTGCAACTCGCATTCGGGCCGTTATCACCTATTACTCCACCAATTCCACCTTGGCCTCCAAATCCTCCTAGTCCACCTGGGCCGCCCTGTCCTCCTTGACCGCCATCACCAGGTAGGTAGTGATTATCCTGAATTACTCCGTTTATGCCATTGTTGTAAGTAAAGATGCAGAAGCTTCCACCTCCACCTTCTCCGCCAAGACCACCCCCGCCAGCTTGGCCGCCTTCGCCACCACCACCGCCACCGCCACCGGTACCAGCAGTGTAATAGGCCGTATCACTATTAAAAGGAGATGACCCGCTTGTTACATCAACATCTACAGCAGCAGGCTCGCAACTCTTGCCGCCACCGCCACCGCCACCGCCACCGCCAGCTCCGTGCGTGAGTCCTGGGTTACCGAGATCTCCGGTTCCTGGAGAATAATACCCAGCACTAAAGCCAGCAAATCCTTGCAACCCTTGTCCTCCATCAACCCCTTCCAAACCATCTGTTCCAACCTTTCCATGATTCAAATTCGTGGCAGCACAGGTGTTTGTAGCATAACTCACTTCACATAATGCCGCACCGCGCTGACCTCCAACACCACCACCGTTTCCAGATCCATTCTCACCATCGTTTCCTGGAACCGCCTCCTCACTATCTGGAACAACATACCACGCACAGAAATCGAAAATCGGGTCACAAATCTCCTCTAGTTCAAAGCCACCACGTTCTCCTCCATCACCACCAGTACCGCCTGCGAAACTTCCAGTAAACGAGTTAGCGCCTCCTACGCCACCCGCGTTGCAACAATCTCCTTCAGCTTCTCCAGTATCTCCATTGGCTCCATTGGCTCCTGAAATCCCCTGAATCCCTTGTGCTCCGGGCAACCCGTCCGAACCATCTCCTGTAAATATGATGCACCGCGAAACATAGTAATCCGAACATCCCCCTAGGTACATCCCGTAAACAGTAACCCCATTTCCAGGGGCGTCATCAACTTTAATGGTAATGTCTTGAACTCTGAAATTAGATTGGTTTTCAGACTTAAGCGCCACCAGCGCCATATTGGTTGCATCGTGATTACTTGCGTCACGATGCAAAATGGTCGAGTCAGCATTTGTCTTGTACCAAGTGCCTTCAACAAATCCACCTTCAATTACGATATCTGAAGGGATTTCGAGCGTTTCAGTCAATTCGTAAACCCCATGCGCTAATCGAAGATGATTGTTGGCTGGGTCAACCAAAGTGAAAGCATGAAGTAATTCCGCTGGGTTATCTCTCGTTCCGGTTGTACCACTTGTAGCGCCCGTAGGAGAGACGTAAATAATTCCACATTCTTGAGCGAAAACCCCGATGGAAAGCATAAGTAGACCAAGTACTGAAAGGGTTCTGAAAAGCATATGCCTCATCTTCTTTATCACAAGTACAATTTTACGGAAAATCCACGGGGCAAACCGACTAAGGTCTAACCATTCCGCCTGTGTTTCGTTTATTTAACGCAAGAACAAGAAAACGGTTGTTTAAATGGGTTTGATCCGAACACTGAAAGGAGTTACTCCTAAACTGGGAAAGGATTGCTTTGTGGCTGAAAATGCCACCATTATCGGTAGAGTTGTGGCAGGCGATCAATGCAGTTTCTGGTACAATTGTGTTTTGCGTGGCGATGTGAACGATCTGGTTCTCGGAGACAGGGTTAATATTCAGGATGGTGCGGTTCTACACGGAACCTATGAGAAGAGTGCTACTCGAATTGGCAATGATGTAACAGTTGGCCATAACGCCATTGTGCATGGTTGTGTGTTGCACGATAATGTGCTGATCGGGATGGGCGCAATAGTGATGGATAATGCCGTGGTTCCATCAGGAACTATCGTTGCTGCAGGCGCTGTTGTACTAGAAAATCAGATTCTCGAACCGAATAGCATCTATGCAGGAACCCCTGCAAAAAAAGTGAAGCAGCTCGACCCCAATACCTCAGCCGAAACACTTAAAGGAATTGCAGCTAAGTATGTGATGTATAGTGGCTGGTACGCCAGTGGGGAGTAACATGTGTGGTCGGTTCCAAATCGTGTAAGACAACAATTTCATTTATTGAACAACCACTTTTCTATGAAACTGGCCTTTACTGGTGTATACTTTTAATAGGTATACTCCAGAGACATGCCTACTCATATCTAGGTTGGCTTCTTTGTTTTGCAAGGTAAGTTCTGAATGGTTTAAAGAACCTACGGTATTGAACAGTTCAACTGAAATAATCTCACTTCCATCAGAACTTTGAATATTTAATACGTCAGCAGTAGGGTTTGGATAAACTTCAAGACCATCATCCTCTACTGAAGATACATCAACTACCACTCCTCCATCTATTTGATATGACGCTACGAACACATCGTAGCCGTTGGTGGTGTTAAGGTAATCTACGTTTGGCCCCAAATCAAAGTCAACTATATACTCCATTACTCCAATAATCACGGGATTTCCGTTTGGGTCGATATCTAACCGTACGCCATTTTCATTGGCCAAACTTCCAAATTCTTGGTGACCAACTACATTTCCTCCAGCATCCACCTTACCAACAACAATATCCGTTTGGGTACTTCCAAGCACGTCAGAAGTGAGACCAGTAAAATACGTGCCGCCATATTGATCTGTAGCCATATCTTTTAAAAAATAGTCCTCCTGT
Organism: uncultured Chryseobacterium sp.; assembly: GCA_964457245.1. Taxonomy (GTDB): domain Bacteria; phylum Bacteroidota; class Bacteroidia; order UBA10329; family UBA10329; genus UBA10329. Next base: position 32,398 of record CAYWET010000035.1, on the reverse strand, counting down.
CCATTACCTAAAATTCCAGCAGAGATCAGACCAACATTCGCGTTATATCTAGCGATGAACACGTCTAGATTATCTGGACTTAATGATGTCAGTTCCATCCCGGAATTGGAATGCCCTACGTTGGCTGTACCTTGTATTCGACCCCCGAGATAAATTTCCTGATAGGGTCCAATAGCTACTTGGTTTATATCCATGTAATTTTCCTCAGGAACATCTTCTTCATAGAACGTTTTCACCCATTGGATCTCACCTGAGCTATTATACTTCGCCAAGTAATGAGTAACGGCATTATTCGAAGGCATTACTGGGTAGCTCTGAGTTGAAATAATACCAAAATTGAAAGTTTCAACCATCTTTCCAACAACATAAATATTGCCATCAGAGTCAACAGCCATTCCACTCGGTAAATCATAAGAAGAGCTACCATAGGAACCTGAAAACAAATGCTCACCATTAGAATTGTATTTCGCCAAAAAAATATCTGCATATATACCTGGAACATTCAGCCAACTTTCACCAGGTCCAGGGTCGAAGTCCACGCTCTCTCTAACAGTTCCAAGAATATGAATGTCTCCATTCTCTTTTACCACCATATCGTGAACATTAACAGCACCCTCACCACTGATCGGGAATCCCCACTGGAACACACCACTAGCGTTGTACTTTGCAACAAAAAATCCGTAAGCATTATCTACAACAGTCACATTGTAAACACTGGTATCCGGATTTAAATCTATCGTATCGTCAAATCGTCCGGAGACATAAATATTATTGTCTTGGTCTAGCTCAATTTCAAGGTTAAGTCCGCTGCCTGCAAAGGGAAGCTTCAGAATTGGAACCCCATTAGGATCATACTTAATTACTAATCCATCGGCCACCGTAGGAAAGTTTCCTATGTTAGTGTGCTCGAGTACAGCAGGTCCTGGATCTATGTCAAACCCACCACTATGTGACAACACGGCTATGTGAATATTGCCAACATTATCTACAGCAATATCCTGAGCAATGTCATCATCAGCCTCGCGCTCAAAACACCTCATAGAATGAGCCCAATCAAAACCGTTCTCGCTTCCTTTTGACAAGAACATAGGCGTGCTTTCTTCAAACTCTTTAATGAGGTAGGCAGTGTCTGAAGCTGTGTACACCGTCAAACTATCTAAATTAAATCCGTTAATAAAAAAACTGCCTGATGCCATTGAGGTGAGACCAAGTCCTAAAGCGGTAGATGTAGCGGGTAGTTGGTATTGATAAAGTAGCTCAAGATTCTCATCATACACAGCACAACAAATACCTCGGTCAATTTCTGCCAAAATTGACCCCACGCTATCTTCTATAAGGTTTAAGTCAATAGAATCTGTGTCCACTTCACCTTCCCATAATGAGTAGATTCTACCATCATCGCCTCCCTTAAGTAGTCTTGGTCTAAAGGCGTAGCTTGGCGCTGAATAGGTTTTAGAGAATCTGTATACTCCATTGGAGTCTAGGCCAAGTAAAACTACATCAGTAGAAGAAAGTCCATCTACCTGAATCTCTGTTCCTAATGAATCGAAGCCCATTGTTATACTGCTTCCATTTTCAAGCAAGACCAACACGTTTCCTGATGTGTCTACGGCCAGCGGGTGAGGGTTCCAATCAATGTGATCTGCTTTTCCGCTAACATTTGTAACATACACTAGCTGCCCAGTTGAACCATACTTGGCAACGTAGTAATTGAGAAATTGGTCGTAGGGTTCAGGAGATATTCCATTAATGCTATCGCTTAATTCAAAATCTGCCCACTCTTCAAACTTTCCAAATACTACTAGGTTCCCTTCTGCATCGCAACCCAAGTCTTTAACTTCAACATGTCTTAAACCAGAAGAAATTGACCCACTAAATAACAATTGACCATCACTATTATACTTTGCCACCACAACATCATCCCAGCTTGAGGATTCTGAGTTTAAGAGGGTTGGTGTTCCATTTGGGCTTAGGTTTACAGTATCCTGAAACGTTCCAACCACCCAACAATTATCATCTGAGTCAATAAGAATGTGTTCTGGATCTAGCTCACTGTCAAAATCTGTTGTCATACAGAATCCGAACAAGAGCTCTCCATTTGAGTCGTACTTAGCTAGAAACCCGTTGTTAAATCCTTCTCCAGAACGAATGTGATAGTCGCTTGAACTAGGGTCTATATCTATGCTATCTCCATAGAATGTTCCTACTACATAAATAGAACCCTCAGAATCTAATTGAACACCTCTAGGAGTTACCGAATTTAGATTGGGAAATGTTTTGGTAAACAGGTAATTACCATTGCTATCGTACTTGGTTAAAAAGAGTTCTACGCCTACCGAACGCCTTATGTCTGTACCTTGGGTCGGGTCAAAGTCATGAAAATTAGAGTATTGACCAATAATTACAACGTTGCCTTGAGGGTCACTGTCAATGTCTGTCTCATTGTCAACTCCGCCCAGAGTATCTGGATCATTAAGCACAAAAGCCCAATTGAGATCAACATTGTTTTGGGCACTTAATAGATGAAAAGCTGAAAACAGGAAAAGCGTACTTAAAAAAAGACGCAGGGTTAGCATTTTCGACATTTAAGAGAGTATCGTACTTGCTTTGCTAAGATACCTCTTTTTACAACACCATGTTTCCATCACAAAATCGTCCATACATGATAATGGACGAGCAAAGTGGTTCACTGAAGATTACGGGAAGGACTTTGAGATCTCAAAGTGGCATCCGTAACGTTACGGCAATGAGTTGGAGCGCTCCAAGTGGCTCACCTAAGATCCCGGGAACGACTTTGAACTTTGCAACTGACATCCGGAACGTTCAGGGGCATACTTGCAACTTTGCAAGTGGCTCACCTACACGTAGGGCAAGCACTTGTAACTTTCAAAGTCTTACACCGACAAAAAAAGCGACCAACCTCCCTATAACAAAGCAATTAAATCTACTGAAACTTAGCCTGCAACTGCGGATGGTTATGTAGTGGATTGGATTGAACAGCCTAAGTTCAAGAAAGCATCCGTTCAACTCACATGCGGAATAGAACAGAATTCCGATTTCACCTCGCTACCGAAAAACACTGAAGCATGCGCATCGAAATTGGCAGTATCGTCCGTTGTAAGGAATCTGCGTGTGTCATTCTTGCTGCACGATTGCTCCATTTCGGGGTGGCGGTGCAAGTAATCTTTCAAACTTTCTGCCACTATTTGCCCTTGCGATAAAATTTGAACGCTTGAAGGCAAGTGTTGCCGGATCTTATCAGCCAATAAAGGAAAGTGCGTACAGCCAAGCAGCACGGTATCTATTTCTCCTTCTTGAGCCATGAGTTGATTCACATATTCTTGAACGAAATAATCAGCGCCTGAACTCAAATGCTCATTATTCTCAATAAGTGGAACCCACATGGGACAGGCCTGTTGATACACCTCGACATTCGGGAATGTTTTGGCAATTTCCAATGGATATGATCCAGATGTAACGGTTCCCGATGTTCCCAGCACTCCCACCTTGCTTGAGGTTGAATAGTTGCCAATAACCTCAGCCGTTGGTCGTATTACCCCTAACACTCGCAACTTGGAATCCATCTTTGGAAGATCTTTCTGCTGGATTGTTCTCAGCGCCTTGGCGGAAGCCGTATTGCAGGCAAGAATAACCAACGGACACCCTTCATCAAACAGTTTGAAAACGCATTCCCTTGTGTACTCATAAACCGTTTGGAACGAGCGTGTTCCGTACGGAGAACGGGCATTGTCTCCCAAATAGAGATAATCGTACTGCGGGAGTAACGCAGCAACTTCGCGAAGCACCGTTAGGCCTCCATAGCCCGAATCGAATATACCAATGGGATGATTATCCATGAAAAAACCCGCCTTGAGGGCGGGTTTAAAGATGGTCAATTCCTAACGGAATGTTAAAGTCCTAGTTTGGCTTTTACGTCAGCCAAGATGTCTTCGCTGTCATCAGCATAAAGCAACACACCAAGCGAGCTGTCAAAAACGTAAGTGTATCCTTTATCCGCAGCTACCTCATCAATTGCTTTTCTTGCCTTATCAATGATTGGAGTAAGAACCTCTTGCTCCTTTTTACCTACTTCTTCCTGCGCTTGCTGCTGGAACTCCTGAATTCTTCTCTCAAGATCAGCAATCTCACGCATTTTGGTATTTCGTACGGTTTCTACCATCGATTTCTCGTTAGCTTGAAAAGACTGGATCTTTCCTTCGTATTCCTTTGCCATTTCCTGCAAAGCCGTTTCGAACTCCTTCGCAAAAGCTTGAAGATCTTTTTCAGCAGTGGCTTTTTCTGGCATTAACTCTAGTAAAGCAGCAGAATCAATATGTCCGAATTTCTGCTGTGCCGAAACCGACAATGTTGTTGATAGCGCAATGATTGCGATAAGTACTTTTTTCATCATTTTTGAATTTAGGGGCGCAATATTAAAGATTATTTATCCTCTGTCTTTACCGAGTAGCCCAACTCGTCAAGCACGTCTTCACTTAGATCGTATTTGGCCGATGTGTAAAGCATGGTCAGCTGACCGGCTTTGTCAAAAATTACCGCATAACCGCGCGCATCAGCAATCTCCTTAATGGCAGCATATACCTTATCTTGAATCGGCTTGGTGAACTCTTGCCGCTTCTGGAACAGGTCTCCTTGGTAACCAAATCTGTCTTTCTGTTTTTGCTTGGCTTCCTTTTCTTTTTCGATGATCTGCTCCTCGCGCTTACGTTTCATATCATCGGTAAGCAAAATCTGCTCCGCCTGATAGTCTTTATACATGCGGTCAATCTCGGCATACATCGCCTCAATCTCCTGTTGCCATTGCACAGAAATCTCATTCAGTTCATTCTGCTTGTTCTGATATTCTGGAATATTCTCCAGAATGTAATCCGTGTCTACATATCCAAAACGCTGAGCTTGAGACGTCAACGTCAGGCAAAAAACAAAAAGGGTAATAACAGCTCTTTTCATGATCTTATTGAATTAGAATTGTTGTCCGATAGAGAAGTGGAACTGGCCAGGTGCCATGTTCGGGTATCCTGGAACATCGTCAAACCGCCAGCCGTAATCCAGTCCAAGTAGTCCAAACATCGGGAGGAAGATACGAACTCCAAGCCCTGCAGATTTCTTAAGCTGAAACGGTTTGAACTCCTCGAATGTGAGCCAAGAATCACCAGCCTCAGCAAAAGCCAGAACATAGACTGTTGCCTGTGGGTTTGGTGAAATTCTATACCGTACTTCTGCTCCATACTTTGTAAATATTGTTCCTCCTACTCGCGGAGATAATGAGTTATTATCGTAACCTCTTAATGCAAATATTTCTCTTCCATCCAAACCGAACCCGCTCAAACCATCTCCACCGAGATAAAACCTTTCAAACGGTGCTGCACCTAGGTCACGGTTATAATGTCCCAAGAACCCATATTGCATCTTGGTCTCAATTACCAAATTCTTTGCCAAACTGATATACCATTTAGCATCGAACTTCCATTTATGATACTCGATAAGCTGATACTTTTCTGATGGCTCAGCATTTTTCGCATCCAGCCCTGTCATGTGAGAAAATGGTGGCGTGGCCTCAACACTTCCTGTTAAAATTGACCCGTACGTTGGGAAAATCGGGTCTCCGATGGAGTTTCTAGAAAGGGTAAGTCTGTAACTGAACGTATGCGAATTACCGTTACTGAATCCAGAAATAAGTGGGTAATTCTCGAGAATGTAGTTCTGATAATTCAATTCATGACGCATGGAGAAGAAGTCGTCTGGCCACTTTAACCTTGACCCAAGTCCAACAGAAACCCCCGTAATCCGTATTGATTCACGTCCTTCCGCTCCTCTCTGAAGACCATTTGATTGAACCGAGTGATAGGCCGAAACACTCAGAGCATTCGGTTTATTACCTCCCAACCATGGCTCCATAAATGAGAAGTTGTAAGACTGGAAGAACAGTCCGTTCGATTGAGCACGTAAACTTAATCGTTGACCATCTCCAGCTGGTAACGGACGCCACGCTCCTTTCTTGACCACATTACGCAACGAGAAATTGTTGAACGAAACACCAAGCGTTCCTACAATACGACCTGCGCCCCAACCTCCAGAAAGTTCAATCTGATCGGAAGGCTTCTCCTCCACTGTGTAAACAATATCAACTGTTCCATCAGCAGGATTCGGCTTTGGCTCCACTCCAAGCGTTTCTGCATTGAAATAACCTAACTGAGACAGCTCTCGTTGCGAACGAATGATATCTGCCCGACTGAAAAGCTGACCAGGTTTGGTTCGTATCTCGCGCATTATTACATGGTCGTTGGTTTTGGTATTTCCAACAACAGTAACCTTATTGATGGTGGCCTGTTTGCCTTCGCGAATCCGCATTTCGAGGTCAATACTATCATTGACCACCAAAACCTCCACTGGTTCTACGTTGAAGAAAAGATAACCGTCATCCAGGTAAAGTGAACTGACATCGCGGCCATTCGGGTTCATGAACAGGTTTGCTTCCAATCGACTCTGATCGTAAACATCACCCTTCTTAATTCCGAGAACTTTCCCTAAAACCTCAGACGAATATTTGGTGTTTCCAGCCCAAGTAATGTTGCGGAAATAGTATTTGCGCCCCTCTTCCAGATTGATCTCGATATTGACATTTCGCTTGTTAACCTTGTAGACCGTGTCGCTGATAATTCGCGCATCTCGATAACCAAGCTGATTGTACTTAGCAATCAGCATTTTCTTATCGTTGTCGTATTCGTAATCAAGGAATTTCGATGCCTTCCAAACCCGCCACCAACGTTTTTGCTTGGTTTCCTTCATAGATCGGGCAAGCTTGCCTTTCTTCACTTCTTCGTTTCCTCGGAAAATAATCTTGTTGATCTTGACCTTTTTACCCTTATCAACATTGAATTTCAGAATAATACTGTTGGGAAGCGTGGTGTCTTTTTCTTCTTCCGTAACTACCTCAACATTCAGAAACCCCTTATCGATAAAGTGATTCCGGATGATGTTTTCCGTTGAAACGATTATGTTTTCGGTAACCACTTTCCCTTTGATCAGCCTTATAGACTCGCGGATGTCATTTGCATCGCCCTTTTTTACTCCCTTCAGTGCGAACTTGCTCAAACGTGGGCGCTCTTCGAGTTCGATATCTAGAAATATCTTACCGTCAACAATCTTGGTGGCTCGAAGATTAACATCACTGAAAAGACCTTGATCCCAAAGTTTGCGTATTGCTTCCGTAATAGCCTCGCCAGGTACCTGAATCTTCTCCCCCACCGATAGGCCTGAAAGAAGAACAAGAACTTTTTTATCAAGATATCGAGTCCCGGAAACGGTGATTCCACCAATTTCATACTGCTTTGGCGCAGCATAATCGACCTTATCCTGACCGATAGAAATGGTCTGAGCGTATCCCGTTGCTGTGAAAAGCATCAGAAGCAACACGGGTATCATCCATATTTGACCTATTCTAGGCACTGACCTGCTCACTGATTTTTCCAAATCTTCTTTCTCGTCCTTGATAGTCAATTATGGCTTCTTCAAAATCCTTGCGGTCAAAATCGGGCCACAGTTTGTCTGTAAAGTATAACTCAGCATAGGCTATTTGCCACAGAAGGAAGTTGGATATACGGTGCTCTCCACTTGTTCGGATAAGCAACTCAGGGTCTGGAATTCCAAGCGTGCAAAGATGCTGATCAATGATTGATTCATCAATGGCATCTGCATCCAAATTTCCTGATTTAACATTTTTTGCAATCGACCTCACTGCCTCTGTCAATTCCCACTTTGATGAATAACTCAAGGCCAACGTCAAAGTCATGCGTGTATTGTTCTTGGTCTTTTCAATCGCCTCCATCAATTCCTTGTAGCATGTTCCTGGCAAAGAATCCAGCTGACCAATAGCATTAAGTCGAATGTTGTTTTCGGTAAGCGTTTTTGTCTCCTTGTTAATTGTCTTAACAAGAAGCGTCATCAACGCAGTTATCTCGATTTTCGGTCGATTCCAGTTCTCAGTGGAAAACGCGTAAAGGGTAAGGTTTTCTATTCCCATTTCGGCAGCGCACTCCACCGTTTCACGAACAGCTCTAACACCTTTGTTGTGTCCAAACGTTCGGAGCTTACCCCGCTGTTTGGCCCAACGTCCGTTTCCGTCCATAATAACGGCTACGTGCTTTGGCAACTTGGTTTGATCTATGCGCTTGTCTATGCCCATTTTAAAAACAAAAATCGCCCCGAAAGGCGATGCAAATGTACTGTACTGTTTGAGACTTATTGATAGGCCGGGCATTTGGCCGGTCTGGCCTTAATATTCATAGAAAAAGTAATGAGTGCAAATGAGTACCAATCGTTGGTTTTTGAGTTCCCTCGTTGGCGGCCTTCCAAGACCTCATCGGTAAGGGTTAACGACCTGTTTGCCAACTCGTAAGCAATGTCTCCACGTTCACTTTGAATAACACCTGGCGCAGCATATGTACCACTAACGTCATCGATGTAGTCAGTAAACGCATAATGCATTCGCCATTCCAACCCAACAGAGAACGTCTTAGATAAATTGGCCTTTAAACCTAGCCCAAACGGAATGGAAGCTGTTGTCAAAGAATACTTTTTCCTGTCGGCATACTGAACGGTTCCTTGACCTTCAGTTCCTAGCGGCTGAAGATCATAACGGGTACCATCGGAAGCTATAGTCGTAGGATTGAACTTAAACAATGCAATTCCTCCAAATAGAAAAGGCGTGATTGGATGCGCCATATCGCCTGGAGCATATCGGAAAAAGTTGAACTCTCCAGTAATTGAAAAGTCGATAATCAATGATTCGAAATTGAGGTTTCGTTCAATTTGAGAAGCAACATCAGACTTGGCATCATCGCCCTTTAAATATCCTCCCGACAATGCGCCTCGTGCTGAAAAACGATCATTGAAATTGTAGCGATAAAAGATTCCACCAGCTGGCATCACCTGTTTGAAGGGCATATCAGGATTGAGGTCACCCATGTAGAAAGATACTCCACCCATCAACCCAAACTCAGAAAACTGGGCCTTCGATTCTGAGTTGGAAACCAGAATCGTTAGCAAAGCAAGGGCTAGATATTTCACTAAAACTTTCATTCTTACCCTTCCTAGAACTTAGGAAGCCCCTTTCTTGTTGTACGAATCTTTCGCTGGTAGGTAATTACGAGGAACATGTATGAGTCGAGATCTGTGGGATCTCCTCTCTGTTGGCCAGGGCAAGTTGAACAAGCTCCTTCAAAAGCGTCAACACCTTCTGGCACAGGCGCAAGAGACGGGTCTGCCAAGGCTCGTGCCACATCATCATAATCCAAAGCACTAATGATTCTCTCCCCTGCCGCAGGATCCCTATTATAACCCTCCTGAGTGTAAACGTAAGTAGTGCTTACGTCATCCATGTAATCAGTAAAGGTCTTACGAAGCCCATACTCAAGCCCTATGCTGCTTTTCTTATCTACAGCGTACTTCATTCCAATCCCGAAAGGAATGGTGAACTGCCAATTGGAATATTCTTTCCTTGAAGGAACAAAGGTTTGACCTTCGGTATGAAGCTTTCTCAACGAGTGCCATTTTCCCTCATACTTGGCCATTGGGTTCATATACATTAGCGCCACTCCCGCAAAACCATAGACATAAACTCTACTCCCTTTTCTACCTCGACCACGTACACGTCTGATTTTATAACGGCTTCCAATCTGTTCTCTCATCCAAGAAAACTCAGCCTGCGCTGCCAACTCAACAATCGGAGACCGGAAATGTATATTCCGATTGTTTCTGAACGGCTCTTTCGTGTATTTATCGTTACCATACACTTCACCGAAACTAAGTCCCGCTTTCGCGGAAACGTATTGCGAAATCTTGTACCGGAATCCAACATTGGCAACATATCGGGTAGAAGCGGCATCTAAATCGAAAAACCAATCCGAACCTATTTGATTACGACCACCCACATCACCTAAAAACTGCGTGGCTCCAATTGCAGCAACCCACTCGTAACGTTGACGCTTCCAACGCTGGGCATTGACCAGTGTAGGAAGAATAATCAAACAAAGTATGAGCGCTTTTCTATTCATGTGCCCTGATACACAGACAGTTACTGTAAGGTTGCAAATATAGCCAATATAATGATCAGAATGTGTCAGTTACGCCTGTCGTGCCCCCACATGAGTTTGCTTCGGAGGGTGTTGAAATAATCTTGTGGCTCAAACCGAATCAACCCTACACTGAAATCTGCTTTTGAAATTCGTATTTCTGCATCAGAACTCACAATCTTAGATTGCGAGTCTAGCGATAACATAAAGTTGGGGTCGGTATCTTCAATTCTCAGAGTAATTCGATGCGTATCTTCAATTACCAAGGGCCTGACATTGAGATTGTGAGCTGCAATTGGCGAGATAATCATATTGCTTGTTCCCGGAGCAACAATCGGACCTCCCGTGCTTAACGAGTAGCCCGTTGAACCAGTCGGAGTAGAAATTATCAGGCCATCCGCCCAATAAGTATTGAGGAAAAAATCATCGATGTAAGCATTGACCACAAGCATGGAAGAAGTTGCGCTTTTGTGAACACTAACTTCGTTCAGCGCAAAGTTGTCTTCACCAAAAAGATCATCCTCAGTTTGGACACTTACCAATGTTCGGTGCTCTACTTGAAAATCTCCGCTTTCAAGTCTAGAGATTGCTTGATCCAACTCATCAAATGGCGTGCTGGCCAAAAAGCCTAAACGTCCAGCGTTAACACCAAGAATCGGTATTCCGCTCCGGCCAACCATTCTAACCGATTCTAGGATGGTCCCATCTCCGCCAACACTGATCATTACATCAAATTGACCCGACTCTAACTTTCTGTTTTGGATGACCCGACCTGACGTAAAACCGTCCATTTTGGAGAGTTCTTGTGTTACATGAACCTCTGAAAACCGCTCGGTTATGAGCTTCAAAATAGCCTCTAACCTTGGCCTGTCGGTTTCAAAGCGGACTCTACCATGAACTGCAACTCGCATAGCTTAAATGTGCTTAGTGAAATGTAGGAAAAAACCATGTTCGAGCGCCTTGTTCATTGAATATTCAGCGCGCCAAGAAATATCGTAAAACGTTATCACGTCAATCCCTAAGCCTCCTCCAAGCAATAGTTGTCCCGCCAACGGGTTTCCCTGACTGAATTGATTGTCAACCACAAACCCCATGTCAAAATTCAAATTGGCATAAAAAGCCAACGGAAGTGTATTGAACTTCTCGGATTTCAGGAATCCCAACTTAACCTTTCGGAATGGAAGAATGGCCCATTTTAATGAGGTTTTGAGCAAGCCATAATGTTGTCCATCAATCACATAGAGTTCATAACCTCGAACAAAATCACGATCGTATCCCAGTCCTTCTTGTAACGAGTAGGCCTGACCATTTGTGGAGGAAACCTTTATTTTCTGACCGTGAGCGAAATACCACCGCTTATGTAATTGCCAGTATTTGGCAAATTCAGCTTCGACCGACCAAATATCTACAGGACTATCAAAAATTCTCAGTCCATCCTTTCTTAGGCTGAATTCAAAGCGATATCCTTTTAGCGGGTAATCTGAATAGTCCGTCAATTCGCGTTTCACATAATACTCTAAGGAAACATACCGACTTACATTTTCTCCGGCACCGAAATATGCTGGTTGTAGTTTGGCAACCGAATCTAGAATCCAAGAGTGGTGGTATTCTGCCGATAAACTGTGCCTATTATAGAGGTTCGGGCGAAACGTTGTTGTGACCGAACCAAATGACTCTTTTCGAATGTGCCGATGCGGGTTCTTATAGAAAAGCCGTTTGTTGTTTTCCGCTGCGTATGAGACTTCATGAGCCTGCTCATAATAGCCCTTGATTTCTAGACCCCATCTCTGTGCCTTATCCAAGTTAGGAATCTTATAGCGAAGCTGATACCGGTTGTTATAGCCAAACCGTAACTGTAACACGAGCGTTTCGTTTGCTCCGCGAAAGTTGCTCCATTTGATATCCGCACCATAATCAAGCCTATCCCAGCGTTTGTCTTCCCACCACTCTCGCAAGTTTCTATCTGCAAATTCAACAAACGGAATAGGCCAAACATACCAGCGCTCCGTAACTCGAACAACCACGTCCACTTCGTTGCGACCATACCAACAGGTATCGATTTCAACAAAGTTGAACAGCTCCAAGTTCCATACATTGCTTTTAGAACGTTCTAGATGGTAATTAAACTTTTCTCTGGAAAGTGTTTGACTTTGTCGGAAGGTCATTTCGCGCAGTAGAATCCGTTCTCTTGTGATCTTATTCCCCTCAAAGGTCAGCGATGCCACAAGAATTTCATCCTGTGCTTGCGCTGCAAAGGCAAAAAGAATCAGGGAATAGAAAAGAATACGGAAAAAGTACTGCGCCACTAAATATTGATGAACCGCATCAGTTCGTCATAGCGGCCTTTCAGATCCTCAAGATGGGCACTTTCTTGGAAATACGCAATTACCTCAAAATCATAACGCTCCAAACTCTGTACAATTGAAGCGACCTCATCCCGGTTGACCTTTAAAGTCAACTCCATTTTTCCTGTCTCTACCCGCTCGAAAATGTAACTGCTCAATATTTTCGCTCCATTCGACTCAACAACGTGAGCAATCTGGGCCAGAGAGTAATCATTCTTGTTCAGGTTAAGAACAATGATTCCACCAGGTTGATTGATGACGGCCAACTCCTCGAACTTCGTTACAAGGTCAGAAAGGGTTATACACCCAATGTATTGTTCTTCGGCATCCAATACCGCAATAACCGACAGATCGGTAGCCGCTAGTTTCCGAATGACATAATAGATGTGCTGAGACTCAACAACAAATGCTCGGTTGAGAACATCCTTGGATTGAATTACCAAGTCTTCCTTTCCTCCATCCAGAATGTTGTCTTCACTGATCAAGCCCAGATACTCTCGGTCATCTACCACTGGCAAGTGCGAAACCTTGAACTCGTCCATCCAAGCCAATGCTCTTGCCACCTCATCATTTGGTCTGAGAGGTGGAACAACTTTTGATATGAGTTCTCTGGCTAGCATTTGTTCTACGGCCTGCAAAGTAAACGTAATCTATTACGAATTTGTTATGCTTTTGGCAGATTAGCTAACAGCAAATTGTTTGCCGAAGTCTACTTTTAGCGCCAAATTGACCGAATTCAGATTATGAACAAAACCAAGCTCAGCGTTAACATCAACAAGATTGCAACCCTGCGGAACAGTCGTGGCGGAGCAAATCCAAGCGTGGTTGAAGCTGCGGTGAAAGCGCAGCAGTTTGGTGCGGATGGAATCACGGTGCATCCGAGACCAGACGAAAGACACATTCGTTATCAGGACGTGTACGACCTAAAACCCGTGGTACACACAGAGTTCAACATTGAAGGTTATCCGAACGAAAAATTCATGGAGGTGGTGTTGGACGTGAAACCGACACAGGTGACACTTGTTCCTGACCCACCTGGCGTTTTGACGTCAAATGCTGGTTGGAACACCATTGAGAATGCTGCGTTTTTGGAAACGGTTATTTCCAATCTGAAAAACGCAGGTATCAGAACTTCCATTTTCATTGAAACAGATGAAGAGATGATTCGCGCAGCGAAGGATACAGGAACAGACCGCATTGAACTTTATACCGAAAGCTATGCCGTTGGTTTTGCTTCTGATAAAGAAGCCGCAATTGCTCCGTTTGCGAAAGCTGCACGTGTTGCCAATGATGTTGGATTAGGCATTAACGCAGGCCACGACCTCAGTCTTGAAAACCTCAAGTACTTCGCAGAGAACATTCCCAACCTATTGGAGGTTTCGATTGGACACGCGCTCATCTCCGATGCCATTTATTACGGACTGAGCAATACGGTGAAAATGTACAAGAATTGTCTCCGGTGAAGTTGAATTTCAAAGAATATGGCGAAGGAAAGTCATTGGTGATTCTGCATGGCCTTTTCGGTTCGTTGGATAATTGGTTTTCGTTGGCGAAAGCGTTTGCAGACAAGCATCATGTTTATCTGGTGGATCAGCGGAATCACGGGCAATCGCCACACACCGATTCGCACACGTATGAGGAAATGGCTGAGGATCTTTTCGTGTTTTTCCAAGAGCACGAGTTGGAAGACGCTGTGTTGATCGGTCATTCCATGGGCGGAAAAACCGCCATGACCTTTGCTAGCGAACACGAAGATCTTCTCGAAAAACTGGTAGTCGTGGATATGGGCGTAAAGCAATATCCTGTGCACCACGACCTAATAATCCGTGCCATGCAAGCACTAGATCTGGCCAATATTTCATCACGCAGCGAGGCTGAAGAAGAGCTCAGACATCTTTTGGATGAGGAGGAAAGCACCATTCAATTCCTGCTGAAAAATATCTACCGCAAGAAGTTGGAAGATGGTTCCGCAGAATATGCTTGGCGTTTCAATTTGGATATGTTGGCGGAAGACATTGAGGAAATGGGATTACCGATTCTAAAAGGCTCGGAAGTCGAAACACTTTTCCTATACGGAACGCAATCGAAATACGTAGTTGAGGATGATAAGCCTGAGATTCTGAGCCTTTTCCCAAACACCACTTTCAAAACGCTGAACACAGGCCATTGGGTTCATGCGCAGGACCCTGAAGGGTTTATCCAAACCGTGAAAGAGTTCATTGACTGAAACAAAAAAAGCCGCTGACTTAGTGGCCAACGGCTTTTGATTTTTTGCTCGTCACCCTGAACTCGTTTCAGGGTCTAAGAAGATGCTGAACTCGTTTCAGCATGACAATTACTTATTGAAGCACCACTTTCAAAGCAGTACTTCCATTCTCACCTTGAAGAACAACATGGTAAATACCAGCGTCAAGCTTCGATAGGTTAAACATCTCTCCAGACATTCCAGCATTGAAATTCTTAGTTCTTGATGAAACGGTTCTTCCAGTAATGTCAAGAACGTTGATGGTCAACTCTTGACCTTCTTTTAGGTTTAGATTCAATGCAGCAACCCCACCGGTTGGGTTTGGCGAAATGGAGAAGTCACCCGCCAATTGCTCTCCAATACCATCTGGAGTAACAGTACATGGCGTTGCCTGCTCTCCGATATAGGTCAACGTTTCAAAATCGATATAGCAAACCCAATTCACGCTATCCACAAACGGATTTCTGTTTCCTTGCTCGCTCTGAATGAAATCATTGCGCGCCATTTCCCAGCCGTCAGGTTGGTCTTGCCAATGCCATTGCTTCAAAACATCTTGATCTTGGCCATAAGGCACATTCTGGGGGTGAATCGGGTTTGGCAACTCCCAACTACCGCCCGTACCGTTCCATTTGACCGACATGTAGAATATTGCGCGAGCTGCATCTCCTTTGTGTTGGTCTCTAGGTTCATAAACAGGGTTTCCGTTGACGTCAAGTCCGTAAGTTCCCTCCTCGAAAGTGGTTATAACATCTACCACTACGCCAAACGGCAGGTTGCTTCTTGGGCCGTTAGCTCCATTCTGATGAGCGGGAAATAGATTGTGCAAATCAGAATATTCCAATTCATCGGAAGCATCATAAGTGGGCATCCACGTGTGTGGCCAAGAATGCTCTCTGCTCAAATCGCCAATTGGGCTGTAGAAGAATTGCCCCGAATAAACATGCTGGAAACCTGAATAGACGCATGTAACTACTTTTTGGCCGTTAGTCGTATCTCTGGAAGCAAAATTGTTAATTATAACAGGAGCATAATTACTGTAGTATATCTGATTGTAATTCTGACCTAGCCTAGTTGTCAGGTCGCCAATGAAGGTGGTTGCTCCTGCGTCAACACCCACGTAGTAATCATCAATATGATTATCTGGCGTAACAATTGGAAATGTGTTCGGAGAAGCAGTCAAGTAATTCTCGTAACCTTCTGGACCGTTGTAGGAAAACGCCTCATGATAATAACTCGTTCCGGCCATAATGTAGCTTGGTTTAAACGTTGAGGCCGGACCAACAT
Source organism: uncultured Chryseobacterium sp. (assembly GCA_964457245.1). GTDB lineage: Bacteria > Bacteroidota > Bacteroidia > UBA10329 > UBA10329 > UBA10329. Next base: position 16,433 of record CAYWET010000035.1, on the reverse strand, counting down.
GAATCACCTGTGTGTTAGCGTCAATGTAATCGCCCTTCACATAGGTTTCACCATCAACTGGTGGGGCCAATGTAGTCGTATTAATACCTCTTGTAACGATGTAATTCTCCGGCACCGTGCCAGCATCCTGAAGTTGAACTTCATAGAAATAGGTCATCGGCTGATCAATCTGTAGCGTTGGCTGAGCCGTTGGCTCGGAAGCGTAATCCCCGGCAATGGCATAAAGCTCAATTACATAAGATATTTCGTCTCCATTTCCATCATTATTGGTGAGCGTGATGGTGGCAAACCTTGAACCCGTTCCAGTTGGAGTGAAATTGAGGTCGAAATCAATTGAACTAGCAGCATCAACCGTGTCTGGAATAGTAAGATTTGCAAAGGAGAAATCTCCAGCATCTGGACCTGTGATCTGGGCATCAGTAATAAATAGCGTGTCTCCTCCTGTAAGGTTTACGTTCTCTACGGTGAAAGTCGTGACAGTATTTCCAGCAAACAAAAAGGTCGAATTATTTGGAACTTGAGTCCCCCCAACATTTACATCAATTTCTTGAACCGATGTTGGTGCTTGCGGCTCCAACGTGATTTCATCAAGACCCACATTTCTTCCACTGACCTTGTTAGTGAAGTACCACCTGATGTAGCGACTGGTAGCCATTGGATAGTCAGTGTACTCGATGTAGTTACTTGGATCGAGGTCTGTATCAACAAGCACCCTCATATCGGTCCAAGTGTTTCCGTCTACAGACTCTTGAATGGAGAATACATCGTTAGTCTGACCCTGCCCGTTTCCTAAAAGGAAGTAATTAACACTGCTGCACACATCGCTGAAATGTACCAGAACATATTCATCATCACTATCTAACTTACACGAGTAGCCGGAGTAGGTTGTTTGACCAGATGTATAGCGTGTACTTCCATTTGTACCAAGGCTTTCAACCCAACCGTTCGGAACATTTGAATCATCAAAGTTCCAACTGGCGGGTAAAGATGTTTGTGCAAGCAGATCAACCGAAAGCAAGATGCTAATAGAAAGGAGAAATAAGTTTTTCATTTCGAAATTACGTTCAAAGAGTTATGCTGAAAGATATGTTATATGTACGGGTTGGCCCGAAGAAAACAGTGGCCGCGTTGGCATCAAAGGTATCCGGACCCGCTGTGTTATTGTCCGCATCGGATATGTATTTCAGGTCGAACAGATTTTTGATCTGAAAACGAATGCTTGACCTAAGTTTTTTAGCCCACTTGAAACTGTAACCCAGATTCAGATCGAAAAGGTTGTACGCTGGTAATTTCCACGACTCTTTTGATGAACCATCCTCATTGATAAAATCCCCAGAGCCGTTTAGTGTTGTGGGTTCAAACTGAGAATAGTACCGAGAAAAATGATTCCACCGAACCTGTGCGTAAAGCCCTTTTATTGGTCGGAATTTCAACCCGAGCGAAGCTTGAGTTTGAGCCGCATCGCCTACATGAACCCCTCTGGCATCATAGGATCCTCCCGCGGTCTGATTTCCCTCAGGATCATACCACCTTAAAGTACCTTCCGAATCCCAAACCCAATTGCCAATGGAGAACATACCCTCAATCTCCAGCCATTTCAGCGGTTGAGCAAAGGCATCAATCTCCACCCCTACATGGGTAGCACTGATGCCCGACATCAGAGCCTGTTCCGTTCCGTTGTTTCCGGGTCTGGTAAGAATACGATCCTGCGGTCGATTGTTCCAATGCGTGTAGTATCCATTCACGTTGTAACTGATAAAACGGTAACGGCCACTGTAACCCAATTCCACCGCCATCACCTCTTCATTCTCCGCTTCCTCAAGCACCTGGTTACCATTGTCTATGACATTAGCAAATCGCTGTGCTCTTGACAGGTATCCACCATTGATAAAAATGTTGTGGTTAGGGTTGATGTTGTAATTGGCCCCTGCCTTTACCGTGTATCCTGGAATGATTACCCAGCCACTTTCCGCATAGCGCGCTTCTGGAGAGTTATTATGATAAATCTGCCCATTGTGAACGATCGTATCGCTATGTGCTAACGCTTGTTGGTAAGTTGTATCCGAGAGAACCAGGTCTTTTTTGCGGAAATAATCTACACGGTTGTAACCAGAACCTGAAGCTGTTAGGTTAATGAAGGCACTCACCATGGGGGTTTTGTATTCTACTTGTGCAAAACCACCACCCCAATGAATGTAACTATCGTTGTTGTATTGAATCACGTCTCCTTCGTAATAGAAGAGTTGATCGGTGTTCTGATCTGCGGTGTTAACCAGGCTGTCTCCTCCCAACAGGTCGTAAGCTGTGCGGTAATGTAGCCCATGATAGTATCGGTAATCCAGTCCTCCTGCAAAAGACCACCGTTTGTGGAAATCGTAATTCACCGTACTAACGGCTCCATACCATTGATGTTCATTATGAGCCGTGTAAAGCATCTGCCCTACCGGGCTGATTCCAGATGTATAATTTTGATCATACGACCCTTGTACTATTAATTGACCCGAAGAAGCATCAAGCGGAAATCCGCCTGAAGAACCCACTCCACCCCCAAAACCTAATGATGCATAGGCCGTGGTTGACCAGAACAATTTTTCGTTAATACTCCAAGAGTGTTTGATTGAAAACTGGGGCTTGTGATAGTAGTTCTTTAACGTGGCTGTCCGCTCCGCTCCAGACGATATTGTATCTCCGTTTTCGTTGATGGTGTATCTATCCAAATAGCCCCAGAATTGGTTGTACGAAAGTCCATAATCGTAAGCACCGGTCGTATCTACTCCCATCCGCTCTGCCACTTCTCTACTATAATCTTCTATCTGAAGTTTATACCTTCTTTCTCCGTGTTCCTGAGGCGCTCCAAATGCTGATACAGAAATGATATGCGACTTGATCCGCTTTTCGACCTTAGCGTAATAGAACCCACCTAATGTTGGAGTAAATGTGGCATGAGAGTTTCCGGTCTTGAATGCTCCGGCAAGTGTAAACCCCCAATCACCTTTCAGACGACCAGAATTGAATCCAATAGTAGTTCTGGCATAAGACTGTCGGCTTTTGTCTTCGTGTTTTTCCTCTCCTTCTCCATAAAAGATCCCTTCTCCAAAAGAATAGTCTTGTTTAACCATAAGAAATCGCTTCTGTTCTATTCCCTTGGTTATGATATTCATTGTACCACCAACGGCCGGAATAGCAGTTTTTGAGGCGCCAAGTCCTCGTTGAACCTGCATATTCCTCGTAACTGCATCTAGGCCGAACCAGTTGCTCCAATACACCCAGCCATTTTCCATGTCATTGACGGGGACACCATCAATCATAACACCGATATTACGCTGATTGAATCCACGAATGTTGATTCGTGTGTCGCCATCACCACCCCCTTGCTGGGTAGCGTAAACACCTGGCGTTGTATTCAAAAGCATTGGAAGGTCTTGTGTTCCAAGCTCTTCGGAAATCTTCTTAGGAGAAATGTTGGTAAAAGCAACGGGGGTTTCTCGGTCAACAGCCACATTGGCCACCACCTTAACCTCCTTCATGGTTACGGATTTGAGCGCTATATCCAGCTTTTGTGTGGAGTTATTTATCTCAACTTGCTGTTCGCTTTTTTCAAAACCCACATAGGAAACAGAAATGGTATAAGACCCGTTTTCGAGCTCAAGGGTAAAGTTCCCATCAAAGTCGGTAACACCTCCTTTCCCATCTGCGTACATGACTGTCGCTCCAATCAGCGGATCTCCATTGATGGCATCTGTAACCGTTCCCGTCAACTTATACTTCTCCTGAGCCAAAACATTGGCGGTCACGAAAAGAAGCCCCAAAAAGGTAAAGAATCGAAACAATCGGATTGGCTTAGGTAAGGCTTAGCGAATAACCAGCTTTCTGGTGGCCAATAAGCCTTTGTCGTACTCTAATTGAAGCAAGTAAATTCCCGATTCAAACTTGTCGGTTGCTAGAACCAGCCTGTCTGTTGAAACACCTCCCTCTGCGTAAACCTCTTTCCCAAGCACATTGAATAATGACACTCTTCCGAATTTCTTAGCGGATGAAACTGTTACCACACCTGCTTCAGAAGGATTTGGATAGATCGTCAACTCTAATTCAGCTTCATTTTCATTGACCCCCACGCTTGCGCATTCACAATCGTGCATTCCAAGATTGTTAAATGTGTTCTCTGGAAGTGAATCATACTCAACTGAGGGGTTGAAGGCTCCAGTGTAAGGAACACCTGGGTTGGTGCTCACGCCCTGCTTAACAGAAGCCTTTCTGATCAATGTCTTGTCTTTGGTCCAATACGCGCCTTGACCGGTCCAGAAAGGCGAAACATCCGTCCATCCCGCAGTTGAGCTACCAACAGATGGAACCGGTTGCTCACCGATAACCCCAAAAATATCAACGTTGTTCCAATTACTTCCATCCGTTTTTTGAAGAGAAATAGCATCATCACCATTATGGTAAATTGTTCTTGAGCCAACATCTCCAGACTCATAATCCGGAGAATAGAACCCTCCTGCACCATTAGATTCGGCCGTTTGGCAGACAGTCAACAACTCACCGAATAGCGCGGTGTCATTTCCTGTGCCAGTTAAACTTTGCTTATCCAAAGCCACAATAAATGTAGACAAGGCCTGAATCGTGCCACTCAGCGGTTGAGTGTATCGCACATCCTGATCAGATGTATTCAACCCATTCGACCAACGCACTATTCGGTAAGAACCGAGGTCGATGGCTGCTTGTGTTGGATTATAAATTTCGAGTGCCTTGTTGTTATGGCTTCCTTCAATGTATTCAGAGAAAAATAGCTCAGAACAATCCTGAGCGTTGATTCCGAATGAAGTGATTGCTGCAAGCGAGATAAGTACTAGTTTTTTCATACCGTAGATGCTAAATTTTACGCAAAGGTAGATTATCTACCAAAGGTGCAATGGTCTTATTGATGGCAAATTGGAGGTTTAACAATTCCTTCAAAAATCCGATCACCACACTTTTTCACAACGCTATGGGGATTTTTGGTACTTGATGCTCGTTTCCAAAGGTCCGAATCTTTATAATATCGTAATGGTCAGGCCGTTTGTCTACACGGAATGAATCGAAAAACGAGTGGAATGAAAACGATACTCTCAATTATGCTGATGGCCGCCATAAGTACAGGCGCCTTTGGTCAGGGAAAGAATGCCAAGAAGCATAAGCTGCTTCGTTTTAACAACATTACCGAGGTTACCGTTGGTTTTCAAACAGGCAAAACAACGCGGGTTACTTCTTTTAGCGGTGGCGAAGCAGAAGCCGAAGTGGCCGGAAGAAAGATTCCTTCTCCACGTTTGGCCAGCTCATTCGGAATACTGTTGGGCGACATTCTCTTTTTCGGACCGGGTTTGGGATATACTTTTCAAGCAGAAGACAGCAATAATTCTCAAGAGCATCAGATCTCTGCTTTCGGACACGCCCGCTTGAATTTTGCCCGTGGCAGATTCAGACCGTTCATTGATTTCCGTGGCGGTTATCATTTTTCGTCTTTCGAAGAGTTGGATCAGACCCTCGATTCAGAATGGTATAAGTGGGACGGCTTTTTTCTGGAGCCGGCCTTGGGACTTTCCATAAAACTCGGTGGTCATGCACTGTTCAACGCATCGCTTGGTTACCAGTTTGTCAATGCCGGAAATCGTATTGAGGAAACAATTACAGGCGATAATGGACAGCCGCTTATCGATGCGGCCATTAACGAGAAGTACCACCGCTTTTTGCTCAGCGTTGGTTTCACTTTTCAGTAAATCTCAATCAATGTTCTTCTGTTTGTAGAGCTGTCGGCTATCAAGATCAAGGCAAAGCAAGCGTCCGTATTCCTTTCCTAGATACGAGTGAGAGCATCCGTTATCCAAACAGATGGACTTTGCATTTGATTCGATAGCAGCAGTAATCTTCGACAACTTGGTCGGTGTGTGGCCGAAATAAATACGCCTTTTGTTGAATTTCTTGTCGATTGAGAAGTTACGGATCCAAGCCATGGCATGTGTATCGGTCAATGGTTTCTCAAGATTCAAGTTGAAGCCAGCATGCACCAGATAAAACTGGTCCAACTCATAGTAATACGGAAGCGAGCGGAAGAATCTGAAGAAGCGTTTCCGCAACCTCTTGTTCTTATTGAGCAAATTGGTTGAGTTGCGCGATTTGAGCAGCAATTTGAGCTGGTCAGGTTTGTTCTGGATGATATGCAGCACCGTTTCCTCGTGGTTACCCATCAGAGGATAAATATTGTAGCCTTCATCAATCAGAAAAAGCACAAAATCGAGCACTTCTTTGCTCCGCGGACCACGATTGATGAAATCGCCTAGCAAGAACAGTTGGTCATTCTCATTCAACTCAACTTTCTCAACCAGTTTGATGAAAGTATTGGCGCAACCGTGGATGTCAGTTATCACCAATCTTCTACCGCCATTATCAGGCGGAGGAACTTTCACACCAATTCGTTTTGACTTGCCCATCAGAAGCCGAGTTTCAAACTGAGTTTGAACGCAAGATTGTCAATTTGATCTGAAAACGCATACGCTCCGTAGCGGTAAAAAACACCACCTCCAATTCCGATCAAATTGACTTTGATAATGTCCTCGATAACCAGACCAGTTTCGAAGAGTCCCATGCTCATATCCTGAATCTTCAAACCTGTATGCAGATCAGGTCTGGTCAACCATCCAATACCGAAACTATTGACCCAATGAAATTCAGGACTAATCCAATTGATACCCGTTTTCAAAGAGCCGAAATTGTGCCGTTGATGCACCGCGATCTGATATTGATTCAGAAATTCATTTGGCCGTGCTGTCTCGAAAGAATTAGGCGAAAACAACGAAAGCTCCTCATAATTTGCCTTAGGCGTGTACATTTTGAGATATGGAACAGGCGTAGAGATCCAGCCAGCACTAAGCTGCCAGAACTCCATGCCAATCTTTCGAATGCGGAATTTGCCCTGAAGTTTCACATCGAGCTTCCAAAAGTTCGAATAAGGATTAATGGAGTTCCTGAAAACTCCACCTATACCACGAGTTGCCGTCATCCATAAGATTACAGCCCCCTTGTCTACTATGATCTCCCTCGCTCCTAATCGCATCTTTTTCTCAAAAGGCGCAAATCGAAAACCAAGGCGAACCTCATTGAATTGATAATTTGATAGACTATCTCCACCACCAACGTTGTTCTTTCTAACAAACCGATAACCGTGCAAACTCTGCGCTTCCTGCCGTCTGAATTGCGCCTCGAAGTGCCAACCACGAAGTGGATTTATCCGAACACCAGCATTCCAGCCGTTCATCAGATCCATTCGTTGAATGACCAGATCACTGTACATCGCGCCAAGCGCCCGATTGTCATCCACCAGAAATTCCTGTGCACCTATTTCTCGAACATCATGATAATAAGCACCGCGAAATTGCAGCCCAAGATTCCTGTGTAACGTGAAAACCGCATCGCCTCCATATTTAACTTCTTTGTCTTTGAAACCATAGGCCACATACGCCCCAAAACTGGCCCATTTAATAAGGTCTGGAGCCGTGTGAATTCCAACTCCTAAGCGAAAGCCTTCATACTCATTGTAATCAACGATCTTGTCAAGATCCAGCTCTATTGGGCCTATCGGGAAACGACCTGTTGCTGCCGCGATCAGCAGCTTAATGCGTCTGTCAAATTTGAACTCTTTACCCACGCTGTCAATCACATGGTAAGTTCGAAGCTCTTTCTCGCTCAAAGGCGCTTCGCGGGCTTCGTTCCAGAATGCGGAATCCTTCTTGTGGGCATTAGATTTCAGCTCCAAAGTATTTGAACTGATGTCGGTAACCCGCACTTTCTCCTCAAGGTTAACTTCTCGATTGAACGTAGTTCCCGAACCCTTGATATGAAAACCTCCAAGGTTCATCCCAACCATCTTGAAATCGGTATTCAACTGTGTTGGAAACCACGTTTCGTCATTCAGCTTCTCGTACTTGTGCTGCACTTTGATCTCCACACCCTGATTGTCCAAAACATTCGCGGTAGCATTCATTAAGCCGAAATCGCTCATTTGGATGTGCAACACACCGCGCAAGGCATCAAACGTTTTCCCTTTTTTTGGCTGGTAGCTGATGATAATGACCGTGTCCTGCTCAACCATCAGCGTGTCTTCAATATTGAAGAAGTACTTGTTCCAGCTGTTCGGACTTATCGGCCCAAGAAACGCCTGCTCGCCAAGCGAAAAGTGGTCTTTGTAAAACGAGAATGACTGCAACTGACTGACCAGCATAGCAAACTGCGGATTCTTCATTCCCGAAAAGCGCGTAGCTTCCACATTATCCGTGTATTTCCCGTTCCGGAATTTGCGTTCGTACACGTTTTCCGACATCATTATATGCTGTTTTTCCATCAACTTCCTGATAGCAACAACAGTGGTGTCTTCGGTCGATCGCTTATTTGTAATAGAAGTATCTTCTTCTAGCGTGAAAATGGTTTTCTCGTAAGCGTTGTACGTGAAGTAAGGCAAGTTGGCCGGGTCGTTTTCCTTGCGATTTGCCACTACATTCTTAATGATGCGGTCGGCAGGATTTTCACCTGGATAAACCTTCACTTCGCTGAGCTGATTGGTTGACCTTTTTAGGAGAATTTCCAGCGTATCACTTCCCGAATACAAGTCAAAAACTTGTGTTTCGTAACCAATATATTTCACCTTGATCTTGGTGATGGTTTGGGTTGATCTGAGACTGAAAAACCCGTTCAGGTCGGTGGTCGTACCCCGTGGCCCGTCATTCAAAACCACATGCGCAAAAACCAGCGGGTCTTTGGTTTTCTCATCTTTCACAAAACCTGTTACCGTGTGCTGCCCAAAGGCTTGAATTGCCAGAAACAGACTAAGGATGGTGGTCAGAATTCGCATTGGCACAAAGAAAACAAACGGGTGGTTGCTTAGTTTTATCATCATGGAAAAGAAACGCTCATTCTACATTGTAAAACCTGGCTCAGCCAATTCCGCTTTTGAACTTCGAGAGGAAGAAATTCCATCTCCGCAAGAAGGAAAAGTACGAGTTGAGGTTGAAGGTTTCGGCATCAACTTCGCGGATATCATGGCACGAAAAGGGCTGTATCAGGATGCGCCTCCATACCCGTGTATTGTTGGTTATGAAGTTGTTGGACGGACAATGGACAATGGCGAAATTCCGAAGGGAACACGTGTGGTCAGCTTTTGTCGATTTGGCGGGTATTCATCTCATGTTCTTGGTGAAAAGGACGGTACGCAACCCATTCCAGAAGAAATACCTTTAGGCGAGGCGTTGGCTCTAGCGGTTCAATACTGCACGGCTTACCACTGCGCAGAAGAACGCGTTTCCGTTTTCCCAGAGGATCATGTTTTGGTTCAGGCCGCAGCTGGTGGCGTTGGTACCGCTTTGGTTCAACTTCTGAAACGAAAAGGCTGCACCATTTACGGTACGGCTGGTTCGGAAGAAAAGCTCAAATACATTCAAGAACAGGGCGTTCATGTTCCGATCAATTACCGCAAGCAGAATTTTACGCGGGTTGTGAAGGACAAACTTGGAAAACGAGGTTTAGATGTTGTTTTCGATTCGTTGGGAGGAAAGAGTTTTTCCGATGGATTCAAGTCACTTGGTAAAGGCGGAAGGATTGTCGGGTTCGGTGCAGCAGAACAGGTTGATGGCGGGCTTCAGGTCGTCAATCAACTTAAGCTAGCGGCCAATTTCGGGCTGTTCAGTCCTATTCAATTATTGATGAATTCGAGGGCCATGATCGGTGTGAATATGCTACACGTAGCAGACGACCGACCAGAAGCTCTTGCCCGTGCCATGAAGGCGGTTATTGAACTTTGGAAAAGTGGCGAGATCAAACCCGTTGTGGGCGCAGAATTCTCTGCTGATCAATTGGTCGAAGCGCATGAATATGTGGAACAGCGAAAGTCCATTGGAAAAGTAGTGGTGAAGTGGTGAGTCCCATAATTTTCAAGAATTGATAAGGTTACCTTAACCATCATAGCGCTACCTGGTCAGTAGCTTTGTGAGCCCCAAAATTGAGGACTCATGAAAGCCACACTTAACACGTTTTTAATTGCACTCGCTTTAATTCCGGCAACCTTATTTGCACAGCCTTGGACAGAGGACTTCAATTCTCAAAGTGCTGGTAGCTATGGAACGGGAACGCTCACAATAAACGGTCGAGATTGGACTCGGAAGGACGCGGGAAACTTCAGCTATGCCAACTCCAACATGGGGTCTTATGCTTTTACCATCAATGACGATAAAGCTGGGGCTCACATAACAACGCCAGTTCTCAATACCTGCGGCACCGTGTCTTTCAAGTATGCATACATCAACGGGAATTCCAGTAACGTTTTTCAATTACAGAAATCTACCGATGGTACCAACTACTCTACTATTGACACAAGAACGCTTGGCGCAAGTTCAAATCTGAGCTATGTGAACTACAGTTTTAACGTCAACGAATCGAATGCCACTACCTACATCCGAATATTGAGCGACAATCAAAACGCTCATCTTTTCATTGAAGACTTTGAAGTAACGGCTTTCGGAGGGGGAGGAAACCCTAGCGTGGAAATGAGTGTCAGCACATCCTCAGCTTCAGAAGCAGCAACAACGGTTGTTACGGTCACCGCCACTGCGTCCTCTGCTGTCACTGGCAGTCAAACCGTTATGGTTGCTATTTCCGGAACAGGAATCACTTTGGGAGATTATTCTTTAAGCAACAACACCATCACCATTCCTAATGGCGGCACCACGGGTTCAATTACGTTTACCGTGGTTGATGATGCTTTAACCGAGGGTACGGAAACGGCAACATTAACCTTCAACAATCAAAGTTCTGGTATCGATCTGGGCTCAACTATTTCCCAAGACATCACCATACTCGATAACGACCAACCATTGAACACCGGTGACATTCTTTTTACTGCATATAATGCAGATGGGAATGATGATTTTGCTTTCGTTACGTTGGAAGATATTCCAGCCAACACCAGCATTTGGTTCACGGACAACGAGTGGGACGGTTCTGGATTCAATAACCTTAACGAAGGTGAAATTGAATGGAGCCATAATGGTGTTGTTCCAGCAGGTACCGTAATCGTTATCAACTCAACAGCAGGAAGTTCTCCTTCTGCTAGCCTTGGCACAGCAGTTGGTGGAGGTATAAATCTTGGGGCAAGCAATGAGGCATTGTTTGCGTTGCTGGAAGAACCTCAGACCACTATGGTGAGTCCGAATTTCCTAGCTGGTATTGCAAACGACCTTTCGGGTTCAGGAGCAACCCTTGCAGGTACTGGCCTGACCAGCGGCACCAGTTTCATGGACTTCGGTGATGATAATGATGGTTACCAATACACTGGCTCCCGCTGTAGTGAAACATCTTATGCGGCCTACAAGCCTCTTATTATGAACGCCTCCAACTGGCAGAACGAAGCCAGTGATGGCACGCTCATTCTACCCATTGATGATGACAGCTTTGTATTCGGCTGTACGTTTCCAACGCTATCTGTATCGCCAAACAGTCTCACCGGATTTCAGACAGTAACGGGTACAGGCTCAGCACCTCAGACCTTTACCTTGAGCGGATATGACCTAAGTCCCGCATCTGGAAATATCACGCTCACCGCTCCAGCAGGTTTTCAAATTTCCACAACCAACGGAAGTTTTGCTGGGGTTATCAATGTTCCTTACTCTGGTGGAACGCTCTCTAACACTACTATTTATGTTCGTATTTCAAACTTGGCTTCGGCCGGTTCTGTTTCGGGTGATGTTACTTGTTCTGGTGGTAATGCTTCAGACGAAGTTGTATCTTTCAGCGGAACGGTTTGTCCAACTCCCACCGGAACCTTTAATGTCGGTGACATATCAATCGTTGGATTCAGTACGGACGCCCCAGATGGATTTGCTTTTGTGAACTGGGTATCAATCCCAAATGGTGCAACACTTTATTTCACCGACAATGCATACGAAAACGGTGTTTTAGCAACTAACGAGAATACGGTGGAATGGAATAATAACACAGGAAGTGCCATTGTTCCAGGAACCGTGATTGTATATACAGATGGTTCAGGGTTTGACCTTGGGACTGATATTTCAGGCGGTGTTAATGGCTTAAGCAGCGGTGGAGACAACCTTTTCATTTATGAGGGAAGCGCATCGTGTCCAGAGTTCGTTTATGGTTTTTCCAATAGCCCTTGGGTTACATCTGGCAGTGCCAGCAACAATGACTCATACCTTCCATCGGTATTGAATGTTGCTAACGGTAATCTGAACGTGAGCTCAGAAGACAACTGGCAATATTCTGCTCCTCGAAATGACCAAAACCTGATTTCCAATTACAAACCATTGGTAAATGATGCTTCAAATTGGACGGGAGACAATAACAACTTTACACTTTCCAGTACCGATTTCATCATTGCATCTGCCAACCCAAGCGTAGAACTTTCAGCTTCGGCAAGCTCTGGGTCAGAGGCTGCCACCAGTTCTGTAACATTTACTGCAACCGCATCATCGGCTGTTATCGGTGATCAAACTGTTACTCTTTCAATTTCAGGGACTGGCATTACCGCAGGTGATTACACCGTGACAAACGGTGGTGTTATTACAATTCTGGATGGTAACACAACCGGATCCGTCACCTTTACCGTTGTGGATGACGCTGATATTGAAGGATCAGAAACCGCAACAATAGAATATACTGCTGGCGGTTTGTCCGCTGGCCTGACCGTTGGAACCACCACTTCTCTCAATTTTGATATTGCAGATAACGATGGCACCACGCTTTACAGTCAGACGAGTGGAGGGACAAACAGCGCAATCTGGGATATAATACCGAATGGTGTAGGACAATCGGCTGGTACATTTGGCGGTTTCTCTGAGTTTGTGGATGTGGTTATTCAAACTGGTCATACTGTTGATATTACTGTTTCCGGGCTCGATATGAAATCGCTTACTGTACAATCAGGCGGAAAGATCTATGCCGACAATGGTGCTTCGCCTGAGTACATCGATTTGTACGGAAACGTTACCAATAACGGAATCATCGGAAACGGAAACACTACAGATTTCATCAGCTTCAACTTTATGGGTAATTCCAGCATTACGTTTTCGGGTTCTGGTAGCTATGACATTGGTAGAATGCGAAAGAACAGTGGAACTTCAGGTAATGTGATCATTGATGCCGATATCAATCTGAATTATCCTGGAGCCTGCATCTATAACAATAACGCTAACTCAACTTACAATCTTACCATCAATAGCAACCGGGTGGTAGAACTGACCGATGTCGATGGCGATGTTTCTATCGATGGCGTGGATGGTACAGCAGGAACAAACCGAGGTGGTTCCATTACAGTGAATGGAAAACTGATTGTCCCGGATAAATTGTACGCGAAGTCAAACAACACAACTCTCGGTTGCAGCATTTACATAGGTTCTTCCGGACACATAATAGCCCAAGACGTGCTAACGAACATTGACGGTACCGGATTTGGAACTTTCGGTATTGCCAGCGGAGGCAAATTGGAGGTCAATGGATTGCTTGATATTGTTGCAGGTTCCATCAACTCCAATGGAGGTTTGATATTGAACAGCGGAGCAACACTTCTTCACGGGGCAGGTACTCCGGGCGGAGGCGGTTTTGTTTCCGGAAACGTGACCGTTAAGCGTCAAGGTTCACCTGGGAACATTTATAATTACTGGTCAACACCGGTAAGCTCTTCGCAAACCGTTCCCGGAACTAGCATATTCCACTACGACTCCAACCTCGGTACTCAAGATTATTCAGATGATGCAGAAGATCCAGGCTGGATCGAATACTACGGAGGAACCATGGATCTTGGCAAAGGATACGCATCGAAGGATGGTGACCTAGCCTCGTTCTTTGGCCCTGTGAACAATGGAAACATTACAACTCCACTCTCACATTATCCGCTTTCTCCGGGAAATACCGACCCCGGCACACCTTTTAACTTGGTTGGGAACCCATACCCTGGTGCCATCAGTGCAAGTACGCTGGTATCAAACAATCCCAGTATCTCAGGATCCATTTATTTCTGGGATGATGACCTATCTGGCGGTTCGGGTTACAGCTACACCGATTATGCCGTTTGGAACGGAACCGGATCTTTGGGAACTGGAGCTGGAACCACACCTCCAAATGGATACATCGCTTCATGCCAAGGTTTTCTTGTGAGGACACAATCTGCGGGTAACCTGACCTTCACTAATTCAATGCGTGTTTCCGGGCCGAATGACCTGTTTTTCCGACAATCTGAAGAAAGAAGCCGACTTTGGCTAAGTATGGAAGGAAATAATGGCCTGTACAACGAGATTCTGATCGGAATGCTGGAGGAAGCCACCGAAAGTGAAGACAGACTTTATGACGCCATTAAAATGCGTGGAAATTTGAATGTCTCGCTTAGCGCCATGAACGAAAACAGAGAATATGCCATTCTAGCATTTCCGCATCCGATAGATGAAAAGATCATTCCTCTGAACGTAATGGTCGGTGTGGAAGGGACTTACGATTTCAGCCCACGTACGATGGAAAATTTGGATGGATACGACATCTATTTTGAGGACAATCAAAACGGAAACTTGACCTTGCTCGTTGAAGAAAGCGACATTTCCGTTGCCTTATCCGCTGGTGAGTATATCAATCGGTTTTTCCTCCATTTTGTTCCTCGTTCCACAACTGGACTTGAAGAGTTTGACAGCAGTAAGCTGATAGCTTACGAATCCGATGGTCGGTTCTTTGTCCAACTAAGAGGTAACGAACAATCCCAAGGAACTCTCCAGCTCCTCAATGCCGAAGGCCAACTCGTTTCTCAACGTAATCAGGTAGAACTTTCCAACCCAATAATGGTTGATGCAACGCCCTTGAGTAGCGGAATGTATTTCCTACGATTTGTATCTGACCGTCAGGTATTCACCTCAAAAATCATGAAGCGATGAGAAAGCCGTTTAGTTTAAGTCTATTGGTTTGTATGCTTATAACCTGTTCAGCATCTGTGGTGTTGGCACAGGCTCCGCCTCCTTCAACAAACCCTCCGGGCGCTCCCTTGGACGTAATCGTTTCCATACTTCTAGCTGGCGGTATCGGTTATGGGTCCTACAGAATTAAGAAGAATCCCAACCGATAATCGGTTAGTCAAAAGCCATCCGTTAACTTTAGGCTTATGGAATGGCAGGTTTATTTCGAACGGTTCATTGATTCAGGTAGCAGAAACCTGATTCGCTACGCACTGTTTGCGGGCATTCCGTACATCCTGTTTTACGTGCTTTTTCAGTCGAAAACCTTTCGGATGAAGATTCAGCAGAAAGTGCCGAAGGCTAAGGACATTAGGCGTGAGGTTCTTTACTCTCTGAGCTCAATTGTGGTGTTTTCCATTATCAGCATGTTTACACTGCATATGATCAAAACTGGTCGAAGTGCCATTTACGGAGACATCAGCGAATACGGACAAGCTTACTTCTGGTTGAGTATTCCGATGCTCATCATTCTGCATGATGCCTACTTCTACTGGACGCACCGCGCCATGCATTGGAAACCAATATTCAAATACGTGCACTTGGTGCATCACAAAAGCACCGACCCGACCCCTTGGGCGGCTTTTTCATTTCATCCATTGGAGGCGATTGTACAAGGAGCGTATTTCCCGATAGTAGCGCTTTTAATCCCTGCTCATCCAATTGCAGTGCTGACTTGGGTACTTTACCAATTCACACTAAATGTTCTTGGCCATTTGGGTTATGAGATTCTACCTAAAGGCTTCACTACCAGCAAGCTCACTTTTTGGCACAATACGGGTACGCATCATAACATGCATCACAAGTATTTCAGCTGTAATTACAGTCTTTACTTCAATGTTTGGGACCGCCTGATGGGAACCAACCACGAGAAATACAGCGAAACGTTTGAGAAGGTTTGTGAGCGGAGGGCAAATGGAACTGAGGTTCCCTCTCCTCAGACTCACTCAACCACAGGCAACTCCACTCTACTCGGATATTTGAAAGACCGATGAATCGTATACTGCGGTTCATCATTCGTCATATTACGGAACTGGTCGGCATCCGCACCAGCAATGGCAATTCTCACTCGGTGTCCTTTCTTGAACAAGTATGAAATTGGCAACATGCTGAATTTCATCTCGGCCACTTCGCCATCTTTCAATGGCTGGCCATCTTCTCTTAAGAATGAATGGTATGGGCCAACCTGTTTGTAAGGTGCTTTCTCGTTGCTGATTTTTCTATGCAGCGCGCGCAATTCTCCTTCCGTAACGTATTCCACATTTCCGTTTTCATCCATATCTTCCAGATAAACGAAAACCTGTGCGTCATTCGTTGATGAACTCACAAAAATGTCCACCAAAGCATGACCAGTCACTTCCATATCTTCTTCTAGTGGCTCAGAATCGTAAACCAGCAACTTCTCAT
>CAYWET010000034.1:0-42653 GCA_964457245.1 uncultured Chryseobacterium sp. | reverse complement strand
GGTTGTTTCTCGTTGACCAACGTTGCGTAAGAAGAACGCAGAATTCGAACCTTCACTTCGAAGTTGGTAATCTGGTCTGTTCCCAATCCATCTGACTTCGCTGAATTGGCAATATTGGTCACAATGCCCGTGAACTTCTCATCCAAGTAAGCATCAACTTCTATATCACAAGTGTCGTTGTATCCCACACGGATAATGTCGTTCTCGTTGACCTCCACAGTCACTTCCATCTCATCCAGATCGGCAATGGTCATGATCTCCGAACCTTGCATCTGCGAAGTTCCAACCACACGTTCACCTTTCTCAAAATTGAGCTTGGAAATCGTTCCGTTTACAGGCGAATAAATCTCTGTTCTGGTCAAACTTTTCTCCGCTTCTTTCAGCGCAGCTTGCGCACTTTTAACTTGGAATCGGCTAGCTTCCACGCTTTGCTCAGATGCTTCCACATCGCTTTGTGCCACGTTGTATTCGCTAAGCGAAGCATCATATTCCGACTGGGCTACAACCTTGTCTTCGAAGAGCTTCTTAACTCTCTCATAATTGGCTTTCGAATTGGTCAATCTAGCTTGCGATTGCGCCAAACGCGATTGTGCATTCGCCAAATTGGCTTTGCTGGTATTCAGCGCAGCTTCCAATCTCTCTACATTCGATTTCTGAATATCTGGATCAATCTTTACCAAAAGCTGACCTGCCGCAACCTTGTCGCCTTCCTTTACAGAAAGCTCCATGATCTCTCCTGAAACATCTGGGCTGATGATCACTTCAGATTCGGACTGGATTTTGCCACTGGCGGAAACCGTTTCGACAATATCGCGTTTAGCGACTTCCTCAACAGCAACTTTTATGGCAGGTGCGCCACCGAGCCAGCCTTGCTTTTTACCTACGAGAACGACTGCAAGCAGCACGATAACCACGGCTACGAGCAGAATGAGAATCTTGTTGTTTTTCATTTGGTCTGATCAAAGGTAATCGGTTTGCCTTGGTAGAAATCCAACACCTTCATTTTGAATATGTAATCGTATTTGGCGCGTAAAAGTTCAGACCGCACTCTTGCAAGGTTGTTGCTGGCTGTGTTGAATTCCAACGAATTCATCATTCCGACTTTGTAGCGCTGCTCTGCGTATTCGAAAGCGCGTTCTGTTGCTTGAACACTTTTATCGCTGGCATCATACTGTCGCTTGGCAGCAGTAGCATCATTGTACGCCTGCTGAACCGATGAATACAACTGATTTTTCTGGTCTTGAAGCTGCAATTCCGCATTCATCGTTCCCAAACGTGCCTTTTTAACCGAGGTACGGCTAGAAAGCCCATTGAAAATCGGAATACTCAAGCTGAGACCGATGCTCTCACTCAAGTTTCTATCCAACTGATCTCCATAAGGAACATCAGTAAATTCAAACGTCTGCTGATCAAAGTCTTGAAATGCGCTTGAATAAAATGTGCTTACCGATGCGTTGGCACTAAGCGTTGGCGTATAAGTAGCAAAGGCAATCTTCTCAGACTTTCTGGCACTTTCTAGGTTAGTTTCTCTCGCCTTTATCTGCGGCCAATTGTTCAGAGCATGGTCGTAAACCGTACCAACCGTTTTGCCTTCCAATCCATCAATCGGCATATCTACCTCAGGTCGCTTTATTCTGAACGATTCTGCTGTTGGAAGATTCAACATCTGTTTTAGCGTAAGCACAGCCGCGCTCAACGCATTTTCGGCATTGACCACCTGCAATTCGTTGCTGGCCAACTGGGCTTGAACATCGAAAAGATTTCCTTCTGGAAGTGAGCCTGCGTCAACCAACTTTTGAGTTCTTGCCAATTGTTCGGTGGCCACCTCCACTTGTTCTTGCGCTACGTACAACAATTCCTCGTTGAACATGACCTGCATAAAGGCCGTAGCAATATTCATACTGACATCATTACTCAAACCTTGCAAGTCGTATTCTGCCGCAAGTAGGTCAAGTTGAGATTGTTTGAACGTATTCAGTAGTCTCAAACCATTGAACAATGTGGCATTGGAGCCAACCCTGAAATTGTTCGATTGTACTTCTTCGTTTACGAACTGGTTAGTACCTGGATCAATGTTACGTCCGAAGTTTGTACTAAAACTTGTGCTTGCATTGAGGTTTGGAAACATTTGCGCCAATGACTGCGTCTTGTCGTACTTGGCCGATTCCACTTGAAGAGAAGATTGCTTGAGTTGAATATTGTTCTCCAGCGCGTAGCTGATGCAGCGTTCCAACGTCCATTCATCCTGTGCAAATACTTGGCTGGATGAGAGTAATAGAAACGCGGAAATGCCTAGGGCAATGGTTCTGATAAAATGCATACTTCCTGTTTTCACGCGCCAAAATTAACCAATTGAGGTGCGGTCTTGTTCTGAACGAGTTAAAGTGCTCATAAAGTTTGTTAACCACCGCCAAAAGAAAACCGACCTGCCAGCAAAGCCAACAGGTCGGTTCATCCACCTACATCTACTAAGGTTATTCCCGAACAACACGAGCTATGGAACGGGTACCGTCTTTCATTAAAACTTCGACCAAATACATTCCCTTCGGAAGGTCTGAAATATCCATCTGCGCAGTTTGTGCCGACTGCGAACGCATTAACGAACCCGAAATGCTGTAAACGTTGACCGCGCTTACATCTTCGTGGTTCATATTTCCGAAATAGACGGTTCCGTTGGTCGGGTTAGGATAAATTGAAACCGCATCTTCTTCTGCCGAAGAGGTTATACTCGTAACCACCGACATATAACCTCCTTCGTGGTAAAGCGAGTCGGCTTCCGTTTCGTTCAAGGCGCGATCATAAATGCGGATGTCATCGATCTCTCCATTGAAAGGACTTACCCCGTCAAGATCTGCACGGATACCGATTCTCATCGCATCTCCACCATAATTCGGAGTTACCCAAGTACCAGGAACTGGTGCGTTGGTTATCTCCACACCGTTTCGGTAAAAGCGTCTCTCTTGGTTCTGATTATCCTGAACCATTACCAAATGGGTCCATTCGCTATGCTGGATGAACGCTTGGAACTGTGTAATTCCGCCTCCTGGAATACCAAACTCCACACGGTCGTTTGCGCGGTCTATCCAACCAACAAATGAGGGAAAGTTGAATCCAGGATCACGGGTATCGAAAAGCTGATGGTTGCCATAATCGGCATTTTGCGAAATCCGAACCCACATACTGATGGTTGTTGTTTGCGAGAAATTATGCACGGGATTGGCAACCCACAAGTACGAGTTGTTGCTACCATCTAGCCAGAACGCGCTTGCGTTGTTCATAAAGCGGTCGAAGGTCTCATAAGCACCATTGTTGGTAGCGTGAGCTCCGCCAATATCATCATTGGTATTTCCGCTGAACGTGTATCGCGAAACCAATCCATTGGAGACCACACCAGCGAACGAGTTATCATTGTAAAGTTGTAAAACCTCTGAACCAGTCAACACGCGGTCGTAGATTTTAATGTCATCCATTTTCCCCTCAAAATGCGTGCTTTGAGCAAGGTCTGACCGAACTCCGAAGTAAAGCGTGTCATTCTGATAATCGGGGTCGATGAATGTACCAGCCACGGCAAGGTCGGTTACCTCCGCTCCATTTACGTAGAACAGAATTTGGTCATTGTCCGAATCCATTGTCATAACCAAATGGTGCCAAACGTCCGTTGCAATTGTTTGGTTATACTGGTTAACTCCCCCGCCAGGCGTTCCGAATTCGACATTGTTGTTGTCTCGGTCAATCCATCCAACGCTCGATACCGCTCCGAAATCGTAACCCCGCGTATCGAACAATTGATGATTGCCATAGCTGGCGCTATTATCAATATAGACCCACATACTTAGGGTGGTAACTTCAGAAAAGTCGTGCGCTGGCGCTGGCACGTAAATGCGAGCCGTGCTGCCGTTCAGCTCCATAGCAGAAAGGTTGCCAAAGCGGTCTGACGTAAGAACCGCCTGTTCAAGAACGCCATCGGCACCACCTACCGCGTCTTCTGCGGTACCGTTGTTAAAGTTGTATTCAGACACCAGCCCGTTGGTTGGCTGCGCGAATGTTGCTGCTGCCAAAAACAGCGCAGAAATGGAAAGTAATGTTCGTTTCATAGGTGAAGATTTTTGAATTCTGTTCGAAAGTATCTCCACCCGAAGGGTCAAAACGGTTGCATTCCACGAAATGCAAGAACCGTTACACGAACTGCAAACCGTTCAGGAAATCGCTCCCAGAAATTCGTCTTTCCGATCGCGCGCCAGCGTTACCTGATCACCGTTTGCCATAATGATGTAGCCGCCATCGGTACGAACGTATTGCTTGATCTGGTTGAGGTTGATGAGGAACGAACGGTGCGTTTTGAAAAAGCACGGATGATTTAGAATGCGCACAAACTCCTTGATCTTCTTTGTGACGAGGAATTGCTGCCCGTCCACCAAATGGATGTTGGTGTAAGAACCATCGGCCTGCAGATACAGCACGTCTTCTGGCTCCACGAACATAAAACCATCCGCCACAGGAAGTGCAATTTTCTTGATGGCTCCACTCGGATTGAGGTTGGCCGCCAACGCCTCCAAACGTTGATCCTGACTTGTGGCTTCCTGCTGCTTGATTGCCTTTTGCACCGCTTCCTTGAGCGCGCTGACCTCGATCGGTTTGAGCAAATAATCGATGGCCGAAACCTGAAACGCCTGAAGCGCATACTCGCTGTATGCCGTTGTGAAGATGATCTGAAAATCGACCTGCTCGAAGAAATCCATCAGCTGAAAACCTGTGAAACCAGGCATTTCAATATCAAGAAAAACGAGGTCGGGTTTGGTCTTGTTGATGAGCTTCACCGCTTCGGGAACATCATCGGCCGTGCCAAGAATTTCCACTTCAGGACAATGCTTTTCGAGCAGCGCGCACATAATGCGTCTTGCCTTGGGTTCGTCATCTACAATGATGGTTTTAAGCATGCTCATTTGCGTTTAAAATCGGAATTCTGAGTAACACGTGCGTGCCCGAAACGCCAGCAGCGCGGTCGGTCATGTCTTTCATCTCCACACTTATTCGTTCTTTTCTTCCTTCGTTCAAGAGATCAAGACGTTTTTTCACGGCTCCCGTTCCGAAAGAACGATGCGTTTTTGGTCGTTTGGCGTTGAGTTGTTTCGATGCTTCAAGGCCAATGCCGTTGTCCTCAATTCGGCATTCCAGCACGTTTTCCGTCATCTTGAAATCGACCAGCAATTTTCGGTCATCTTTCTTGTGCAACAATCCGTGTTTGATGGCATTTTCCACAAACGGTTGCACGATCATCGATGGAATTTCAATCTGCTCGGTATTCAGGTTTTCGTCCACGTTAACGTGATATTCAAACTCTTCTTCAAAACGGATAGCTTCCAACTCCAGGTAGAGTTTCAGCAGGTCAATTTCTTCCGAAAGCGTTACCGTATGCTGCTGCGATTGATCTAATGTTTTGCGCATTAACCGCGCGAATTTTCCGAGGTAATCGTTGGCAAGTTCGGTCTGGTTGAGCAGGATGTAATCCTGAATGGAATTGAGCGCATTGAACACAAAATGTGGGTTCATTTGAGCTTTCAGCGCTGTGAGTTCTGAGGCACGGAGATCGTGCTGCACGCGGTCTCGTTTGCGTATCTCGCGAATGCGAAAAAGGAAAATGCCGCTGACCAGCAGAATGGTTGAGCCCGCCAGTAGAACGTAAAACCACCACGTTTGCCAAAACGGTGGCGAAATGCTGAAGCTTCTTATAAGTCTTTCGCTCTCGATGCCGTCCTCGTTCAGTAGTTTCACTTCGAACGTATAATCTCCTGCGCGAAGCGCGAGAAATGAAACCGCATTTGCTTGGGAAACGGGAACTTTTTTCCATTCGTCAGACAAGCCAAACAACCGATAATGCACCGCTGCCTTACCGCGATTTCGGAATGCAATTGGCGAAAGCTCGAACGCCACATTATTCTGCTGGTAACTGAGACTTTCAAGTTCAGAAACAGGTTTGTGGTTCACGGAAATACCAGCAATTTCAAGCCGAGGAACTGTTGAGTTGACTGACGTAAGATCGGTTGGCAGACTTACCAAACCCTTGTTTGTGGCGAGCCAAACCGTGCCATTCTTCACGACAATATCATTAACGCTGTTGGAGGGCAGTCCGTCAAGTTTATTGAACAACTCGGTTTCGCCAGAGGTAATATCGACCTTGACCAAGCCATCGGTTGAAACGACCCATATTTTCTGTCCATCCAACTCAAAATCGGAGAGGCGGAATTCCTCTGCAACTTGATGAACCAACTTGTCACCATCAAAGCAGAGCAGGCCGTTAGAAACGGTGGAAACCCACAGTCGCCCTAAATCGTCCAACTGCAGTTCGGTGCCATAAACCGAATTGCCGTTTGGAAGTTTTACCTCCTGCTTCAGATTATCATCGTATGCGTACAGACCCGTTGTTGAGCTGACATACAACTTGCTTGGCTCTCGGCTGTAAGCAAAACTTTTAATGTTTTCGTGCTCAATCAGTTGACCCAGTACGCTTCTGATCCAAGTTGCCGAGGCAAGGGGCGTAGGCAATTCAGCGGCACCACTCAGCTTACCGTAAACCAACTCATCCGAACTAAGACTGAAGTACTCGTCTTTTCTGATCCAGTCTATTTGTTTCACGTTCTGGCTTCGTGAATAAGGCATGATCGTATGTGATTTGAGATCGAAAAAATGGTCACCAAAAGCCAACTCCAAGTTGCCGAATGTTACAAACCCATTGACCTCTTTTCGTATCCCGAAATCAATAGGTGGAGAAAATTTGTGAGCCTTATCTAAGCGTTGAATAACTCCGTTCGATGTGCCGATAAGAAGGTCTTGGTTTGAGCCAATCCCCAAACTATTGACCTTGTTGCTTGTCAGCTTGGAATTATCCGTATCGAAAACCAGCATTTCGCAGTTTGGAACCACCAAAACTCCGTTCTGAAGGGAGGCAAACCACAGATTACCTTCATGATCGGTCACTACCTTAGGCACTTGCTCCTTCGGAAAATAGAGTTGGCCATTCCTTCCTTTGTTCATCTGCCACGCGCCCTGTGAGGTACAGACCCAATGGTTGTTGGCCTCTTCCAGCGCGTCAAAAAGTCGAACCGCTGAGCCGTGTTTCTGATGGTAGCCGTTCCAATGGGTTGTGTCTCCCGTTTCGGGATTAATACGAATGATGCGACCATCCTTACCCGAAGTGAGAACAATCTCGTCAGCGAACCAGGACGTCCGCATGTATTCAGCATAACTTTTCAAATGCAGGGTATGTTGAATTGTCCCATTTTCCACCAACAGAAACTGATCCGTGAACAGCGCTCCTATTCGACCTCCATTTGCCGAAAGCGAGGAAAGCGGTGCGGGTTGTCCGCTGGTTTTTGAAATCGCCCAATCTTCAGCAAGAAAATCGGTTTCCCAGCTCATGGTTCTTAGATCAAGTCGATCGATTCGATAATAGGAATACACGTACAGATGGTTGGAATCCCACTCAACTTTCACGTGTCCTTTGATGTCATCTTCAGTTGGTAGAACCAGTTCCTTCAGCGTATCATTTTCCACATAGAATACCTGCTGACTGAAGTTCACACCCCATATACGCCCTTGGTCATCCTCTTGCAATCTTGTTAGCGCAAGGCTTTTCTGTTCAGAAGAAGAATAGGTCTTCATCTCTTGCCCATTGTATCTGGCAAGCCCTTTTTCAGTACCGATCCAGAAATAACCCCGCGAATCTTGTATGAGATCATAAACCACGTTGCTCGGCAGGCCGTCATCTTCGGTCAAACTCCAATAATAAGGGTGCTGAGCCTTGACGGTTAAAGCAGTCAGAATTCCCAGAAATGCAAGCAAGCGTTTCATCGCAAGGTCAATAATACGGTATTGCCGACTGGTGGGGCGAGGCATTTCACAAAACCGCCAATTCTACCCACGAAACGTTAGCAGCGGCTTCGGCTCACAACAATTGTTAAACCCGTTTTGAGTTCAAACGGCCAACTGCTCGGCACGCATAACAAAAGCTTGCAGAATTGAATTTTGTTTAAGTTTGCAGCGATTTAAAAACCTACCAAAAGCAGATAATCATGTCTGATATTGCATCAAGAGTAAAAGCTATAATCGTAGATAAATTGGGTGTTGATGAGAACGAGGTAACCCCTGAAGCTAGCTTCACAAATGACCTCGGAGCCGATTCTTTGGATACGGTTGAGCTTATCATGGAATTCGAAAAGGAATTCAACATTGCTATTCCAGACGATCAGGCTGAGAACATTGGCACTGTTGGCGAAGCGATCAAATACATCGAAGAGAACGCGAAGTAAGAACTCTCTTAGAGAGACAAAACAATTACCCGCTTCCTAACGTTAGCCAACGCTGGGAAGCGGGTATTTAAGTTTAATATGGAGCTAAAACGCGCAGTCATAACAGGTATCGGAGCCCTCACTCCCATCGGCAATTCGCTCGATGAATATTGGGCCAACCTCCTTGCGGGAAAAAGTGGCGCAGCTCCGATTACCCATTTCGATGCTTCCAAGTTCAAAACACAGTTTGCCTGTGAGGTAAAGAACTTCAACCCAGAAGATCATTTCGATAGAAAGGAAGCCCGCAAACTCGACCCGTATGCACAATATGCTTTGGTTACAGCAACCGAAGCGTGGAACGACTCAGGATTAAGCGAAGACCTCATCAATAACGACCGTGCAGGTGTTATTTGGGGTTCAGGAATCGGAGGTTTGAAAACCTTCTATGATGAATGCACGGAGTTTGCCGCAGGTGATGGAACGCCACGGTTCAATCCGTTCTTCATACCAAAGATGATTGCTGACATTGCTGCTGGCCACATTTCCATGAAATGGAACCTCCGCGGTCCGAATTTCACCACGGTTTCGGCATGTGCATCATCTACAAATTCGCTTATTGATTCGTTCAATTACATACGATTAGGCAAAGCAGATATCATTGTTTCTGGTGGATCAGAAGCAGCTGTAACGCAAGCGGGTGTTGGCGGTTTCAACGCCATGAAGGCGCTTTCGCAACGCAACGATTCTCCAGAAACAGCCTCTAGGCCATTTGATGTTGACCGTGACGGTTTTGTTTTGGGTGAAGGCTCTGGCTGCTTGATTGTTGAGGAATTGGAACATGCATTGGCTCGCGGAGCAAAGATCTACGCTGAAATTGTCGGTGGTGGGATGAGTGCTGATGCGCACCATATTACCGCACCACACCCTGAGGGATTGGGCGCTATCAACGTGATGCGAAGTGCTTTGGATGACGCCAACATGTCTCCGAATGAAATCGATTATATCAACGTTCACGGCACAAGCACACCACTTGGTGATGTAGCCGAATCGAAAGCAATCAAAGAAGTGTTTGGCGATAATGCTTACGACCTGAACATCAGCTCTACCAAGTCGATGACGGGCCACTTGCTGGGCGCGGCTGGAGCTATTGAAGCCATTGCATGCGTAATGGCAGTTCAGAATAATGTGGTTCCGCCAACCATCAACCACTTTACAGATGACCCGGAATTCGACCCGAAATTGAATTTCACATTCAATAAAGCGCAGGAGCGTACTGTTAATGCTGCCTTGAGCAACACGTTTGGTTTTGGTGGCCACAACGCCTCGGTCATTGTTAAGAAGTTCGTTCAGTAATCCGCATATTTTGCTCAATTCATTACGCAACTTTTTCAGTCGAGATAAGGAACTGACAAAGGCATTGCGTAATCTGATCGGGTTTGCTCCGAAAAACATCTCAGTCTATCGACTTGCACTCATCCATAAATCAGCTGGTGAACGATTGCCTGATGGCACGCTGATCAGTAATGAAAGACTTGAATTTCTTGGCGATGCCGTTTTAAGTGCCGTTGTTGCCAAATACCTATTTCAACGTTATCCGTTTGAGGATGAAGGCTTCCTCACTGAAACACGATCAAAAGTTGTAAGCAGAAAGAACCTGAACGGTTTGGCACGGAAACTTGGCTTACCAGAAATGGTTCAGAAGAGCAATGAAAAAGGCCGTGCCGGTTCGTCATTAGGTGGCGATGCTCTGGAAGCCTTGGTCGGAGCAATTTTCTTGGATCGGGGGTTTCCGGCTGCAGAGAAGTTCATTCTCGATAGAATGATCGACAACTTTGTGGATCTGGAGAAGTTGTTGAAGGAAGATGCTAACTTCAAAAGCAAGGTCATTGAGTGGTGTCAGAAAGAAAAACGTTCGTTTGAATTTGTAGCCGCTAAAGCGGTGAAAGACGGACATCAACCATCCTTTACCATACATCTGGAAATTGATGGAAAGGTGGTTGGTAAGGGAACAGACCGAACCAAAAAACGAGCAGAACAAGCCGCTGCTCAACAGGCCTGCGAGAAATTCAAACTGCTCGATTAAGAAACCGTGATTTGTTGGTTCCGCATTGTGCTAGAACCTAATCAATAATACCTTTGGTACAGCCGCATGAAACTGCAACTGACCGATTGGATGCCTACGGAACCAGACTTTGAGCTGTTCCATATTTATTGTCACCAGAAAGATTACAGATTGTGTTTTGCGCTGAATCAACAGTTTGGATTCAACCTTTCAAGAAGGCGAGACCGTTTCGAAATTCTGGAAAAAGACAACGAAACAGACGAGGAAAAACGGAAACGATTGAGTACCATAACATATCCGCAATTGGAATTTGTTGATGAGGTAATTCATCGCGAGATCTTCGTTGTTTCGAACCAAGCAAACCCAATTGCAAAAGAGTTTGCAACAGTTGTACAGGGTGATCTGTTTTCTACTGATGAGCAGCTTCCGCTACTGATTCCAGAATTGCAAAAAGTGGACTACTTTCTGCAGATCTATGGGCAGGTAAGCGATGCTGAATTAAACGAAATTGAGGACCAATTGAATGTGATTCCTTTGATAAACGCGGCTAAGCGGGTTGACCCATGTTCGCACCCCGCATACTTAAACCTGATGCACTGATATGAGTTTCAACAAGACCAAAATCGTAGCCACCATCGGACCTGCTTCTTCATCGAAAGCCATGCTGAAAGAGATGATTGAAAGCGGGATGACCATTGCCCGTCTCAACTTTTCTCATGGAAGCTATGATGACCATAAAAAAGTGATCAACAACATTCGTGAGTTGAATGATGGAATGGGAATTCACATCGGAATGCTGGCTGACCTTCAAGGCCCGAAAATTCGGTTGGGTGAAGTGAAAAATGGTGGTGTTGAAATACGAAGCGGACACTCCTTGACCATTACAACGAAGGAATGCGAAGGCAACTCGAAAAAGGTCTATTTGAGTTATCCGGAGTTTCCGAAAGATGTGACGGAAGGCGACACGATCCTGATCAATGATGGTAAACTGGTGCTTCAAGTTACCGGCACCAATCGAAAAGACGAGGTAAAAGCTTCAGTTGAGCATGGCGGAATGATGGAGTCTCGCAAAGGGGTAAACCTGCCGAATACCAAGATATCGATGCCTTGTCTTACGGAGAAAGACCTTGCCGACCTTGAGTTTGCATTGGACAACAATATTGAGTGGATCGGATTGTCTTTTGTTCGAAGAGCTGATGACATTTTAGAGTTGAAAGACATCATCAAAAAGCGAAACTCCAAAGCTAAAGTTGTTGCCAAGATCGAGAAGCCTGAAGCCGTTAGTGACCTGAACAACATTGTGAGGGAAACTGACGCAGTAATGGTTGCGCGTGGCGACCTGGGTGTAGAAATTCCGATGCAGGAAGTGCCAATCGTGCAGAAAAGAATCGTTCAGAAATGCTTGAATGAGGCCAAGCCAGTCATCATCGCAACGCAGATGATGGAAAGCATGATCACGAATCCGGCACCCACTCGCGCGGAAGTAAATGATGTGGCCAATTCGGTTCTTGATGGCGCTGATGCGCTAATGCTCAGTGGCGAAACCAGTGTTGGTGATCATCCAGCTTTGGTCATCAAGGCCATGTACAGCATTATTCGAAATCTTGAAATCAAAGGAGATATCTACTACCGCAAACTGAACCCGATTTCGAGCATGGAACGCGTGATAACCGATTCCATCTGCCAAAGTTCTGTGACACTTGCCGCGCAGTCAGATGCCAAGGGAATTATCACCATGACCAACTCAGGTTATACCGCTTTTAAGATCTCCAGTTATCGGCCAAAGGCTAACATTTTTGTGTTTACCGATAATCGATCAATCCTTGCTATGCTGAGTCTGGTTTGGGGCGTTCGCGGTTTCTACTACGACAAGTATGTTAGTACAGATCACACAATTGCAGACCTCAAACTTCGCCTCAAGCGAGAAGGAATGGTGAAGGAAGGCGACCTCGTGATCAACATTGCCAGTATGCCAATTACCGAACGTGGCCAATCCAACATGATGAAACTGAGCGTGGTGAACTGAACCGTTCATCGAAAGCACGCCTTGAACTCCCGTTAAAAAGTGTTAACCACTCAATAGACCGCAACCCACGCGCGTACTTTTGTTGTGTTGGGACGGAATACCATTAAAGCAACCATTATCCTGATGTCCGTGGCCTTGGTTGGGCTGATCGGAATACAGGTTTATTGGATAAATAATGCGGTAAAACTGCGCCAGCAGAAATTCCAAACTTCCGTTAATGAAGCCCTGGGAAACGTGGTTTATCAGTACGAAAAACTGAAAACCGCAGAAAGCTTGGCACTGAAAATGGACCTTCGAGACAAGCGCAAGCGTCTCATTTGGCAGATGGACTCCATCAATCGGGCCATACAGCGTACGCAAGATAGCCTGATTTACCTGCAGCAATCTAAATACGAGCACAAACATGGAATTGCTCCAGCAAGTGATGATGCCCGATTGGAGCACAGCGTATTTTTCACTCCTGGTGACGAGTTTGCGCAGTTTTTCTCAAGTGACCAAGATGCACGATTTGAGATCAGTGTTTACGAAGAGTTTCTAGTGGATTCGGAAGGAACTTTCGTGAAGCGAACGCGACAGAAACATTTCGAGTCTCCCAATTACGGGCCGATACGCAAACCTGTTCTCCCTGAATCGGAAGACGAGGCTGCATATTATTTGGACTCTCTCAAACAGGCACAGACCATGAACCTGCATTGGCTCGAAAAACGAGCAGATATGGTCAATGAGATTTTCGAGGAAATTGTGAATGTTGATCTCTATAACCGGGCCGACAAGATTGACACGGTGGCACTTGATTCTTTGCTGAAGCAGCAAATGAAAAACAAGGGAATTGGAGCCGAGTACGCTTACGGCATTTTCGACCCATTTATGAATGCCTATCATTTGGACGCAACTGACGAGGAGGTCGATGGCATTCTCGCGTCCCCACACAAAGTGAATCTCACTCCTGGAAATGTATTCAGCCAACCAAAGTTCCTGAGCATTTTCTTCCCCAATCAGAACAAGTACTTGCTACGCACCATGTGGTTGTTGCTGACCATTTCAGCCATGTTCATTCTGGTTATCATTTTCTCATTCTCCTACACGGTTTCAACCATCATCCGGCAGAAAAAAGTTTCGGAGATCAAGAATGATTTCATCAATAACATGACGCATGAGTTGAAGACCCCTATAAGCACTATTTCATTGGCATGTCAGGCACTAAGTGATCCAGATATCAAAAGCAAAGAAGGCATCGTTGACAACTACATCAATGTAATTGCCGATGAGAATAAGCGCTTGGCCATGGTGGTGGAGAATGTACTTCGCACCGCGGTAATGGATAAAGGTGAGCTGAAGCTGAAGATCGTTGATCTGGATATGAACGAAATCGTGAATCAGGTGCTTCAGAACATGAAACTTCAGATGGAACGCAAAGGCGGTCAGTTCATTACCGACATTCAGGCAACCAATACTTTGGTTCAGGCCGATAAGATCCACTTGACCAACGTGATTTTCAATTTGGTGGATAACGCACTGAAATACACCGAGAAAATCCCAGTAATAAAAGTTGGAACCAAGGATCTTAAAAATGGTGTTGTGGTGTATGTGCAAGACAACGGTATCGGCATCTCGAGAGAAAACCAGAATAAGGTATTTGATAAGTTATATCGCGTACCAACCGGAAATATTCACAACGTTAAAGGATTCGGGCTCGGATTGAGCTACGTAAAGGCCATTGTTGACAAACACAACGGTTGGATCAATCTGAAAAGTGAACTCAACAAAGGCAGCAAATTCGAAATATTCATCCCCCATAAATACAACCAAGCATGAGCACAGAAACAATCAAAGTCCTACTGGCAGAAGACGACCCGAATTTGGGGATGTTACTTCGTGAATATTTGAACGCCAAAGGTTACGAAACCTCATTGGCTGAGAACGGGAAAATCGCCTACGAAACATTCATGCAAGGTGGATTCGACATTTGCATTTTGGACGTGATGATGCCGATAAAGGATGGTTTTACTGTGGCTGAAGAAATCCGTCAGACAGACAAGAAAGTGCCGATCATTTTCCTAACCGCTAAAAGCATGAAGGATGATAAACTGAAAGGTTTCACGGTTGGTGCCGATGATTATATCACCAAACCTTTTAGTATGGATGAACTGCTCATGCGAATTCAGGCCATTCTTCGAAGGACCATTCCTGAGGTTGGCAAGGCCAAGAAACGAGACAACATTAAGGTCGGTGAGTTCATTTTCGATTACGATAAGCAACTGCTGAAATTGAATGGCAGCGAGCAGCGCCTAACCACCAAAGAGGCCAATTTGCTGCTGATGTTCTGCGAAAACCGCTATGATGTTCTTGACCGAAACTACGCGCTGAACAAGGTTTGGGGAGATGACAACTATTACAACTCACGAAGCATGGATGTATATATCGCCAAGCTTCGCAAATACCTTTCTTTAGACCCCGAAGTGGAGTTGGTGAACGTACACGGGAAGGGGTTTAAGTTGCTTGCGAAGGAATAAAGAGCAACCGGCAACTTGGTTGATTACTTCTAAAACAGCCTACTCCCAAGTTACGTTTAGGTCAAATACGAATGATCCATCAGAATGACTAATGACCGTTGGATACGTGCTAGATGAAAAATAAGCTGAAAGATCAATACTTCCTGAGCTGTAAGGTTCATCTTCAAAATAGCCTCCAGGATTGGCCTGGGATGTTCCATAATAATCATCTACCTCAGCAGTATTGTATGAGATAAAGGAAGTAGGCCCATTGAGTGAAATTTCACAATTCACGTTGTCTATAGTTTGAGGAAAATCTGATGAAACCACGTCTACCAGAATAATTTCCCAATCATTACATGCACCTAGTTGAAATGCTACCTCAGGCTTGGTACCTCCAATCAAGCCATACGGACCAACTGGTAAATCCGATGGTGATTCATTGTAACCATCAACCAACGGTTCAGTGGTTGATTGTACAGTTATCGAATTCACAGTCAACCTGCTTGGCATCCCCACGGTAACCACTTCTGAACTAGTGCGAGAACAATCCGTTCCTCTGAATGCCTCTAGAGTAACCGTATATTCGCCAGCTGCTGAATAACTGTGAGTTGGGTTCTGTTCTGTTGATGTCGACCCATCTCCAAAGTTCCACAAGTAGGTCATTCCCTGGGCCCCCGTCAAATATGTAAAACTGACCTCAGCTGGTGCCCCGAAGCCCTCTATTTCGTACTCAAAATATGCGCTAAAGAACTGACCCGCACAATAAATTGCCTCAATGGTCTTAGATACCTCATCGGTTTCACTGCCGTTCTTAGCCTGTAGTGTAACCGTGTAAGTACCTGCATCTCCGTACGTTTTAGATGCATTCTCAACCGATGACGATGTTCCATCTCCAAACGACCATTCGAATTCATCGGCATTTTCACTACAGTTATTGAACGTTAGCGGAGTGCCCACTTCTACATAGCTCACTGCATCGAAACAAGCCGTAGGTTGTTTCTTGCACCCACTTAGTGCCGTTAATAACCCCGCACCAAATAGAATTAGACCAAGTAATCTCATAAGAACATTGCTTTGAGCCGCAAAGATAGAAATCTAGCATACGACTAGGACCTATCAATGAGCGCCCCTTTCTTCAACAATCTTTCGAGCGATTCCCGAGGTTGGGAAACGTTATTTGCACTTTCCGATTACTAACTTGCCAACCACTTAGACAATCGTGGTTAACAACAGACACCTACTTACATTTCTCGGTTTTATTGTCTTCGCAATTCTTATTGCAATTCCCCTATTTGTTGACCTAGACACCAAGTGTTTACGGGTTTGGGACGAAGGACGGTTGGCAATGAATGCTTTGGAAATGTCCGAATCGGGCAACCTTTTGGTGACCACCTTCCATGGGAAACCAGATCACTGGAATCTAAAACCTCCACTTATGATCTGGTTGCAGGCAGGAGCCATCAAGCTCATTGGCCCAACCGAACTGGCCATCAGACTGCCCTCTGCCATTGCTGCCTTCACTTTATGCATGTTTCTTCTTTGGTTCTCGAACAACTACTTCAACTCCGTTTGGGCAGGTGCAATTGCTGGCCTAGTTCTGGTTACAAGTTCAGGTTTTACAGGTCATCACACCTCTAGAACGGGCGATTACGACACACTTCTCACCTTGTTTCTTACGATTGCCAACCTGATATTTTTCAATTATATCCGAAAGACTGAGTCAAGGCGTTTATCCGTTTTCTTCTTGGCCATGACATTGGCTTTCCTGACCAAAAGCATGGCGGCACTGCTATTTGTCCCTTCATTGTTTCTCTACGCCCTTTTCAACAAAAAGGTCTTAGTGCTAGTTCGCTCCAAAGCGTTTTATGTGGGAATAGGAATATTCATAGTTGCATCCACGGGTTACTTTATTATTCGAGAAGTTCTGGACCCAGGATATCTCAGTGCCGTCTGGCAACTTGATGCCGGTGGCAGACTAGTGAATACCGAAAACTCGAAACTGACAGACTTTTGGTTCTATCTGGAGCACATTAATTATAAGGGATTCTTGATTTGGAACTCCTTTTTCCCAGTCTGTGTCATCATTGTTCTTCTTATCGGAACTCCAAAAACCAAACGCTTATTGCTGTTCTGTCTTTTACTGATTGTAGGGCATTTTCTCATTATTTCGAGTGCGCAAACAAGGCTTCACTGGTACTCTCAGCCCATATTTCCCTTTCTTGCCCTGGTTGTAGCGCTTGGCGTAACTTCAATAGCGGAAAAGTTGCAACAAATTGAACTCCCCTATTTTCAAAGAGCACTTCGCGTCCTTTGGTTACCAACACTTTTTCTCATCTTCTATACACCATACAGATGGACGCTTAAAAGAACAGTAAACCCAAAAGAGCACTCTTATGATGAGCAGCTCTACTCACTCACCAATTACCTACGTTCTGCGGTGCGGAATGAAGTTGATCTGAACGGTTATATGGTAGTGAACCCCGGCTACCAAGCTCACAACGATTTCTACATGGCGCTTCTAAAGAAAAAACATGTGGATGTTAAATATGGAAGTGTTGATAATCTGCAATCGTCAGACAAGATCCTGGTCAATGACGATGAGGTAAAAGCTACCGTTTCAGCGAACTTTCATGCTGATGAAATAGATCTTGGAGAAGGTCTGTCAGAATTTGTTATCCGAGGAAAGAAGCAACTATAAACACCCTGTTCTTCCACCATCAACGGGCATGTTGACTCCATTGATGTAACTCGCCATTGGCGATGCTAAGAAAGTTGCGGCAGCTGCAACCTCCCACGGTTGTGCAAACCGACCAGCTGGCACCTGCGCTTTCATTGCGTCAGAAACCGCTTGTTCAGATTTACCGGTTTTTGATGCCTTGTTGCTGATGATGCTAGAAAGTCTTTCTGTTTCCGTGGCTCCTGGCAAAACGTTATTCACGGTAATACCGAATTGACCCAACTCATTAGCCAACGTTTTGCTCCAATTAGCTACTGCTCCTCGGATCGTATTCGATACGCCCAATCCGTTTAACGGAACTTTTACTGAGGTTGAAATGACATTGATAATACGGCCGTAATTTTCCTCTTTCATCCCATCAACCAACGCCTGAACCAAAACATGATTACACATCAGATGCGAACGAAATGCTTTCTCAAATTCATCCAATTCTGCCTCAATTGCCAAGCCTCCTGGAGGGCCTCCGGTGTTATTCAATAGAATGTGATACGGGTTGGCAGATTTCATGTGATTTTCCACCACAATTTTCAACGCTTCTGGTTTGCTGAAATCCGCCACCAAATAACCGTGTTTTTGGCCTACACTCGAATCTAACTCGGCACAAACCGCTTTCAATTTCTCTTCATTCCTTGCCAACAGCGTTACCGTAGCTCCAGCCTCTGCAAGCTGCAAGGCCATTGCTTTTCCTATTCCAGCGGTGCTTCCGCACACCAATGCTCGCTTTCCTAATAGATCAATCTTCATGTTCGGGCTTTGGTCAAAACTACTTGAATTTCCTTACTTTGACCAGTATCAAAATAAGCGAAATGGCTATCCAACGACCCTTCAATCTTCAGCAATGGATCAATGACAATCGAGACCTTTTGAAGCCTCCGGTTGGCAACAAAAACCTTTATGCTGAAGCAGGCGATTACATCGTCATGATTGTTGGCGGACCAAATGCTCGCAAGGATTACCATTACAACGAAACGGAGGAGCTTTTCTACCAATTGGAAGGCGACATTAACGTACGTATTCAGGAAGACGGAAAGGCTGTTGATATGCCGATAAAATCGGGAGAAATGTTCCTGTTGCCAGCAAAGGTGCCTCATTCTCCAATGCGCAGCGAGGGTTCTGTTGGATTGGTGATTGAACGCGTTCGAAAAGGGACGGACATGAAAGATGGGCTGATTTGGTTTTGTGATAAGTGCAACAACAAGCTGCATGAAACCTACTTTCCGCTGACCAATATTGAAAAGGATTTTTTACCGCGCTTCAGAGAGTTCTTCGGCTCCGAAGAATTGAGAACCTGCAGCAACTGCGGACACGTAATGGAAACCGACCCGCGGTTTGTTTAGAAGCAACGGTCACAAAAAGAAAAGGCTCCCGAATTGGGAGCCTTTTTCATTTTTAATCGGGTGAAATATTACTTCACCACACTCAATCTAGAAGTATGAGCAATTTTACCAGCTTCATCTACCATTTGGAAAATGTACAGCCCTGTTGAAAGTCCTTCAAGGTTAACCGCTTGGTTATCCATTGTCAGCAACTCCGAAACGTGAAGTTTTCCAGTCATATCATACACGTTGAACTCATAGATATCACCACCAGTTCTAACACGTACAAAATCGTTGGTTGGATTAGGATAAAGCACGTTTTGACCCGCAGCAATAATGTCCTCAACCCCAGCACAACATTCGCTTTCGTTGGATACAAACGTTGCTGAAACCGGTGTTCCATTAGCCTCTGTTGTAATATCAACCACGTAGTAACCAAGTTCTTTGCTGATAAACCGCGTACGATAAACGATTCCAGAAAGTTCAATTCCTGCTAATGCAGCAAGAATCGGGTCAACGGGCTCCCAAACCCCGTTTGTTCTTGTAAAGATTGAGTCTTCATTCGCTTCGACCACTTCCATTTTTACCACTTGATGTGTAGTTCCTAGAGGGTCGGTTAATTGACCATCTCCTACAACCTCCGCCTCGTAATATATGGCCCTCTTTACTTGAACGGAATCCGTTCCTTGAGGTAAGTAACCTGCTATATCAGGTGGCAAAACACTAGATTCAAACTTACCTTGAAAATAGGCAGTATCAATCAGGGTTGACGAACTTACCGATGCAGGAAACTCAAAGATTGTCCACGGGTCATCTGCTGGCAGTGAGAGTATAAACTGACCACTTAATCCGAAGCCCTCCGCAAAGTCACCTCCAAGGCCAATTATATCAACTGAACCTGAGCTGATGCTTGCAAAGCCATAGATTCCTTCAATTTGATCAACAGCAAGAGCTGCCGTTGGAAAATCAGCGCCTCCCGTAACGTCTTGTGGGTCATAGAAACCAACATCAAAAAGTTCATCCGTTTCTAAATTTGAAAAATCAAATGTCTGTCCAGAGCCGCTAGCACCCATGTCAAGGGTCAAATTTGATACGTCTCCATCGTCACCGTAGGTAATAGTGTCTCCCGCAACAGGAAAGTCAGACTCCTCAATCACCACCTGCGCATTCGCAGAGGCAATCGTTCCGAGAACAAAAAATGGTATTAGTTTTTTCATAGTTGTGTTATTGTTGAAGCATCAAATGTACGCATTACTCAAGGTTATATTTGTAAAGTGAGCGTCAATCAGGCACCCGAACATATTCAGACCCTTCTCAAAACCATTCCAGGTTCGCCTGGGGTGTATCAGTATTTCGATAAGGATGGAACCATCATCTATGTTGGGAAGGCCAAGAATCTGAAGAAGCGGGTTTCCTCCTACTTTACCAAGGACAAGTACGATAGTCGCAAAACGGCCATTCTGGTGCGCAAGATCAAGGACATCAAGTTCATTGTCGTGAACTCTGAGTTGGATGCGTTACTCTTGGAGAACAACCTCATCAAACAGCATCAGCCCAAGTACAACGTGATGCTGAAGGACGATAAGACCTATCCGTGGATCTGCATCAAGAAAGAACCCTTTCCAAGGGTTTTCCCCACACGGAGGGTGGTGCGCGATGGCTCACAGTATTTCGGGCCGTATGCGAATGTAAAGATGATGCACACGCTTTTAGAACTGGTGCGGCAACTCTATCCGCTGCGGACATGCAACCTGAAACTCACACAAGAGAACATCGAGGCAGAGAAATTCAAAGTGTGTTTGGAATATCACATTGGCAATTGCAAAGGGCCGTGCGTGGGCAAGCAGACCGAGGACGATTACGACCTCGCCATTCAGAATGTGAAGAAGATCATCCGAGGCAACATCCGCGAAGTGCGCCAACATCTACAAACCCTCATGACCGAATTTGCGGAGAAACTGGAGTTCGAGGAAGCGCAGCTTGTCAAAGAAAAACTCGAAATACTGGAGAAATTCCAAAGCAAGTCGGCTGTGGTGAGCCCCGTTGTTTCGGATGCCGATGTGTTCTCCATCGTATCAGACGTGAAATCGGCCTACGTCAATTACATGCGGGTCATTGAAGGCGCCATCGTGCAGGCACACACCATCGAACTGAAAAAGAAACTGGACGAAACCGATGAGGAGCTGCTGGAAATGGCGGTCATCGAGCTTTCGCAACGCTTCGAGTCGGATGCCAAGGAATACATTCTGCCGTTCGAACTCAACCTCGAAATTCCGAATGTGAAGATCACGGTTCCGCAGCGGGGCGACCGCAGCACGCTGCTCAAACTTTCGCAACGCAACGCCCTCACTTACAAGCGCGACAAGGACAAGCAGACCGAGATCCTGGACCCCGAGCGCAACGTGACGCGCATCATGGAGCAGATGCAGAAAGACCTGCGCATGAAAGAGCAGCCACGTCACATCGAGTGTTTCGACAACTCCAACATACAGGGCAATTACCCCGTGGCGGCCATGGTGTGTTTCCGTAACGGCAAGCCGTACAAGAGCGACTACCGCCATTTCAACATCAAAACAGTTGAGGGCCCGGACGATTTCGCCTCCATGGAAGAGGTTGTCTATAGGCGCTACAAACGCATGTTGGACGAAGGTATTCCGCTGCCGCAGCTCATCGTTATCGATGGCGGTAAGGGCCAACTGAGCAGCGCGGTAAAGAGCCTCGACAAACTGGGGTTGCGCGGTAAGATCACCATCATTGGCATTGCCAAAAAGCTGGAAGAGATCTATTTCCCAGGCGATTCGGTGCCGCTGTACATCGACAAGCGTTCCGAAACGCTCAAGATCATACAGCATGCGCGCAACGAGGCACACCGTTTCGGCATTACGCACCACCGTAACAAGCGCGCCAAGGCCACGGTCAAGTCAGAGCTTACCGACATCAAAGGCATCAGCTACAAGAGTTCGCAGCAGTTGCTGTGGAAATTCCGTTCGGTAAAGAAAATCAAGGAAGCCACCGAGGCCGAACTGGCCGAAGCCGTTGGCAAGGCCAAAGCGAGGATTGTTTTTCAGCATTTCCACGGAGACGGGTAAAACGGGAAAAAGGAAATTTGGGAAACCGTTTTTTGGCGTTCCCGCGCGTGGGCGTAGCAGAGCGTCATCCTGAGTGGGGCACGAAGTGCGTTGTATCGAAGGACAGCGAAGCTACAAGGGCGCGGGCGGGCTTTACGCTCTATCCTTTTTGTGAAAGACAAAAAAGGATGCCACTTCAATCCCTAACGCGCGCTACCTGCCACCGTCATTGCGAAGGAGGAACGACTGAAGCAATCTACCTTCATTTACAACTAACTTTGACAAATGCACCGCCTCTGCCACCTCCTTCTGTTTCTCCTTCCAATGATTTCGGTTGGGCAGAATTTGGTGCCGAATGGGGCATTCAACTATTCTGACACCTGTAATCCGCACTCAATGAGTTCAACAGATGATATTCATCCTTGGTTTTGGACACTTGGGTCTCCTGACTTTCTTCACAGTTGTTTCCCTGAGGCATATTCAGTCCCACAGAGTTATGGTGGAGGGGAACCAGCGGCTGCTGGTGAAGGATACTGCGGCCTGATCTGTTACACTACAACCTATACTTTAAGAGAATTTGTCTCAGTTGAATTGATTGCACCTCTAACTGAAAACACCAATTACCACCTGAGCTTTAGGGTTTCTCTAATGGACAGTATTTGGTATGCCACCAAGAACATCGGAGCTGCATTGACAGTAAATGAGCCGCAATCAAATATTGACTCTCTATTTGAGTTACAACCGCAGGTAAGCTATAATGGAACCGCCTTTCTTTCAAATAAGCAGGGATGGGCTGAGGTCTCGGGATCCTTCATGGCTCAGGGTGGAGAACGCTTTCTTACGATTGGCAACTTTGATGTTGACCAAGAAACAGACACACTTTTTATCCCAGGAGGCGGTATTCCTCCTTCTCATTCGGAAGTATACTGGAGTGGATCTTACTATTACGTAGATGATGTTTCCGTAATCCCAGATTCTATCTTTCAAAGCGTCAATGAGAGCACCTTCACTTTCTCCATCTACCCCAACCCCGCCACTACCAACCTTACCATAGAAAGCCGCACACCTCTTGCACAGGTTTGGGTGAGGGATGTGGCTGGGCACGCCCTTCGATACACCACGCTACCGCGTGGTACTCAGGATGACCGTGTGGTCATCGACATAAGCAGTCTGCCCAGCGGCATCTATCTGGTAGAGGTGCTTACACAGAACGGCCAGCGCTCGGTGCAGAAAGTGGTGGTGGAGTAACCCACAAACCCCAGCCGTCATTCCGACCGAAGTGGAGGAATCTAAACCACACCCTCAGATGTCTCGACTTCGTAAACTTCTCTCGACATGACGGAAGCTGTAAATTAGTCTGCGATGGGAAACAACCACGTTTACATCCTCACCAACTACACGAAAACAACGCTATACATTGGTGTGACCACAGACTTGCGACAAAGACTTGGTGACCACGCTGGCGGAAGGTCGGAG
The DNA here is from genome assembly GCA_964457245.1 of uncultured Chryseobacterium sp. GTDB lineage: Bacteria > Bacteroidota > Bacteroidia > UBA10329 > UBA10329 > UBA10329. The sequence goes on along the minus strand of CAYWET010000034.1, from coordinate 19,188 downwards.
TTTTCGTCTCGTTACAACTGCAAATACTTGGTTTACTATGAGCACTTCCCTCATTTGAAAAATGCCATTGAGCGTGAAAAGCAATTAAAACGATGGAATCGTGCCAAGAAAGATGCACTAATTGCAACGCTAAATCCGAATTGGGATTTCTTGAACGAACAGTTCATCTAATCCCGCCAACAACAGATTTCTCGACTCCGTAAACTCCGCTCGAAATGACGGATGCTTCGGGCGATTTCAACGCCCCGTTGTGAAATACTCTCACTTCGCATTCCATTCATGGCATGCTATTCGCTCTACCTTCGAAAAAACACAAGCCATGTCACGTAGCATCTTTTCTTATCTCTTTGTTTCTTGTCTCTTCATCTCTTCCGCCCTCGCGCAGCACACCGTTATCATGAAAGACGGCTCGCAGAAGAAGGGCGAAGTGAAATCCATGCAAGGCCCAACCCTGACCATGATGCACAACAGAAGACCCGTTGAAATTCTGATTTCTGACATACGCACGGTTCACTTTTATGATGAAGAAAAAGCCGCTGCAACATCTTCGGTAAACGTGCGCAAGAAGTTCAAAGAAGGCTTCAAGGAATACGAATACGAGATGGAAGGCCGCAAAATGATCAGCTTCCCGAAGATCGGCCTTGGCACCAAAGATGAAGGCGTAGTGGTAGTGGAGGTGACCATAGACAAATACGGCAACGTTCTTAAAGCAGACCCAGGGGCGCCAGGCACCAAAACCACAGACGACAAATACCTGTTCGTGAAAGCTAAATCTGCCTGTCAGCAGGCCAAGTTCGATAGCGACCCGACCGCACCGCTTTCAACCACGGGATTGATTTACGTTACGTTTCCGTAAACTCCTACGTCATTGCGAGGACGAAGGACGAAGCAATCTCCTCGAAAGATTGCCGCGCTCGCAATGACGAGTAGCTAATCATAGATTTCTCTTCGATGCCCGATGGCAATCACATCGATTAAAAGCACGGAATCCTGGATTTCCTAGATGATACGGTAATCGCCCTTTCGAATACGATAACCGTTCCGACCCTTTAACTTTTTGCAGCCATTCGGTCGTGGATTCTCGGCCAAAGCTTCAATGACCTCAAATAGTTTGAATGCGGTTTTATCTGGGATTTTATCCAACTGCTTGGCAGCTTTCCGAGACAGTTGAATGGAGTACTTAGGCACTCTTTTTACTCTTGCGAGATTTCACGTACTCGTCAAAGTCAACGCGCTCACCATCATCCTCAGCCTTGGCCTTGTCGTAAAGCGCCACATCTTCCTTCATTTCCAGGTCTTCAAGCATTCTCTCATACTTTTTGATAGGAAGAATCACGGCAACCTTATTGCCCTCATCATCGGTTATGTATTGCTTCTTCGTGACTTTCATGATTGAAAACGATAACGTAAATATCGCCAAAATCTGAAGAAGCCCTTTCGCTCTTGGCGCATTCTTTGCGTCCTTGCGGTTCCGAAATGTGGATATTCAATAACTTGAGCATCTACCAGAAAAACCGAGACAAATGAGGATCATTCCCATTCTGATACTTGCCCTATTTACTGCAACTCCCCTCGCCAACGATTACGGTGGTTGGTGGCAAGAGGTGGATGAATACATCAAAGAGGGCCGTCCAAAATCCGCATTGGAAGTGGTGCAGAAAATCCACGACCAAGCGGTAAAAGACGGCAACGGACCGCAACAGATAAAAGCGGTTATCCACGAAGTGAAACTGCAAGCTCAATTCGAAGAAGAAAGTCTTGTGGCAAGCATTATCCGAGTGGAAGATGAAGCCAAAACCGCACCCGAACCAACCAAACAGATTCTGCACTCGTTGCTGGCGGAAATGCATTGGGGCTACTACCAGAACAACAGTTGGCAGATACATAATCGAACTGCCACAGAAGCTGCGGGAGACAACATCCTTACGTGGGATTTCAAGCGCATTGCCCAAGAAGCCTATAAGCATTACCGACTCTCGTTAGAGAATTCGGAAGTGCTGAAAGCCGCTTCACTGAAAGATTACGAGGCGATTCTGACAGGCTCCGACAAGTACCGAGAGTTACGACCATCGCTTTATCATCTGCTGCTTTCCCGCGCACTAGACTTCTACAGTTCAGAAGAGCGCGAACTCATCAATTTCGACCCATCGGGCATTTATAACGACCCGAAACTGTTGGGTTCGGTGGATGAATTCCTTTCATGGGAAGCCCCAACGAAAAGCGGACTTCAACCCGCGGCCTACAGCATTCATCTGTATCAAGAACTGCTTCGCGAAGCCCAAAAACTAGGCACAGAAGCCTTGGTCTCCGAAGACCTGAAACGCTTGAATTTCATCTACGGCCGTTCGCAGGCACAATCCGCTCAGCCGAAATATCAGAACCGATTGGAAGCGTTGCTGAAACAATACAAGGATGATGCAGTTGCGGCCGAAGCAGCTTACTATTTGGCCTCCTTGTATCACGAGCAGGGAAACTCGGTTTCAGACCCAACTCACCCCGCACATTTCAATTGGAAAACAGCCGACTCCATCTGTCAGGTTTACATTCAGAAATTCCCGAATTCGCTTGGCGCGAGGAATTGCACTTCTCTTTCAGAACGCATCCGTCAGCGAAGTTGGAGTATGGCTACGGAAAAGCACTCACTTCCCGAAAAGCCATTCCGATTTCTGTTCCGTTACCGCAACATTGGCGCGGCCGATGCGGACAAATGGGCGGTTTACACGCAGGTTGCCAAACTCGACCCCATCGATTACCGCGAAAACTCTCGCAGTAACTATGGCGAAAAGCTCATCAAATGGCTGAAATCAAATTCGGAAACAGTTGTCGAAAAGACCTTCGAAGTGCCCAACCCAAAAGACTTCCGAGAGCACAGCATTGAACTTCCTTTGGAAGGATTGCCCATCGGTACCTACGTCATCTTCACTGGCTCCGATTCTAAACTATCCACCAACAAGGATGTGGTGTCTTATGTCATCGTCACGGTCACAGATTTGGCGCTTATCAGTCGCACGGAAAATGATGGGGAAACGGTACTCAAGGTCGTTTCACGCGATAGCGGAAAACCCATTTCGCAAGCACGGATTGAACTGCTTAGTCTGGTTTACAACCGCAAAACGCGCAGCAACGATTATCAACTGGAGCAAACGCTGACCACCGACCAGAACGGGGTGGCAGTTTGGAAAGGTCAGGCGCAGAGTTACCGCGGCTACATGGTTGATGTTTACCATGGCGAGGACAAGCTCATAACGGCTGGAAACGTGTACGGGCGCAGCAACAAGGAGGACATCCGCTGGAACGACCAGACGCATTTCTTCCTCGACCGCGCCATTTACCGCCCAGGCCAGACCATCCATTTCAAGGGCATCATGCTTTCTAGCAACGGCAAGGAAGTGAAGACGCTGGCGGACAAGAACACGAGCGTAAAACTCTATGATGCCAACGGGCAGGAAGTTTCGGAATTGAAGCTAAAATCGAATGGTTTCGGAACATTTTCAGGAACGTTCATTGCCCCAACGGGCGGACTGAACGGCTACATCCGAATTGGCAATGAAAGTGGTTCGCATTCGTTCCGCATGGAAGAATACAAGCGACCCAAGTTTGAGGTAAAGGTCGATCAGCCAAAAGAGCAGTTTCGTGTGAATGACACGGTTCTGGTTTCAGGAACAGCCATTTCGTATTCGGGCGTTCCGTTGGGTGGCGCGGAAGTGAAATACCGTGTGACGCGCACCGCCCGCTTCCCGTATCCGTGGCTATGCTGGGGTTGGATGCCGCAATCGCAGCCCAAGCAAGTGGCTTTCGGAACAGCAACAAGCGATGCATCAGGTGTTTTCCAAATTGAATTCCAGGCGCAGCCCGACCCCCTCATCAAAGCCACGTACAAGCCTGTTTTCAATTACCAGATAGAAGTGGACGTAACCGACCAAAGTGGCGAAATGCAAACGGGCAACACCAGCGTTTCGGTGGGTTATCACGCGCTGAATATTAACATTGATGTGCCATCTATCATCGAAAAGAAAGAACTGGGTAAGTATACCGTTTCAGCCACCAATCTTTCGGGAGAAGCGCAACCAGCTGAAGTGTCAGTTGATGTTTGGAAGCTTATCCCTAACGACCGCATTCTACGCAAACGAATGTGGCAAACTCCCGATCAGTTCTACTTATCTGAGGCAGACCACAAGCGCATGTTCCGCAACGAGCCGTACAAGAACGAGGGCGATTATCAAACATGGGAACGCGACAGGAATATGTTCCATGCCGTGCTGAAAACCGCCACCGACAAGGATGTGAGTTTTGCTCCTTTGAACGGCCTCGGGCAGGGTTATTACATGGTGGAACTGACCGCCAAGGATGCGTTCGGCACCGAGGTGGTGCAGAAGGCGTATTACTGCCTGACAGAGAAGGACACGAAGCTGCCATCGTACTTCACCACAGCTTGGTTCCACACCCTCAAAGACAAATACGAACCTGGCGAAACGCTCGAACTGCTAGTCGGTTCGTCTTATGCTTTTGTGGGTTTCAAGATTGAAATTGAAGTCAAAGACAAGGGATTCCAGACTAACAAGATCATCTACACCAAGGAAATCTCTTGCACGGGAACACAGCAGAAATTGGAGATTCCTGTAACCGAGGATTGGCGCGGAAATGCTCAGATACATATCACGGCTGTGCGGAACAACGAGCTATTGAGTTGGTCAAAGACCATTTCGGTGCCGTACACCAACAAGCAGTTGGATGTGACGCTGGAAACCTTCCGCAAGGAAATGGCGCCCGATGATGCCGAAGCATGGACCGTCAGCATCAAAGACAAGAACGGAAAACCCGCCAAAGCCGAATTCCTGACCACGATGTATGATGCTTCTTTGGATGTGCTGGCCGCCAACAACTGGGGGCTTTCGCCTTACCATTTCCTCAACGCCCGCTACAACTGGAATTCCAATTCTTTCGGCCAAGCCCAAACCCAGATCTGGAATCGAAATTGGATGAAGTATCCGAGTTCAGCGATCGATCGGGATTTTGAAAAGATTGATTGGTTCGGGTACTACTTCGGAAGTGGACGTTATGGGAATGTGATGTTGGAAAGCGTGGTAACACGCGCTGGGGCTCGAAGTAGAGGCATGGCGATGGCTGACATGGCTGAACCCATGGAAGAATCAGAGATTAAACTTGATGCGGTCATGGTTTCTGATGGTGCTTTAGATGCCGACCAAGCCATGATGAAAAATGGTGTAGACGACTCAAGCGCTCAACCACCCAAAGACATCAAAATGCGCTCAGATTTTTCTGAAACGGTGTTCTTCAATCCGCACTTGGTGAGCAATGAAGATGGAGAAATCAGCTTCAAATTCAATGCACCACAATCGCTAACACGATGGAAATTTATGGGGCTCGCCACCACCGAAGACCTGAAAATCGGAACCATTACAGAAGAAGTGGTTACTCGCAAACAGTTGATGATAACGCCTAACTATCCGCGGTTCGTGCGGGAAGGAGATAAGCTTGTTTTCCAAGTGAAAGTGAATGTGTTGGATAGCACGGTTCCAACCGCCACGGCCTCTATTGATTTGACGGATGCATTGACTGGAAAAGCGTTGGAATCAAAATTCGAAACTCGAAATCTGAAATTCGAAAATGGTTCTGCTTTAGCGAACTGGGAAATCGATATTCCTGAAGGGATTTCTGCCATCAAATTCACTACCAAAGCGTGGTCTGACAAACATTCGGATGGCGAGGAAAAGACTATTCCTGTGCTGCCAAACCGTATGTTGGTGACCGAAAGCATGCCTCTTCCCGTCAGAGGAAAAGGCACGCACACCTTCAGTTTCGACAAGCTGAAGAACAACGATTCAAAAACACTCCGAAACCATTCGCTCACACTTGAATTCACACCCAATCCGATCTGGCTGGCGGTGCTGTCGCTGCCGTACATGATGGAATATCCGTACGAATGCTCCGAGCAGATATTCAGTCGCTACTACGCCAACGCCATCGGTACCCATCTGGCCAATTCAGACCCGAAGATCAAAGCCGTTTTCGAACAATGGAAGCGCGATGCGCAGAACGGAAGCGGAGATGCTTTCCAATCGGAACTGGATAAGAATCCAGAGCTGAAGCAAGCACTATTGACCGAAACACCTTGGGTTCGAGACGCACAAAATGAAACCGAGCAACGCAGACGTATTGGTGAACTATTCGATACCGACCGCATGGAAACCGAACTGCAAACGGCCCTCAAAAAACTGAAGCAGAACCAACAGCCCGATGGCGGCTGGGGCTGGTTCAACGGGCTGCGCTCCGACATGTACATCACGCGTTACATCGTTTCGGGCTTCGGAAAAATGCGCAAGATGGGTGTTTGGCAAATGGACGGTGAAACTGAATCCATGCTTCGCGAGGCAATCGTGTTCCTCGATGAGGAATTGGTGAAATTCTACGACCGCAGAGACCTCAAGGACAAAGATTTCGTGCCAAGCTGGACCGACCTTCACATGACTTACGCTCGTTCATTCTGGTTGGATGATTTTGCGCTGAACGGCAAGTCGAAAACCACTTACAACCTGATCGTGAAGAACATCCGCGAGAAGTGGACAAAACTGGATGCTTCACAGAAAGGTCTGGCCGCTGTTGTTTTGAAGCGATCTGGCTTTGAGGATGAGGCGAAGAAGGTCATCGTGTCGCTTCGCGAAACAGCCTTGACAAGCGAGGAATTCGGCACGTATTGGGCCATGGACAAAGGTTATTACTGGTATCAAGCACCGATTGAGAACCACGTGATGATCTTAGAGGCATTTGATGAAGTGGCGAACGATGCCGACATGGTGCGGGAGATGAACATCTGGTTGCTCAAACAGAAACAGACACAAAGTTGGGAAACCACCAAGGCCACAGCCGAAGCGTGCTACGCGCTACTCTGCACAGGTAACACCGAATTTGAAACCGAGCCGAAGGTTTCCATCAAATTGGGCAACGAAACCATTGACCCACGCACCGACCCAGATTTGAAAACCGAATCAGGAACAGGTTACTTCAAGACCAATTGGACCAAGAATTCGGTTGATTCTGAGATGGGAAATGTGACGGTGACGAAAGACAACGATGGCGTGGCGTGGGGCGCAGTTTACTGGCAGTATTTCGAGGATTTAGATAAGATTACGGGTGTTACGGACAACCCGATTAAAATGCAACGGGATGTGATGCTGTTGGAAGACACTGAGAACGGCCCAGTGATGAAACCGCTCAGTGAAGGCACATCACTTTCTGTGGGCGACAGAGTTCGCGTGCGCATCATTCTGGAAACCGATCGCCACATGGAATACGTGCACCTGAAAGACATGCGTGCTGCTAGTTTCGAGCCACGAAAACAGCTGTCAGGAGCTGAATACCAAGAGGGGTTGAGCTTCTACCGCTCCACAACCGATGCGGCCATGAACTTCTTCTTTGGCTACTTGCCTAAAGGCACATTCGTATTCGAATACGACCTGAACGTAACGCAGGCAGGAACATTCAGCAATGGGATTTCACAACTGCAATGCATGTACGCACCTGAGTTTACCACGCACTCGGAGGGTGTGAGGTTGGAAATCGGCCAATAACACTGTAGTGTGAATAATTACTTTTGCGGCTCAACAAGTCACCATGCGAAAACTTATTTTCCTACTACCGATTTTACTTCTTCGTGTGAATGCCTTCGCCCAATGCTCTTTGGACCTTGGTCAGGATACCGTTTATTTCTGCGATGGCGACTGTGTTTCACTGGATGCTGGAGCAGGATGGACAACCATTCAGTGGTCTTCTGGAGAAATAACCCAGACAATTTGTGATTCGGAAACAGGATGGTTCTTTGCTCAGGTTCAAGACGGCCTCGGCTGCACTTCTACTGACTCGGTTCTTTGTATCAAGCTGATTCATCTAATTTCAGCATCTGATTCGGCAATTTGCCTGGGAGATACCGTGTCGTTAATGGCAAATATGTATGCCGAGGTTGTATCTGCAGGTGCTTTATATGACACCACCTTTTTGCCAGATGGAAGTGGAGTCAATTACCAGACGGAAATTCTTGTACAATCTTACGAAACAGGAGCAACGTTTAATGGCGCTACTGAGATACTGGAAATATGCGCTGCTCTGGAACATAGTTGGTTGGGTGATCTGGAGATGATGCTCACATGCCCTAACGGTACCAATGCTATTGTTTTTGATAGTTATACAGGAACAGGAATAGGACCTGAGTTTGCTGGTGGATTTGGAGGTGGAGGAACTTTCCTCGGTCAGCCAATTGATATTGCGGTTGGAATTGGTGTGCCATGGGATTATTGCTTTTCCGACCTCGCCAATTGGGAAACTCTTGGAGCAGAGTACCAAGCGGGCAACTTTACAGCTGTGGTTACTCCTTCTCCAGGAAACTCCATGACTTCAGGACATTACAAACCCGAGCAATCATTTGCGGTTTTTGATGGTTGTCCGTTAAATGGATTATGGACCTTAACCATTCGTGATAATCTCACTCAGGACGATGGTTATATCTCTTTCTGGGGTCTGGGTATTTCGAATAACATTGGCGAGGTCAGCTACCATTGGAGTACTGGGCAAGACAGCGCTCAGATTCAAATTCCAGTAGTAGAACCTTCAACCTGGGTTGATATGACCGCACAAGGCGTTACATGTACCGACACTGCCCAGTTCGACTTTCACCCATTTCCAGAGGTGCTTATTGGTTTCGATAACGCTGATTGCAATGAATCCACGGGTCAGATAATCAACCAGACGAGTCCAGCGGATTCCGTCCTCATGGAAATCTTTACACAAACTGGGATACCAATTCCTGCGGAGCTTTTAGACCCAGGCCTCTATGACGTCACCCTTACTTCTTCACAAGGATGTTCAACCGACACTACCATTGAAATCATTACGCAGATTGATTCTGCTGAATACATTACAGGTGCAACGGTGGTTTTTCCTGGTCAACAGTTTACTTACTCCGTTCCCTACAGTGCTTGCTTAAATTATTCGTGGAGCATTGACAACGGAACCATCGTGTCAGGGCAAGGAACCAATGAAGTGCAAGTAACTTGGAACAATTCCATTTCTGGTTGGATTGCCGTAGACATGAGCGAAACGCGTGATTTCAACCAGCAACTTATTCTTTACGTTGGGACTGCAACTGGCATTGCTGATTTAGACCAAGATGGAAATACACTTTCCCTCAGAAATCAATCTTTGATCGTTTCCCAGAACATCAATCAAGCGCAATTACTTGTCCTGAATGCCACAGGACAACTTGTTAAAAGTGATTCCGTGGCTGGCGGTCAAGTTATTGACTGCTCAACACTAACCGCTGGTTTTTACACCGCAGTAATGCAGTCGGAAAACCAACAATCCGTTCTGAAATTTATAATTACCGATTAGTCAACTTTTTTGGTCGGTTTGTTCATTGCATCAAGCAACTCCTTGAGCATTTCGTCAATGGTGCCTTTTCCGCTGAGCTCTCCGACCATGCCGTAAAGTGGTGCGGTTTTACCTGTGCCTTCTGGTTTATTTGGAATGGAAGCAACACTTTTTTTAGTTGCGTTGCGAACCCATTTCTCTGGTAGAATTCGAGCAGCAAGTGTTGCCAGTTTCTGCGCTGCTTTGTCACCCATACTTTCCAAAGACCTACCGCTCACTTTGACAACAGCTTCCTGAAAATCCGCAATGAATTCATCAATAAACGGCACGTTTCCGTATGTGACACTCAGATGCAAACTGGGCGGTTGCAGTTGTCGGTCGAGGTGCCAGCCTTTCGCGGAGAGCGCATCACCCAATTGATAGATGTACAGTTTTCCTGTAGAGTGAATGGAGAAGACAGGCAACAGCGGCTCTCCAGTCACTTTCAGGCCATCAATTTCGCGTACAACCTGCTGAATTTTTCGCGCAGCATCTAACGTTTTACGTGCGTAATCTGCGTAGCCTTCCTTTCCTAGATGACGCATCACAGCCCAAGCCGCAGCGATAGCTCCGCCAGAACGGGTTCCGCTAATGGATGGCGAAGCGTACAGTCCGCCAGCCCATTCGGAATAGACGTAATACTGACCTCTTCGCAACTCGGCATTGCGATACATGACCACCGAGGCACCTTTTGCTGCGTAAGCGTATTTGTGCAGATCGAGGGAAATGGAACTGACGCCTTCTAATCGAAAATCGAATGGTATGATTGGCTCTCCGATATACTCCACAAACGGAATGAGATAGCCGCCAACGCAAGCATCGACATGCAGCCAAACTTTCTTCTCAACTGCTAGAGCGCTAAGTTGATCTAATGGGTCGATAATTCCATGCGGATAAGCAGGTGCTGAACCGACCAACATGATTGTTGATTCGTCCATTGCGGAACGCAGATCATTGACATCTGGAATGAGCGATTCGCCCTTGCATTTCACAATGCGTAATTCCAATCCGAAATAATCGGCAGCCTTGTTGAATGCTGGGTGCGCTGTTTCAGGAACCACAATATTCGGTTTCACTCCCTTTGGAACACGATCCTCGGAATATTTTATGGCTGCACGAACAGCACAAAGAATGCTTTCCGTTCCGCCCGAAGTCATATTGCCAACAGCGCCTTCAGGTGCGTTCAAAAGACTTGCGGTCATCGAAATAATTTCCGCTTCCATTTTGCTGAGACTGCGGAAACTGGCTGGGCTGAGCGCGTTCTCCATAAAAAAACGGGTGTAGGCTTTCTTGCTTAGCTCGGCTACCTCTTTTCCTGGATAGAATACGAGACTGAACGTTCGGCCTTTTCGCCAATCTGCATCATTTGCAGACAGATCGTCCATCTGATTCAGCAATTCGTCTGCGGATATTCCTTTCTCTGGGATATTGATGTGCATTGGCTTAATTCTTTCCTCGGATTAGCACCCACCAAACTAAACATCCGAATAGGAACAGCAATGCTGGAATCAGCCACTTTGAGCACATCAGAATGACCAACCCCGAATTGAACACCACCGAAATGATGATTGCCGCACGAAGAAAGCCGATGGGAATTTTGATTTTGGATAATGCGTACGCCTCGTTCATCAACTTCGGAAGCTTCCAAGCGGCAACACTCAAACCAACCGTTAGAATCAGGATTCCGCTGACCGTAATAAACCCGTAGAACTCGATGATGTCGTTACCGAAGAAATGACTCAGCACGCCAACATAATCGAGAATAGACCCAAGAATCAGAAGTACAGCAACAAGCAAAAAATAAAGTGAGACCGCATTACGAGGATTTCCCTGATTATCCAGTTCAGCAAATTTTGACGGCAGCACTTCGGCTCTTCCTTGGGCATAAATCTCGCGGGGAATCGCAATAGCTGTTCCGTTAAACGATGTGAGGGCTGCGCCTACAATTCCGAACTGCAAAAACCATACGCCCCATTGCGGCAAGATGTTGGTTGATGTGAAAACGAGGTCGGGTCGTTCAATCAAATTCTCAACCCCGACCAAATGCGTGTACGCTGCGATGATGAGCAGATAGAACAGCAAAACCACAACGGCTCCAATAAGCAGCGTTCTGAAGATATTTCGCTCTGGGTTTCGCATTTCCTCGCCCAACTCAACCACCACCTGAAATCCGAGGCAAAGGTTGAACGCAACGGCCAAACCCATCAAGAAACTCGTGTTGGTTGGGACCTCAGGTGTGTAGCCATTACCGTCAGAAACCAAACCAATTACACCATAAATGAGAAGCGCAAGTAGCATCTGAGCGACCAAGACCACTTGTAGCGTTGATAGCATTTGAACCCCTATGCGTTGTACCGCATAAAACAGCAATACAATGGCAAGTGCAACTAAATGCAAAGAGATTCCTTCGGGCAGATAATTGGCGAAACTCTCGACCAATCCGTAGGAAACTAGCGCTAACGCGGCTGCGCCTCCTAGAACTCCCATCCAACTGAGAAGAATACCCAATTCGGGAGAAAGAAGTCGTCTTCCGTACTCGAATCCGCCTCCTGCGGTTGGCAAAGTTGCCCCCAATTGAATAAGCGGTAGCATACTGATGGTGCTAATGCCTACCGCAATGGCAATGGCCAACCAAGCTGCTCCACCTGCTTGACTGCAAACGATGGGAAGCAGCACAAATGCTCCCATGCCAATGACGCTGCCAACCACAATGGCAACTGCGCCTGTAAGGGTTATGTTTCTCTGAAGTTCCACCTATTGCGTTGGATTTTCAGAAAGAAACGAAAAAAGTGACCGTTAAAGCCCGATACTAAACCCGCTCAATAATCGTAGCGATTCCCATTCCGCCACCAACGCAAAGAGTTACAAGACCTGTTTGTTTGTCTTGGCGTTCGAGTTCATCGATGAGTGTTCCCATCAGCATGGCGCCTGTGGCTCCCAACGGATGACCCATGGCAATGGCGCCACCGTTCACATTGGTCTTGCTTTCGTCAATGTTCAGGTCTTCGAGGAACCGAAGCACAACCGAAGCGAATGCCTCGTTCACCTCGATCAGGTCGATGTCACCGATTTCCATTCCTGCTTTTTTCAACGCTTTGCGCGTAACGGGTGCTGGCCCAAGAAGCATGATTGTCGGTTCGGTTCCCGTCAACGCCATGGAACGGATACGAGCACGTGGTTTCAGTCCTTGCGCTTCTCCAGCTTCTTTGGTTCCGATAAGCGTGAGGGCAGCACCATCCACAATCGCAGATGAGTTACCTGCATGATGCACGTGATTGATGGTTCCAACTTCTGGATATTTCTGTAGCGCGAGTTGGTCAAATCCCATATCGCCCAATTTTTGGAATGCTGGATTCAGCTTCAAAAGTCCTTCGGCTGTTGTTCCAGGACGAATCATCTGGTCTCTATCAAGCAGCGAATTTCCATCCGCATCTTCCACAGCGATAATGGACTTTGCAAAACGATTTTCGTTCCAAGCTGCATCTGCTTTGGCGTGTGATCGCGAAGCAAATTCATCTAATTGTGTGCGGTTGTAGCCGAATTTAGAGGCAATCAAGTCTGCGGAAATTCCCTGTGGAACAAGCGCGTGCTTGGTTATGAAATCACGGTCATCATACATCGGGCCGCCATCGGAAGCAATCGGCACACGGCTCATACTTTCCAATCCGCCAGCAACCAACATGTCGGCATTTCCGCTGCCAACGTAAGCAGCGGCCATATTGATGGCCTCCAAACCTGATGCACAGAAACGGTTCACTTGGACGCCTGCCGTGGTTTCGGCATAGCCAGCTTCAATTGCAGCTGCCTTGGCGATGTTCGCTCCTTGGTCTTTCACAGGACTCACACAACCGATGATGGCATCTTCCACCAAATCGGTGTTGAGATTATTTCTCTCACGAATGGCCTTGAAGGTCAAAGCCAAAAGGTCAACGGGTTTTACCGAAGCCAAAGCTCCATCTGGTTTTCCTTTTCCGCGCGGTGTACGCACCGCATCATATATGTAAGCGCTCATTTCTGTGATTTTCGACAAGTTTAGGTAATGAAATTGACGCATGGAAATGCAACAAAAATCACAGCGTAAAAAACTCTAAGAGTTACATTTGTGGCAAAATTCCGCCATGCAGATCGATTCAACTTTCACCAACGCCATCCACATTTGTGTTTACCTCGACCGCACCGACAAGCACTTGGTGAACAGCACGGAATTGGGCGAAAGCATCGGTACAAACCCCGTTGTTGTGCGAAGAATCGTGGGGCGATTGAAGGAATTCGGTCTTATTAAGGTGAAGCAAGGCATTGGTGGCGGGTACTTTTTGGGGCGTCCGTCCATGAGCATTACGCTTTGGGACATCTACTTGGCCATGAAGAAGGACAATCCGTTCCGTTGTAAGGTTGGAAACGAGGAAGACACGGTTTCTCTCAACCTTCCCGAAGCGTTAGAAGACACTTTCGCGAAAGCAGAATACGCCTTGAAACGACCGCTAGCGGGAGTTAATGTGAAGCAGGTTTCGCAGCGAATCGACTAATCGTCATTGCGTGAATGCGTACCCTGAGGAAACTCGAAGGGTACAGCGCAGGCCTTCCCTGTAGGCTTCGAGAGCCTCAGCCTACGCCAACTGCACTAATAAAGCAACTTATCGTACGGATAACGCGTGATGTGAACCGCTTTCACGCGCTCGTAAAGTAGGTCGCGGAGTTCATCAATGTTCTGCTTTTTGGCAGCTGAAATGAAGATACAGTCATCGCCCATCTTGCTCATCCAACTGCTTTTCAGGTCTTCGAGGCTCCAATTCTCACGGGTAATTTCGGTGAGGTCGTCCTCGTCCTTTTTCACGTATGTGTACGCGTCAATCTTATTGAAAACCAAAATGGTCTGCTTGTCTCGTGCTCCGATCTCGGCCAGCGTTTCGTTAACCACATTGATGTGGTCTTCAAACTCAGGATGCGAAATATCAACTACGTGCAGAATGATATCGGCTTCGCGAGTTTCATCCAAGGTTGATTTAAAACTTTCCACCAACTGGTGTGGCAATTTTCGGATAAATCCAACGGTGTCCGACATCAGGAATGGAAGGTTGCCTAAAACCACTTTCCGAACGGTCGTATCCAGCGTAGCGAAAAGCTTGTTCTCAGCCAACACTTTTGATTTGCTGAGCAGGTTCATCAAAGTGGATTTCCCCACGTTTGTGTAACCGACCAACGCAACCCGAACCAATCTTCCACGGTTCTTGCGCTGCTGCTCCATTTGCTTGTCGATTTCCTTCAACTGCTTCCTGAGCAACGAGACCTTGTTTCGGATAATTCGTCTATCCGTCTCAATCTCCTTTTCTCCTGCTCCACCACGGGTAGAAGTTCCACCACGCTGACGTTCCAAGTGCGTCCACATTCGTGTCAATCGTGGTAACAAATACTGATAGCGGGCCAGCTCTACTTGTGTTTTGGCCTGAGCGGTCTGCGCTCGCGCTTGGAAAATGTCGAGAATCAGAAGACTTCTGTCATAGATCTTCACATTGAAAATCTTCTCCAAGTTTCGAAGCTGTGATGGGCTGAGGTCGTCATCAAAAACCACAACATCGATCTTGTTTTCCTTCACGAAGTTGTCAATCTCCTCAACTTTTCCTGAGCCGACAAACGTCTTAGTGTCAGGCTTGTACATTTTCTGCACAAACTGCTTCTTGGTCTCAAGCCCTGCCGTCATGGACAGAAACTCCAATTCATCCATGTACTCCGCCACCTTTTCTTCGGTGTCGTCTCCCTGAATGAGGCCCACAAGAACCGCGGTCTCCTTTACTGGAGCTGTATCGTAATACTTTCCCAAATCTTAATCTTGATTCTTTAACTCTTCCAGATACGCGGCCACAGCCTGAATCTGCTCCTCGCTCAAAACCTCCGCAAACGCAGGCATCATACTTCCACCTTTCCGAATATTCTCCAAACGTTCTTCCAATGTCATTTTTGAAAACGTAAGATCTGGCGCTTCGTTCAGTTTCAATTTCCCATCCGCGCCATGACATGCCACGCAATAGGTCTTGTAAACCTCCTTCCCTGGATTGCCATCCGAATTACTCGAACTGACCGAACCGCAACCGAACAACAAACCCGATACTATGACCAGCAGCATTTGATTCATCAGAACCAACCTCTACCCAGCACCTCTCGGAACGGCCAAGGAATGGTGGCCAGAATGATAATCAATCCGAGTGTGAAGAACACCGCAATCTTTTTGAACTTAACCTTGTCTTCCGTTGCTTTTCTGGCTGCGACACGTCCGATGGTAATGAGCGTAATTCCCACGATCATTCCGAAAATGTGCTCCACGAGCCAATATCTCAGCACGGTTTCCTTCATGGCTTCGCCCATTCCTGCCTGCATGGCGGCTTTCACAAACGGACTGATGAAGTACAATCCGAGGCCGAGCAGCAATTGCGTGTGAGCTGCAATCAGTGAAAACAGCGAGAGTTTGTCGTCTAACGCGATGAACTTACCTGATGAAATATTGCTGAATGCGCGAGCGATGGCCGCAACCACCAACACGAGTAATATCCAACGTAATCCTGAGTGCGAGCGAAGTAGTATTTCGTACATGATTTCAATTTGATGCCAAAGCTAATGAATTCGAATACGGAATGTGTAGAAGACAATTCAAGGTTGGTATTTGAGTAGCTTTGCGCGTCAATCAAAAACAATGATCAAAAGATTACCTCTACTGGTTGTTGTAACGCTATTTGCCGTTTCAACAGCCTTAAGTCAGACTACGTTCCCGATAAACGGCATACAGGACAAGGATGCGGCCGTTTACGCTTTCACCAACGCTACGGTCCATGTTTCTGCATCAAATGTTCTAGAAAACGCCACACTTATCATTCAGAACGGACGTGTAATTGGAGTTGGATCGAACCTGGCTATTCCGAAAGGATCTGTTGTCAACGACCTCGATGGAAAGCATATCTATCCTTCTCTGATCGATGCATTCTCAACCTACGGAGTTGAGCAACCCAAAAAAGAGAAAAAGGAAAAGCCTGGCCCACAATACAATGCAAAGAAATCAGGAGCGTTTGCGTGGAACGATGCGTTGAATCCAGAAGCAAATGCGGCCGAGCAGTTCAAACCAGATGAAAAAAAGGCCAAAGCTTTGCGTGAGGCGGGTTTCGGAGCAACCATTTCGCTGGTAAAAGACGGCATTGCACGGGGTCGTTCTGCTTTGGTTCTCACGTCCGAAGGAACGGCAAACGAAACGTTGATTCAGCCAAATGTTGCTGCCAACTATTCGTTCTCGAAAGGAACTTCAACACAGAATTATCCAAGTTCTCAGATGGGTGCAATTGCTTTGCTTCGTCAGACTTATTTTGATGCAGAATGGTATGCTAATCTGAATGACAACACCAAGGAAATGAACCTCGGTTTGGAAGCTTGGAATGCCAATCAGAATCTTCCACAGGTATTCGATGCGCCAGATCTGTTGAGCATCCTTAGAGCAGATAAGGTTGGAGATGAGTTTGGCAAGCAGTACATCTTCCTCGGAAATGGAACGGAATACCGCAGAATTGACGCGTTGAAAAACACAGGCGGTTCATTTATTCTACCGATGAAATTGCCAGATGCCTTGGATGTTGAAGACCCGTTTGATGCGCAACTTGCTGCGTTTGATGAACTACTTCATTGGGAGCTGGCACCAACCAACCCAAAGGTGCTGCACGAAGCTGGAATCGACTTTGCGTTTACGCTAGATGGGCTCGAAAAAGAGGCTGATTTCTGGAAAGGAATCCGCAAGGCGTTAGAGCATGGACTCGATACGGTTGCGGCTTTGGAAGCATTGACTGCCGCTCCTGCCAAGATGTTCGGTCTGGAAGAAATTGGAACGCTTGAAAAAGGAAAACTTGCCAATTTCCTCATTACCACCAAGAACCTTTTTGATGAGAAGAATACCATTCTTGAGCATTGGCTAAAAGGGAAACGATACAGCATCAACAAGCCTGAAGGCCTGAAAATAGATGCGGTCTATGAACTGAAAATCGGTTCGAACAGCTGGGCCGTTGAAGTTACAGGTACGGTTGACAAGCCCTCGGCCAAACTTGTTGTAAGCGACACGGCCAAGATTGACATGTATGTGTCTGCAACGGATGAACTTCTGACAATCGCGTTCAAGCCAACTAAGGAATCTGACAAGCAGTACAGATTGACTGGTCGGAAGGACGGCCGAAATTATTTTGGAAAGGGAAAAAACCTAGATGGAGATTGGGTTGAGTGGTCCATGAGTTACACCAAGGAGCGGGAAAAAGACGAGAAAGAAAAAGAGGCTGAGGAAAAGAAACAAGAGAAGCAGGAGGAGCGCGTTTCCAATCTCGGGCAAGTGGTTTATCCGTTTATGGCATACGGCTATTTGGAAGCTCCAAAAAAGGAATCGGTAGTTATTCGCAACGCAACGGTTTGGACTAACGAAACCGAAGGAATTCTGGAGAATACAGACGTTTTTATTTCCGATGGAAAGATCAAAAGTGTTGGGAAAGATCTTGCTGTTCCAGAAGGTACAGAAGAGGTTGACGGGACGGGAAAACACGTCACTTCGGGCATTATCGATGAGCACTCGCATATTGCCATCAGCAAAGGCGTTAACGAAGGCACACAATCGGTAACGGCCGAGGTTAGCATTGGCGATGTGGTCAATTCCGAAGACATCAACATTTATCGCCAACTGGCTGGTGGTGTCACTACCTCGCAACTGCTACATGGCTCGGCCAACCCAATTGGCGGACAAAGCGGCATTGTGAAACTGCATTGGGGAAAATTGCCTGAAGAAATGAAGGTGAAAGACGCGGCTGGTCACATCAAATTCGCGCTTGGCGAAAACGTGAAACAATCAAACTGGGGCGAATATTACAACAGCCGATATCCGCAAACGAGAATGGGTGTTGAGCAGGTTTTTTATGACGCATTCTATCGCGCGAAAGCGTACAAGAAAGAATGGACGGCTTACAACGGCCTATCCAAAAAGGAGAAGGCTGGGGCAACCAAGCCTCGCAGGGATCTTGAACTGGATGCGTTGGTGGAAATCCTCGATAGCAAGCGTTTTGTCACCTGCCACAGTTACGTGCAACAAGAGATAAATATGCTGATGCACGTGGCCGACAGCATGGGTTTCACGCTAAATACATTCACCCACATTTTGGAAGGCTACAAACTGGCCGACAAGATGAAAGAGCACGGAGCGAATGGTTCTACGTTTTCCGATTGGTGGGCGTACAAGTTTGAGGTGAACGATGCCATTCCGTACAACGCTGCGCTGATGCACGAAGCAGGCGTCAATGTGGGCATCAATTCGGATGATGCAGAGATGGGCAGACGCCTGAATCAGGAAGCAGCCAAAGGCGTAAAATATGGTGGAATGAGTCAGGAAGATGCTTGGAAAATGGTGACGCTCAATCCTGCCAAAATGCTAAAACTCGATAAGCAAACGGGCAGCCTGAAAGCGGGAAAAGATGCAGATGTCGTGCTATGGACCGATAATCCGCTATCGATATATGCCAAGGCCGAGCGCACTTACGTGGATGGCATTCCGTACTTCACGCTGGAGAAAAACAAAACCGCTCAGCGAACACTTCAGCAGGAGAGAAATCGCATTATCCAGAAAATGATTGCGGCCAAAAAGGGCGGGGCCAAAACCGAAAAGCCAGCTAAGAAGGAGCATCTGTTGTACCAATGCAACACAATGGAACATTCAACCGATTGGTTGGCCAAGTTCAAATTTCACTCTGGATGTTATCACTAAGA
>CAYWET010000033.1:0-43995 GCA_964457245.1 uncultured Chryseobacterium sp. | reverse complement strand
TAAAAAGCCCCGACCAGTTTCCTGACCGAGGCCAAATCGCATCCGATAGAAATCGAATACTTACTGAACAATCAGCTTTTGCGTTGAAATGGATTGTCCATTTCCGTTCAGGATTTTCAGTACATAGACTCCAGCGTTCACACCATCGAGCGAAACGGCAGAAGTTGCTTTGTTCATGTTCTTAACCATTCGGCCTTGCGTATCGAGCAATTGAACCGACTCATCAGCATTCAATGCTCTGCTCAATTGAAGCGTTCCGTTTGCGGCAACAGGATTCGGATAAACCGTGAAATTTTCTTCGGCCACATCTGCAATTCCAGTTGTTAGCGCAGCCAGCGGAGCGGATTGATACCAAACGTTATCGCTAATACTCACTCCGTCATCAATCAACTCCATTAAAAGCAGCCAGTAACGGTGGTCGGCAGAAACCCAGATCCATTGGTCCTTAACAATGGTTGTAGGAGGAAATCCGCCAATGCTTGCCGCTTCCGAACGGTCTGCCCGATAGCGAAGAACATTGGTGTACGTGCCTGTGGGCAGCATCAACGTGCCATAACCATCAATTGCATAACTATTTGATCCTGTTACGGTAAAAGCAAAACCACCACCGAAACCCGAACCAGAGAAGTTGTCGGAAACATTATCGTTGTAATTGGCTGGCAACGATAGCACCAACTCAGAATCGGTGTAGTCTTGCATAAGCGTATCGCCAGGCCCAATTACCAACCTGAATCCATCAGCTACAAGTTCCGAACTACCAGTAGAATAGAACGCGTAAGCCTCATTCTCAGGCACGTATCCGCTCAAATCAGAAGAAGGAAAATCAGCCGACCAAATCGTGGTTGATGGATCGGAAAACGTGAAATCAGAATTGGATTCAGTACTCAGTCCAGTAAAATCCCACGTATAGTTTGCGCCAGTTTGTGCATCCAACGTATTCTCGTTTGGCACATCGGTACAGTAAACAATAGGAAGCATATCACCGATCTGCGGCATGTTGGCTTCGGTAATGGTTGGCTGGGCCTTTACGCCAAATCCGACCAATAGAAAGGATAGAAATGTATAGATTTTTTTCATGATAATTTGATTTTGGGGTTAAATAGACTGCACGTTCAGACCTGTGAAATTCCCCGAAAAGGTGATGTTATTCGGAGGAGTGAAACCATCATTTATCGAGGCCGAGAAATTGCCATCAATGGTGTAATAGGTAACTCCCGTAGCCGTAAAGTTTATTGTGGCCACGTCAATTCTGAGCGTTCCAGATACTGGCTCGGCAAAGGCATCACCACTTCCGTTGGAGAAAGATGCATTTGTTACCTGATAAGTTCCTGGTTCGACATTAGTGGCCGATGCTGTTAAATTGAACGAGTAAGTTGGGCTGGTTCCAACGATGGAAATGCCATCTACCTGCGTAGAGTGATTACAGATAACTCCATTATCGTGTCCACCGAGTTCGTTGTTGTTCTGTGGACTTTCCCAATCGCCACTTTGGTTAATATGCCCCGTAACGCTGTAGTCGAATACAAGGTCTGGAAGTGTGAATGGCCCGTCATCGTCATCTGGGTCTTGGTTACAAGATGAGAAAAGCGAACTGATAATGATCGCCAATAAAAAAATTGGTGTTGTTTTCATTGTAAAATGATTTAATGTTATTGTTCAGTTGAGGGCAAATTTGAGTTCATGAGGACGTTGAACACAAGGAGAAAAAACTAAACTTGTGATGGAAAAGCGGACATGTTTTTAGCCACAGATGCACGGATTTTTACAGATGTCTCAGATGACAATTGACAAACTGAAACCTCATTACTTCATCGCTTCATAACCTCATTTCTTAGCATTTTGTCAGAAAAAGGAAATAGAACCGTTGCACTTGCTGCGCTGCTTAGCGGTAAGGAAATAAAGGCTTTCGCTAACCAATTGAGCGAAGGAAAACGAACCTCGCTCCCACTTCTTTTTGATGGAATTTGCGCTGGTTTGAAGTCATCCAAACCCAATGCGTTGGAAAAGGAAACTCTCTTCAAAAAGGCATTTGGAGAAGCTTACACGAAAGACAAGGATTATTTGCTTCGCAACGAGTTGCGCTTGCTTTCAAGAGAGTTGACCAACTTCCTCGCTATTGAACAGACAAAAAAGTCGATGCGTGATAATCCGTTGGAGGAAAAGCGATTGCTTTTACAATCTTACATCGACCGAAAAGCACATGACCTCTTTGACCGCGAATGGGAAAAGGTGGTTGAAGATGCCAAGAACGAATTGCGACTTGATATAGCGCTGGACATTCAGAAACTGGCTGTAGAACATTTAATCGGCACGCGACAAGCAACGGTTGAGAACTACAATCAACTTTTGGAACTGCTTGCTGATTATCAAGAAACGCTGAAACAGCATTTCACACACCAACACTTGTTTGGGAAACACAAACAAGCGTTTGCAGAAAGAACGCTTCAGGCAATTGGTGCAGATGTTCAGGTTTCTCTGTTGGAAGTAGTTTCCATCAATCCTGCGGATGAGAAACTGAATGATGCTTTTACAAACCATTTTGCTGCGTTGACAAAAGCCTACGGACATCGAGGCGAAGAAAAGATTGATTTACTGAAAACCGCTGCTGGGTTTGTTTCAGAGATCAACTCAAAATCGTTTGATAAAAACGCTGCGCTGGCTACGGTAAATGCCGCCATTGCATTGGAATATTTCCTGCTGCGAGAATTGGAAACATCGTTGCCCTACCATCAAAAGGCGTTGGAATTCGGTGCTGGATTAGAAAGCGGAAAACTCATCAGTTTTGTTTTCAATTATCTGAGTACGCTCATTCGTTTAGAGCTTCACGAACAAGCCATTGAGCTCATCAATCAATATACTTCTATCTGGAGTAAACTTCCACGAATGCACGACCGATTTCTGTGCCTCAAAGCCATGTGCCATGTTTTTGAGAACGACCCGAAGTCTGCGGAGGATTGCATTCCTGAAGACCGCAAGGCTGGCGGGTTGGATCACTATTATTATTACAGGTTCATTCAGATCATTGTGCTTTTCCAAAAAGGAAAACCTGAGTTGGCAATGAACGAAGCAGAGAACTTTGAGCACACCGTTCGCTACAACGATAAGGACGAAGATTACCTCCGTCTTATTCAAGCCATGAAAAAGTTCCTTGCGCTGAAATCGGAGCAAGTGGCAATTGAAAATGATGCTTATTCGGAAAAAGCGGAAAAGCTGAAGCAATCCCTCAGCGAAGCCAACGAAAATGCCTTTGCAGATAGGGCGTTGCTTTATCGGTGGATTGTTTGGGAGTTAAAGTAATGTGTGCGAGCAGCACCCGCGTTCGGGATATTTTGAACGCGCTTTTTCATGCATTTATAACTGTGAGTCTAAGGGCTCTTTTCGAAAAAGATACAGTAGAATGTCGCTTTCGACTTCGTACAACATGAAACAGACAATGAATGATTAAGCACCCTTTCTATTTTTAGGCCATGGCAAGAACACCAACTGTTGAAATGAAACTAGGCTACAAAGCCCCGGACTTCTCACTTCCTAATGTTGTTTCTGGAGACCTTCAGAGCTATTCGGAGATAAGGGGAGAAAAAGCAACCGTGGTAATGTTCATCTGTAATCATTGCCCTTTTGTAATTCATGTAATGGATGAACTGATTCGGATCGGGAAGGACTACACGAATCAAGGAATTGGCTTTGTAGCCATCAGCTCTAACGATGTAGCCAACTATCCGGACGACTCTCCTGAGAAGATGAAACGATTGGCCTTAGAGAAAGGCTTTCCATTTCCTTATCTCTACGATAAAACACAGGAAGTTGCTAAAGCTTATACCGCTGCATGTACTCCAGATTTCAGTGTTTTCGATGGTAACGACAATTGCGTTTATCGAGGTCAATTAGATGACAGCCGACCTGGAAATGACAAACCAGTAAACGGCCTTGATCTGCGCGAAGTGCTGGACAAATTGATTTCAGGAGAATCCATTCCAACTCAGCAGAAACCTAGCTTGGGTTGCAACATTAAATGGAAATCGGGAAACGAGCCTCATTATTACTGAGCTTCCGCGAAGGCTTTGAAGCTCTTGGCGCTCTTATCTAGCTGTAGTTTCATCTTTCCTTTAACCAGACCAGAAGCGAGTTTAAGCGCTCCTTTTAGTTCTACTTGCTGAACCATGAAGAACTTTGTGGTGTCGGCAGTTAGTTGCTCAAAGTAGTAGTTGGAATAGCTGACATAACCTGGTCCCTCGTAACGCATAATGTATTCTTCAGGCAGCTGATTACTGATAACCGTTTCTGTAATATGCAATCTGCCGGCTGGCGAATCGAACACAACCTTACTGACTGCCCCTGCCTGACGCTCCTCACCAGAAACGTGCTTTACTGACTGCAATCCTTCTAGCCAAACCAATGTATTATTCGGATCCTGAATCAGCACGATCAGCTCCTCCATTGGCTTTGCAATCTCCTCTTCCGCTGTAAATTTCATACCGTTGAATTACACCTTCAAATAACAAAAAAGGTGCTCCGTTCAGAAGCACCTTTCAAGACAATTATCAAAATGTTATCAGTGTATTCCTTGCTCTGTCAGGTATCTCTCCGCGTCAAGCGCAGCCATGCAACCTGTTCCTGCTGCCGTAACCGCCTGACGGTAAACCTTATCTGCCGCATCGCCTGAAGCAAAAACACCAGGAATCTTTGTTTTGGACGTTCCAGCTTGAACTTTCAAGTAGCCGGTTTCATCCATATCCAACCAATCTTTGAAGATGTCTGTATTCGGTTTGTGCCCAATAGCAACAAAAAATCCAGTACATGGAACCACGCTTTCCTCATTGGTCTTGTTGTTCAGCACCTTAACTCCCTCAACTCCTTTATCGCCAAGTATCTCAACGGTCTCTGTGTTCCAAAGAATTTCGATATTATCTGTATTCATTACTCGATGCTGCATGGCCTTTGATGCACGCATTTCATCTCGCCTAACCAACATGGTCACTTTTGAGCAGAGTTTAGCCAAGTAAGATGCTTCCTCAGCAGCAGTATCTCCTGCACCAACAATGGCAACTTCCTGTCCTTTGTAAAAGAAGCCATCGCAAACGGCACATGCAGAAACACCGAAGCCATTTAGCCGCTGCTCAGACTCAAGCCCAAGCCACTTTGCAGAAGCTCCTGTTGCAATAATCACAGAATCGGCCAAAACCGTTTTATCATTGATAATCACCTTATGAACTGGTCCGGTAAAATCAACCTCGGTTACCATTTCATAACGAATCTCAGTACCAAAACGCTCCGCTTGCTTACGGAAATCCTCCATCATTTCTGGCCCTTGAATACCCTCCGGATAACCTGGGTAGTTCTCCACATCCGTGGTAATGGTCAACTGACCACCTGGCTGCAATCCTGTGTACATCAGCGGTTCCATATCCGCTCTTGCAGCATAAACCGCAGCTGTATAACCAGCAGGACCACTACCAATGATCACACATTTCCTTCTCTCTAATTCTTCACTCATTTTTCATTCAATTTGATCGGCCGCGGCCGGGATACATTAATTCTATTTCAAACAAACAAACGTGTCTAAAGTTGTGGCATATCCTGCCCACACACCTCGACCTCCATTATCGAAATTTGAGAATACTGGAGTTGGCGAACTGAACGGATTCAGGTTTGAAGCCGCATCAACCGATTCCCAAAACTCATAGACTCCTTGGTCGATAGTTCCCAACTTCACCACCACCGTATCTCCCTCTCTAAACCACCAATACTCTTCATCACTTCCATCATCGTTAGCTAGGCTAGAACCCTGATAAATGCTGAACGATATCTGCTCGCCACTGAACAATCGATCTCCAAAACTCGGCCCGCCATCAATGGGCGCCATTCCTCTACCTTGAGTTAGGTTCTCTGTCCAAACATAATAGTAGTCGCTTGTCCCTATAGGATCGGTAAGGCTTACCCAAATGGAACCGAAGCTATCAACTGGGTTCTCATCCTTGTACCATAGAGTATCAAACATTACCTGCTGACCGATTGTAGTGGTGGCCGTGTACAATTCGCCTTCCACATAGGCTTTCATTGTGTAAGTCGTTCCTAGCTCGCCCAATACCTCAACATCAGAGTTGATCGAATAAATGATTGCATTAACACAGAAGTCGAGGTCATTTGGAAATTCTTCAAAACCGAATTGCTCCAAAGCCAAGTCTCGAAGTGCTGGATCGATGGAATCAAGATCTGACAAACAGATCTTCGGCATTTCCACTCGGTTGCCATTATACTCAATGAAAACACTGTCGGCCTCAACCAGAGAGTTGGCAATGGCATCCGCAGCAGTTTGAATCGGATCAAAGTAATTCTGACTTCGCGAAATGATGACGTAAGGGAACTCGCCATTTTCGATATAGCCTTCGAATACAATCCCATTCACTCCATCCTCCAATTCAATATCTAAAACCTTCTCGCAAGATGCGAAACCGATAATTGCTATTAGCAAAAGCAATATGTTCTTAAGCTCTTTCATTAGAATTTAAAGTTCCAGGTTACACTTGGCAAAATTGGAAATACCGAAACTTGACGCGCCTCAATGGTAATGCTCTGGTCGTTGTCATCGACCTTGGTGGCAAAGTAAATGAAGTACGGGTTCTGACGGCTGTAAACGTTATAGATGCCAAAGTTCCAAGTACTCTTGAAGCGTTTCTTCTTTTTCGGATTCGGATGAAGCGTTGCACCAAGATCTAATCGGTGATAATCCGGCATTCGGAATGCATTTCTGTCTCCGTATTCTGTTACAATGTTTCCGTTGATGAAATATCGCGAAGCTGGAACCGTCATCGCACTTCCAGTACCATACACAAATACTGCAGAAACCGACCATCGAGGTGAAATACGGTAAGATGAAACCACCGAAAGGTCGTGTCTTCTATCATACGTTGCTGGGAATGGTTCGCCATTGTTCAGATCTGGAAAGACCCGGTTCGTCCAAGCCAGTGTATAACCGATCCAGCCAGTGAACTTCTGTCCATTCTTTCTTATGAAGAACTCGGCTCCATAAGAATCTCCTTTTCCGAATACAAAGTTGTTGTCGGGGTTATTGTTGATGTTTTGATCTGGGCTGAAACCATCCCGATACTCGATTAAATTATTCATAATCTTATAGTATCCCTCAACACTGATTTCCAATTTATCGTCAAAGAAATTATGGAAATAACCCAACGCCCACTGATGCCCGATCTGCGGCTTGACAACATCAGTGCTTGGCACCCAAAAATCTGTTGGAAAGCTAATAGAAGCCAAACTTGCCAAGTGGATGTACTGATAGTTCATTGAATACGAGGCCTTGATGGAGTTGTGTTTACCCAGCATGGCTCTTCCTGAAATTCTAGGCTCCGCAATTCCGTAGGTTTTCACGTTCTCAAGCGTCTTGTAAGAGATAGTGTCAACCACCTGTCCAACTTCATTCTGCACGTACCGATCAAACGGGCCAGTATGGGCAAACATGGTTCCGCGAACTCCTGCGTTTATTCTGAATCTGTCAGAAATATCCCATTCATCTTGAATGTAAATGGCGGCCTCATGCGCATGATATTTCACCACACCACCTAGATCCAATTCCGTATCTCCGGTTCTGGCAGAAACACTACTTGGCGTGAATGTGTGGTAGATATAATTGGCACCATACGATATTTTGTGTCTGATATCTGGAAGCCAATTCAAATCCAGTTTCAGGTTGTAATCTCGGATTCCTGATTTTAACGCAAGGTCGAATTCCTGCTGACCAGCACCGAACTCGAACTGATAATCACTGAAAATGAATGAGGTATTCATGAACATTTTCGGGCCAAAAATGTGATTCCAACGTAAAGATGTTGTCGCATTTCCCCAGCCGATTCTGGCATTGAAATCATCATTGCTTTCGAATCCAAATACATCACGCCCCCAATAGGCACTCAAGAAAATTCTATCCTTCTTACCAAGCGTGTAGTTCAGTTTTCCATTCAAATCGAAAAAATAGTAGCTAGCCCCAGCAAAGAATCCGCCTTCACCAGAATTGTCATCTGTAGCAAGATCGGCAATTGCCCCACCAAGAAGGCCTGCGTAGGCAAAGCGTCCGGAGAAAATGAACGAGCCTTTGTCTTTTACAATTGGGCCCTGCACCGTAAGTCTTGAATTGATGATACCAATTCCACCTTCAACCTCAAATTTCTTGTTGTTCCCCTCTTTCATACTAATGTCTAGAACCGAAGACAACCGCCCACCATACTTGGCCGGCATAGATCCCTTTGTCAATTCCATTCCTTTAATGGCATCCGCATTGAAAACCGAAAGGAATCCGAAAAGGTGCGAAGCGTTGTAAACCACCGCTTCATCCAACAGTACCAGATTCTGATCAGGACCACCACCCCGTACATAAAGTCCAGCATTTCCTTCCGAACCTGATTGCACACCAGGCATCAGTTGCAGTGTTTTGATAATGTCGACCTCACCCATCAATGCAGGAAGTTCTTTCACCTGCTGAATCGGTATCTCCACAGTGCTCATTTTGGCACTCTTGGTATTCTCATCCTTCTTCTCTCCCTTCACCACCACTTCTTCTTTGGTGTAGGCAGATTCTTTTAGTTCAAGATTGAACTCAAGATCCTTGTCCAGAGTAATTTCCCGAGCGTAGGTCTCGTAACCAACAAAAGATACTTTGAGCGTGTAATCTCCTTCAGGAATCGTGATGGAATAGAAGCCATAAACGTTGGTTGTTGTTCCCTTCATCAACGGCTCTACAAACACGTTCGTACCGATCATGGTCTCGCCATTGGAAGCATCTGTTATGGTGCCGCTAATGGTGTATTTTTCTTGAGCCACAGCAACAATGCTGATGAGAAGTGCCAAAACCAGAATGAGTGTCTGCTTGATATTCAAGCTCATAGTGGCAAAAAGGGATTTATTGTTAACAACCGAATTTTGAAGGTGCAAATGTAACCTACTTAAACAGGAATTGTTGTCGTAATGTGTTAAAAAACAAAAGGTGGCCAAAACCACCTTCTTTAGAGTCGGGATGAGTGGATTCGAACCACCGATCTCGCGCCCCCCAGACGCGCACTTTAACCGGACTAAGCTACATCCCGAAAGCGGGCGTCAAATGTATCACTTTTCAGTATGCTTGAAAAAGTTGGCTCGGGCGTCCGCAACACCTTTCAAAAATTGCTTAATCTTGTAATCAAGATTTAACTGTCTAACAACCACGATATGCTGAAGAAACTTGCGTTTTTATCGTTGATGATTTTTGGAACCGCCACCATCTCGATGGCTCAGTGCACTGACGGCAATTGCTACAACAGTAACGGCACATTTATGTTTGAGAACGGAGACATGTATAAGGGCCAGTGGAAAAACGGAAAACAACAAGGCTACGGAGTTTACGAGTTTGCTAATGGCGATGTGTACAAAGGCGCTTGGAAAGAAGGAGTAATGGCGGGAAGAGGAACCTACACTTATTCCAATGGCGACAAATATGTGGGTGAGTGGAAAGAAGGAAAAATGAATGGTCGAGGTCATTTTTACTGGGAGCTTCCAGGGGACCTAATGACAAATGCAAAGTATGAAGGGTTCTTTAAGGATGGTCAACCAAAGAACATCGAATTCAAAGAAACAGGAGTACCAGCAGAACAACCTGAGAAGTAGTTCCAAGCAAGTATCAAATTAGAAAGGGCCTTGGCCCTTTTTTTATTGCCATAAATCGGCTTCACGCATTGTATCTTTAGCTCAAACTCAATTAACATGTCAGTTCCATTTCCATTCAAAACTGTTGCCACTGCATTTGCTTTTTCACCTTATGCGGAGGCCAACCTACATGAAAGCACGCGCATTGCTAAAATGCTTGACGCTAAATTGATCTTGATTCATGTAGGCGCAAGGACCAATAAGAAATTGGAAAAACTGGAACTCCTCATTTCGCAGACGGCTATGGACCGAGAGGACGTGAAGTTCGAATTCCGAGAAGGAAATCCCGTAACCGCGATTCTGGACTCATGCCGAGAGAATAATGTAGATCTTCTGATTGCAGGGGCGCAAAAAAGGGAAAACCTTTTGACGTTCTACACGGGTTCTGTGGCGCGAAAACTTTGCCGGAAGGCGCAATGCAGTCTGTTGCTGCTTACAGACCGTTCTGTAATTCGCAACAAGTGCAAGGAAATTGTAGTTTCTGGCGACAACCACAGCAAGACGGAAAACACCGTTCGCACGGCAAACTATTTTGGTAAGATACTCGGTGCAGAGCACATCACCATTGTTGATGAGATTGACCCGAAAACAGCCGCAAATTCAGCTGATGATGACAATCAATTGGAATTGGCCGCTCGAAAACGCAAAGAAGTAAAGCAGAAAGAAGACCAACGGATTGTTGAATTGGAGAAGGTTATTGAGAAAGACGGAGCAGTTCCTGTTAACCATAAATGCATATTTGGCAAACCGGGATACACTATTGGACACTATGCTGCAGCTCATCGGGCAGACCTCTTAGTGATGCACTCTCCCGATGCCGAACTCGGCCTTATGGACCGGGTATTTCCGCACGACCTTGAATACGTTCTAAGCGACCTACCATGTTGCCTTATGATTGTTAATCAAACTTCCAAGCGTGTTGCATGAGTTTGCTCTCCAACGGTTTAAGGGGCTGGAAACAGTCATGGCAAGGTGATTTACGTGCATCGATAAGCGTAGCATTCATCGCCATTCCGCTTGGGTTGGGAATTGGCCTGGCATCTGGTGTACCGCCTATGGCCGCGGTCATTCCATCTGTTATTGGTGGTCTTTTATTGGCTTGGATCAGCGGTGGTCACGTCATTGTTCATAGCACTCCGAAAATGCTCATCGGAGTAACCGCGGTTGGCGTGGTAACATTAGGCGGTGAGGACTTATTCCTAGGCTACAGACTTTATTTGGCGGCTGTTGTTTTTGCAGGAATTATTCAGTTTTTACTGGGTATCCTGAGATTAGGTGTAATTGGAGATCTGATTCCAGCCAGCGTCATCAAAAGCTTGTTGGCAGCGGTTGGCGTCATCATCATTGTGAAGCAGATTCCGGTGCTTTTCGGATCGCACTTGCATCCGAAAGATATTGTGGAGCTCACACGAATACTTCCCGAGCTTGCAGCCGACATCAACCCGATAGTTGGCGTAATTGGTCTTTTGTCGGTTGCGGTAATGTTCCTTCACCCTGCTATTGAGTTCACTGGAATAAAAGCAATTCCCGCTGCGGTTTGGGTAATCATCCTTTCAATAGGGTATTCGTACGCGTTTGGCTTTGCCGAAGGAGGCGAAGCTTTTGGGTTCAATTACGGTGCTGATTTTCTCATCGATATTCCTTCCAGTGTTGGTGAGATGATGGCGAATCCAGATTTCAGCGATTGGGCAACATGGAGCTTTTGGAATGTGGTTATTGCCGTAGTTGTTATCAGCAGTATTGAAGCCATTCTCAGTACCAAAGCCATAGACAGACTCGATTCCAAAAAACGTAAGTCTAACGTAAATCGAGAGCTCAGTGTGATCGGGCTTGGCACTGCGGCATCTGGAATGATAGGCGGCCTGCCGATTATTCCAGGAATTGTTCCCAGTTCTGTTGGAGCCAGTCACAACGGCAAAGGCATGCTCATGAATGTCTTCCACGCCATATTGATTCTGACACTGGTAGTAGTATTGGGATCTCAACTTCAAAAAATTCCGCTAGCTGCCTTAGCGGGAATTCTCATCCATACAGGTTACAAACTCATCAACCCGAAGGAGATTTTGAACACCTACCGTATTGGTCTGGATCAGATTCTAATCTTCACCACAACACTGGTCATTACCTTGGTAACCGACCTGATCTTTGGAATTCTAGCTGGCACGGCTCTGACAATTCTGATTCACGTGTTTCGTCTCCGTTCTTTGACAAAGCTCTTCACCATTCTATTCAGACCAAACGTGGTTTCGTATCAAGAATATGAAGATGATTCTTTTCACATCAGCGTTAAAGGTTACAGCAACTTCCTTAATTACCCGCAATTGAAAAAGGCACTGGACGTAATTCCAATTGGGGCAAAAGTTGTTGTCGATTTTTCTTTGGCAGAATTCGTGGATCATACCGTTATGGAACATCTAGCAGACCGCGAGGAAAGTCATATCAGACGAGGTGGCGAATTCGAGGTTATTGGACTTGACACTCATCTCACCTCCGCCAAGCATCCGCTTTCTGTAAGGTTCAAGGGTTCCAGAGTGGAACTTCCTGAAAAGCAGCCGCTTACTTCGCGCCAGCAAAAGTTAAAAGCCTTGGCAGAAAAATTGGGGTGGGAGTTTGATCCGAGTATTGACCTATTTGTCAAGAATCTGGAATCCTTCCATTTATTGCGTCCGCGAATTACAGATTGCGCGTACAACAAGCTGAGAGGTGAAATTCAGAATCTTCGTGTGGCTATTCAAGATGTTGATTTTCACGAAGGGGAGTTCCAAGCTAGAATTACCGGACAAGCCACATTGGCAGTCATTTACCTTACTGAACCAATCCCACTATTCACGATTGAAAAGGAGCATTTTTTTGACCGGATTGCAGCGCTGGCGGGTTACGATGACATCGATTTTGTGAACTTCAAGAAATTCTCAGATACGTTTAGACTGAAAGGCGAAGATGAACCGGAAATACGCAACTACTTCACTCCAAACCTGATTCATTTTCTCGAACACCAACTTCCCTACAAGTTGGAAAGTAACGGAAATCAATTACTGCTTATTGGAAAAGAACGGCCGATGAGTGTTGGAGAGATAGAATACCTTTGCGAGTTCATGTGGAAACTGATTTCCTCATTACCACGCAATTCTCGCTAACACATTTTAACAGTAATAAATCAGTAAGTTTTGCTGAGATAAGCGTATTATCGTTCTTTGCAATCAAACAAAAACGGAAAATGAAAAATCTCTTACTTACTTTTTCACTGATTCTTATCGGTTCTACGGTTTCATTTGGTCAGAAAATGGCGCACGCAGATGTCAATGCCATCCTTTCTGTCATGCCAGAAAACGAGAAGATCAACGAAGACCTCCAGATCTATGCAACTGGTCTTTCTAAAAGAGTTCAAGACATGAAAGCGCAGCTTGACGCTGTAGTGCAACAGTTCAATCAAGTTCTGGCGGCAGGAGATACTGCCAAAGCTTTGGAACTTCAGAAGCAAGGTATAGAATTCGATAAGCAACTTCAGCAAGGAAATGCTCAAGCAGAACAGCAGTTGGCACAGAAGCGTGGAGAATTGCTTCAACCGGTTCTGACAAGAATCCGCTCGGCCATGGAGAAAGTTGCTAAGTCAAAAGGCTATGAATACGTTCTTAATTCGGTTGATGGCGCAGGTACCTCTATCGTGCTTTGGGGTCCTGACGGTGCGGACATCACAATGGAAGTGGTCAATGAATTGGGTATAAAACTGGAGCAGCAAGGACAACCGGCACCGGCCCAAGATTCTGGCAAAAAGAAAAAATAAACTTCAAGGTTAGGTTAAACCTTTCAACCGCTTTCGTTTCTAACGGAGGCGGTTTTTTATTTTCGATACATGAGATATTTATTGACCTCCCTCCTTCTCTTTCCGTTGCTGATAAACGCACAGCCGTTGCAGCCACAGGAAGTTCAAATTCCAATGCGCGATAGTGAAAGCCTTGCGGCCGATGTTTACATTCCTTCGGGATGCACCAATTGCCCTACAATTCTTATACAAACACCTTATAACAAGAACCTTCTCCGTTGGGGACTTCCAGTTATAGGTGTTAATCTGGAAGCTAGTCCATACTCGTTTGTGGTAGTTGATTGGCGTGGATTTTACGGTTCATCAGGTGCATTGAACGGCCAACCGAACCGTGGAGAAGATGGTTACGATTGCGTGGAATGGATTGCAACGCAAAGCTGGAACAACGGTAAAGTTGGAACTTGGGGCCCTAGTGCTTTAGGAACCGTTCAATTCCAGACCGCCAAGGAGCATCCACCACACTTAACCTGCTGCGTCCCGATTGTAGCCGCTCCTCAGTTTGACTACGAAACCTACTACCCAGGTGGCGTTTATCGAACGGAATATGTAGAACAATTAGACGCCCTTGGTTACGGACTTTCTACTATTCTGGAGGCAAATCCGTACTACAATTTCACATGGCAATTTGCCGAAGACGGTGCCTGGTATCCCGAAGAAATCGATGTGCCGTTTTACATGATAGGTGGTTGGTTCGATCATAACGCAGGCGATATGTGGGACATTTTCGATGCCATGGTTCAAAGCGAGCCAACAGGCATTGACCACAGAATGTTGTTCGGGCCGTGGACGCATGGTGGGCACGGATCCGCTGCTCCTGGAACCAGCCAGCAGGGCGATTTAGATTTCCCAGCGGCTGAAGGTTGGCCGAATGATAAAGCCGTGGAATTCTTCGCATATCATTTACTTGAACAACAGAACGGTTGGCAGAACGAGCCACGCATACGCTACTTCCAAATGGGAACAGACGAATGGCAAACGGCCTCTGATTGGCCGCCAATGGCTCAGAATATGAACTATTACTTGGGTTCGCTTGGTGACATATCCACCACCTTAGGGGCTTCGGACAGCATTCCGTATTTCACAAATCCAGCAGACCCGTCTCCAACCATGGGTGGACCAACGCTTAACGCAGATCTGCTGCAAGGTCCTTATGATATTTCGGGAACGGTTGAAAGCCGATTTGACTACGCGCTTTTCCAAACTGAGACCTTGACAGAAGACCTTTCTGTGCAAGGAAGTATCAACGTGAAACTGTTCGTTAGCACCGATCAGTTAGATGGCGATGTGGCTATTCGTCTCACGGATGTTTTTCCGAACGGAGAAAGTATTCTGATGCGAGACGGTATTCAGAGGTTGCGGTTCAGAAATGGTTTTTGGCAAGCCGATGAACTTCTCTGCACCCCTGGCGAGGTGTATGAAATTGACATTGAACTGGAAGATATTGCTCACACTTTTTTGGCGGGGCATAAGCTGCGTTTGTTGGTAACAGGAGCCAATTACCCACGGTTTGATGTCAACCTGAATAACGGACAGCAGATGTACACCGCTGGCGATACGATCATGTCAGCTGCCAAAGTTCATTTCGGGATGAACAATCCATCGCGATTGGAATTGCCGGTGGTAACGAATGTTTCTGTGACTGAGGCAGACCATAACAATTTCAGCATCTACCCTAACCCAACAACCGATGTCGTTTGGGTGGAAATGGAAAATGCGCAAAGCGCAAATGTTCGGTTGATGAATGTGTTAGGAAAGGAAGTGAAACGGATTTCGGTTTACGGTTCGCGGTGGAAAGCTGAGGTGAATGATCTGGCAAATGGTGTTTACTTTCTGGAAGTGGAAACCGATGGGATGATCGAGGTCATCCGTTTCGTGAAGGAGTGACCGTTACTTTTGCGCTACCGTAAACTGTCAACCAGCAACCGTAAACTGATATGCTAGGACTAAAACTACCGACCGACCCGCGCTGGGCAAATATTGCCGAAAAGAACATTGAGGAAATTCTGACCGACCATGCTTGGTGCGAGCAGAAAGCTGCTTCGAGCGCGATTTCAATGACGGTGCATTATCCTGAAAAATCGGAGTTGGTAGAAGCGATGTTGGAGTTGGCCAAGGAAGAATTGGAGCACTATCAGATGGTTCACAAACGCATTTTAGACCGTGGTCTTGAACTCGGAAAACCTAGACGTGACGAGTACGTGCGTCAGTTGATGACCTTTTTCCCGAAAGATGGTGCGAGAGAAGACAAACTGGTGCATGAACTGCTCATCTCAGCCATGATAGAAGCGAGAAGCTGCGAACGTTTCCGTGTTTTGTCTGAGAATATTGAAGACAAAGACCTGGCAGCTTTTTATCACGAATTGATGATAAGCGAAGCCAACCACTACACACTTTTCCTCAAGTTTGCGCGCCAGTATGGCGGACGCGAAAAAGCAGACGCTAAATGGAACGCCCTACTCGATTTCGAAGCGGAGATAATGAGTAACCTCGGAAACGAGGAAAAAATTCATGGGTAAGAATTCTGAGTTCCTTGTTTAAGGTTCAAAGTGTGCGTCATTACGAGCGAGGAACGAGCGCGGCAATCTTCCTAGTTAATTGACTGTCCTTTTCTCTTGGTAGAAAAGATCAAGGCTGGGAATTCTCATTCGACCCTTCACTACTCCATGACCTGAACGGGACAAGCCGCTGTGCTTTTGCGCCCCATTCGAGCGGTCATTACGTAGTGTGCGGTACCCCGATTACGAATCCCTAGGCCTCGGTGGAAACCGCTAATATTATTGATAGCACGCGTTGCAAACGCACGCTAGCGATGAGTTGCTTTCAAGCCGCTCAACGATCTCTTTTTTGGTCATTTCCATAGGCTCTAAATGTAGGTTTTTTCTTGCTAAATCATACCGATTCAGAATTTTAACAAATTATTTATCACTGATTATCAATTACTTACAAAATAATACGGTACTTGGTTTTGCATAGTACCATATTTATCACATACATTTGTCCCAGTACTTTGTAATACAAGGTATCTTAAAACGAGAAAAAAAAGTAAGTCATGAATACATTCATCATCACCACATTGCTAACCGCTTCTATGTTTCTACATAATGAAAGCGCAACGCTAACCACTAAAGTGCAACAGGCCATTGAGCATTCTGTAGACAACCTAGATTTCAAGATTCCGCTAGAAGTCAATGAAAAAGGGCTTGTTAGAGTTCAGCTAAAAGTTGACGATAACGGAAAAGTGCAGATTCTGGACGCCAACTTCTCACACCCGGAATTGAATCGTATGGTGCGCGAGCAGATTGCTTCCATACAGGTAGACAAGAAGGCTGCCAACGAGGTTTTCTACTACGAATTCCGCTTCGAGAAGCACTGAGAATCGAATCTTAACAGAAAGAGAAAACATGAATATTGAGAGAGTTAAATCGCAGATGAGAAAGGGAGTTCTCGAGTACTGCATTCTCTCCATCATCAGCAAAGAAGAGGTGTACGCCTCCGATATTCTGGCCACACTAAAAGAGGCCAAGCTGATCGTGGTAGAAGGCACGCTCTACCCCCTACTCACGCGGCTCAAGAACGATGGGCTGCTCAATTATCGCTGGGAGGAAAGCACTAGCGGACCTCCACGCAAGTATTACGGCCTGACCGAAATGGGTCAGAAATTCCTTAACGAAATGGACGCTACCTGGACAGAACTGGTAGACGCAGTAAACCATACCACCTCTAAAACCAAGAAAAAATGAATAAGACGATAACTAGCAATATTGCGGGCTACGTTTTTCATATCGATGAAAACGCATACGATAAGCTCGATGCGTATCTGAACACCATTCGGAGTTACTTCAAGGATTCGCAAGGAAAAGACGAGATCATTGCCGATATCGAAGCGCGATTGGCAGAAATGCTACAAGAACGCATGACCGATGCCAAGCAGGTTATCTCGTTAGAAGATGTAAACCATGTAATTGGTGTAATGGGCCAGCCAGAAGCTTTTTTGGAAGACGACCCAGACACGGCCGCGTGGACAGAACAGAAAACGAGCAGTACATCCAGTAATGCACGCAGACTTTTCCGCGACCCGGACAACCGAGTAATGGCGGGTATCTGTTCAGGTATCTCACACTACATTGGTTTAGGCGATCCTATCTGGTTGCGCTTAGCGTTTGTACTGGCATTGTTCTTCTCATTTGGAACGGCCCTTATCGTGTACGTTATTTTGTACTTGATCATTCCTGAAGCAACTACCACCGCAGACAAATTGCAAATGCGGGGGGAGTCAGTCACCGTCTCCAACATTGAAAAACGCGTAAATGAGGAGATCGAGACGGTGAAAGGAAAGTGGAACGAACTGCACAACAACAATGGTGCAGGTCGTAAGGTTGGAGATTTCATCCATCGCCTCTTTACGCTTGTCATCAGTCTTGCTGCAGGTGCACTTAAATTCCTCGGTAAACTTTTCGGATTGGCATTCTTAGTTGGCGGTCTCATCGGCTTCATATCCATATTGGGAATTCCGTTCGGATTACCAACCATCATCAGCTTTGGGAATGATGGACTTGTCAGCTCATTTGAAGTGCAAGACCTGCTCCAGAATCTGATCGGTGGAACAGGCATGATGTGGTGGGCATACCTCTGCTTTATCCTTGCTTGGGGAGTTCCTTTGCTTGCCTTGGCCTATTTGGGAGCACGGTTAATGTTCAGTTTCCGAAGAAGGATTCCAGGAGTCGGTATTTCGTTGGTGCTGCTTTGGATCATTGGGGTTGTTATGACGTTTGCCATAAGCACTATTGTAGCCAGCGATTTCTCCAGCCAGGGAACCGATACTGAAACAATAGAGTTGCCGTTCGATGCAAACCCAGACCAGACTATTCATCTTGGATTGAACCATGAGATGGGAGCAGATGAGCCTACCGAGAAGGTCGAGATCTTTGACATCCACCTTTTGACATCAGGAACTTCAAATCGTTTGTACGGTAGGCCAGATTTCGATATCAATATGGCAAGCACGGGCGGCCCGAAGCTTATCATTAAACGATTAGCTCGTGCTAAGAAAAAGCCAACAGCGTCTGAGCGTGCAAGCCAGATCAATTATGGATTTGTCACTACAGATACTTCACTTCTCCTAAATGGATTCTTTGAAATTCCAGAGAATGAGCTTTGGAGAACACAAGATGTATCGCTGGAGTTGCAGCTTCCTGTTGGCTACACCGTGTATCTGAGCAATGATATGATGCAGATCATCTACGATATCGACAACGTAACTGGTACTTACGACAGCGATATGGTTGGCCGCAGATGGATCATGACTCCGAAAGGATTGGCCTGCGTAGACTGTGAAGGTTTGGACGACCCCGAAACTTCTATTCATGATGCATTGGACATCGATGTGGATGAGATTTTAGAGCAAGAATTAGAAGCCAAGCAACGCGCACTGGAAGCCGAACAGAAACGTTTAGAAGCTGAAATGGAAAGACGTGAACGCGAGTTAGAACGTTTGGAAGAGAAAATTCAGCAGGAAAAAGAGGACGATAATTCTGAGGAAGCATCATCTACTTCTCCCAAGGAGATCTTACTAAAACGTGTGATCAATGCAAGCTATTATGTAACTCCAACATTGCAACGCACCATCAATATTTCCTACCCAGGATAACCACTTTTCATTTGGTTTGGAGAAGGCTGCCTTAGGGCGGCCTTATTCGTTTTATCTAATTGATTTTCAATGTTTTAAATTTTAACATCTATTGACTTTGGTTAACATCGATTGGCGGTTTTTAACAACTCATTACTCCACCTTAGTACCACTAAATCATCAATCAAAACTGCCATGAAAGCCCTAACCATTTTAACCTCACTTTTCACTGTGATTTCATTTAGCTCCTCCGCTAATAATTGGATGCATTACAACCAGTCTAATTCGCCTATTCCTTCCAATACGGTTACGGCTGTTTTAAACGATGGCGGTACAACTTGGGTCGGAACAGATGAAGGCCTAGCCCGATTCAATGGAACCGACTGGGAAATTTACACAAGCGAAATATCTCTATTGCCAGATGATCATGTTCAAGACATTTATAAGGATAACCAAGGCAACACTTGGGTATCTACTTACAACGGAATCTTGAAAATCAATCTTAACGGATGGGAAGTCATAGACATGTCAAACTCACCCATTCAATCCGATCAGATCAGAAGCATTTCGGTTGCAGCAGATAATACTGTTTGGTTTGGTACATGGGGCTATGGACTGATCGCTTTTGATGGTCAGAATTGGACTCTGTACAACACGGAGAATTCAAACATCCCTTCTAATGGCATTTTTGAAGTTACGGTTGATGATGTAGATAACATTTGGGTAGGTACTTTTCAAGGTGGCGTATCGAAATTTGATGGTAATACATGGGAGACCTATAATTCATCGAACAGCGAATTACCCAACAACAACGTTCGAGACATTACATTCAGTCAAAGCGGAATCGTATGGTTTGGAACAGATGATGGACTGGCCCGAATGACATCAGAAGGAGTTTGGGATGTTTTTACCTATCTGGAACTGGGGCACTCGGTTCACACAATTCACGATGGAGTTAAGGTCAGCAATGGTGAAGTTTATTTTGCAACAGATGGAGGACTAATAAAGTTTGAGTCATTTACTTACACCTTCTACACCTTCCAAAATTCAAGCTTACCATCAAACAACCTAAGATGTATTTCCTTGGACTTAAACGGCAACCTTTGGATTGGAACAGGAAACAATGGGTTGACAACCTTCTCTCCTGAAGGAACACTTTCCGTGAACGACAGACAACAGCTAGATTACTTCCAGCCTTACCCAAACCCAACCACTGAGAATACATTTTTGAACCTTGATGCGAACCTAGGTGATGATTTCGAAGTGATAATTCACAACAACTTGGGACAGCTGATTTACCGCAATCAAATGAAGAATAATGCAAACAGAATCTACCCGATTGAATTGGGAGATTTCCCAGCTGGTTACTTCTCAGTGAGCATAATCTCCGATGGCAACGTGGACACCAAAAAGGTGTTGAAACTTTAACCCAACCATTACTTCTAGAAGGGCCGCCCGTCAAGCACGAGGCGGCCTTTTTCGTATATTCGCAAGCCCTAAAAACGGGTCGAGGAATGGCGGAAGAAGCAGTAAAATCAAGTTCAAAAAAGGCATTGAGTAAAGACGAATTCAAAACCGAAGTACTGAACGATTTTCGTTTAGCGGTTGAAAGTCGTCAAGCCAGTTTGATAGGACGTAAAGAAGTGCTGACAGGTAAAGCCAAGTTCGGCATCTTCGGAGACGGAAAAGAGGTTGCCCAGATTGCCATGGCAAAGGCATTTCAGAATGGTGATTTCCGTTCCGGGTATTACCGCGATCAGACCTTCATGATGGCCTGCGGACTGCTGACCACCCAAGAGTTCTTCGCGCAGCTTTACGCACACCCAAGTCTGGAGGCGGATCCATCATCGGCAGGTCGTTCCATGAACGGCCACTTCTCTACCCGTTCTATCAACGAAGATGGTTCTTGGAAGAACCTGATGGAGCAGAAAAACAGTGCTTCAGACCTCTCGCCTACTGCCGGTCAAATGCCACGTTTGTTGGGTCTGGCACATGCATCAAAGATTTATCGTGAGAACAAAGAGCTTCATCAATTCACGCAGTTCTCCAATAAGGGAAACGAGGTTGCTTTCGGAACCATTGGCGATGCCAGTACATCCGAAGGACATTTCTGGGAAACCATGAATGCAGCTGCCGTAACACAAGTTCCTTTGGCCATTTCCATTTGGGATGATGGCTACGGCATTTCTGTTCCGAAGAAATATCAGACCGTAAAAGAGAGTATTTCAGAAGCACTTGCTGGATTCGTGAAGGAGAATTCTGAGACTGGAATCCGCATCTACAAGACCAAAGGCTGGGATTACGCCCATTTGGTAAAGACTTACAAAGAGGCGATTGCCTACTGCCGAAAGGAGCATGTTCCAGTGTTGATACATGTTGAAGAAGTAACGCAGCCACAAGGCCACTCGACTTCTGGTTCTCACGAACGCTACAAAAGCAAAGAGCGTCTGGAATGGGAAGCAGAATTTGATGGCATCAAGAAGCTTCGCGAATTCATTATCGAGAAAGGAATCGCTACCGCTGAAGAATGCGATGAGATTGAAAAGGAAGCGACCAAAACCGCACGCGAGCAGAAAACGGCTGCTTGGAAAGCGTTCATTTCTGAGATTGAAGCAGAGCGCGATGAAGTGATTGCCATGCTGGAAAAAGCGGGGCTTTCTGAGCTTTCCAAAGGACTGAACACTGGTTTCGCGCCAAGTAGAAAAGAAGTGATTGGCACAGCTCGAAAAGCTTTACTTCAGTTGAAAGGCCACGATGATTCTGCTCGAGCTGAATTGAAATCTTGGCTTGACAATCAAAAACAACTTAACGAGGAACGCTACAACAGCTACCTGCTGAGCGATACGCCAAACAGCGCAACTAAACTCGAAGCCATTGCACCTGAATATGATTCGGATGCCAAAATGATTGATGGTCGAGAAGTGTTGCTGCAAAACTTCGATGCCATTTTCTCAACTCATCCTGAAGCCGTGGCTTTCGGAGAAGACCTTGGGGGAATTGGTGGTGTAAACCAAGGTTTTGAAGGACTTCAGAAGAAGTTTGGGATAGAGCGGATTTTCGATGTGGGCATCCGCGAAGCTTCCATCATGGGACAAGGAATCGGAATGGCGTTGCGTGGGCTTCGTCCAATTGCCGAGATCCAATACTTGGACTACTTACTTTACGGTTTGCAGCCGTTGAGCGATGACCTTGCTTCGCTGCAATACAGAACCAAAGGCGGTCAAAAATGCCCGATGATCATCCGTACTCGCGGTCATCGTTTGGAAGGAATCTGGCATGCTGGTTCTCCAATGGGAATGATCATTAATGCATTGCGTGGTGTGCATGTTTGCGTTCCTAGGAACATGACGCAAGCGGCAGGTTTTTACAACACGCTCTTGGCTTCTGACGACCCAGGATTGATCATTGAACCACTGAATGGTTACCGAACCAAGGAGAAGTTGCCTTCAAACCTTGGACAGTTCAGGACTCCGTTAGGAACACCTGAAATACTTCACGAAGGAACAGACATCACGATAGTGACTTATGGCTCGTGCGTGAATTTGGCTATCAAAGCTTGTGAGGAACTGGCAGATACTGGAATTTCAGCAGAGCTGATAGATGTACAGACGTTGCTTCCGTTCGATGCGAATCATTCCATTGTAGAATCACTCAAGAAAACCAACCGTTTGCTGGTCATTGATGAGGATGTTCCGGGCGGTGCTTCTGCTTATATTCTGCAGAAAATTGTGGAAGAACAGAAAGGTTATTTCTACTTAGATAGCGAACCATCAACACTTACTGCACAAGCACACAGAACGGCTTACGGAACCGATGGCGATTACTTCAGCAAGCCAAGCATTGAGGACATGGTTGAAGCTGCTTACGGCATCATGAGCGAGGCTGATCCATACAGATTTCCGAATATTTTCGGGTAAAATGGAGACACGTGTAACGGAATCGAGTTCCAACTACGATAATTTGGAACACATGTCGGTCAATGAACTTTTGACCAACATTAACCGCGAGGACAAGACCGTTCCATTTGCCATTGAAAAAGCTATTCCTCAGCTTGAAAAGCTGATTGAATCGGTCGTTTCCAAGATGGAAGATGGCGGACGTTTGTTCTATATCGGAGCCGGCACCAGTGGCCGATTGGGAATCGTTGATGCATCTGAATGTCCGCCAACCTATGGCGTTCCGCACGGATTGGTCATCGGTATTATTGCCGGAGGAGATTCCGCCATTCGCAAAGCAGTTGAGTTTGCGGAAGACAGTGAAACGCAAGGCTGGAAAGACCTTCAGGAACATGAGATTTCTGAGAACGATTTTGTTGTCGGAATCAGTGCTTCAGGTACTGCGCCATACGTTATCGGTGCATTGAAAGAATGTCAGGCACATGATGTAACAACCGGTTGCATTTCGTGCAATGAGAATTCACCAATGGCTGCTGCTTCAAACTTTCCAATTGAGGTAGTTGTCGGTCCCGAATTTGTGACGGGTAGTACACGTATGAAAGCTGGGACAGCTCAGAAATTGGTACTGAATATGATTACAACCACAACCATGGTCAAACTCGGCCGAGTGAAGGGAAACAAGATGGTTGACATGCAGCTAAGCAACAACAAACTGGTTGACCGTGGCGTTCGGATGATCATGGACGAAACAGGTGTTGAACGTACAGTCGCAGAGCAATTGCTAAGTGAGCATGGAAGTGTTCGGAAAGCGGTGGACGCACATTCATCCAAGTAGTATTTAGCATGCATTCCATCGAACCATATTACCGCTGGCGCGATTACTACATCGCAGCTGAAGACATGCGCTCTCCTTTCTACGGCCGTGAGTACAGCGAGTTCGAGTTCACGGACCACATCTACGATTTTGCCCTGCATCCACAGTGGGACAACATCGATTCGCCTACCCTATTTCTGAAAGTGCTTTTTGCCGAGTACGAGCAAGGATTTGCAATCATTGAGATGATAGGAGAATGGAACGATTTGCTTTACAACGATATCATGACGCTGAAGCGTGACATCATCGAAACCATGATGCATGAGGGAATCAACAAGTTCATCCTGATTGGTGAAAATGTGCTCAACTTCCATTATTCGGATGATGAATACTACATGGAATGGTTTGACGAGGTGGAAGAAGGTTGGATTATCGGTCTCAATTTCCGTGACCACGTAATTGAGGAAATGAAGCAGGCACAGATCGATTATTACATTAATCTCGGAGGACAGTTTCAAG
The DNA here is from genome assembly GCA_964457245.1 of uncultured Chryseobacterium sp. GTDB lineage: Bacteria > Bacteroidota > Bacteroidia > UBA10329 > UBA10329 > UBA10329. The sequence goes on along the minus strand of CAYWET010000033.1, from coordinate 19,627 downwards.
ATATCAACTGGCGCACATTCAGTCCAACACGTTTGTACGAGGTTGTCGATGACCTCGTCACTAAACGGCTGCAGGTCTGATTGACTTGCCGTAAGCTATCATCAGAGTATCTTCGCCCGCTAGAAGTTTTAGCATGCAACGAAAAGACACCGATCAGTACATGGTTTTTGGGGTTCATCCCGTTCAGGAAGCCATTGACGCTGGTAAGGAAATCGAGAAGGTATTTCTGAAAAAAGGTTCGAACAATAATGCTTTGATTGAGCTGAAAAATAAGATGCGGAAGTTTCGACTTCCATTTCAGGAAGTACCGCTAGAGAAGTTGAATCGGTTAACACGAAAGAACCACCAAGGTGTGGTTGCGCTACTTTCTCCTGTTGAATATCAAGACATTACACAAGTAGTTCAGCAGGCATTCGAAGCAGGAAAAGAACCCGTTGTGCTCATTCTCGATCGGGTTTCTGATGTTGGGAATTTTGGTGCTATTTGTCGTTCGGCAGAATGTGCTGGTGTGGATGCCATTCTCATTCCTACAAAAGGAAGTGCCCAGATCAATTCGTTTGCGGTAAAAAGTTCTGCTGGCGCGATATTCAATGTTGCTATTTGCAGAACGAATCATATTGTTTCAGAAGTCAGAAACCTAGCCGAAAGCGGCTTGAAGGTTACTGCGGTTTCTGAGAAAGGTGAACAATCGATTTACGAAACCAAATTGGATGGGCCGTTGGCTGTGATCATGGGATCTGAAGAAGACGGAATTGGTGATGGATTGATGGAAATTGCTCAGCAACACGTTAACATTCCAATGGCTGGAAACACGGGCTCGCTGAATGTTTCCGTAGCAACGGGAATTGTGCTTTTCGAACGCTTAAGACAGCTTGGTCAGAATGGATAGAGACGAGAAGATCGTTCTCGTTCTATTCCTGCTTGTTGCAGCAGCACTTCGCATCTATGACTTCTGGGATTTCTCGCTTTCAAATGACGAGCTAAGCGCATTATCACGCCTAAATTTCGATTCATTCCTAGACCTCATCATGGAAGGTGTTCGAATTGATGGTCATCCACCTGCAGCCCAGGTTATTCTGTGGTTCTTGACAAAATGGTTTGGCAACAGCGTTTTTGTGGTGCGTCTACCGTTTGTACTTGCTGGAGTTCTTGCTGTTTACTTCGTCTTCAGAACAGCACAGGAATGGATCAGCACTTCTGCTGGTTTGCTGACCAGCGCGGTCTTTGCCGTACTTGCTTTCCCCATTCTTTACAGCCGAATTGCACGACCGTATGCATTAGGCACGCTATTCGTTGCAATGGCAGCTTTTTTCTGGATTCGAATCCTGAAAGAAAAAGGCAACACCAGCGATTATATCTGGCTTGCGATAAGCTTGGTTTTGAGTGCCTACAGCCACTATTTTGCAGGTTTGACCGCTGCACTTCTCGCGGTATTCGGGTTATTGATTGTTCGTGGAAACACACTTAAAAAGTACCTCCTCTCGTTGGTTGGTAGCTTTCTATTGTTTGCTCCATATCTACCAATTTTCAAATATCAATTGAGTTTAGGTGGCGTTGGTGGTTGGCTGGGCCCACCAAAAAATGATTGGTTGTGGCAGCACATTGATTATGCTTTCAATGAATCTTTTTGGGTACTGATTCTGGTTGTTGCTGCTGGAATATCCGGGTTTATCATTTCAAAAAATCAAAAGTCATTTCTCCAAAACGGATTGCCATTTCTGTTGTTCATCGTTCCATTTTTGATTGGATTTTTCTATTCGAGATATGTTAATCCTGTAATTCAGAATAGCACGCTCTTGTTCTCATTTCCATTTCTTCTGATTTTCATTTTCTCTGGATGGGGTAACTACAAAAAGCAGATTGCAGGTATAGTTAGTGTGTTTTTGCTGATAAGTATTTCGTTTAGCACTATCGCGGAAAAGAAATTCTATCAAACCGACCAATTCGGTGTTTTCAAGGAGTTGGCCAAGCATATCTCAGATTGGAATTCGGAGGTTGCTGGCGATGCTGTTCTGATAGGAGACTTTAACTCACCTTTCTACATCCACTATTATCTCGATAGAATCGACAGCCTCGAGATGAATCGATATCGGATTACCGATGAAAAGGGTCTAGCCCATCTAAAAACACATGTGGACACAGCAGCTTCGGATTACATCATCTATGCTTGGTCAACCGTATATAGCGCTCCAGAGGTAGAAGAAATCATCAAACACAAGTATCCGGTAGAGGCTAGAAGACAAACTTATTTCAACTCTGAAGCCGTAATGTTTACACGTGGTCAACAACCTAAGCATGATTCAAGGCTTGATTTCTCGCAAAATGAGGACTGGAATTTGAATACTGACAAGGTGGTTCAAGATTCGGCTGGACTTCCAAAAATCATCATCGATTCGGAAAGTCCTTTCGGACCAACTTTTTCAGTCAATATCGATTCACTGAAAAACCAAGGAATTAGCTCAATCAACGTTCTAGTTGAATGTCAAAACCTTCCTGACTCCAATTCCATTCAAATGGTTTACGACCAATCAAACGATTCTGGAGGCTATGCTTGGGATTCTGATGCATTCTCGTTGCAGTACGGTTCTAATTCACCAAGTTGGGGAGTTTTTCACTACGATCTGAATTTGAATAAAGACACATTAGGAACACTAAAGGTGTATCCGTGGTCTTCAAACGGAGAAGCTTTCGAACTATCGAAAATGGAAATCAGATTTCGTTAGAGACGGAAACCGATTAGAAGCACATCATCTAACTGCGGAAGGTCCCCTTTCCAATCTTCGAACCCTTGCTGAATCATTTTGAGTTGCTTTCTTGGACTTAGCTGATGAATCTTGAAAAGCAGCGATCGGAAGTTATCGTACTTGAACTTTTTTCCCTGCGGACCACCGAACTGATCAGGATAACCGTCTGAAAAGATGTAAACCTGGTCGCCTTCCTGAAGATCAAAACTGTGATTGGTAAAGAGGCGTAATTCATCCCCCAGCGGAAGTCCAATCGGAAACTTATCTCCTTTGGTTTCAACCAATTTCTCGTCTCGAATAACGTAAAGAGGATTATACGCACCAGCATATTCAACCTTCATGTTCTTGTAATCGATACTCACCAACGCGATGTCCATTCCGTCCTTAATACCCATGGTATCATCGGTGGCAGACGCCTGACTTCTTAAGGTCGAACTTACACCTCGATTCAAGCTATCCAGAATCAATGATGGTGTAGTAAGACCTTCCTCACGTACCGCAGCGTTTAGTGCATTATTACCAATAATGGACATGAATGCTCCAGGTACCCCGTGGCCTGTACAATCTACTGCGGCAACCAAAACCTTGTCTTCATATTCCTGCAACCAATAGAAATCACCACTTACAATATCTCTTGGCCGATGAAAGACAAACGACTCGGGAAGGGCACTTCTAAAACGCTCTTCAGAAGGAAGAATCGCCTCTTGAATCAGTCGAGCGTAATGGATACTACTGAGAAGATCATCATTCTTCTCGTTGAGTTCCTTTAGAGCCGATGAAATTCTATTCTTGGCTTGGTTAAGCTCGACAGAACTTAACTCCAGTGCACGCTGCATGAGTTTTGTGTTCTCCTCGTAGTGATTGTAGGCGTCACTTACAATAGCTAAAAGGCCCTCCATCTCCTTCGGGATGGGGGCGCCTCTCAGATACTTTCGAATCTGTCTATTGAGAAGTTTACTGTCGTACACGTATTATCTCTCGGCAAACGTGGTTATGGTCATTGTCTGGTTGTGAAGCTCACATCTTGAAGACTCCACAACTGGAGAAATCTCTCCATACGAATAAAAACCTGTCATGGTTGCACCATTTCCTAAAACCGATTGCACACCTTCCACCTCTTCATCTATTCGCTGACCCAAAATCAATTTTCTACCGACACAACTAATCAACAAAGCCAATTTTTCGACCGAATCACCACCTCTTTCGGTAGTATGTTGGGCAGCTAGGTTTGCTCCCTCAATCAACTTGTCGAAATCGGCTTTCATAAGACGAACATAACAACCTTCAGGAATGTCTCCAGCAAACGTCATACTGTTCTTTTCTTCATCCACCGCAAGAACAGTTCGCACAATGGTGTCAGAATCCTCATCGAACTTAAGTCCCAAGGGGAAAAGTAATGCTGAACCTGGTAATTCTGCTGCTCTATCACCGAGGTACATTTTATAAAGGTCCAAAGCGGATTGACCATCCAATTCATAAAGGACATTTCCTTCTGAGCGTGTTACCAATCGTTCCGCACCGAAGTTATCCCATCCGCCAACAGATCCGTAACCCACCTCTAGATTGTCGCCATAAAATCCGATCGCAACCACCTGATTTTCAGATGGAACTGTGTTCAATCCCACTAATGTCTTCTCGAAATTAGCTGCATCACCTGCCAAGCCACCAGTACATGGCACATCTTTATCCAATTTAGAGTTGATTCCTTTTACGATTTCACTACCGTTTACGTGAAGTCCGTCAGTAAGCAAGAAAACATGAGCAAGCCCTTCGCCACCCAGTTGTTCTGCCATCTTCACACCAGCGTCAAAGCTATCACTGGCATCGTTGATGTTCATAGAAGCGACCTTGATCTCCGTTTTCTCAAAATCAACGGCTGTTACCGCCAAAGAATCATCATAAACCAGATCCTCAACAATTTCTCCCGAGGTACTTCCCATCAGTATATGAGCATTCGGATAAAATCCCTTTACCTCATTATAATGAGACGAGTCCTCCAAAAGTTTTCGTGAACCAAATACGAAAACAAGGTCGGCCGATTCTCCGATTCCTGCATCCTTTAGCTCTTGCCAGCCGCCTTCAGCAGTCCACTGTTTCTGTTCCGTTTTCATGATTTGCTGACCATTGATTTAGAAAGTACAACGCCTCGGTTTAGCCAAGGTTACGTTGAAAACAGCAATTCCCAAGAACAAATACATTTTTACACAATTTTGCAATTTCACCTACGCGTTTCACGCAAAACAAGTGTACGCAATTGCGCAACATCATATCAATCCATGTAATGAAGCCCCTTTAACACCTAGTCGATCTACTCGCTTTTCAACGGCTGGATCTTTGATCAAAAGAGGAGCATGATGAGATTTGACTCGAGCATCAAAAACCACCGAACCGGTACAACCCCAATGTTTGTTTTCGATGAATTCTCCTACTCCATGAACATCGTGAGATGGGTTGCTTCTTGTAAATGTGACCCAAAGGAAATTGTTGAGCGTTCGGGCTGCGAATTCGCTATCATCAACTAAACAGATAAATGGAAAACCAGCGAGTTTATCTGATTGTGATTTGAGCGTCTCGGTTAACTTCTTCACATCAGTACCATCTACATACTTAGAACCTTGAATTGCCAGAATACCATCGAATACAACTCCAGGCTCAGTGAAACCATCTGGTAACTGAAGATCGGGAACAGTTTTTTCCAGTTCACGCTTCTTTTCTCCACATGCCGCCACTACCAGTTTCGACCCCGAATTCAAATCGGTTCCGCTATAATCGAGCGTATCAATCGTTGTTCTGGTTTGGAAATGAAAATCCCGCGTTGGATCAATTCGTTCTAAAACATACTTGAAGTAGGCCTCTTCATCCTTTGCACTAGGACTGTTTTCATCCTTTGCAATGATGAAAAGGAACTTGGCCAAAGACATCTGGTTGAAGCCTAAAATTGCATTAGCTGTGGTCAGAATTTCCTGTGGTCTCTGAACTTCCAAGTAAGGCGTATAACGTTCGCTTCCAACGGCCAACAAAAGTGGATGGACACCAGCTGCATCAACTGCGTTCACCTCGTGTAAACCAGGAATAGTTTGCGGAATGATTGAACCAGTAATCTCATGAATCAATGCACCAAAACTCGTGTCTTCTTGAGGTGGTCTTCCAACTACGGTAAAAGCCCAGATTCCATTTTTCTTCGCAAGTACTTTTTTAACTCGCATCACAGGAAAATCGTGAGTAAGGCTGTAATAACCCAAGTGATCTCCAAAAGGCCCTTCAGGTTTATTTTCCTTTGGATAAACTTCTCCTAAAATCACAAAATCAGCATCAGAAGAAACCGTAAATCCATCCTGTTTGAAGTATCGGAAGTTTCTTCCGCCCAACGCACCAGCGAAACTGACTTCGGGCAACCCTTCAGGCAGCGGCATAACGGCAGCAAAAGAGTGCGATGGTGGCCCACCAACAAACACTGCCACTTTCAAAGGTTCTCCTGCCGCATTGCTTTTGGTCTGATGAACTCCTATTCCGCGATGTAATTGATAGTGTAATCCGATTTCCTGATTCTGGACATAAGTATTCCCACTTAGCTGAACGCGATACATCCCAAGGTTGGAATTCATGATTCCAGGTTTGTCATGATCTTCTGAGTAAACCTGAGGCAATGTGACAAAAGCTCCACCATCATCAGGCCAGCACTTTATCTGAGGCAGATCGGATATGGAAATCTCTTCAAACCGATTTTTCCACTGAAACGGCAAAGCATCTATTGCACCGTCAATAGCAGAAATTGCCCAAGTTGGATTCTTCAGTAACAGCGATGGGTCACCTTTCAATTGAACCAATCTTTTCACACGTTCCAAAGAATCGCGGAAAATGAATCGGCTCCGCTCCATCGTACCAAACAGGTTAGAAACTGCTCGATACTTGGAGCCTTTTATATTTTCGAAAAGTATCGCAGGTCCGTTATTCTCAAACACCCGCAGGTGAATGGCTGCCATTTCCAGATTCGGGTCAACTTCTTCAGTTACCCGAACGAGATGACCATGCTTTTCAAGGTCCTTTACACACGCTTCTAATGAAGAATAGCCCATCCGATAAAATTAAAACTATGGATGGTTGATTTGGTTCAGAAGGAATTATCTGTCCTTGATAAATTTCATGGTCTTGCCCAAGAATTGAGCTTCGTCACCAAGAAGTTCTTCAATACGCAAGAGCTGATTGTATTTCGCGATACGGTCTGAACGTGACGCAGAACCGGTCTTTATCTGACCTGTTCCCAAGGCAACCGCAAGGTCTGCAATAGTCACATCTTCGGTTTCTCCAGAGCGGTGACTCATAACAGATGTGTAGCGATTTGCAGTGGCTAATCTAACTGCATCAATCGTTTCAGACAGCGAGCCGATCTGATTTACTTTTACAAGAATTGAGTTCGCAATTCCGTTATCGATACCACGGCTCAAACGCTCAACATTTGTTACAAAAAGGTCATCACCAACCAACTGAACCTTATCTCCAATAGCGGTTGTAAGCTCTTTCCAACCATCCCAATCGTTCTCATCCAACCCATCTTCGATAGAGACAATCGGATACTTTTCAGTCCACTCTTTCCAAAGCGAGGCCATTTCGGAACTGGTCAATTTATCGCCTGATGATTTGTGCAGATGATAAACGCCTTCATCCTTCAAATAGAACTCAGAAGAAGCTGCGTCCATGGCCATGTAAATATCCTCACCTGGACGGTAACCAGCGTTTTCAATCGCTTTCAGAATAACCTCAACTGCCTCATCATTTGATTTCAAGTTAGGAGCAAATCCGCCTTCGTCTCCAACGTTAGTTGAATAGCCTTTGTCATTCAATACCTTCTTCAAATGATGGAAGACTTCTGTTCCCATTCTCAAACATTCTGAGAAGGAATCTGCCCCAGCTGGCATAATCATGAACTCCTGGAAATCGATGCTGTTATCAGCATGCGAACCACCGTTGATGATGTTCATCATCGGAACGGGAAGCAAGTTCGAATTGACGCCACCTACGTATCTGAAAAGCGGCTGACCTGCTTCTTCTGCAGCAGCTTTCGCAACCGCCAAAGAAACGCCCAAAATTGCGTTAGCACCAAGATTCCCTTTGTTCGGAGTTCCATCCAACTCCATCATTCGCTTATCAATCAAGTGCTGATCGAAAACATAGCCGCCAGTTATCGCTTCAGCAATTGGTCCGTTTACATTCTCAACCGCTTTCAGCACTCCCTTTCCAAGGAATCTACTTTTGTCGCCATCGCGAAGTTCAACCGCCTCATGCTCTCCTGTAGAGGCTCCAGATGGAACTGCAGCGCGACCAAGCACTCCATTTTGCGTAATGACATCGACCTCTACGGTCGGGTTTCCACGAGAGTCTAAAATTTGACGGGCACTAACTTTTGCGATGTAGGTCATTAATTGGCAATTAGCGAATTAGATAATTAGGATTTTAGGCAAGAACCATTTTCATGTTCTCCACAAATTGGTCGAACAGATAGCGGCTATCATTCGGGCCTGGAGATGATTCTGGATGATATTGCACGCTGAAAACTGGACGGCCTTTCAATCTCAGACCTGCTACCGTGTTGTCATTCAAGTGGACGTGCGTGATTTCCATCTCAGCATGATTTTCACAGTCTTCTCGTTTTACCACAAAACCATGATTTTGAGATGTAACCTCACACTTACCTGTAACCAAGTTTTTGATTGGATGATTGATACCTCGATGGCCGTTGTGCATCTTGTAAGTTGAGATGCCTTGACTGATGGCCATAACCTGATGTCCGAGACAGATTCCGAAAACCGGGATTCCCGAATCAATCATTTTGGTTACCGTTTCGCTTACCTGTAGCATAGCGGCTGGATCACCAGGGCCATTGGAAATCATGAACCCATCTGGATTCCATTCTTTGATTTCTTCAAATAAAGCATCCATAGGGAATACCTTCATGTAGCAACCACGGTCTGAAAGACAACGGAGAATGTTTTTCTTCACTCCAATATCCAAGACAGCTACACGATGGTCGGCATTCTCATCTCCAAAGAAATATGGCTCTTTGGCACAAACCTTTGAAGAAAGCTCCAACCCTTCCATAGAAGGTACTTCATCAAGCTTCTTCTTAAGTAAATCAACATCCAACTCTTCCGAAGAAATAATAGCGTTCATAGCACCTTTATCGCGAATATGCTGGACGACTGCACGTGTATCGATGTCAGATATTCCTACAACCGCGTTATCATCAAAGTAATCTTGGATGTTTCCTTCGGCACGTGGGCGGCTGTAAACTGGAGAGAAATACTTGCAGACCAAACCACTGATTTTCATTCCTTCTGATTCCACATCTTCTTCGCATACACCGTAATTTCCAATGTGAACGTGAGCGGTTACCATTATCTGGCCATAGTAAGACGGGTCGGTAAATATTTCCTGATAACCTGTCATACCCGTATTGAAGCAGATCTCGCCTGTGGTTGATCCTATTTTCCCTGCTGCTTTTCCTTTGAAAACGGTGCCGTCTTGCAGGAGTAGAATGGCGTCTGGTCTGTTCTGGTATTTCATGTGCTTTTGGGTTTGGGCAAAATTAAAAAAGGACGAACCTGCATCGGTTCGTCCTTTTCTCAACTTTTAAACACGTTTTGAAAATCAAGCTTCCTTCTTCTCCTCGTCTCCACCTTCTTCTTTCTTAGGAGCTTCTTCAGCAGCAGGCGCTTCCGCTTTTGCTTCTGGAGCTTCAGCTTTAGTTTCCTCAACTGGAGCTTCTTCAGCTTTTGGCTCTTCCACTTTAGTTTCCGTAGCTGGAGCAGTAGCCTCTGCTTTCTTAGCGCCTCCGCCTCTTCTGCTTCTACGAGCTTTCTTAGGCTTAGCTTCTTTCACCAATAGTTCATTGAAATCAACCAACTCGATGATTGCCATATCAGCGCTATCTCCCAAACGAGTAGCAAGCTTGATGATGCGTGTGTAACCACCTGGTCGGTCAGCAACTTTTGGAGAAACCTCTCTGAAAAGCTCGCTAGTAGCTTCTTTGTCTTGAAGGTAGCTGAACACAACTCTTCTAGAGTTGGTCTCATCCGTCTTCGACTTAGTGATAAGCGGCTCTACGTAAGATCTAAGGGCTTTAGCTTTTGCAACAGTAGTTGTAATACGCTTATGCTTGATAAGCGAACTGGCCATGTTGGCAAGCATAGCTCTTCTATGCCCCTTCTTTCTTCCTAGATGATTAAATCCTTTCTTGTGTCTCATTTTCGTAAGCTTCTGGCTTCAGAGCATTTCTCCTAGGCCGCTTTTCAACTCTAATTCTTCGTCTAATCTGTATTTAGAAACGTTCATCCCGAAAGTCAAGTTCTTTGAGTGAACTAGGTCTTCAAGCTCAGTAAGTGATTTCTTACCGAAGTTTCTGAATTTCAATAGGTCATTCTTGTTGTAAGAAACAAGGTCTCCCAAAGTTTCCACGTCAGCTGCTTTCAAGCAGTTCAACGCACGAACTGAAAGGTCCATATCAACCAACTTGGTTTTCAACAATTGACGCATGTGCAATGCGTTCTCATCGAATTCCTCAGATGGCTTCTTCACCTCATCTTCCAATGTGATTTTCTCATCAGAGAACAACATGAAGTGGTGAATCAAAATCTTGGCTGCTTCTTTCAATGCTTCTTTCGGATGGATAGAACCATCTGTAGTGATTTCAAGAAGAAGCTTTTCGTAGTCAGTCTTCTGCTCAACACGGAAGTTCTCAATTGAGTACTTCACGTTTTTGATCGGTGTGAAGATGGCATCGATAGCAATTGTTCCTACTGGAGCGCTTGCAGGCTTGTTTTCCTCAGCAGCAACATAACCTCTACCCTTGTCGATAGTAAGATCCAAGTTCAGTTTAACTGACTTTTCCATGTGGCAGATAACCAACTCTGGGTTCAATACTTGGAATCCAGTAAGGAACTTACCAAGGTCTCCAGCAGTCAATTTATCTTGACCAGAAATACTGATTGTTGCTCTTTCGTTTTCCTGCGTATCAATCTGACGCTTAAAACGTACTTGCTTCAAGTTCAATACAATCTCAGTAACGTCTTCTACAACTCCTTCGATAGTTGAGAACTCGTGGTCAACGCCATCCACACGAAGTGAAGTGATAGCGAAACCTTCTAACGAGTTAAGAAGAATTCTTCTTAGCGCGTTACCGATAGTGATACCGTAACCAGGCTCAAGTGGACGGAATTCAAATTCTCCAACACGCTCGTCAGAGTTGAGCATGATGACTTTATCAGGTTTTTGGAAATCGAGTATTGCCATGGTTGTTTTTGTTGCCTTTTAAGCGTTATTACTTAGAGTAAAGTTCAACGATAAGCTGCTCGTTGATATTCTCTGGTATTTCTTCTCTTGTTGGGTAGTGCATGAACTCACCAGTCATGCTGTCTTGGTTCCAGCTCAACCACTCGCTATCGCAAGAGTTTGCTGCCAATGATTCGCTGATCACCTCCAAAGATTTTGACTTTTCGCGAATGCCAACTACATCGCCAGGTTTGATCTGGCAAGATGGGATATTACAAACCTCACCGTTTACAGTGATGTGTCTGTGAGACACCAACTGACGAGCTGCTGCTCTTGAGTTAGCCGCACCAAGTCGGAAAATCACGTTATCCAAACGAGCTTCGCAGAACTGAAGCAACAACTCACCTGTAATACCAGACTTTGCAGAAGCTTTCTTGAAAAGGTTCTCGAACTGACGCTCAAGCATACCGTAAGTGTACTTGGCTTTTTGCTTCTCCATCAACTGCACACCGTAATCAGACTTTTTTCTTCTTCGTCTGTTGTTACCGTGCGATCCAGGAGGATAGTTCTTCTTCTCCAAGTACTTGTCTGGTCCGTAGATAGCCTCTCCGAACTTCCGTGCAATCTTTGATTTTGGTCCTGTATATCTGGCCATTTCGCTTAAATAATGCGTGTATTAAACTCTTCTTTTCTTCGGTGGACGACATCCGTTGTGCGGAACTGGAGTCACGTCAACAATCTCAGTTACTTCAATGCCATTGGCATGTAGGTTACGGATTGCAGATTCACGACCGCCTCCAGGTCCTTTTACAAACACCTTCACTTTACGCAAACCTGCATCGTAAGCAACTTTAGCGCAGTCAGCAGCTGCAGTCTGAGCAGCATATGGTGTATTCTTCTTAGAACCACGGAATCCTTGCTTACCAGCAGAAGACCATGAAATAACTTCTCCTTTTTTGTTGGTAAGTGAGATGATGATGTTGTTGAAAGACGCGTTGATGTGCGCTTCTCCAACTGCATCAACCTTAACGGTTCTTTTTCTTGTAGTTTTTGATGTCTTTGCCATATCCTCGAATTATCGAAGTCTATTATTACTTGGTTACCTTCTTCTTGTTGGCAACAGTTTTTCTCTTTCCTTTTCTAGTTCTAGAGTTGTTCTTGGTCTTCTGACCACGAAGTGGCAATCCAGAACGGTGACGGATACCTCTGTAGCAACCGATGTCCATCAAACGCTTGATGTTCATCTGAGTTTGCGAACGAAGCTCACCTTCAGTGGTGATCTTACCAACTTCCTCACGGATAGCTGCCAAGTCATCATCATTCCAATCCTCAACCTTCTTGTTACGGTCGATCTTCGCATTGTCTAGAATGTTACCAGCAGTTACTCTACCGATACCATAGATGTAAGTAAGACCGATTTCGCCTCGCTTATTCTTTGGAAGATCTATTCCTGAAATTCTTGCCATTTTCTTCTTTCTATACTATTACACAAGTAGGTATTACCCTTGTCTTTGCTTAAATCGTGGGTTCTTCTTGTTGATCACATAAACACGTCCTTTTCTCTTGACGATCTTGCAATCTGCACTTCTCTTCTTTACTGATGCTCTGACTTTCATCTCGCAATTATTTATATCGGTATGTAATACGTCCCTTTGTAAGATCGTAAGGACTCATTTCAACTTTCACTCTGTCTCCTGGTAGAATTTTGATGTAGTGCATGCGCATCTTCCCTGAAATATGAGCAGTGATAACGTGCCCATTTTCAAGCTCAACTCGGAACATAGCATTAGACAGTGCTTCCACAACTGTTCCGTCTTGACTTATTGATGCTTGTTTTGCCATGCTGCCTCTTACCTCTCTTATGCGGACATGCTCATTGACGAGCGCCCTTTAATTCTACCTGACTTCATCAATCCGTCATAATGACGCATTAACAAATGACTTTCAATTTGTTGTAGTGTATCGAGCACTACACCAACCATGATCAACAATGATGTTCCTCCGTAGAACTGCGCGAACTGTGCGTTAATTCCGAAGATCATTGCAAACGATGGTAGGATAGCAATGATGCCTAGGAAAATCGAGCCTGGAAGGGTGATTCTCGACATCACGTTATCGATATATTCAGCAGTTTTTCTTCCTGGCTTAACACCTGGAATAAAGCTTCCACCTCTTTTCATATCCTCCGCCATCTGATTTGGATTGATGGTGATAGCCGTATAGAAATACGTGAAGATGATGATCAGTAGGAAGAAGGTACTGTTGTACCAGAATCCAGTGAAATCTGAGAATGCTGTTACAAACCAAGAACCGCTCTCTCCAGCAAATCCTCCCAACGTAATTGGAACGAACATGATTGCCTGAGCGAAGATAATTGGCATTACACCAGCTGCATTCACTTTCAATGGAATGTACTGACGTGTTCCACCTTGTGGAAGTGCCTGACGACCAGAGATGGCAGCACGTGCAACTTGAACTGGAATTCTCCTCGTTCCTTGTACCAACAGGATTGAAAGAACAATCACCAATAGCAGAACTACCATTTCAATCAGGAAGATGACCAAACCACCACCACTCTGCTCCAATTTAGAGAAGAACTCTGCCATGAATGAGAATGGCAATGCCGCGATGATACCAACCATGATCAACAACGAGATACCGTTTCCGATTCCTTTGTCGGTGATACGCTCACCCAACCACATAACGAATACTGTACCTGTAATAAGAATCAACCATGCTGTAAACCAGAACAAGCTTGGTGAAGTCAAGAAGGCATCATTCGGTAGTTGCGACTGCAGGTTAGCTATATAACCAGGAGCCTGACCAGCTGTAATAAGAATGGTCAGATAACGCGTGTACTGATTGATCTTCTTTCTTCCGCTCTCACCCTCTTTCTGCAATTTCTGCAACGCTGGAACAGCCATACCTGCCAACTGCAACACAATAGATGCAGAGATGTAAGGCATGATTCCCAATGCGAAAATGGATGCGTTTGAAAAAGCACCTCCTGAGAACATGTTCAACAGACCAAGGATACCGTCTGAAGTTTGCGCCTGAAGTGCACCCAACTTAGCTGGATCCAAACCTGGCAACACCACAAACGAACCCAATCTGTAGATAAGAATGAAACCTAAGGTATTCAGAATCCTGTTCCTTAGGTCTTCAATCTTCCAGATGTTCTGAAGTGTATTTATAAAATTCTTCATCTACTCTTATAGTGAAGTTGCGGTTCCACCAGCAGCTTCAATTGCACTCAATGCTGTTTTAGAAAATCCGTGAGCTGAAACAGAAAGCTTAGCCTTCAATTCTCCACGACCTAGGATTTTAACTCTATCGCTTTTCTTAGCCAATCCGTTCTCGATAAGAACTTCCGGAGTTACTTCTTTCACCTTTTTCTCGTCAGCAAGTTTTTGCAACGTATCAAGGTTAATTCCGTGGTATTCCACTCTGAACGGATTCTTGAATCCGAACTTAGGAACACGTCTTTGAAGTGGCATTTGACCTCCTTCAAACCCCACTTTCTTGCTGTAACCAGAACGTGACTTCTGACCTTTGTGTCCACGTGTAGATGTACCACCGTGGCCACTTCCTTCGCCTCGTCCAATACGCTTTCTACTTTTAGTAGAACCTGCTGCTGGTTTTAGATTATTAAGACCCATCGTTCTAAATCCTTATCCGTTACTTTTCAATTACTTCAACCATGTGGCTTACTTTGGCCACCATTCCAAGTATCTGTGGAGTAGCTTCGTGCTCAACCACTTGGTTCATTTTCTTCAAGCCTAATGCTTGCATCGTCTTCTTCTGCTTAGCAGGACGATTGATAGCACTTCTTACTTGTTTTACCTTGATCTTAGCCATTTCTGCTTGTCATTTAACGGTTACCCGTTGAATACCACATCTAGTTTAACTCCTCTTTGGTTCGATACCTGAATGGCATCTTTCACTTCGCTCAAAGCTTTGAAGGTTGCTTTTACCACGTTGTGTGGGTTTGACGAACCTTTAGACTTTGCAAGAACGTTGTGTACACCTGCTGCTTCCAATACCGCACGCATTGCACCTCCAGCAATTACCCCCGTACCGAGAGAAGCTGGCTTCATGAATACACGCGCACCACCGTACTTCACTTCAATTTCGTGAGGAAGTGTTTCGTTGATGATAGGAACACGAATCAAGTTCTTCTTAGCATCGTCAATTCCTTTGGCGATCGCCTCAGTTACCTCCTTGGCCTTTCCAAGTCCGTGACCAACAACACCATTCTCGTCACCAACAACTACAATAGCTGAGAAGCTGAATGTTCTACCACCCTTAGTTACTTTGGTAACTCGCTGAATACCGACCACTCGGTCTTTCAGTTCAATATCAGTTGATTTTACTCTTGTCATTGTTTCCTGTATTCAGCAATTAGAATTTCAATCCTTCTTCGCGAGCACCTTCTGCTAGAGCCTTAACTCTACCGTGGTACAGATATCCGTTTCTGTCAAAGACAACTGTTTCGATGCCAGCTTCTTTAGCTCTTTCAGCGATAAGTTTACCAACCTTGTTGGCAATCTCGGTCTTGTTTCCTTTTTCAGTTGCAACACCTTTGTCTCTTGAAGAAGCAGCAAGAACTGTTTTCCCTTCAAGATCGTCTACCAACTGAACGTAGATATCCTTGTTGCTTCGGTAAACAGACATTCTTGGTCTGTCTGAAGAACCGGAAATCTTAGCTCGGATTCTTGTCTTGATCTTAAGTCTTCTGTTACTAGTAGCCATCTTTTCTACTTATTATTTTGATGCAGCCTTACCAGCCTTTCTTCTAATCTGTTCTCCAACAAATCGGATACCTTTTCCTTTGTATGGCTCAGGTTTTCTAAGTGAACGGATTTTAGCCGCTACTTGTCCGATAAGCTGCTTATCGTGAGATTTCAATGTCACAATAGGATTCTTACCACGCTCCATTTGAGTCTCTACTTTGATCTCTTCTGGAAGCATGAAAATCACGTTGTGAGAGAATCCGAGTGAAAGCTCCAATTCTTGTCCTTTGTTGCTGGCACGGAACCCCACACCAACCAACTCAAGTTGCTTTTCGTAGCCTTTAGATACGCCCTCAACCATGTTGTTGATAAGCGAACGATAAAGACCGTGGAAAGCTTTGGTCTGCTTCATCTCATTCTCGCGGGCAACTTCGATGTTACCGTCTTTCAACTCCACTTTTAGATCGCCTTTCAACTCTTCTGAAAGCTGACCCAATGGACCTTTTACAGTAACTACATTGCCATCACCTATGGTTACCTCAACTCCCTGAGGTACTTCAATCGGTGCTAATCCTATCCTTGACATCGCTCTGTTTCTTTCTGTATTCTTAGTACACGTAGCAGAGAACCTCTCCACCTACATTCTGTGTTCTTGCTTCTTTGTCGGTCATTACACCTTTAGATGTAGAGACCACAGCAACACCCAAACCGTTCTTAACACGTGGAAGTGAACCTGAACCAGCGTATTTTCTCAATCCTGGCTTACTGGCACGCTCCAACCCTTGGATGGCACTCAATTTCGTTTGTGGGTTGTACTTCAAAGCAATTTTGATGTTGCCTTGAGGACCTACTTCATCCTCGTACTTATAGTTAAGGATGTACCCTTTTTCAAAAAGGATCTTGGTGATCGCTTTTTTCAAGTTAGATGCAGGAATATCAACCACCTTGTGGTTTGCCTGAATCGCGTTTCTAACTCTTGTCAGATAATCTGCTACTGGATCTGTCATTTCTTCTAGCTTCTAGCTTCTAGCTTCTGGCTCCAAGCGTGTTACTTCTGTGTTTTCTTTTTCAATTCTCAGCTTGTAGCTTACGGCTAACTGCTTGTAACTTATTTACCAACTTGCCTTTTTAACTCCTGGAATAAGACCAGCATTGGCCATTTCTCTGAATTGAATTCTGCTCAATCCGAAATCACGCATGTATCCTTTTGGACGACCCGTGATGCTGCAACGGTTGTGCTTACGGATAGCAGCTGAATTCTTAGGAAGACGAGCCAATGCTTGGTAGTCTCCTTCCTCTTTCAGTCTTGCTCTCTTTTCAGCGTAACGGGCAACAAGCTTTGCACGCTTGCGCTCTCTTGCTTTCATTGATTCTTTGGCCATGTCTTCTCTTACTTTTTAAATGGCATTCCGAACTCTTTCAATAGAGCGAGTCCTTCTTCGTTTGTTTCGGCTGAAGTCACGAAAGTGATGTCCATACCGAGAATCTTGTTCACTTTATCAATATCGATCTCTGGGAAGATGATCTGCTCAGTAATACCGAGGTTGTAGTTTCCTCTTCCGTCAAATCCTTTTGGGTTGATTCCGCGGAAATCCCGAACTCGTGGAAGAGCAACAGCGATCAATCTTTCCAAGAACTCATACATCTTATCTCCGCGAAGCGTAACACGAGCACCAATTGGCATTCCTTTACGCAATTTGAAGTTTGAGATGTCTTTCTTAGAACGTGCTGCTACGGCTTTCTGCCCAGCAATCAATGACATGTCATTCAGCGCAGCCTCCATGATCTTTTTGTCGGCAACCGCCTGACCAAGACCTTGATTCAAGCAGATCTTCTCCAACTTTGGAACCTGCATTACGCTCTTGTACTTGAACTGCTCCTTCAATGCAGGAACAATCTCCTCAACGTACTTTTTCTTAAGTGTCGGTGTAGTAGTGCTCATCACTTAATAACTTCTCCCGTTTTCTTCGAATATCTTACCAGCTTACCACCATCTTCTTTTCTTCCTGTACGTGTAGTTTCTCCAGTTTTTGGATCAACCAACATCAGGTTTGAAAGATGAATTGGAGCTTCTTTCTCAACGATGCCACCGTTTGGTGTTGCTGCGTTTGGCTTGGTGTGACGCTTTACGATGTTCACGCCTTCTACCAAAGCTTTGTTCTTTTCTGGATATACCTCAAGAACTTTGCCTTCGTCTCCTTTGTACTCTCCAGCAATTACCTTAACGGTATCGTCTTTTCTTATGTGAAACTTTGCCATTGCTTTGCTTCTCTTAATCAAAGCACCTCAGGTGCAAGTGATACGATCTTCATGTATTGTTTCTCTCTCAGCTCACGAGCAACAGGTCCGAAGATCCGTGTTCCTCTCATCTCGCCACCAGCGTTCAAAAGAACTACTGCGTTGTCATCGAATCGGATGTAAGAACCATCTGGTCTTCTTGTCTCCTTCTTTGTTCTTACAACTACAGCTTTTGAAACTGTTCCTTTTTTAGCATTACCTGAAGGAACAGCATCTTTAACTGTTACCACGATGGTATCGCCAATGCGAGCGTAACGCTTTCTGGTTCCACCAAGAACCCTGATGCAAAGAACTTCCTTTGCTCCGCTGTTGTCAGCTACTTTAAGTCTAGATTCTGTCTGTATCATGGCTTACTTGGCTCTTTCAATGATTTCTACCAGTCTCCAGTTCTTTGACTTGCTCAACGGACGAGTTTCCATGATGCGAACAGTATCTCCTGCCCCACAATCATTGTTTTCGTCATGAGCATGGAACTTGGAAGTTTTCTTCACGAACTTTCCGTAGATCGGGTGCTTTACTCTTCGCTCAACGCTAACAGTGATGGTCTTATCCATCTTGTCGCTAACGACAACCCCGATTCTTTCCTTTCTAAGGTTTCTAGCTGTATTCTCCATCTTAAGCTTCTGCTTTGCTTCTGGAAGTTCGTTCGGTCATCAACCTTGCGATCAACCTTCTGGCATGTTTCAACTCTTGCGGATTCTCAATTGGAGATACCGCGTGATTCATTTTCAACTTAGCGAGTTTCAAGCGCTCCTCTGCTAGTCTTTCCTCTAGCTCCTCGCTTGACAATTCTCTTATTACTGCGTTTTCCATCGTACTTAACTCTTAAGCGCCTGTGTAAGACCTTCTAGTGATGAACTTGGTTCTGCATGGAAGTTTCTGAGCTCCCAATCGCAAAGCTTCTTTAGCTGTAACTGAATCAACTCCTTCAATTTCGAAAAGAATTGTTCCAGGCTTGGTAACTGCTACCCAATACTCAGGAGAACCTTTACCCTTACCCATCCTTACTTCAGCAGGCTTTTTGGTAACTGGCTTGTCTGGAAAAATCTTGATCCAAACTTGTCCTTCCCTTTTCATGTATCGTGTAATAGCGATACGAGCAGCTTCAATCTGACGGGCAGTGATCCACGCACCGTCCATCGCTTTAATGCCGAATGAACCGAAGGCCAATTGGTTGCCACGTTGGGCAAGGCCTTTCATTTTCATTTTCTGCTGCTTACGGAACTTCGTCCTTTTTGGCTGTAGCATAACTTAGCTTCTTCCTGTTCTTACCTAATTACTTCTTTCTGTCTCTTCTGGCCAATCTTGCTGGCTTCTTGCTCTGTAGGTTAGCGTTTGGCGCTAGGTCGCGCTTTCCGTAAACCTCTCCAAGCATGATCCAACACTTGATACCGATACGGCCATAAGTAGTGTGAGCTTCTACGTTAGCGTAGTCAATATCAGCTCTGAATGTGTGCAACGGAGTACGACCATCTTTGTACATTTCTGTACGTGCCATTTCCGCACCACCCAAACGCCCACTTACTTGAATCTTAATTCCTTCAGCTCCCATTCTCATGGTTGAAGCAACAGCCATTTTAACTGCTC
>CAYWET010000032.1:0-44883 GCA_964457245.1 uncultured Chryseobacterium sp. | reverse complement strand
AACTGAAAGATTGTGGTGACCTGCCTGTAGAAATGATCGGAGTACTGCCATACACGTCTGGAATTTCAACAACCGATATTATCGAAAGAGTGAGGTCAAGACCTGTCGATCACCTTACCAATTATTGAGTTTGTAACTCCGGTAAACATAACCCAACCACGTGTGCGAAAAAGCCCGTTAATCATGGCATAAAGCGCGGCAAAGACAACGCCTTTGGTCAAATGAGAGAACAGCCCAAACTCAATGCTGGCCGTAGATAAGTATGAAGCAGCACCACATAAGATGGTTGCGATCAAATAAGGAACTACAGTTGTTGCTCTATCTTTCGATGAAATTCCCAGTTGGCCTGCAATTACCGTCTGATTGAAGAGCAGTTTTAGAGCGGCAGAAATTGCCAGCAGCATTAGAAATTCTTCAAACGAAACAAAGAATGCTAAAGTGATAGGTATGACGGTCAGCAGTTTTTTCAAAAGGTCGAACCTGAAGTATTTCCGTGATTTCCCTCTTGCAACAAATGCGAAGGATAACACCCCGTCTGAAGCCATAATAGGAGAAATCAGGACAAGCACATGAAATATTGGCACCGCTTTATCCCACTGTTCTCCAAGCACAACATAAACGATGTCTGCCCCAGCAAAGAATAGAAAGCCAGCCAGACCGAACGCCAAGAAATACACGGCATTGAGAATGTCGGCCAACGCATTACCAAATCGTTTTTCGTCAGCCAGGGTGCTCAAGCTGGAAAATGAAACCTCTTTAAAGCTGTTAGAAACGTAGTTGGTAACGAGACTGCTTAATGAACTGGCTTTATTCATAAGCCCAAGTGTAGTGGTGCCAAACACCGCCCCAATTGTTAAAGTGGACAAACGTGTCAGAATTACATCGCTTGACTGAGCAAGAAACACGAACACACCAACCGAGAGGAGCTTTTGCAGTTCCCGCAATTCGAAATGCGCTTGAGGAAACCATGTTGACCGCCACCATAATAAACAGGTGTAAATCAGCTCTGCTACCAAGTGCTTTGCTACCAAAGCCATCAACCCCCAGCCACTCAACACGGCAGCTACTCCTGTAAGTACACCTGCAAGCTCAGCTGCAATGCCTATAGTAGCCAACTTCTTGAAATTGATGGCTTTTCGATACAAAGATCCTTGAACAATATTCAATGCATAAAGTGGAATAATAAAACTTGCCCATCGGGTGGCGGGTTCTAGCGAAGGTTTTCCGTACCATTCGGTCAGTGGTCCAACAAAAGAATGGACCAACACAAACAGCAAAAGACCAACCAAAATATTGAAAAAGAACGCAGTGGAAAGTGTTTGCTGGCGTTTTTCACGTAGCTGTACAATTGTTGTTGCTATTCCAAAGCTTGCAGGAAGCTTGCATAGATGTACCACGGCAATAGCCACGCCAACCGTACCGAAATCATCTGGACTTAACAGTCGAGCTAGGATAACATCCGAAAGTAAACGGATGAATTGCCTTCCTGACCTTCCAATCAGGTTCCAACTAAGGCCACGAAAAGTTTGCTCTTGAATACTCACCCGAAGTTACACTTGAGGGAAGGGTACGAAGCTATTATTAATTATAATGAGGCCGAAAACGGTAAATATTCTGATTGTAATTAAGACCTTTGACCAACTAAATCATGCGCACAGAATGAACGTATTATTGATTGGGTCGGGAGGAAGAGAACACGCATTGGCCTGGAAACTGAGCCAAAGCAAGCGAATATCCAAGCTATACATTGCGCCAGGAAACGCAGGCACACAAACTGTTGGCACCAATGTTAACATCAATCCAGAAGATTTTGAGGCTGTACGTGACTTTGTGCGTGGAAACAGCGTTCATATGGTTGTGGTTGGGCCAGAGGCTCCATTGGTTGCTGGCATATCCGACTACTTCCAGAGTGAGCCTTCTTTGAAATACATTTCTGTTATCGGGCCGTCAAAAGCCGGTGCCATGCTAGAAGGCAGCAAGGAGTTTTCCAAGGAGTTCATGGTGCGTCATGATATTCCAACTGCGAGGTACAATTCATTCACTTCAGATTCGCTGGAAGATGGTTTTAAGTTCTTGGAAACGCTCAACTCCCCTTATGTTCTGAAAGCGGATGGATTAGCTGCGGGAAAGGGTGTTTTGATCTGTGATGAACTGGTAGAAGCACGCATTGAACTCACTTCGATGCTGGTAGAACACAAGTTCGGTTCAGCATCAGATAAAGTCGTCATCGAAGAGTTCCTGAAAGGGATTGAACTTTCTGTTTTTGTACTCACAGACGGAAAGAACTACAAGATTCTTCCGTCAGCAAAAGACTACAAACGAATTGGCGAAGGAGACACAGGCCTGAACACAGGAGGAATGGGAGCCATTTCACCAGTTCCATTTGCCGATCAAGCCTTCATGAATAAAGTAGAAGAGCGAATTGTAAAACCAACAGTCGCTGGGCTTCAAAAAGATGGTATCGACTACAAAGGATTCATCTTTATCGGGTTGATGAATGTTGGTGGCGAACCTTACGTCATTGAATACAACGTTCGTATGGGAGATCCGGAGACCGAAGTGGTCATACCGCGAATTCAAACCGATCTTATTGATCTTTTCGAAGCTGTTGCCGACCAAAGTCTTGACCGAGTTGAATTGAAAGTTGATCCAAGAACCACATGCACCGTAATGTTGGTTTCTGATGGTTATCCTGGAGCTTACGAGAAAGGCAGAAAAATTGGTGGGCTGGATAAAGTGAAAGACAGTGTGGTGTTCCATGCAGGAACAAAAGATGAAAACGGAAACGTGCTGACCAATGGTGGTCGCGTGCTGGCAATTACTTCTTACGGGGAGAATATGACAGAGGCGCTAGAGCAATCATATGCGAATGCGCAAGTTGTCAATTACGAAGGGAAATACTTCCGATCAGATATCGGATTCGATCTGCAGAATTAGCGGTTCGGTACTTCTTCGCTTTGGTAGCCAATAAGCTTAACCGTCCAATAAACCAAAGCAAGAGCAATGATGATGATGATAGCGTTGTTCACCAAGTTGCCTCCAGCTTTCAGAATATCAAATGAGAACATGATAAGCGCTTGAATCGGCTCTAGGAAGTCTTGTAAGTTCATTCCGTGTTTGATTTATGCGGCAAATATATCCAATATTTGAAACGAGATAGCTGACAATTGAAATGCTGACAGGACTACTTCGTTCAAAAACCATTGTAAGCTTTTTACTAGCGTACTTGATTTCGGCATCCATGCTGACGTTTCAGTTCGTTTTCGCGCAGCCAAAAGGAGGTCCGAACGATCTGCTGTTTACCCATTGGGCATTCGGCTGGTTAGAATCGAATGGCACCGTGATTTCTGTTTCAAGTCTGCTGCTTGCCATCGCTGTACTGATATTTGGTCGGCTACGCTTTCGCGAAGTGAAAACCACATTAGCAGAACCAAACGTGGGAATGGTGGCCATGGCATCCATCATTTGCACACCGGCAAAACCACTTTTCACACGGCCCGATGTGCTCATCACAGCATTCATACTCATCGGGTTGTTCATGCTGATATTTTCCACCTACAAACGCGACTCGGTGTTGTCGGAAATGTTCCATGTTGGTCTCCTTCTTGGGTTTGCCGCATTGTTTGTCGGGCAAAGCATTTTCCTGGTACTCTCGGTCGGATTCTCGTTGCTTATTCTCCGATCAGGAAACTGGAAAGAGATGTTCGTTTTCATCTTAGGAATTGCAATGACAATCATCTTCGTTGCGCTTTTTCTCGTTTGGAGCGAATCGCCATTTCTCGCTTTTCAGCGGATGATACAGACATCTTGGATAGGCAGTTTAACCACAGAACGCTTTACGCTAAGTCACTTGCTGTTGGCCATTCTGGCTGTGGTCTCGTTCTCTAGCGCGTTGCGCGATCTAACCACAGGAACCGTTCACGAACGCAACATTTCGCTGGTTAACGTGGGCTGGTTTGTAGGAGTGCTTTTAATGGTTGTTGCCCTTGGTCTCGGCTGGCAAGCTGGATTCATTCTGGCAGCTTTTCCGCTCAGCACGTTCATTTCAAGAAGCATCGAATCCATTAACCGTTGGTGGTTGGCCGACCTAATGCTGATTCTTCTGATCGCAGCGCCTTTCCTTAGTAGCCTATGGCAGCTTTGAGTCTGCTCAGAACATCATCAGCCACGGGCTTGGCTTTCTGAGCGCCTTCCAATAGAAGCTTCTCAATCAGTTCTGGCTGCGTAATAAGCTCGTCAAAACGCTTGCGTTCTTCGGCAAATTCTTCTAGAATCAATTCAAAAAGAGCCTGTTTTGCATGGCCATAACCGTAGTTTCCACCCACGTAATTCTGGCGCATTTCCACAATTTGTTCCTCTGTTGCAAGCAACGAATACAGCGCAAAAGCATTGCAGGTATCTGGGTCTTTCGGGTCTTCCATGGGTGTGCTGTCCGTTACAATTCCCATTATTTGCTTGCGTAGCTTTTTCTCAGGAAGGAAGATGTCAATCACGTTTCCGTAAGACTTACTCATTTTACGGCCATCTGTACCAGGAATAACCATCACTTCCTCACTGATCTTTGATTCAGGAATTATCAAGACCTCTTGCTTCAGCTGATGGTTCACCGACCGGGCAATATCCCGCGTCATCTCCAAATGTTGCTTCTGGTCTTTCCCAACGGGAACAACGTTGGCATCGTACATCAGGATGTCACAGGCCATTAGCACTGGATAGATGAAAAGCCCCGCATTTACATCCGCCAAATTCTCCGATTTATCCTTGAACGAATGCGCATTCGCCAACATCGGGTATGGCGTAAAGCAGTTCAAATACCACGTCATTTCGGCCACTTGCGGAATATCGGATTGACGATAGAATATCACTTTGTCTGTATCTAATCCGCATGCCAACCAAGCAGCAGCTGTTGCAAGAACATTTTCTTTTCGTGTTGCAGCATCTTTGATAGTGGTCAAAGAATGCATGTTGGCAATGAAAAAATATGCCTCGTTCTTCGGGTCTCGACTCAACTCGATTGCTGGCCGAATAGCACCCAGAATATTTCCTAAATGTTGCCGTCCCGAACTCTGTATTCCCGTAAGTATTCTTGTCATTTTTTGCAGCTTAAAGACAGTTGCCAAAAGTAGAAGTAAGGGTTCGATACGTCAAATCTTACATTTGAGGCATGTCCAAGATCTTATGGCCGTTGAAAATCCTTTGGCGAGGGTGGTTTTTCGTAACGTGTTTTATCACGCTTATGCCGCTCTTTCCGTTCTTTTTCTACTTCGTACGGCACGAGCACCATTTCAAAAAAGCGATGTTTCTGAAGCGCATTTGGGCGAGAATGATTCTATTTCTGGTGGGCGTGCGCACTAAAGTTGAGCTGGAAGATAAACTCGAAAACGGCCCTTACATCATCGTTCCGAACCATGTTTCGTTCGTAGATATTGTACAATCGTACGTGGCGTTTCCAGGTTATTTCCATTACATGGGAAAAGTGCAATTGGGCAAATGGTGGTTCTTCAATATCTTCTTTTACAAGATGAATATTCTGATAGATCGAACGAATCTGCGTGCGTCTTACAACTCGTATCAACGCGCAGCAGATGACCTCAAAAAGGGGATAACCATTGGTGTTTATCCAGAGGCGATCATTCCAGATGATCCACCCAAAATGTTGCCATTCAAGAACTCTCCGTTCAGGATTGCTATCGAAGCACAAGTTCCAGTAGTTCCCGTTACTTTTGTGGGCGGATGGGACATCTTGCCCGCCAAACCACATGTTTGGGAAGGCGGCAGACCTGGTTCAACATTCATCAAAATTCACAAGCCGATTCCGTCAAAAGGAATGACCGTGAAGGATGTTGCTGAACTGAGAGATGCTGCGCAGGACGTCATCCGCCAAGAACTGAAACGACATGGATATAACGGATAAAACGGTTGATGAGCTTGCGCACTTGGCGCGATTGCAATTTGAAGGCGAGGAAAAAGAGCGCATCAAGAAGGACCTGAACAAAATCTTAACCTTCATGGAAAAGCTTAACGAGCTTGATACCGATGGCTTGGAGCCGCTCATTTACATGTCGGAAGAATTGAACGTAATGCGAAAGGACGAGAAGAAAAAGACCATTACGCAGAAACAGGCACTCAAGAATGCACCGAAAGCAGATTCAGACTACTTCAAGGTTCCGAAGGTTTTGAAGAACCCTGATTCGGAATAACGGCCATGACCATTACTATTTCAACGACAGTAGAAGCGCCCATTGCAAAGGCCTGGGAAGTTTGGACCAAGCCCGAATTCATTGTTCAATGGAATTTTGCCAATGACGAATGGTGCTGCCCAAGCGCCACAAACGACCTTTGCGCTGGCGGTAAGTTTTCGTGGAGAATGGAAGCGAAAGATGGCAATATGGGCTTCGATTACAACGGAGAGTATTTGAATATTGAAAAAAACAAACGTATTCTTCTCAAGTTAGAAGATGACCGAAAGGTTGAAGTGGCATTCGAGGAGCAAGGTGGAAGCACCATAGTGACTGAGTTGTTTGAGATCGAAGATGAGAACTCGGCCGAAATGCAAAAACAAGGCTGGTCAGCCATTCTTGCCAATTACAAGAAATGCGTTGAGGCAAACGCATAACCTGATTACGTAGAAACAAAAAAGGCCGATTATCGAACTCGATAATCGGCCTTTTCACTTATGCCCAATTGCTCTTTCAACAAAACTCGTCAAAAGCACCTTTCAGGTTTTCAGCAATCATTTCCGCTGGGCGACCTTCAATGTGGTGGCGCTCAATGAAATGCACCAAGCTGCCGTCTTTGAAAAGTGCGATGCTTGGGCTGCTTGGCGGATAAGGTGCCATGTGCTGGCGAGCTTGTGCCACCGCATCTTTATCAAACCCTGCAAAGACCGTGGTTGAGCGCGTTGGCGTTTTCTCATTCTGCAAAGCCATTTTCACGGCTGGTCGCGCATTTCCTGCGGCACAACCACAAACCGAATTGACGAAAACCAACGTGGTTCCATCGGCCTTAATGGCGTTATCTACATCTTCTGGCGTAAGCAACTCATCAACTCCTGCTGAAGTGATGTCCTGCTTCATTGGCATTACTATTTCTGGTGGATACATATCGAAAAGTTCAATGTTTAATGTTCAAAGAGTGGGTCAAAGTTATTGTTTATCTAAACTCATTCTAAATAGATTTGTTCAGCTTTAAAAACGAGTTCGAATGCGGTATAATCTGAGTGAGATAAAGGCGGTAATTGAGGACAGAAGATCCATTCGTCCAGAGTTTTTTTCCACCCGAAAAGTGCACAAGGAAATTGTGATGGAACTACTGGATGCCGCCAAGTGGGCTCCCACTCACAGGTATACACAACCATGGCATTTCAAGGTTTTTATGGGCGATGGTTTGAAGAAGATATCCGAGTTTCAATCAGAACTTTATCGAACGAAAAAAGGAGACGAATTCGATCAGGAGAAATACGACAAACTACGTGCTCGTCCGCTGATGGCTTCGGCTATTATTGGCATCTGCATGAAGCGTGATGAAGCCGAGCGAGACCCCGAAGAAGAAGAGATTGCAGCCGTGGCCATGGCCGTTCAGAATATGATGTTAGTAGCAGCAGCACACGGAATTGGCGCATTTTGGTCGAGCGGTGGCGTAACGTTTTGGCCAGAAACCAAGGATTTCATGCAGTTGGGCGAGAAAGACAAATTCCTTGGCTTTCTTTACCTCGGCTACCCAAAGGATGAATGGCCTCGGAAAACACGCAGAAAGCCGCAGGAGTATTTTACGGATTGGGTTGAAGACTAAAACCATTATATGTACAAAGCATTTCAAGAAGACGACATTTCATTGACCGAAGCGAAGGAGGCCGCAGAGCGGCTTTCTTTTTATCCGATGATGTTTCAGGCGGCAGTTGCGCTGAACAGAACTGGAATTCTGTTGGCCATTGTTGAAGCAGGTAGAAAAGGAATTACCTCAGAAGAGTTGGCCGAGAAAACAGGCGTTTCGCAATACGGGGTTGAGACGTTGCTTGAGGCAGGGTTGAGCCTCAATTTGGTCAAGCTCATCGAGCCGTATAAGTACAAACTGGGAAAAACGGGTTCATTCTGGCTTCGCGATAAGCAGACCATTGCCAACACCGATTTCATTCAAGACATCTGTTACCCAGGTACATTCCGTTTGGAGGAAGCCATCCGTGAAGAAAAGCCTGCTGGTTTGAAAGAGTTGGGCGATTGGCCAACGATTTATCATGGTCTTTCAAAACTTCCGCCACGCGAAAAAGACAGCTGGTTCAACTTCGATCATCATTATTCCGACCAAGCAT
Organism: uncultured Chryseobacterium sp.; assembly: GCA_964457245.1. Taxonomy (GTDB): domain Bacteria; phylum Bacteroidota; class Bacteroidia; order UBA10329; family UBA10329; genus UBA10329. The sequence goes on along the minus strand of CAYWET010000032.1, from coordinate 36,575 downwards.
TTCCGCAAGCAAGAGAAGAGGTCTTCAAGTTTAAGCCGAAATCCATGTTGGATATTGGTGGCAACACAGGGAAATGGTCATTCATGTGTGTGGAAAATGATCCAGATGTACATATGACCATTGTTGATCTTCCGAGCCAGACGGGTTTGGCAAACCCACGCATTAAAGAAGCTGGGTTAGAACACAGAATTTCAACCCACAATCAGAACGTGTTGGATGACGACTACGAACTGCCCAAAAACCAAGATGCTGTTTGGATGAGCCAGTTCTTGGATTGCTTCTCGCCTGAGCAGATAAAACACATTCTGAGCCACGCAAAAGACGCGCTATCGGAGGATGGCCGCGTGTTCATTCTCGAAACATTCTGGGACATGCAGGAAAGCATGACCGCAACCTACTGCCTGCATGGAACGTCATTGTATTTTACCTCCATGGCCAACGGAAACAGTAAGATGTACGATTCGGCCAGAATGAAACAATACGTTGAGGAAGTTGGTTTGGAAGTGGAGAAGTTGGTCGACACGGTGGGTTATTACCATTCGTTAATGATATGTAAAAAGAAACGGTAGGGGTTTGCCTCGGCAAACCGTTACACAAAACCTGCAAAATGAGCTGGAAAGACTTTTTTAAAGGAAGCGGAGGTGCAGCTCCTATTGCAAAAGCACCATGGAAAAACCTGACTCAGGAGAGTCAGGTCCAAGAAATCATCGAGCTCTCGCATGAGAAACCGCAGTTGATATTCAAGCACAGCACGCGGTGTTCCATCAGCGTAATGGCCAAAAGCCGCATGGATTCGGAGTGGAACATGGAAAATGTGGAGCCGTGGTATCTCGACCTGCTCTCATACCGGAATGTTTCCAATGCGGTGGCATCGCAATTAGGTGTTCAGCACGAATCTCCGCAGGCCATTCTGTTGAAAGATGGTGTGGTGGTGCACGATTGTTCGCACAACGCCATTTCGGCAAGGGAAATTTCAAAACACATCTAAACCTAGGAGGTTTCAGAAACCTCCTAGGTTTTACTTCAGCTATCTTAGTCCGAAAATCTGCCCTATGCGTTACATCATTCCCTTTTTGATTCTCTCCTTGTTTGCTTGTGATCAGCAATCACCAACAACCGAAAACACATCGGCTGTAAGCCAAAACTGCGATTACAACAACTTCAAAACTCCAGGCGATTATCAATCTGGCGGTGTTCAGATGGTAGACCTGAAAGAGGGCTACAAAGTTTGGACGAAGCGTTACGGCAATAGCCCGATGAAGGTTCTTATTCTGCATGGCGGCCCTGCTGGAACGCACGAGTATCTGGAAAGTCTCCAAAGCTTTTTCCCGCAGGCGAATATTGAGTTCTATGAGTACGACCAGCTTGGTTCGTATTATTCCGATCAACCAACGGATACCAGTCTTTACAACATACCGCGGTTTGTGGAAGAAGTAGAACAAGTGCGGCAAGCATTGGGCTTGAACAAGGACAATTTCATCCTTCTTGGACAAAGCTGGGGCGGCATCCTTGCCATGGAATACGCGCTCAAGTATCAGCAGCATATGAAAGGGCTTATCGTGTGTAACATGACGGCCGATTTCCACAAATACGCGGCTTACAACAACAAATTGCGGGAGCAACTTCGCCCAAGTTTGGTGGATACATTGAAGATGTACGAAGATGCTGGCGACTACTCAAACCCCGTTTATCTCGAACTGGTAGAAAAGGAATTCTACGCCAAGCATATTTGCCGTATCTATCCGTTCCCAGAGCCTGTTGCGCGTAGCTTCTCGCACTTCAATATGGATGTTTATACCTACATGCAAGGCCCAAGCGAATTTGTGCCGGGCGGCATTCTGAAAGATTGGAGCGTTTGGGATAGACTAGGCGAAATCTCCGTTCCAACGCTGATGGTCGGGGCGGAGTACGATAGCATGAACCCCGATGAAATGAAGGAAATGGCCACGCTTGTTCAGAATGGTGAAAGCCTGCATTGCCCCAACGGCAGCCACATGTGCTTTTGGGACGACCAAGAGGTTTTTATGGAAGGCGTGATCGGGTTTATACATCGCACCTTCCAAAAGGAAAGCTAAGCAACCACTTCCACCGTCAACCCAGCATCTGTCTTGGTAACCTTGGCAACACCAGCTTTGGTAAGGCCTTTAATGCTCTTATCCCACTGCTTGTTGCTTAGAGCAGATTGCTCTTTCAGGTCGTTCAGGTCCATTGGCGAGTTCTTAGAAAGGAGGTCGAACACCAACTTCTCGTTCTCGTTCAGCTCCACTTTCTTCTCAGCCTTTTTCTCGGGTCGCATTTGCGGGAAGAACAGAATATCCTGAATGGAATGCTGGTCGGTGAGCATCATGGCCAAACGGTCCATTCCAATACCCATACCAGATGTTGGCGGCATGCCGTATTCCAGCGCACGCAAGAAATCCTGATCGATCATCATGGCTTCATCATCACCACGATCGGCCAAGCGCATTTGTTCTTCAAAACGTTCGCGCTGCTCCAGCGGATCATTCAACTCAGAGTAAGCGTTGGCAATCTCCTTTCCGCAGATCATCAGCTCAAAACGCTCCACAAGACCTTCTTTGCTTCGGTGCTTTTTGGTCAGTGGCGACATCTCCACGGGATAATCGGTAATGAAGGTCGGTTGGATGTAATTGCCCTCGCACTTCTCGCCAAAGATCTCATCGATGAGTTTGCCTTTGCCCATGCTTGGGTCAACCGCCACGCCAAGGTCGTTGCACACTTGGCGCAATTCGTCTTCGCCCATTCCAGTGATGTCAACACCCGTATGTTCTTTAATTGCTTCCAGCATCGGTACACGCGGATAAGGCGCTTTGAAGCTCACCTCCATGTCGCCATACTTGATCTCGGTGGTTCCGTTCAGCGCAATGCAGGCTTTTTCGAGAAGCTTCTCGGTGAAGTCCATCATCCAGTTGTAATCCTTGTAAGCCACGTAGATCTCCATCACCGTGAACTCAGGATTGTGGGTGCGGTCCATGCCTTCATTCCTGAAGTCTTTGGCGAACTCGTACACGCCATCAAATCCACCAACGATCAATCTTTTCAGATAGAGTTCGTTCGCAATGCGCAGATAAAGCGGAATGTTCAGCGCGTTATGATGCGTTTCGAACGGACGTGCAGCGGCACCTCCAGGAATGGCCTGCAGGATAGGTGTTTCCACCTCCAGAATATCATGCTCGTTGAAGTAATCGCGGAATACGCTGTAAAGCTTCGTGCGCTTCTTAAAAACCTCTTTGGTTTTCGGGTTCACCACAAGATCAACGTATCGCTGACGATACCGGAACTCTGCATCGGTCACCGCGTCATGCACCTTTCCGTCTGCATCGGTCTTCACCACAGGCAGCGGCTTCACCGATTTCGCCAGCACGGTCAACTCCTTCACCATGATAGACGTTTCGCCAACCTGCGTTTTGAAAACATGCCCTTTAATCCCGATGAAATCACCGAAATCAAGCAGTTTCTTGAACACATCATTGTAAAGCGACTTGTCATCGTCAGGGCAGATTTCGTCTCTCGCAATGTAGATCTGCACACGTCCAGAGGCATCTTGCAGCTCCGCAAACGAAGCTTTTCCCATCACACGCACGCTCATCAAACGACCAGCGAGAACCACATCGTTCAGTTCTTCGCCACCTTCGAAACGTTTCTTCAGGTCAGCGGCAAGAATGTTTACTGGGAATTCGGCAGCCGGATACGGGTCTATGCCAAGGTCTTCGAGCTTCTTCAGCGCATCGCGTCTGACAATCTCCTGTTCGCTTAGTTCGTGCATGCGTAAAATTTTGCGCAAAGATAACAGCCGAGGCCAAGGCATCCTCGCTTCAAAATGCGATACGCAGTATATTCGCGCATCATGGAAAACAACAACCCCACCCCCAACCCCTCCCCATCAGGGAGGGGAGCTGTCACTCCGAGCAAACACTTGAAAAACGCACCAATTCTCCCCCCGGAAAGGGGGAGTGGCCGTAGGTCGAGGGGGTTTGTGTCTCTCCTTTTTCTTTTTATCCTTTTTCTTTTTTCTCCCGCCCAAGCAGGAGGTGGAAAGGAAGGAGACAAAACCCTCGGAACAACTCATTACAGCCCTGAACCGCAGTACAAAGCTGCATTCGATTATTATTCACAGTACGTGCCAATGAGCGATGGCGTTAAGCTGGCGGTAGATGTCTTTCTTCCCAAGAAACTGGAAGAGGGCAAGAAAGTACCGACCGTGGTTTATTTCGTTCGGTACGTGCGAACGTTCCAACTGAAAAACTTCTGGCGCGGATTGAAAGACCCAGCTTTTGGAAGTGTGGCTGAAGACGAAGTGAAGTTCTTCAATTCCCACGGTTATGCTGTGGCAATCGTTGATTTGCGCGGAACGGGTGCATCGTACGGTCATCGCGATATGGAATTCTCGCCTCAGGAAGTGAAAGACATGGGCGAAATGCTCGATTGGATCACGGCCGAGCCTTGGTCTGATGGCAAAACAGCCACCACGGGAATCTCCTACACAGGAACAACCGCTGAGTTGGCGTTGATCACAAAACACCCATCATTGAAAGCATGTGTCCCGCGAAGCAACATTTGGGACCTTTACTCCGATATCGTTTTTCCTGGTGGCATTCGTCAATCGCCTTTTATCAAGGTCTGGAAACTCACCACCAATTCGTTGGACAACAATGAGATGTACAATTTCGGAGGCAAGGTGAAGACTTTCGTGAAGCAGCCGCATCCCGTTGACGATGATAAGAAGGGCATTCAGCTACAAGAAGCGATGGCGCAGCACAAAGACAACTATGACATTTTTGACGGACTGTACCGCGTAGAATCAAGAGACGAACCTGATACCGAAGGAACTGGGTTGAAAGCAGATGACTGTAGCATCCACGCCAAAAGAAAAGAAATTCAGGATGGCAATGTGCCGATATTCCGAATCTCTGGCTGGTTTGATGGTGCACTTTCCAACTCCGTGTTCAAAGGGTACTGGAACACCAAGAACACCAAGCGTGTGATGGTTGGCCCGTGGGATCATGGTCCAGGACAGTACTTCACCAACTTCACAGGAACCAAATCCAAGGAACTCAACATAAAATTGGAAATTCTTCGGTTTTTGGATCAGTATGTAAAGGGAATCGACACGGGTCTGGAAACGGAACCGCCCGTCAATTACTTCACCATGGGTGAACAGGCTTGGAAGGCTTCGAACACATGGCCACCAAAAGAGGTGCAATCGACCGAAATGTTCTTCTCACCGGAATTACTCAAGAACGAAAGACCCGCCAAAGAAGAAACCGTCACCTATAATTGCGATTATGCCACCACAACTGGTTATGGCGAAAAAGGCGGTGGCACACGATGGAATTCACTCACCGTTTTGTACAAATATGAAGACACGTATTACGGCCCGCGTGGAGGTCAGGATCTGTTGATGGAAGTTTTTGATGGGCCAGTTTTGGAAAAGGATGTGGAGATCACGGGTCACCCAGAAATCCATTTGAATGTGAGTACAAGCACGGGCAAAGGCCACATTTTCGTGTATTTGGAAGAAGTGCTGCCTGACGGAACCAGCCGCTACATCACCGAAGGGATGCTTGACATTAACCACGCTAAAATGTGTGAAGATGGAGATTACTCATGCTGTTTCCCGCAGCATTCGTTCAAGGAAAAGGATATGATCGAGTTGCAGCCGAACGAGTTCAAAAAGACGGTTATCAACATGATTCCGACCAGCTACACGATCATGGCGGGCAACCGAATCCGAATTGCGGTCGGTGTGGCTGACAAAGATCATTTCGACATTCCAGAGGAAAGCATCCGACCAGAAACCGTCAACATCCTGACAGGTGGTGAAAATGGTAGTTTTGTGCGCCTTCCGATTGTTTACAAAGACATTTAAACGATGAAAGAACTTATCAAGGACTTCACAAATCAGATTGCGCATGCCATCGTAATTGGCAACGCTTACGAGCCGTCTGATTGGAACGCGAACATCTCGAACGTACTTATTTCTGGCCTTGGAGGTTCTGGAATTGGCGGTACGATTGCCGCGGAGGTTGTTGCTTCCGAGGCCCACGTTCCGATTGTAACCAACAACGGATATTTCATTCCCAACTTCGTGAGCATCAACACGCTTTTCTTGGCGTGTTCATATTCAGGAAACACGGAAGAAACCATAAGTGCCGCCAACTTAGCGCACGAAAAAGGTGCAAAGATTGTGGTCATTTCCAGCGGAGGGAAACTCAAGGAATTGGCAGAACAGAACGGTTGGGATTTCATTGGAATTCCTGGAGGTCAGCCACCACGGGCGAGTTTCGGGCTTTCGTTCCCAGAGGTGTTGTATGCGCTGCATGCACATGACATCATTTCCAAGAAATTCGAGAAAGAACTGGAAGCTGCCATTAAACTTTTGGATGATAACGAAGCTGTAATTCAAGAAGAGGCAAAGCAGGTAACCGAAAAGCTATTCGGTAAAATTCCTGTGATTTATGCTGCGGATGGATTTGGAGGCGTGGCCACCCGTTTCCGTCAGCAGATTAATGAGAACAGCAAAATGCTGTGTTGGCATCACGTTATTCCTGAAATGAACCATAACGAGCTGGTTGGATGGAGAGATAAGAACGAGGACTTAGCGGTTATTATCTTCCGTAATGAGACCGATTTCAAGAACATTCAGGCCAGAATGGAGATTAACAAAGGCACGTTTGCGGAATACACAAACACCACAATTGAAGTGTGGTCGAAGGGAACGTCTGACCTTCAGCGCGCGCTGTATCTCATTCACTTGGGCGATTGGGTTTCATTTTTCCTCGGTGAGAAAAAAGGCGTTGACATTACTGAAGTGAAGGTGATTGATTATTTAAAGGGAGAGTTGGCAAAGCTTAGCTAATGGCTGAGTATCTCAAGTTCGCTATTTCCATATCATTCATTTCTTGGCTTGTTGGTCTTATAGGCAATGGATTGCTTGTGAAAACGAAATTCTACCATAAACTTTCGAACTTCAACTTCATCCGTAATAGCACCGCTAATAAATATTTAGGCATCAAATACTTTCAGTGGATTGTGAAGAATACACCATTCAAATTCTTCAATCAGAAGATAAAATTGAAAAACGGCAAAGCAGACCTGATGGAAATACGAAAGGAAATGACCTATGCGGAAATAGGTCACCTCATCGGGTTTGTGTTTGTATTGCCGTTTGCTGCTTTTTATGGCATTAAATACAGCGCTCTTTTTGGGCTGATTATTATGGCCGTAAATGTTCTGATGAATCTTTATCCCTCTCTTCTGCAACAGGAGAACAAAAGGCGGATTGACCGACTTATTAAGGTTCAGCAACACAAGAAAATGGATTCCAGATCTTGAAACCGCACAACGTTTATTTCGAAGACAAAGGCCTCGTTCCGTACAAGGACTGTTGGGATTATCAGTTGGAGCAGTTTCACGAAATGGTGGAACGCAAAAAGTGGAATAAGCTCAACCCAGAATTCCAAAAGGCAACTGAAAGCAGATTGATCTTCTGTTCGCACCCACACGTTTATACATTGGGCAAAAGCGGAAAGGAAGAAAACCTATTGCTGACAGAAAGCGAACTCAAGATTCACGGAGCGGGGTTCTACCACATCAATCGTGGAGGAGACATTACCTACCACGGCCCTGGTCAAATAGTCGGTTACCCGATTTTTGACCTTGATTTCTTCTTCCACGACATCCACAAGTTCATTGATAAGCTGGAGGGTGCCATTATCGCCACCTTGGCGGAATACGGCATTGAAGCGGGCCGTGGCCCAAAAGGCTTTACGGGCGTTTGGATTGATTGGGAAAACCCAGAAAAAGCAAGGAAGATCTGTGCTTTCGGGATGCACACAAGCCGTTGGGTTACCATGCATGGTTTTGCCCTCAACGTTAATACGGACTTAGATTACTATAAGCACATCATTCCGTGCGGAATTGACGACAAAGCCGTTACTTCCATGCAAGCAGAATTGGGTAAGGAAGTGAATGAGCAGGAGGTGAAAAACAAGCTCAAAGCTCAGATTGCCGAAGAACTAGATATTCAAGAATTCTTGTAGCGCTTTCCGAATCGGTTTAGATTCACTTCAGGTTCAATTTCAGCACTTGAGTAAATATGATCAACCAGTTGCTTGGCGAAGTACGGTGCAAGCATTACGCCTTTTGAGCCCATTCCATTGAACAAGAACAGGTTTTCCTTTTCGGGATGTCGACCAATAGTCGGTCTTCTATCTGCCACATTCGGACGAATGGCCGCCTGAGCATCCAACACCTCAAAATGAATGTTCAAGGCTTTTTGAGCCCGTTCTAACAACTCATCGGTAGATTCCTGGCTGGGAGTTTCATCCAGATTGTGCCATTCGTATGTGGCGCCTAAGCGGAATATGTTCTTCTCTTCCGTTGGGAATAGAAGGAATTGCTGGTTGTATATTCTGTCGGGTGTCAGTTCTTCTGGAACCCGCACGGTTAGCATTTGGCCCTTCGTAGGCCGAAAAGGAAGCCAGTTGAAGAATGGGTTTTCCGAAATAAAACGTCCTTCGCAGAAGATGATTCTATCCGCTGAAATGCCTTTGTAGGAAACCGAAGCATTGGCTTGGATTGATTCGTAATCGAATTCCTCTTCAACCAGAAACCCTTTTTGTTTGAGGTAATTCCGATAGGCCAGAACAAGTTTTCCAATACGTAAAAAGCCAGCGCCTTTTATTGTAACACTTCCAAGAACACTATTTTGAAATAGGCCATCTGGAGTCTTTCTCACCACAGAATCAACGTATGGCGAAAGCCATTTTTCATCAATTGCTTGCTGCCATTCATTCAACTCATTTGCGGAGCTTATGGGCTTCAGAATCGGAAAATCATGGAGCAGAAAATCAACGCCAAATTGGCTTTCGAGTTCCTGATATGTCTCGATAAGAAATGGAAATAGTTCATCAACCTTCCAACTTTTCACTTTTCGTTTGAGAACCACTGGATTGTAAATTCCTCCAGCAATCAGCGATGATGAATTGGTTGGACATCGGTCAATGACCAAAAAAGACTTTCCAGCCTTTTCGAGTTGATGACAGAGATTAATGCTGGCAATTCCGAGGCCGATTATCAGGTTCTCCGTCTGTTTCAAGCGCTAAAGTTTGGACGTATAATTGGCGCCAAACATAGACAAGGGAATGAACACGATGAAATCCAAATAGAACCATTCTGGATAGGTTGGTATCAAGGTCATATTGACGAAACCCAGAACGGTCATGATGGCACCTAATGTAAGCCCAACATTCATGGTGTCTTCCTTCAAGATTCTACCCACCGTTACGCCACCACCTAAAGAACCAAGTGCATGTGAAACAATGACCAAAACCAGCCCCATAGTAGAAAGACTACGGATAAGTTCTTTAGCTCCATCCAGCGATGGAGAAAAGACATCGAGGTTTCCAAAGAATTTCGCAGCAGCAAATGTTCCTGCACTCATTAGAAGAAAGGCAACGGTAAGACCAGCAATTACAGCAAAGAACTTTTTCATGACTTCAGGTAGACGGTTTACCTAATGTAACGAAAAAGTGCCGTGTTTCTTACTTCCCGTATTTGTTAAGTGCTAACAGTGCAGCGTTGAAGGCACTTACAACACCACTTGAATTGGAAAGTTTTTTGAACTTGACCTCCTTACTTTTCTGATAACTGGGGTCTGGAGCCAGCACTTTCAATTTGGGGTATTTGTTGCTTGATTCTATCAACAGTTCTCGCAACTGTATCGCTGTTAGTTCCGGAAAATACGACTTGATAAGTGCAGCAACGCCACTCACAACCGGTGCTGCCATGCTGGTTCCATCTGCAAACTCGTAAGTGTTGTCTGGTTTAGCAGAATATATCTGCACACCAGGAGCAAAAATGTCCAGCTTCTTTTTCCCGTAGTTAGAGAATGTTCCAACTAGCGCTTCGTCTCCAGAGTGTGCGCTTGCGCCAACCGTTAACCAAGTCGTGCAATGCGTCTTGGTGTTCGGGTAAAATGGGTTCGGATAATTCTCAACCTTGTCGATGTTGTTGGCGTCATTTCCTGCACCGTGCACCAGTAACACATCGTTTTCTTCTGCATGTTTTATGGCTGCGTAAACCGCCTCTTTCTGTGGCGAATATCCTTTGCCAAAGCTCATGTTAATGATGTCCGCACCGTTATCTACCGCGTACCGGATGGCATTGGCCACGTCTTTATCAAACTCATCTCCATTTGGAACGGTACGAACGATCATCAGCTCCACATTGGCACAAATGCCATCCATGCCCAAGCCATTGTCACGCACCCCACCTACAATTCCAGCAACATGGGTTCCATGATCGTTGTGCGGAGCCGCCACCTGATTATTGCCGTAGAACCGTTCTTCCGTGTCCTCGTAATCATCGCCAAGAATGGCGCGATCAACAAAGCGAGGGTTGTAATGATACTCGAGCTTTTCCTGTAAGTATTCGTGGTATTTGACCAACCCTTCTTTACTGAAATTCGGGTCTTGGGTAAGCCCTGCCAAGATGCTTTGATACAATGCTCCATCCTCCGATTCCGGCTTCCAAGCCAGTACATCTTCTGAAGAGTAATCCTCACCAAGTTCTACTTGAGCGGTGCTGTCTGCCAAGTTGTACACTTGCAAAAATCCATCGATCTGAGCGAACTCCTGAGCTGATGAATTCAGCTCTTCAAGAATTTTCCCCTCCACCTCTTTGAACAGCTCGTAATCTGCTCTATCAGACTTGTCAACATCCTTTTTCGACTCAATTTCAGCAAAGCGCGGGGCCAGCTTTCTATACAGACGCGTGACCTCTAAATTGGCAGCATCAATGTTTTTGCCTTCCGCATTTCCGAGGAAGTTCCAGCCATTTATATCATCAATGTAACCGTTGTTGTCATCGTCAATTCCGTTGTCGGAAATCTCATCCTCATTGACCCAAATGTTGTCTTTCAGGTCTTCATGGTCCGTGTCCACGCCAGAGTCCAGAATCGCTACGATTACCTTTTCGGATTTTCGGTCTTTCAGTAAGTCGTAAGCTTGTTGCGTTCCAACGCCTACCATTCCTTCTGATGGATCTTTGTGATGCCAACCATGAAGGTCAACGTCTTGCGCGGATGCAAAAACAGCGAATTGGCAAAGCAGCCAAATGCTGAAAAGTGTGTTTGTGATGTATCTCATTGAATGAATTGAGCGGCAATGATACCGATGTTTCAGCTATCTGTAACGCAAAACCGACTAACGTGTTTTGTGCTCAGAATCGATCTAACAATTTTTACCGCATCAGGCGTAGCCGTTCTTCAGCGCAAAGCGAATGAGACCAGCAATATTGTGGATGTCCAACTTGTTCATCAGGTTGGTGCGGTGCGTGTCAACGGTTCGCGGACTGATAAAGAGTTTTTCCCCAATCTGTTTGCTGCTCAAACCTTCAGAGATAAGCGTTAGAATTTCGATTTCTCTTTCGGTCAGTTCAACCTCAACTCCGTTGGCATTTTTCTCAACGGCTTTCCCCGCCAAACTCATGGAAACCTCCTCGCTGAAAGCGCTTTCGCCAGCCCTCACTTTTCGGATGGCATCTGCCAACTCGTCCTGCGCAATGTTCTTCAGTAAGTAGCCATCAGAACCGCATTCCAGCAGCTGTTTTACCATTCCGCGTTCGCTATGCTGCGTTAGCGAAATGACTTTCACATTTGGAAATTCCTTTTTGATGATGCGCGTGGCTTCCATGCCGTTCATTACGGGCATGTCGATGTCCATCAACACCACATCCACATCAAAAACTTTGAGGAGGTCAATGGCTTTTTGACCGTTCTCGGCCGTGGCCACGCAATCAAAACCATCAAGGTCGTCAAGCAAGGCTTTTATGCCATCTAAAACAATTTTGTGGTCGTCAACAAGTATCAGTCTAATGTCGCTCATGATAGTGGGATTCTTATGGTTGCGACAGTTCCTTGTTCGGGGCTAGGCTGGTAATTCACTTCACCGTTTATGGCTTTGGCTCTACTGGTTATGTTCATCAGGCCGATGCCATTCTGGTTTACGGTTTCATCAAAATTAAAGCCCTTTCCGTTGTCTTCTACAACCAATACCAAATGCGTTCTGGTTTTCAACAACTGTACCGAAACAGCCTTGGCCTCGGAATGTTTGATGATGTTGTTTACGAGTTCCTGGCAGATGCGATAGAGGCTTACCTCAACGTTTTCGGCAAAGCGTTCCCCTTCAACTTTGTGATGCTCGAATTCGAACTCGATGTTTGTGTTTCCGAGCGATTTACCCAGCATGTCTTCCAAAGCTGGAAGAAGTCCCATTTCGCTTAACACGCGTGGCATCATTTGGTGGCTGATGTTTCGAAGCTCCGAAATGGATTCATCAAGCATAGTTTTCGATTCCGCGTAGCGCGATTTCTGTTCTTCGGAAACGTCTTTTATCATGGAAAAACCCTTCTGCAGCCGAAGGCTCAAACCTGTCAGCGACTGTACAATTCCATCGTGCAGGTCCTTTGCAATCCGCTTGCGCTCTTCTTCCGTAGCCTGTATCATGGCCGAAAGACCACGTTCTCGCTCAGCAATTAGTGCGGCATCTTTCTCGGCCTGTTTTCTTCTTCGGTAAACCTGAAATAGCGCAAATCCCAATAGCAGGAAAGAAGCCAATCCACCGACCAATCCGAAAATCCACTTGTTGCGATTTTCGAGCTTGAGTTTGGCCTCGGCCAGATCCGTTTTTTTATTGGCAATCTCCTTTTCCTGTTGGGCGGTTCTGTACTGTGTTTCGAGCTCTTCTACCTGCGCGCTGCGCTGGGCATTCACAAGGCTGTCTTTCAAAGTAGAGTAAGAGAACCAATATGGCGTTGCCTCTTCGTGTCGTCCCATTCTGGCTAATGCGCGAGCTTTGTCGCCATAGACTTTCCATAGCAATGCGCGGTCGTTGTACTCTTCTGCAACCATTTGCGCAGAATCGAGATAGGCCAACTTGGTTTTCAGATCTCCAGTATGGTCGTAGATATCGGAAATGTTGTAATACGTTGAAGCGTAACCTTCGGCATTTCCAATCTTCCGTTGGATGCGCAACGTCTTTTGAAAACTCTCCAATGCCTTGTCGAAATCGTCTCGGTACAACCAAACATCCGCCATGCTGTGGTATGCTCTGGCCAATCCGTAGCTGTCGTCCAACTCCTCTTTTAAAACAATTGCCTTATTCAGATAGTACTCAGCCGAGTCAAGGTTGTCAAGATCCGTATAAATGAACAGTTGCGCGATATTGGAATAGCTGGCGGCAATGCCATAAGTGTGGTCAATCTTTTTTCTGATCTGAAGCGCCTGTCTATGGTATCGCAGACTTTTCTCATGTTGTTTGTCTTCGTGAAGAATAAGCGCAATGTTGTTGTATGTGTTGCCAAGCCCAACGGTATTGCCGATTTCTTCAAAAATCTCCGCAGAGCGGATGTAATGATCAATGGCTTTTTCGGCTTCGCCAAGATTCCAATAAATGAGCCCGATGTTGTTCAGCGCACCACCTTCCACCTTCCGGTTTCCACGCTTTCGCGATTGGTTCAATGCCAGGCCATACCAATACAAGGCAGAGTCGGGCATCGACTTAATGTCATACGCCACGCCAATGCGGTTGTAAATGGTGCCTATAAACTTCTCATTCCCTTGTTTGTCAGCCCACTCTAAACCACGTTTTCCGAAGAAAACGGCCGAGTCTGGCTCATTGAAAACGTAAGCCCACACCAAGGCGTTGCACAGCGAATCGTTGTACCCAGATTGCCCCAAAACATGAAGCAGGCTATCCTTCTTCGACTGTCCGATTAAGAGGCCAGGCAACAAGAGAAATGCCAGCAGAAAACTGCGCCAAATGTGGGTTGGGCAAATCATAATGTGGGTTTGGTTGACTTGCGTTTGTAAAGGAAAGGATATTGGCGGAACGTTAAGCCTTAACCAATCAATTATCCTAACGGAACACGGATTGTTGCCACCGTTCCCTGCTTCGGGCTTGGCTCGTAGTTTACTTCTCCATGAATGGCTTGTGCGCGGCTGTTGATGTTCATTAAACCGATACCGTTTCTACTACTGGCATCACCCCACTCAAAGCCTTTTCCGTTGTCTTCAACCACCAGCACCAAATGCGTTTTGGTTTTGAGCAATTGAACCGAAACCGCTTTCGCTTCGGAGTGTTTGATGATGTTGTTGATGAGCTCTTGGCAGATGCGATAAAGCGAAATCTCGATGCTTTCGGTAAAGCGTTTCCCGTCAATATTATGATGTTCGAACTCATACTCCATTTCGGTAAGTCCGAGTGATTTTTCTAGCATGTCTGCTAAAGCAGGAATTAGTCCCATTTCGCTCAAAACACGGGGCATCATTTGATGGCTGATGCCTCGGACTTCGGCAATAGATTCATCCAGAATAGAACGGGTAGAGTTCAGCTCTTCATCCAACCCAGAATTTTTGACTTTTTCAGAATTCGATTGTTTCTGCATACGCAAACTCAAACCAGTAAGCGATTGCACAATTCCATCATGCAGGTCCTTGGCAATTCGTTTTCGTTCATCTTCCGTTGCCTGGATGATGGATTGCAATCCGCGTTCGCGTTCTTCAATGATGGCCGCATCACGCTTGGCTTCGGCAATTCTTCGGTTTCGCTGCAAGAGGAAAAGCCCCAGAAAGAGAACGGCAACGGCAACGCCAGCAAGGCCAAAGATCCACATACGCTGGCGCGAAACCACCAGTTGCTGTTCCTGTGTTTCCTGTTTCAAAAGGAGGTTTTCCTTCTCCTTTTTTTCTGTCTCGAAACGGGTTTCCATCTCGGCCAACTGTTCGGTGCGCTGGGTTTCAAGCAGCGTATCCCTTTCGGCATTGAACAACTTGTAATAGCGAAGTGCTTCGGAGCCGTTTCCAGTTGCCTCATACATCTGCGCCAGCTGCTCGTAGCAGTATTGACGCATGTAGCGGTTACCGAGTTCTTTACTCAACTGAATGGCCAAATGGAAGTGGTTTGCAGCCGAATCGACCTTTCCTACTTCCTTGTAAAATTCTCCAAGGAAGATGTTGCTTTCGGCCATGCCGTTGCGGTCGTTGCGAAGCGTTCTGATAAGCAGTCCTTCATCAAAAAGGCGTTTAGCTCCTGCAAAGTTCTTCTTCATCAGTTCTATTCCACCCAAGTGGTGAAGGCTGTAAGGAATGGCCACGCTGTCTTTTTTAGCCAGAGCAATGGCATACGCGCGACTGTAATAGAAAGTGGCGCTGTCTAGCTCTTCTTTCATCTCTTTGAGTACACCGAAATTGCTGTATCCAGCCTCTAGTTCCGCAGAATCAGGATGCTGCTCCAGCAGCTTCAGTCCCTGTCGCATATACTCAATTCCTTTATCAAGGTCGCGCCTTTTAATCTGGTAGCCTATACCGCAGTAGATACCACCTGCTTTGGCATACATGCCTAAGGCCTCATACAAATCAATGGCAGAAATGGCGTGTGTCAGGCTGGTTTCATGGTCTCCCATCAGGAACGTTACCGTACCTAACTTGGCGTGTAATTGGGCCAAACTCAGGCTGTCGTCCTGTGCGCTGGCGAGTTCAATTCCTTCGGTAAGCAACTCCTGAGAAGCCGGAAGATCGGCAACCATCGCATCGTAGGGCATGGAAACGAGGCTATCCAAATTCGCTTGTGCGAAAGAGAAAACAGGAAAAAGAATGAGAAAAAGGAATCTCATACCACGAAGGTCGTCAACTTCTGAAAGTTGCCGTTGACTTAAAGCGGAATGTTCCCGTGTTTCTTGCGCGGAAGCGTTCTAGCTTTATTCTTCAGCATGGAAAACGCTTTGATCAATTTTTCTCGCGTGTCTGACGGAAGAATAACCTCATCCACATAACCTCTTTCTGCTGCGCGATATGGGTTGGCGAAGTGCTCCAAATAATCTTGCTCCTTCTCTTTCAGCTTGGCCTCTGGGTCGTCAGCAGCCTTGATTTCGTGACGGAAAATGATCTCTGCCGCACCTTTTGCACCCATAACCGCAATCTCGGCCGAAGGCCACGCATAGTTCATGTCGGCACCAATGTGCTTGCTGTTCATTACATCATACGCGCCACCGTAAGCTTTGCGGGTAATAACCGTGATTCTTGGAACGGTCGCTTCGCTGAAAGCATAAAGCAGTTTGGCCCCGTTGGAAATGATGCCGTTCCATTCTTGATCCGTTCCTGGAAGGAACCCTGGAACATCTTCAAACACCAAAAGTGGAATATTGAAGCAATCGCAGAAGCGCACAAAACGGCCGCCTTTTGTCGATGCATCTATATCTAGAACACCAGCCAAAACCGCTGGCTGATTAGCAACAATGCCGATGCTTTTTCCCGCTAATCGAGCAAAGCCGACAACCATGTTTTCAGCAAAACCCTTGTGTACTTCCAAGAACGAACCTGCGTCAACAACACCTTCAATTACTTCTTTGATGTCGTAAGGCTGGTTCGGGTTTTGTGGAACAATGTCGTTCAGGTCTGCTCGGGATTCATCTCCAGCGTGATATTCAATCTGCGGAGATTCTTCTTCGCAGTTCTGTGGCATGTAGCTCAACAGTTTCTTGATGTGCTCAATGCAAGCAAGGTCGTTGGCGCAAGAAAAATGCGTGACGCCCGATTTGGTTGAATGCGCACTCGCGCCACCCAATTCCTCTGAGGTTACCTCTTCGTGCGTTACTGTTTTTACCACATTCGGTCCCGTGACAAACATGTAGCTTGAATTCTCCACCATCATCACGAAGTCCGTGAGAGCAGGAGAATAAACAGCTCCACCCGCACAAGGCCCCATAATGGCCGAAATCTGCGGGATTACGCCCGAAGCCAGTGTGTTTCGGTAGAAAATATCTGCATAGCCACCCAAAGACACAACGCCTTCCTGAATTCGTGCACCGCCAGAGTCGTTCAATCCGATTACCGGGGCACCATTTTCCATGGCCAGATCCATAATCCGGCAGATTTTTTTCGCGTGCATTTCTGCAAGGGAACCGCCAAAAACTGTGAAGTCCTGCGCGAAAACATAAACGGTTCTTCCGCTGATGGCTCCATATCCAGTGATCACACCATCGCCCAGAAACTTCTGTCTATCAAGACCAAATTCAACAGAACGATGCGTCACGAACATGCCGATTTCCTCAAAGCTTCCTTCGTCCATCAACAGGGCAATCCGCTCTCGTGCGGTCAGCTTGCCTTTTGCATGCTGAGACTCAATTCGCTTCTCTCCGCCACCAAGTGCAGCTTCTGCCTCCTTAGCCTTTAACTCTTCAATCTTCTCTTTCATGGCTTTCTAGTAAGCGGTTTTGAATTGGTCCAAGAATCGTTTGTCGTTCTCGAAGAACAGGCGCAAGTCTTTTACTTGATATTTGAGCATTGCGGTGCGCTCAATACCCATTCCGAAGGCGAAACCAGAATAAACCTCAGGGTCAATGCCGCAGGACTTAAGCACGTTAGGGTCAACCATGCCACAACCAAGAACCTCTAGCCAGCCTGTTCCTTTGGTAATGCGGTAATCGGCTTCCGTTTCCAACCCCCAATACACGTCCATTTCGGCACTTGGCTCAGTGAATGGGAAGTAAGACGGGCGCAATCTGATTTTCGTTTCAGGACCGTAGAACTCACGCGCAAAATAGAGCAGCGTGTCCTTCATGTCCGCAAACGAAACGTTCTTGTCTATGTAAAGCCCTTCTATCTGATGGAAGATGCAATGCGCCCGAGCCGAAATAGCTTCATTCCTAAAAACACGCCCTGGAGAGATTGTTCTGATTGGCGGTTTCTGATTTTCCATCACACGAACTTGCACCGAAGAAGTGTGAGTTCGCAACGCGAAATCAGGGTCTTTGCCCACAAAGAAGGTATCCTGCATGTCTCTTGCAGGGTGCTCTGGAGGGAAGTTCAGGGCCGAGAAATTGTGCCAGTCATCTTCAATTTCCGGCCCTTCGGAAACCGTGAAACCGATTCGTTCGAAGATGCTCACCACCTCTCTGCGAACCATATTCACAGGATGGCGCGTACCCATTTCCATCGGGAATGGTGGAACAGTAAGGTCGATGTCGTTTGAAACACGAGAGCCGCTCGACTTTAATTCGGCCTGAAGGTCTTTGAACTTGGTTTCGGCCAAATTCTTCAGCACGTTCAGCTTCTGCCCAAACTCTTTTTTCTGCTCGTTTGGCACTTCGCGGAATGCGGAAAAAAGTTGTGGGATGATTCCTTTTTTAGAAAGGAATTGCAGGCGGAAATTCTCCAGATCCTCCTTGCTTGCTATGGCAAGCTCCTGAATCTGTTTCTCGTAGTCTTCGAGTTTCTTAAGCATGGGCCAAAAGTAAAACAGGCCGCTGAATTGGCGGCCTGTTTGAATTTATGTTACTGTTGCTACGAATTACTTGAGAACCTTAACCGTCATTATAATATCCTCAACTGGCATATCAGCGTTGTGGGTCTTTACCTCCGCAATCTTATCGATCACATCCAGCCCTTCAATTACTTCACCAAAAACGGTGT
Organism: uncultured Chryseobacterium sp.; assembly: GCA_964457245.1. Taxonomy (GTDB): domain Bacteria; phylum Bacteroidota; class Bacteroidia; order UBA10329; family UBA10329; genus UBA10329. The sequence goes on along the minus strand of CAYWET010000032.1, from coordinate 18,085 downwards.
ACTGCATATCAAGGTGTGGCGTTCCGCCAATTTCCTCATACGTTTTCTTCTGCTCTTCTGTGTAAGTTACTCCTGACCTCTGAGACATCTGAGTCACGCGGTCTACAGGGTATTTCTGCCCTTGTACAATGTAAAACTGGGATCCCGAAGACATACGCTGCGGATTTACGTGATCTCCTGTTCTTGCCGCTGCCAAAGCCCCTTTCTTGTGGATGAATTTGGAGTTGAACTCAGCCGGAATCATTGGACGACCATCAATGGTTTGAAGGTCGGCAGTTCCGCCTCCTTGAATCATAAAACGGTTGATTACTCGGTGAAATTTGGAGCCATCGTACTTTCCTTCTTTAGCAAGCTCCAAGAAATTATCTCTGTGCAACGGTGTCTCATTGTATAGTTTGCACTTGATGTCTCCGTAGGTTGTACTGATCACAACCACAGGCTCTGCCTTCTGTGCAAATGTCAGCGTTGAGCACAATACCACGGTCAATAATAAAATCGTCTTTCTCATGTTATACCAAGTTGATTTGTCAATTTGTATTTTTGGGTTCTGCGAAGATAATCACGCAAAAGTTATACCATTACGGACAAACATGGTATTGGTTGCGGCAACAAGTAGGTAATGAAAAAGTTAATAGGAAGTTTCGGGCTTTTTGCCTTGGTCATCATAGGTGCCTCATCATGTAAGAAGGACAAAGAAGCCAAAGCCAAGATAACAGTAATAGAGAATGTTGTTGATCTGGTTAGTGGCGACACTGTTGAAGCACCTGCTGTTGGTGCAGATGTACGCTTCTACCTAGACATAATTAACGCTGAACATATTGACACAATCATAAAAACAGATACCAAAGGCGAGGCGCTATTTTCATGGTTCGAAGACGCCATCATTCAGTATGATGTGATTTACCCTCCTTACAGTAGCCTAGAAAACTTCGTGATTCTGGAACAAGGCGAAACTGAGGAAATTACCGTTATCATTGGCGATTAAGAGCCTTAGTTCAACAACTCCGCATTCTTAAAATATTCCAGCAAAGCCTCTTTCATTAAGAGGCTTTGTTGTTTTGGGTTGAGCTTTGGCAATTTGGCCAACGGTTTGTAATGCGGCCAGCCGTCCTCATCCATTCCCTCATACTCGTAATAACCGTATTGCATCAACAACCGACAGATGGCTATATGCATCAGGTCGGTCTTCTCTTGTTTTTTGAAGGTACGATACCCTTGTCCGAGCTCTTGCACTCCAACCAGAAACAGAATGGCATCAAGGTCCAATCCCTCGCCAAAACGTTCTTCTAGCCGTTCTACAAGCACTTTCCACTCTCTTTGCAGGTCAAGATCAAGCATGGCACAAAATTAGCATGTCAGGCATCGAATCTTCAAAATCCTATTTTTGCCGCTGAAAATGACCCCATTCTCAATTTCTAGACACGCTCTCTACTCGGTCATTGCCGTATTCGTTGCAATCATTCTGACTGTTTCTCCCTCAAGAGCCACTCCTCCAGATGCTTATGGCGGTAAGATTGATATTGTATTTGTAGTAGACATTAGTGGTAGTACGGGCGGAATTCTGTCTTCCGTTCGAGGTAAATTCTGGGAAATTCAGAATGAAATTTCACGACTGGATCCCGCTCCTGATTACCGCATTGGCATTGTCTGCATGGGGCGACCCAGTTTCAAAAAGGAGAACAACTACGTTCAGGTGATTTCCGACCTGACAGATGATATTGATGCAGCCGCCTATCCGTTCTTCCAGATAAAAGATGTAACCGCCCCTGGCAACTACTTCATCGGGCATGCATTGGATGTGGCCGTCAACGACCTTTCTTGGACTGATGACCCGAATGCCATCAAACTATTGTATCTGGTTGGAAACGGAAAACCTTCCGCGGGTCCAGGTTATCGAAAGCCTCTAGAAGACGCCAAGGAAAAAGGAATCGTTATCAACTCACTTTACTTTCTATCCTATTCGAACCAGAAAGAGCAGGCCGAATGGAAAACCATTGCCGAACACACTAGTGGTCAATTCTTTGTAATTGGCCTGAAGGAGCCTGCAATTGTATTGGAAAAGCCTTACGATGGTGCCATGCTTCGCGAAGCAAACCACATGATAAACACATCGTATGTCTATTACGGAGAAGTGGGTTTGGAACGCTATGAAATGCAGGCCGAGCTTGATGAAGAAGCGGAGCTACAAGGTGAGAATCAGGTAGAAGCAAGAACATTCTTCAAAGCAACGCGGCTTTACCAAGGAAAAAACCACACTTGGGACCTCATTGACCTTGGCAATACAGGTAAAGGCATTCCGCTTAAGGAAAATCGAAAGTATATGGATGAACGGCTACAGGAAATGTCGGTGGGTGAGTTCACTGAATTCCTTACGGAAACGAGCTTTGAACGGAAAGAGTACATTTCCATCATCAAAATGCTGAGTACGCAACGAGAGGAATTCCTGAAGGAAAAGCGCGAGAAAATGAAGAACTATCGCTTTGGTAAGACCTTCTTCGGTGTAGTTAATAGCACCATTGTTAAAACAGCCGAGCGTTACGGATATACACTCAACTACTGATGAATTGGCTCGACATGGCGTTGGCCATTCCGTTGGTTTGGGGGCTTTACAAAGGATTCACCAGTGGAATCATTATGGAAGTGGCACGAATTGTTGCTCTGATTGCAGGTGTTTACTTGGCCGTGCGGTTTGCGCAAGAGCTTTCCGAATACCTCTACCTCAACACCGACCTGACCAATGAGTTCCTACCCATTATTTCGTTCGCAATCATTTTTATTGCAGTGGTTGTTCTGGTACACCTTTTTGCAAAGACCATTGAAAAACTGGCAAAAGCTGTGGCATTGGGTTGGGCCAATAAAGCCGCTGGGGCCGCTTTTGGCATATTCAGAATTGCCTTTATGGTAAGTGTGATTATCATGATGCTCACACGGTTTGAACTCCTTTCCAAGTTCAACCGAGGCGAAACTGCACAAGAATCTTTTCTCTACGAGCCGATTACGGAATTAGCGCCTTTCATCATTCCGGTATTGGAAGATGTGGACAAAGACAACATTCTGGATCAGGTTGACCGCAAGGTGAACAAAGCGCGAGACGCCATTCGCGATATTATCCGCGAATAGCCTTGATTCCCGGCAATTCCTTGCCTTCCATATACTCCAGAAGCGCACCACCACCAGTAGAGACATAACTCACTTGGTCGGCCAAGTTGAACTTGTTGATGGCCGCTACAGAATCACCTCCGCCAATAAGTGAGAACGCACCGTTTTCAGTGGCCTCTGCAATAGACAAGGCAACAGCCTTTGTTCCATGCTGGAATGATGCCATTTCAAACACACCCATCGGTCCATTCCACAGTATGGTTTTAGATTCTCCGATAACCGCTGCATAGCTTTTTTCGGCCTCTGGGCCAATATCCAGACCCAACCAACCAGCTGGGATGGCATCGGTACTACACGTTTGTGTATTGGCACCGTTATCAAAAGCATCTCCGGCAACCGTGTCTTGCGGAAGCAGGATTTTCACCCCTTTCGCTTCGGCTTGGCTAAGTATTTCTTTGGCGGTTTCCAGATAATCATCTTCCACCAAAGAATTACCCACATTGCCGCCCATGGCTTTGGCAAATGTGTAGCTCATTCCTCCTCCAATAATTATGTTGTCCACACGGCCAATTAGATTGGTAATGATGGATATTTTGGAAGACACCTTGGCCCCGCCCATAATCGCAGTAAGCGGTTTTTCGGCAGAGGTCAAAACCTTATCAACACTATCAATTTCTTTGGCAAGGAGGTAACCGAACATCTTGTCTTCTGGGAAAAACTCGGCTACAACGGTGGTAGATGCATGGGCACGGTGAGCCGTACCAAAAGCATCATTCACATAAACATCGCCCAATTGGGCAAGCTGTTCCGAAAAGCCTTTATCACCAGCCGTTTCTTCTGGATGGAAACGCAGGTTTTCCAACAACAGCACCTCTCCTGCTTGAAGGTCATTGGCGGCATTTTCAGCCACTTCGCCAACACAATCCGTTGCAAACTTTACTTCGGTATTCAGCAGGTTGGAAAGATGCCCCACCAAATGCTTCAAGGAGAACTTTTCTTCTGGGCCGTTCTTAGGTCGTCCTAAATGGCTCATCAGAATAACCGCGCCACCATCCTTCAATATTTTCTCAATGGTAGGCAGCGCTGCACATATACGCGTATCGTCAGTAATCGCAAATGCATCATCCAGCGGTACATTAAAATCTACGCGGATAAGCGCCTTTTTGCCAGCAAAAGAAAAAGTGTCCATTGTTTTCATGGCCGCAAAAATAGAAGTGCGGTCCGTGTTTGCTCAGATATGAAAAAGAATTTCCAATCGGTTAACAGACCATGCTCTTAATGCTGCACCACCAACCGTTCGGAGAAACGATGGCCGTTATTGTCCTGAACAGTTATCATGTAGATGCCGTTAGGCCAACCACTTACATCAATGCCGAAAAGCTCCCCTCCTTGAAAGGAGAGGCCGGGGAAGGCCGTTCTCCAAACTTCTTTTCTCATCAGGTCATGTATGACCACTTCCATATCCTTTGCTCCAATTACGTTCACTTGAACATTGAAAGTGGTGGTTGCAGGGTTGGGCCAAATTCTCAATTCATCATTCTTAATTGATAATTCATCCTCCACCCCAGTGATAAAGCAGTTCTCCACTTCACATCCCATGCTGTCAACCCGCAATATCCAACCGTCCTGTGTGGTGGAGTTGGCACCCCGGCCAAAACCTACCATTACAATATCTCCGTTGTCCATTACCATCATATTACGTAGGTAATCCGTTCCGATAGAGGGATTGTAAACGCGAGTCCAAATACTGTCCCCAAATGCATCCATTTTAGCCAACCATCCCGCTTGACTACCATCGTTAGTGACATTGGTCGGGCCTGTAGCAACGAATGACCCATCAGCTAACTCACGGGCAGCCCAAAATGCCTGTCCCTCAGTACCCCGAGTAACGCTCTTTTGCCATATCGAACTGGCATTTGCATCTAGTTTCATCAAAAGCCCCTTCGTGCCTCCAGAACCTGTATGGGCTCCAGATAAAATAAAACTTCCATCGGCCAAGGCCGAAATTTCTTGACCACTACTATTGTTGCCAGCTAATCCTGCGAAGGTTATGTGCTCATGAACATTTCCAACGCTGTCCGTACGGACAATCCATGTGCGTCCTACACTCGGATTCGGGAAACTCTCCGTAAAGCCTGTGAGCAATACGTCTCCAGAACCATTTACCACAGCTCCAGATCTGACAAAATCTGTGTGATTTCCACCATACACAACCCGGTTCAGTTCATTACCGAGCGTATCTACGGTTATCAACAGAATATCCGCATCGGTATCGGTGGTATCATCATATGTCCAACCGATGAGCATTATCTTGTTGGGGCGGGTCTCCACCATGTTTAACAGCAGATCGCTGGTGTCGGGTCGTTCTATGATGCGGGTAAATAGCGTGTCGCCCGTTTCATCCAATCGCGAGAAGTAGAAATCGCAATATCCAAGGCTTTCAACCGTGTAATCGCAGTGATGGCCGGTCGTAAAGATTCCTCCGCTGGTAGTTCGGATAAGCGATTGCGTATTGAAGGTCATACCGGGAAACGTTATGGCGACCTCTGACACAAGCACCCCTTCTTCATCGATGACCACATGGTGCGCATCACTGAGTGATTCATTCGCAAAATTCAGGTTACTTCCGGCAGCCATGATATGACCATTGTCCAAAACAACTGCCGCCTCAAGTAGTCCGGCACCGCTGTTCGAATCATAGAATTCGGAAAACCGGATCGGTTGCGCATCGGTGATCAGCGAAACAAACAACAAAGGGATGACCAAAGGCCATCCCTTTCTAAATATCATTTGTGCCTGCTTCACGTGCTCAAGATAGGGTTTATACTTTTTGTTACGAAGCTAATCCTATCCGCTAGCGCGCGTGTGTAACACATGTCCGCAAAAATCAGCACCAGCACTTGCGACCTAAGTTGGTAATTAAAGCACAACAACTTCTACTTAAAAGACAACAACTGGGAACAATAGTACAACTGGGTGTGAACAAGTTTGAACAGCTTCTACCAAGAGGATAGCAACTCGTATTAAAAAGAAAACAACTGGGAACAAAAGGATAACAACTGGTACGGAAAGTACCACCATCTCAGGCAATCGCGAATGCCTAAAGAAACCCGGGCCAATCGGCTCGTGTCAACTCTCACCGATGAGACCACACCCTCACTTCCAACTTATCACCACATAGAATACTTCACAACCGTTTACTCACTACTTTTGCCGCTTAGAATGAAGAACATCCGCAACTTCTGCATCATTGCCCACATCGACCACGGTAAAAGCACCTTGGCCGATCGGCTTTTGGACGTGACCCAGACCGTTACCAGTCGCGAAAAGCAAGACCAATTGCTAGACGATATGGACCTGGAGCGTGAACGTGGTATCACCATTAAGAGCCACGCCATCCAAATGGCCTACCATCAAGACGGGGAAGATTACACCCTCAACCTGATTGACACTCCCGGGCACGTTGACTTCTCTTACGAAGTATCGCGCGCCATTGCTGCTTGCGAAGGGGCGTTGCTTATTGTGGATGCGGCCCAAGGCATTCAGGCGCAGACCATTTCCAACCTCTACTTGGCGTTGGAGCATGATCTGGAGATTATTCCGGTATTGAATAAGATCGATCTGGATAGCGCCAACCCCGAAGAGGTAAAAGACCAGATAGTTGACCTTTTGGGTTGCGATAGAGATGATATTCTGGCGGCCAGTGGTAAAACCGGCCTTGGGGTTCCAGAAATTCTGGAAGCCATTGTAGAGCGCGTTCCTGCTCCGGTCGGAGACCCGGAAGCTCCGCTGCAAGCATTGATCTTTGATTCGGTATTCAACCCGTTCAGAGGCATTATTGCCTACTTCAAAGTGGTGAATGGCACCATGAGCAAAGGGCAACGGGTAAAATTTGTGGCCACCAAAAAAGAGTACGATGCAGACGAGATCGGCATCCTCAAACTCAAGCCGCAACCGCTGAAAGAGATCGGCACCGGAAATGTGGGTTACATCATTTCAGGTATCAAAACCGCGGTGGAGGTTAAAGTGGGTGATACCATTACCTCTGTGGAACGTCCTGGTACGGCCATCCAAGGTTTTGAGAACGTGAAACCAATGGTTTTTGCGGGTATTTACCCGGTAGATACAGAAGACTACGAAGAGCTCCGATCCAGCATGGAGAAACTCCAGCTGAACGATGCTTCGTTGACCTACGAACCAGAAAGTTCTGCAGCACTCGGCTTCGGGTTCCGATGTGGCTTCTTGGGCATGTTGCACATGGAGATAATCCAAGAGCGTTTGGAGCGGGAGTTCGACATGACGGTAATCACCACCGTACCTAACGTTTCTTACTTCGCGTACAGCAAAAAGGGCGATAAGATCACGGTCAACAACCCTTCCGACCTTCCAGACCCCACACACTTGGATTACGTGGAGGAGCCTTACATCGCAGCCCAGATCATCACCAAAGCCGAGTTTGTTGGCTCTATCATGACGCTGTGTATTGAAAAACGTGGAGTGCTAAAGAATCAGGTTTACCTCACCAGCGACCGCGTAGAGCTACAATTCGAAATGCCGCTGGGAGAGATCGTTTTTGATTTCTACGATAAGCTGAAAACGGTTTCCAAGGGTTATGCCTCGTTCGACTATCAGCCTATTGATTACAAGCGTAGCGAACTCGTGAAGATTGATATTCTGCTGAATGGCGACCAAGTAGATGCACTCTCAGCGCTTATTCACCGCGATAATGCTTACACCCTTGGCAAGAAGATCTGTGCCAAGCTTCGCGAACTCATCCCTCGCCAACAGTTCGATATTGCCATTCAGGCGGCCATTGGTGCAAAGATCATTTCCAGAGAAACGGTTAAAGCTGTGCGTAAAGACGTAACCGCTAAGTGTTATGGTGGTGACATCACGCGTAAGCGTAAGCTCTTGGAAAAGCAGAAGAAAGGCAAGAAGCGTATGCGTCAGGTCGGTAATGTAGAAGTGCCACAGTCGGCCTTTATGGCGGTTCTCAAGCTGGATTGATCAGCTCTCGGACTACTTGCTAAAGATGTTGTATTTCAGAATGCAGTAAATGGCGCGGAAACCATCTTTCGCTCCGATTTTCTTGCCATCCTCGTACGTACGACCATAGTAGGAAATACCCACTTCGTAAATACGAATTCGCGGAATACGGCTGATCTTGGCCGTAACCTCTGGCTCAAACCCGAAACGGTTTTCTTTTAGGTCAAGTCCTTGAACCATTTTCGTGTTGAACAACTTGTAACATGTCTCCATATCCGTAAGATTCAGATTGGTGAACATGTTGGAAAGGAATGTCAGGAACTGATTTCCGATGGTGTGCCAGAAAAACAGAATTCTATGCGGATTACCTCCCATAAATCGTGAACCGTAAACAACATCCGCATTGCCCTCCACTACTGGCTTTAAAAGGTCGTTGTACTCCCGTGGGTCGTACTCCAAGTCCGCATCTTGTATCAGAAGGTATTCCCCAGTTGCCAGCTCAATTCCTTTATGCAAGGCCGCTCCCTTTCCCATGTTCTTAGGCTGCGAAAAGAGCTGAATGTCCAATTCCGGATTCTCGGACTTGTACTTTTCTAAAACTTCCACCGTATTGTCACTGGAGCAGTCATTTACAATGATCAACTCCTTACTGATGCCTTGTACTAACTCTACCGCCTTAATTCGGTTCAGAATCAGGTGAATCGTCTTAGCCTCGTTGTAGGCCGGTATTACAATGGAGAGCTTCTTAAAGGTCATGGCAGTAAATGAACGCGCTAAAATCGCAATTCCTTGTTAATTGCATTCGTAAACCGCCACGTTTCCTTTTTCAAGCAAACGATTACACCTTTCCGGTTCTGGTTGTTTTGCCGTTTTGAAGTAGAGTTTTCCCTCATTCTGACGGAATTCTTCCCAAAAATCATCTTGATACAAAACCTTCACCGTTGGTCCAGAACCTTTTCTCCACGTGTAATAATCAATCAAGTGGGCACATTCATTCCAGCCATGAACATAAACTAATTGTCCATCGCAACAAGCTTGCAGTTCGGTTTGAATGGCCTCAGCATTGGCCGAATCTTTATGCCATGCCCCAGCAATTCCCCGATACGTAAACCACCCTGAGGCAACAATCACTATAGCGGCAATGCCGTAGGCTAAATTGGTTAACCCTTTTGCTGAAAGTTGATGCAGGTTAGCAAAAACTGCCACCACGGCAACGGCAATCAGATACGCAAACGTTCGCGGAAAAGGCACCGAGCCCATAACTACCATTCCAAAAATTGGCACAAGAAAGAAAGCCGCAACAAATAGAACGCCCTTCCAATTACGAACAACCGTGCTCCATGCCGTCATAATCAACAATAGAATCAACGCAACATGTCCTCCGTAGGCAGAAATATCAAACAATAAAGAACACAGGCCCTCCATCCCAACGTTGGCAAAACTCCGCTCCCGAACCCACTGATTATCTATCAGCGCATCAACACCCGTATAATAAAACAGCGGGCTGTAAAGCACGATGGTCAATCCAGCTGTAGCCGCACCTATGAGCGTGGCCTGTACAAGTTGCTGTTTCCAAATTCCCTTCTTCCAAGCGTAAAACATCAAGAGCAACAACAGAGATGAAAATGGAAAAAGGAATGTGGGTATAGTGAAAAAGCCCAAAGCAGATGTAAGCGTAAGTCCAATTCCACTCTTCGAGATAAGTCTTAATGGCTCTTTTAGATCGTTCTGTTTGTCCCAAAGCTCAACCAGATAAAGTCCAGCCAAGAGCAACATTATTTGCAGACCGTATCCTCTTGCGTGTACGCCAAAATATGTGGCGGTGAGTGTGCTAACCCAGAATAACGTACCTAGAAACGCCACGATTGGCGTGGCTTTCAGCCGAATGAGCTTATACATCAAAACAAGAGAGGCCAATGCCGCAAACACTGATACCATTCGCATAGCAAAAAGAGGCTCTAACGGAAGCATAACTGCAAATGCTCCAAGTACAGAAAACAAAACATGATTATTCGGAAACGGGTAAGTTGAAATAGCAATTCTCCACCCCTGCGAAGTGAAGTGTTGATGGGTCAGTGCCTCATCAATATGTGCTGGTAGCGTTGCGGCCAGCCAACTAAAAAGAAACCCCACCAGAAGCACCAGTAAAAAGACAAACCGATTCTCGGTTGATGGTTTCAAGGCTCAACTGTGCTTTTATCCTTCACCACATACAGTGGCCGTTGCTTAACGTTTCCGGCAATCCTTCCGATGTACTCACCAATTATTCCGATTGCCACTAGCTGAATTCCCCCAATGAATAGAACGCTAAGCATCAAAGAGGTCCAGCCGGGTTCGTAAACCTTTAGCACAAACCGCGAATACAGCGCATAAAGCATCAGCAAAAACGAAATGAAAGACATGATGAACCCCGAAATAGTAGCAACCTTAAGCGGGAAATTGGAAAATGACGTGATGCCATCCAGCGCAAAACCGATCATCTTGCTCCATGTATATCCAGTATCACCTGCATTACGTTGGTCACGATCATACTCAATATAGGTCTGCTTAAAGCCTATCCATGCAATTTGCCCTCGAAGAAACTTCTCTCGTTCAGGCATTTGCTTCAGAACTTCAACCACGCGTTTAGTTATAATTCGGAAATCACCTGTGTCCAATGGAATTTCCACGCTTGTTATCCCTGACAATATCCGATAGAACCACTTTGCCGTGGCACGCTTAAGCCAAGATTCTCCTTTCCGATTCTTTCTTCTTGCATAAACCACATCATACCCTTCATTCATTTTGACAAGCATCTCAGGTATGAGTTCCGGTGGATCCTGAAGGTCGGCATCAATGATTACTACTCGATCACCTTTGCAATTATCAAGTCCGGCCGTGACGGCCACTTGATGTCCGAAATTTCTGCTGAGCTCAATAAACCGTACAACGACCTTCTCAGTAGACGGTATTTGTTTAATCTTTTCGAGCGTGGAATCTGAACTTCCGTCATCTACAAACAAAAGTTCAGTGCTATCAACCTGAGTCGATTGAAGTGAATTTTCCAACCGCTCGAACAACACTTGAATGTTGTCCTCTTCATTAAACACCGGTATGACGACCGAAAGCGTCACGGTTAGATATTCATCTCAGGAATTTCTCCTTCAACCACCAACCTTCCTTCAGTTGCGTTCTTGATTTCTTCAACCGAAACTCCCGGTGCTCGTTCGATGAGTTTGAAACCCTCTTCTGTAATGTCCAAAACAGCTAGATTGGTCACTACACGCTTTACGCACTGAACGCCCGTGATAGGAAGTGTACACTTGCTCAATAGCTTTGATTCACCCGCGCGGTTGGTGTGCATCATGGCAACGATAATGTTCTCAGCAGACGCTACAAGATCCATGGCCCCTCCCATGCCCTTCACCATTCTTCCAGGAATTTTCCAGTTAGCGATGTCTCCGTTATCAGACACTTCCATGGCGCCAAGAACGGTCAATTGAACGTGCTGTCCACGAATCATTGCAAAGCTGGTGGCTGAGTCGAAAAAGACAGCTCCTTTTCTGGCGGTGATGGTCTGTTTTCCTGCGTTGATCAGGTCTGCATCTACCTCGTCCTCGTAAGGAAAAGGGCCCATGCCAAGAATCCCATTCTCAGATTGGAACTCAACTTCAATTCCTTCTGGAATGTAGTTCGCGACCAATGTTGGAATACCAATACCGAGATTCACGTAATATCCATCGCGCAACTCTTGCGCAATTCGTTTTGCTATTTGGTCTTTGTTCAACATGAAATACCTGCTGATTTAGTTCTTTATCTTCTTTAGCTACGCTGCCTTACCGTTCGCTGTTCAATGCGCTTCTCATACTTCTCTCCTTGGAAAATCCGCTGTACAAAAATGCCCGGTGTATGGATGTAATTCGGGTCGAGCTCTCCTGGTTCAACCAGCTCTTCCACTTCAGCAACCGTAATCTTCCCAGCCATGGCCATCATCGGATTGAAGTTTCTTGCCGTTCCCTTGAAAACAAGGTTTCCGTAATGGTCACCTTTCCAGGCTTTCACAATAGCGAAATCCGCTGTAAGCGCAGATTCTAAAATGTGTGGCTTGCCGTTGAACTCGCGGACTTCTTTTCCTTCCGCCACTTCGGTTCCATAACCCGCTGGAGTGAAGAATGCTGGAATGCCTGCGCCACCAGCCCGGCAACGTTCAGCCAAAGACCCTTGAGGAATCAAATCTACCTCCAACTCTCCGCTCAGCATCAGTTTCTCGAAAAGGTCGTTCTCGCCAACGTAAGATGAAATCATCTTCTTGATCTGACGCTTTTGCAACAGCAGTCCTAAACCAAAATCATCTACACCCGCATTATTGGAAATGCACGTGATGTCTTTCACGCCCATTTTCACCATTTCAGCAATGCTGTTTTCAGGTATTCCACAAAGTCCGAAACCACCCAACATGAGCGTCATTCCGTCTTCTAATCCTTTTAAAGCGGCTGTTGGCCCGCTGACTACTTTATTCATATCCGTTAATCAAAATCCATGAACCCGCTGCCTGTACTCTGCAAGCTATTCTGGCGTAATTTATCGTATTTGTCGCAATCAAGCTCCACACCAAGTTCACCTTCAGGCTTTTCGAAAGGCCCCGTTGAGATGTCTATGCTTTTATCAGCATAAACTTGCTTCATGTACAGCGCCCAGATCGGCAATGCCATTGATGCTCCTTGCCCCTCAACAATGGTTCGGAAGTGCGCTGCGCGATCTTCGCAACCCACCCAAACGTTGGTAACCAGATCGGGCGTGTGGCCAATGAACCAACCATCCGATTGGTTTTGAGTTGTACCGGTTTTACCCGCCATCGGTGGCTCCAATTTGTAACGATACTTGAGTCGTACACCCGAGCCATAACGAACCACGCCTTCCATGAGGTTAATCATAGTGTAAGCGGTTTCTTCGCTCATTACTTCGTGTGTTTTAGGAACGAATTCTTCGAGCACATTCCCGCTTTTGTCCTCAATTCTGGTAATGACCACAGGCTCGGTGTAAACACCTTTGTTGGTGAAAGTGCAATGCGCTGCCGTCATCTCATACACAGAAAGTGATGGTGTTCCCAAACAGATAGCTGGATATGGGTCAATTGGAGATGTAATGCCCATTTTCCTGACAAGATCAACCACTGCTTGTGGTCCGAATTTCTTCATCACGTAAGCAGTAACCGTGTTTACAGAATTGGCCAGTGCTCGCTTCAGTGAAATCTCTTCATTCTCAAATTTATCATCTGAGTTTTTCGGTGTCCAATCTTCGGGTAAGCCCCAACGCTCTTTCTCAAATGTTACTGGAATATTCAACACTTTCTGGCATGGCGACCAGCCTTCTTGCATGGCCAATGCGTAAACAAACGGCTTGAAGGTTGAGCCGACCTGTCTGCTACCCTGCTTTACATTATCGTACTTAAAATGCTTGTAATTGATGCCCCCAACCCAAGCTCTCACAAACCCAGAATGCGGATCCATCGACATCATTCCTGCTTGCAAGAAATGCTTGTAATAACGGATGGAATCCATTGGTGTGAGCGTGGTATCAATCTCGCCATTCCAAGAAAAAATGGTCATCTCAACTGGCTGTGCAAACTCTAGTCGCAACGAATCATCAAATGGCTTCCAGATCTCATGGTAGTAACTCCACGTTCTGTCCAGGTCTGGTTGAAGCTTTTCCGATTCCTTTCTCAGCTTCTTGATGCGCTTTTCGATGTCATCGAAGTCGTCTTCCTCTTCCATTCGCTCCGCGCGATCAAGGTCTTTGTACAACTTTTCAATTTCCGCTTGGTATGCGTTTCGTTCCCGTTTGTACTTGAAATAGTCGCGGTAGCGTTCGCGGATATCCTGCCGTTGATCTAGCCGCGCATTGTACCGCGTGGAACGCCTCATCGATTGTAGCATGATGCTCTCAATCTCGGCATCAGTTACACCACGGAAAGGTGCATCATCATTTCTGGCCTGATCTTTCCAAAATTTTGCTTGATGCTCGCGGATGTGATCCTCAACAGCTTTCTCGGCATAAGTCTGTAGTCGCGAATCGATGGTAGTATAGATTCTCAAACCATCACGATAGAGGTCGTAATTCGTTCCGTCTGGTTTGGTGTGCGTGGAACACCAATCGCGTAATTCGTTTCTCAAATACTCACGGAAATACGTGGCCAAACCTTGGTTGTGGTCTGTGGTTTTGAAATCCAATTCAATCGGAATCTGCGACAAAGAATCTTTCTCCTCTTTCGTAATCTTTTCATTCCGCAGCATCTGCGCGAACACGGTATTCCGTCTATCCTGCACGAGTTCCGAGCGCCTCCTTGGGTTAAAAAGCGATGGGTTTTTCAGCATACCGACAAACATGGCTGCCTGTTCAATTTTCAATGAATCAGGCGATGTGTTGAAGTAAACATTGCTGGCCGATTTAATGCCAACCGCTCCATTAACAAAATCGACAGTATTCAAATAAAGCGCGATGATCTCTTCCTTGGTGTATCTGCGCTCCAGTCGCGTGGCAATGATCCACTCGGCAGGTTTCTGAACAAGCGCACCGCCAGTCAGTCCTTTTTCGCCTTGGCGCGTTTCAAAGAGGTTCTTTGCTAACTGCTGCGTTACGGTAGAGCCTCCTCCACGTTTTCCCATCAAAATAATAGCGCGCGCTAAACTGTATAAGTCAACTCCGCTGTGCCAGTAATAACGCTCATCTTCAGTAGAAACCAGCGCATTGACCAAGTGCGGAGAAAGGTCTTCGTACTTGACGATAGATCGGTTCTGAACGAAGTATGTTCCGAGCAATTTCTGATCTGCCGAATAGATTTCGGAAGCAAGGTTACTCTTTGGGTTTTCGAGTTCTTCAAACGTTGGAAGCGGCCCCCAGAGTCCAATAGAAATTGTCCAGAGATGTAGCGCAATGAATGCTGGCCCAGCGAAAGCCAACAGCCAGAAATACACGATGTATTTCCGCTTGATCGGTGTCTTTTTCTTCTTGGCCACTACTTACTGATGTGTTTTTCTATCGAGATTCCAACGTCTAACATGGCTGGCAGCGCTTCCTCTCGCATCCCTTGCTCAAACTCAAAAACGTAGGTTCCTGAGTTCGGAAATCGGATGTTTTCCTTGAATAGAATGTGGTTATCCAAGATGTCTCCGAGTCCATCGCCCAACCATTTTCCACGCTTGTCAGCCAAGATGCATTCTACAGTATCTCGGGCTGATTTTCCAGACGGGAACGTGGTATTTACGAACATGTAAATGTTGGCGTACGGGTAATCGGCACCATTCCGAAGGTCGATATAGAAGTCGTAGCTGCTCACGGTATCCTGAACGGGAACTTCGAACTGAAAGGTTCGATCCGCTTCCCAATTTTTGTTAGGAACCTCGTGGCTTTCCTGAAACATGACCTGTTTACAGCCCGCCAAGGTCAGAATCAGCATCAAAAACAGACCGAAATGCGGTTTATCCATTGTTCGGCTTGTTGCCTTGGTTGCCCTTGTTCCGATTGTTGCGGTTGCGGTTTCTGTTGCGATTGTTTCCGCCTTTTCTTCGGTTTCCACCACCAGAACGTTTGCCTTTGCTTTGCTTTTTCGGACGATCAAAACGCGTAAGATCATCCTGCCCAACCACGTTCTCGTAATCGTGTTTCACTTCCGCTGGCGCGAAATCACGCTCCACCAGAACAGACGGCTTTTTCCCTTGCTTATTCTGCGCAATGATCTCATTGACACGCCCCACAGGAACCTCTACAAACTTGGTCGGTTCCGATTTGGTCGTGTACCACATCACACCCTTGAAAATGTCAACTTTCTGCGGAAATGCCGTTCCATCCTGCAGCTCCAGTTTCGTCTTCATTCCTGGGAATTCCTTGAGCGCATCGAGGTAGCTGTCCAATTCGAAATTCAAGCAGCACTTCAACTTGCCGCATTGCCCCGCCAATTTCTGCGGATTCAACGAAAGCTGCTGATAACGCGCAGCACTTGTACTTACCGTTCTGAAATCGGTCAACCACGTTGAACAGCAAAGTTCTCGTCCGCATGTTCCAAGGCCGCCCAATCTTGCCGCTTCCTGTCTCGAACCTATCTGTTTCATCTCCACGCGAACCTTAAAGGCATCAGCATACTTACGTATCAGTTCTCTGAAATCGACCCGATCATCGGAAGTGTAATAGAAAATCGCTTTGCTCTTATCGCCCTGAAACTCCACATCGCTGATCTTCATTTTAAGTCCAAGCTCGCGAGCAATAACACGCGCTTTCACCCTTGTTGATTCCTCCATCTCCACTGCTTCTTGCCAAGTGTTGATGTCCAATTCAGTCGCCTTGCGATAGATCTTTTTCAGATCTGCCGTGGCAGAATCAACCTTGTTTTTACGCATTTGGAGCATGACAAGATCACCAACCAACGAAACCGTGCCCACATCGTGGCCAGGTGAGGCTTCCACCGCCACCACATCGCCAACGGTAAGGTTCAGGTTCTCTTGCTTGAAAAACTGCTTTCGCGTGTTCTTGAAACGCACCTCCACAAACTCATTTACCGTGTAACCCACGGTGTCTTCCATGTTTGAGAGGTAGTTGAAAACACTCAGTTTATCGCAACTTCCCGTCTGGCAAGAGCCATTATTCTTACAACCGCGGGGTAGACCGCTGTCGGTATGTCCTGTGCTACATCCGCTACAACCCATCTTTCTTTCTACTAGTTAGCTAAGCGAACAAATTTAGTGGATATTGCTGCGATGCCGCAACCTACTTCAGCGCACCGCTCAAGACCTTCTGCGAGAGCTGAAAAGAAAGGTCGGTAAAAGTGATCTTGGCGTTGGCGTTTCGCTCAATATGATAGTGTGCTTCATCAAGCGCTTCAAGCATTCCCGCAGCGTTTTCTTGCGTGATGAATTGCGAGAATTTATGCACGAATTCCAGCTCTTCGCGAAGCAATTTGCCTTTCGATTCTGGAAGTGTTCGATACATCAAAACCTTCCTCAAAATTGAGCCCGATTGCTGCAACATGGCTTTTTGCTGTTCTCTTCCAAGCGATTGAAATTCGTCTGTCAGATCACGAAGCATTTCCAAGTTCACCGAAAAACATGCGCGCATCCAGCGAATGAAAAAGCCAATGGAATCCGTTACCACCGTTTGATCTTCCAGCAATTGCTTGGCGAGGTTGAGGTCGCCATCTGCCAAGTGCGCCAACTGTTGTGCGCGTTCTTCGCCCCCTTCCACATCGGGCAACGCCTTCGCGATTTCGTCCTCGGTCAATCTTCCCAATCGGTGAATCTGAACCCGCGATAGAATGGTCTGCAGCATGTTCTCGGTGTCTTCCGCCACAAGCAAGAAAACCGTTCTTTCGGGCGGCTCTTCTAGGATTTTCAAAATCTTATTGGCAGCTGATGCGTTCATATACTCCGCCAACCAGATAAGCACCACGCGATACTCGGCTTCATACGCTTTGTAGCTGAGGTTCTGAAGCACTTCGCGGCTGTCGTCCACATTGATCAAGCCCTGCTTGTTCTCAATACCCAATTGCTTCAGCCAATTGTTGAGATTCATGTACGGGCTCTTCACTACCGCTGCGCGGAAATCGACCACAAATTCCTTACTCGAATAGTTCTTCGAATCGACCTTTTGCGTCTTGTTCTTTGGAAAGATGAGCTGAAGGTCTGGGTGCTCCAGTTTCGCGTATCGCTTGCACGATTCGCAGGTTCCGCAACTGTCCACGTCTGTTCGGTTTTTACATGCTAGATATTGTGCAAAAGCCAACGCCAGCGGCAATGGCCCAGAACCCGCAGAACCGACCAGCATCTGCGCATGCGCCACACGACCATTCTTAACCGAATCGCGCAACTTTTGCTTTAACGCTTCCTGACCGACAACCTGTTGAAACAGCATGGGGTCAAATGTACATCAGTGAGCGTTTACGCGGGAATCTATTCTGGATGATAAACCTGCTTGGCGGTTTTCAGCACCTCTTCCTTGTCCAGGGTCATCTTCTTGGTCTTGTGACCAGCAA
>CAYWET010000031.1:0-49380 GCA_964457245.1 uncultured Chryseobacterium sp. | reverse complement strand
AATTGTATCCTTATCGTAAGACACAAGCACAAAACCACCGAAAGACATGGTTTCTTTCACTGCAAAGTTGATACACTTTAGAATGTCGGCTTTCGGGTCTCCGTACTCCTGAAGGTTTTCATGTAGAAAATCAACTATTTGTTTCTTTTCAATCTCAGACGGCCGCTTCAGCGCATCATATACTTTGGTTTCCATTATAACATCTATCATCACTTGGGATTTTCCTGCCCTATGGTAACATGATAAGGCGGAATTCCAAATAAATCGGGTTATTTCTTGAATAAACCCTAAGAAACGAGCTGTAAAGAACAAACATTCATCATCTTCGTACGTTGTTCAAGACCATAAAAGGTTACCACATGACTGATAACGAAAAACGCATAGAGCAAGCTCTTGCATCAAAAGATTGGAGCGATATAAAAAGTAAGGACTCTTGGCAGATATTCAAGATCATGGCGGAATTTGTTGAAGGGTTCGAAACTCTTGCTCGCATAGGCCCATGTGTATCGATTTTCGGATCTGCCAGAACTGAACCTCACCATGAGCACTACAAACTTGCAGAGAATGTTGCTTATCAATTGGCAATGAATGGTTTTGGAATAATTACAGGTGGTGGCCCCGGAATTATGGAAGCTGCCAACAAGGGCGCTAGGTTAGCAAATGGAAAATCCGTTGGACTGAATATCGACCTACCATTTGAGCAAAAGTCTAACCCTTATATAGATATGGACAAGCTCATCAACTTCGATTACTTCTTTGTTCGAAAGCTGATGTTTACCAAATATGCCCAAGGCTTTGTTGTCCTTCCTGGAGGTTTTGGAACCATGGATGAACTGTTTGAGGCGCTGACTCTCATACAAACTGGTAAGGTGGCCAGGTTCCCAATTGTGTTGGTGAAATCTGATTATTGGCAAGGATTACTTGATTGGCTAAAGACTACAATGGAAGAAGTGAATCACAATATCAACCCACAGGATCTAGAGTTATTCCGATTGGTTGACACAGCAGAAGAGGCAGTTGCGCACATCACCGCATTTTATGCCAAGTACGATATCAAACCGAACTTCTAAATCCGAAGCTTTCGGTGCCGTAAGTTCAGATGAGTGTTAAACAAACGTAAATTCTGAGATTTATTCTATTTTTACGCGCATCTAAACAGCCCCAACAAGCGTTAAAACCTACCGGATGAAGCTTAGACTTTTACTCGCACTTCTCATTATGGCAGTGTCTTTAGGATCTTTTGCACAGGATGCAGAAGCTCAGGAAGAAAAGCCAAAAAAGGAGAAAAAAGAGAAGGAGCCCAAAGAGGAGAAGGAGAAAAAGGAGAAGAAGCCTCGTCCTCCTTACTACGACAACAAACTACCTTACATCTATGTAGGAGGAGGAAACCTCTCCTTATTTAATGATGATTTTGGCGATGGTGTAAACATCTACAACACTACGAACTGGAAGTGGGGTTTTAATGCTGGAGTTGAGCACAGAACGTTCAGTGCTGTTGGTTTCTCATTGAACTTCCTGTATGGTTGGTTAGGTACAACAGAAAGAAGTGCAAATCCGTCTACTGAAGAGAACCTAAATCTTGGAAACAGAAACATTGAAACTGAAATCATGAATTTGGATTTCAAAATCAATGTTTACCTGGACAACAACCTCTTCATCAATAGAGCTTCGAGGTGGTCTCCGTACCTATTTGGTGGCGTTGGTTATGTTCTGCAAGCAACGCACAGGGCGGATCTTAAGGACGCTGATGGAAACACCTACTATTATTGGAATGATGGTAGAGTTACCGACCGTCCTAAAACAGAAGAAAACCTCGGGACGTTCACGGATCTAGACATTGACAATAAGTACGAAACCGACCTCAAAGAATCGTACGATGGAAGCAAACTGGAAACCAGCGCGCTCAACTTCCCATTCGGTCTTGGACTGCGTTACAAGTTTGGACGCAAGTTCCATGCTGACATTAGCGCCACTTATTATTGGAGTTTAAGCGACCATTTAGATGCGTATAAGAATGGTAAGCAAACCGATCACTTCCTGTATACATCCATAGGATTCGCTTATCACATTGCAGCAAAAAAACAGCAACCAGATTCATCTCAATACGACACGTTTGATTTCGTAGCAATGGATCAAGCAGATGATGATGGCGATGGCGTTATCAATATAGAAGACTTATGCGCGAACACTCCAGCAGGAGCAGCTGTTGGAGAGTCTGGCTGTCCGCTTGACTCTGATAACGATGGTGTTCCAGATTACCGTGATGCAGAAACATCTGCCGATTCAGCCCTAGTAGATGCTAATGGTGTAACCATCGACCCTGATTTTATCGTATTGCCAGACACCAATGCCGTTGCACACGACATTATATATGAGGCTTATCCAACCATGGAGTTCCCGAAAGTGGGTAATTACTATTCTTTTGATAAGCCTAAGGCTGAAGAGACAAAAGCTGAATTGGGAGATTTCACTCAGGTTGACAGAAATGGTGACGGGTTTATCTCTGCAGACGAAATTACTTGGGCAATTGATGCCTTCTTTGAAGGTGAGCTCGATTTCTCTGCCGCGAAACTTCACGACCTTATTGACTTCTTCTTCGACCAATAGAAGACCGAAATGTTGACCAGAACTTTTGCTTTCCTGTTTATAGTAGGGTTGGCTTCAGCTTCCTTTTCTCAGGAGGCCGAGATATCTACCGCAAAGTCTGATAAGGAATCAGCTAAGGCGGAACGAGATTCGTTACGCGCTCAGCGCAAGTCTTGGAACGAGGCCAACACTATTTACAAGCCTATTATTGGACTAGGAGCTGGTGTATTCAACTACTTCGGAGAAATCAATAATAACCAGCGGACCAACCCAATGATTAACAATTATGGGTTTCAAGCAAGTGTGATAAAGAATTTCACACCTTCTTGGGGTGTTCGTTTCGATGTCGCGTATGGCCGAATGTCTGCAAGAGAAAGGTCAGAAGAAAGAAACCTCAACTTCAGTACTGAGGTTGTAACTTTCAATCTTCATGCGACTTACAATTTTGCTGGATTGCTTAGACCAGGCAGATTCTTAAACCCATACTTATCTGTGGGTGTTGGAGCAATAAACTTCGACTCAAAAGGAGACTTGAGAGATGAGAATGGCGTAGCTTATAACTATTGGAGTGATGGAACCCTGCGTAGTTTGGCAGAGCTTCCTGAAAACGTTGGTGATGCTGAAATTCTTAAAGCAGATTACGTTTATGAAACGGATCTGAGAGAAGCCAATTTGGATAGTCTTGGCAATTACGCACAATTTGCATTTGCTATTCCAGTGACATTTGGATTGAACTTTCGGGTCTCTCCAAGATCCATGATAAGATTATCATCAACTTTCTCATATACACTAACTGACCTTATTGACAATTATTCCAGCAAAGGTGTTCAAGGAAGAAAAGGTGATAAAATGAACGATATGTTCTTATTCACCGCTGTATCCTATCACTTCGACTTTTTCAGTCCTAAGAAGGTTAAGAAGTCACAATTCGATGACATGGAATTTGAATCATTGGCAGGTGATTCAGATGGCGATGGCATTTCTGACGAATTAGACCAGTGCCCAAACACACCTAGTGGTGGTTCTGTGGATGAAAACGGTTGCCCATTGGATTCCGATATGGATGGTGTTTATGACTATGCAGATCAAGAACCTAATACTGACTCTAACTTGAATGTAGACGAAAATGGTGTTGGCATCACAGATGATATGGTTTTATTGTCTGATGACACTTTAGCCACCATACGTTCAAGAATGTTTGAGGTATATCCTGACCTCGCAGAAATCTATGGTTCTTCCAAGGATAAAGACACTGCGGCTAAAACCAGTAATCTTGGAAAAACTGGATTCTGGATGGTTGACACGGATGGCAATGGAATTATATCTGTTGGAGAAGTGTACGAGGCGATTGATATGTTCTTCGAAGGGGAGCTCGATGTAAGTGCCCAGTACATAACTGACCTAATCGACTTCTTCTTCGACCAATAACAAAAAATAATACCTTAGACGCCCTAAATGAAAAGTAAATCGAACAGCATGATTACAAGGTCTATTCTCTCTGCTTTTGCTACAGTAATTTTTACTGGAAGCCTGTTTGCTCAGGTGTCCGTGACAACCAAATTACCAGCAACAGCAGCACCTGGTGGTAGTTTTACCATGGAATTGAATGTAGCGAAGGGTGACGTATCTGGCTTTGCCAAATTGCAGCAAATTCTTCCTCCTGGATTTTCAGCCGAAGCGGGAGAAACTGCCAACGCTACGTTCTCGTTCAAGGACCAGAAAGTTAAGTTCTTGTGGATGGCTCTACCAAACAACGACTTCTCTGTTTCGTATAAGGTAACGGTAGATCAATCTTTGAGTGGTAACCAAATTATTGACGGAACCTTCGCTTACATCAAAGACAATGAAACTGAGAAGTTCATCATTCCTAAAGACATCATAACTATCGGTGCTGATGGTGCTGAGGAAGCACAGCAAGCTGCGATGGATCAAATATTGGCCGATCAACAAGCAAAGGAAGCTGCTGCTGAGGAAGCTCGTAAAGCTGCTGCTCCTGAAGAGGAGTCTTCTACAGCTGAAGAAGTTGAGGAAGTGGTAGCAGAGGTAGCTGAAGAAGTAGCCGAGGAAGTTGAAGAGGTGGCTGAAGCTGTTGAAGAAGTGGCTGAAGAGGTAGTTGAAGAAGCAGAAGAAGTGGTTGAGGAAGTAGAAGAAGTTGTAGAAGAAGTAGCTGAAGAAGAGCCAGTTGCTGAAGCACCTAGCTATAACGATGCTATGATGAAGTCAAAACCAGGTCTTGTTTTCAGAGTTCAGGTGGCTGCTGGTCCAAACCAAGTTGATCCATCTACTTTCCAGAGCAAGTACGGCTTGAGCGAAGCAGTGGTTATCGAAGAACATGAAGGCATGTTCAAGTATGTGGTAGGTGAGTTCGGTTCTTACCGACCAGCTAAAACTTTCAGCAACGAGCTAAGAGATAACAATGGCGTTGAAGGTCCATTCGTAACCGCTTACAACGATGGTGTTCGTATTCACGTTCGTGAAGCGTTAGACATCGCTGGACAATAAGAACAATCTGTTGTTAAAGACTTTAACCCGAGCCTTGATTGGCTCGGGTTATTTTTTATCTTGACATTCTGTAATGGCCAACATGAGAATCGGGTTAGTCATCATGATCTTAACATACCTGGCGCTAGGAAATGTAGCCGCACAGAATTCTCCAGACTCCTTGTTGCCTGTAGATAATCGATTGATTCCTTTACCTTCTGTCCATCTTAACGTTGGATTTAACCATGCGTTTTCTGATGTCATTCTTAGTAAATCAGGTCCTTCCCCATTCCGCCAGTTAGGCTATCAACTAACCATTGTACAACGGGCTGCAAAATTCCTGAACGTTGGGTTCGAACTCTACTCAGGAACCATCTATGGTGAAGAACAAAGAGGAACCACAAATCTCAACTACAGGACATCTATAGTATCTCCCAGAGTTAATTTAGAGTACAACTTCTACCCTCTTCTCAAACCAAATGGAAAGGGACGTCAATTAATTCGTCCGTACATTGGATTCGGTATCGGAATGGTCATGTTCCGCTCAAAAGGAGACCTACTCGATGAATCAGGGAATACATACAACTACTGGCAGAATGGTTCCATTTATGCTGAAGCAGAAGGTTCAATAAATGAATCTGAAGCCACACCACTAGAACGCGATTTTGAATACGAAACTGATCTCAGAGACGCCAATCTTGATGGCTTAAGGAAATACCCGCAAACGGCCTTTAGTCTTCCTTTCAATGCGGGAATTAGGTTTCAACTTTCTAAAAACATCGGTATTAATGCGGCCTTCAGCTATGTAATGAATTTCACCGATATGCTGGATAATGTGAGTTCTGAAAGTGTTGGTATTCGACAAGGAAGCGCTGGTTTTGACAATCATCTCTACGGCTCCATTGGCTTAAGTGTGTTTCTAGGTACAACTCGACCAAGCGTTAAACCGAAACCATCATTTGAGGAGCAGGTCGCATCTATGGAAACCCCAAATGAGTTGTCTGTGACAGATACTGAAAACGGCCAACCAACCGAAGAAACAACCAATGATGCGGTAGATGCCACTTCCTCCGCCCCTACTGAAGTTAACAGTGCTGAGACAAAGGAAGAAGACTCATCTGTTCCGAACGAACCATCTTCATCAACAGATAGCGGTCTTGAGAATATTGAGCCAGAACCTGAGTCGGTAACAAGCGATGATTCTCAGGTTGATTCGAACGAAAAACAATCCAACGAATCCAACACGCTTTCGCTTAATATTGGAGATATTTCTGAAACAGAGCCGAAGGCAACTGGCGAGTATCATTGGGCGGATCTAAATAAAGATGAATGGATATCTCCAAACGAAGTCCTCCACTTTATTGACCTCTTATTTGAAGGTGGGGCGGTGCGATCTGTTGAGGACATTCAGAACCTGATCGACTATTATTTTGACCAAGACTGATCGAATAGCTATTTTTAGCAGATTTTGTGCTGAAACGCTCATGAAAAGAACGCTACTTATTGCTCTTTCTGTCTTTACAATTCTGCCGAGCTTGGCACAAAACAACGACCGTTATTACATTGATAACCGCGGCCGTGATGCACTTTTAGCTCCAAGAGTTGGTGTTGGCGCAGGTGTTTTCACCTTTTTCGGTGATGTAAACGACAATAAGTATCAGCACATTTTTACCAGTACATATGGTGTTGAAGTTCGCGGTAGCGCTAACCTTTCGCGTTATTTCGACCTCGACCTGAACGTCATTTACGGTAATATCGCCATTAACGAACGTGGTAAAGAAATCGAGGGTTTTGACACAAAACGAAATCTGAATTTCAAATCGGAGATGTTTATTGGAACTGTTGGCGTCAGTTACAACTTCAATCATCTTTACAAGAAGCCCGGCATTATTCAGCCATTTATCGGTTTCGGTGTTTCTTTTATCAACTTCGATACGAAATCAGACCTGATCGATGCTAACGGAAACCGCTATTACTATTGGGATCAGGGTGAGATCATGAGTCTACCTCAAGACGCCCCAAATGCCGAGCAAGCAGTTGCGCTACAAAGAGATTATGTGTTTGAAAGTGACCTTCGTGATGAAAATCAGGATGGTTTGGGCAAGTATGACCAGTTCACCTTCTCACTTCCGGTTTCTGCCGGAATCGATTTCAAAATGGGTAAGCGTGTCAGCGCCAAATTGGGCGTTGGATTCTACTATACGTTCACCGACCTGATTGATGATATTTCTGATGAAGGTGAAGGTATGCGTGCTGGAGATTCTAGAAATGACATGTTCCTGTTCACGTCTGCTTCTATCAGTTACAGTATTGGTGTTGGAAAGAGCTACACCAAGAGCATGAAATCCAAGTACTATGAGGACACTGACTTCTACGCTTTGCAAATTGCCGATTCTGATGGTGATGGCGTAAACGATTTTGATGACCGTTGTGCCCAGACCTTGGAAGGTGTGAAAGTTGATGAACACGGTTGCCCAGTGGATACTGATCAGGATGTGATTGCAGACTATCGCGATAAGGAAGACTCTACCAAGCTAGGAGCAGTTGTTGACCTTGAAGGAATTACCCTCACGGAAGAGCGCATGTTGGCCGATTATGCAGATTCATTGGCTACCAAGCGGGCCAATATGCATCAGGTTTATCCGAGTGGAATACTTTCCAAACGAGCTCCGCTGAATGCTGAAGATTCGACCAAACTTGCCATCATGATGCTGGACATTCAAGGGCAGGTAGAAAAACAAGGGGAGTTTGACCGTTTGTTTGAAGAGATAACCAAGGAGGTTTATAGCCAAACTCCTGCCGAAGCCGGTTCGGTAGAAGATGTGTTTGAAAGCGTTGACCGAGTTTACAAGAAAATGGTGGAAGAAAAGGTAATTGCCCCTACCCGACCACTTACCATTACCAAAGAAGAGCAGATATCTACCACAATTCCGCCTGAATTTGCAGATGCTGACTATAACGTTGATGGACTGATAACTGCTGACGAAGTAATGCGTGTGATTGAAGAAGTACTTGAAGGCGTTTCTCCGCTAAGTATCTCGCAGCTGTACAATTTGATTGACTTCTACCAAGAATACATGGAAGGTGCACAGGCCATTGATTTTGGCGGAACCATGGCGGTTTACATTGATGGTACCTTGAACATTCTCGATAATTACAAGAAGGATGGCCTTACTGATACGCAACGCTTCCTCGCTAACAAATTCCGCGAAGTTGACTTTAACGGTGACGGAAAACTCACCGCAGATGAGGTGAACGAAATGATTGCTCGATTCCACCAAGGCAAATCGCCATATACTGAAGAACAGATATATGAACTGATTGACCTCTTTTTCGAAGACTAAGCCTAACATATTACCTTTGCACCACCAAAGCCCCGAACTATGAAGCATGTTCTACCCCTACTTCTTTCTGTTCTTTTCTCTATTCCTGTATTAGCACAAGACAAAGTCGAAGACAAGAAGTCTGATGCTAAAAAAGAGCAGCCGGCTAAAGCCGAAAAGAAAGAGGACAAGAAAATTGAAGCAAAAAGCAAAGGCCCGAAGGCCAAAGTTCCTTACCAATTCATGGCTAACATCCATGGCGGTATTGGTCTGATGAACTACTTCGGAGATCTTCGAGATAACCCAGGCACAACTGTACACAGAATTGGTAGCCACGCTGGTTACAACTTCGGAATCGGTGCTAATGTCACCAACTATTTGGAGGTGAATATCAATGCCATGATTTCGAAATTAAGCTGGAATCAGAATCAAAAACTTCATGATGTTCCACAGAACTTTCAGGCCAAATCTTTTGCCATTGGAGCAGAGTTGGTTTACAATTTCAAGAACGTTATTCTGAATCCAACGGGTATTACACCATTCATCTCTATCGGTGTAGGATATGCTGACTTTGATGTTTACTCTGACCTTCAGACAACTGTTACCGATGCGAATGGTAACGAGCAGACCTACAACTACAATTATTGGGCAGGTGCCGATCAGCGAGGCGTGATCTACAACCAGCCTGAGGATAACTTTAACGATGACCTCCGTACCATTCAACGTGATTTCGAATACGAAACCAGACTGAACGAATACCCGATTGCAACTTACACTATTCCTGTTGGGGTGGGCTTTGACTTCAATGCTAACCGAAATTTCGCGCTAAGATTGGGTGCTTACTACTACTTCACCGGAACAGATAATATGGACAACGTTGAGGGAGGAAATACTCCATTGATCTCTAACGATGGATTCATCTACACCTCAATGTCCTTGTTCTTCAAATTCGACCCATTCAAAAAGAAAGCGCCTAAAGTGGATGAAGCAGGGCAAGATTATGCTGACATAGGTACATTGGTTTACGAAGATGAAGATGGCGATGGTGTAAGTGATTTCTACGATAAATGTGGCGGAACACCTAAAGGATTGGTAGTAGACGATAACGGATGCCCAGCGGATGGCGATGGTGACGGAATTCCTGATTATCGAGATAAGGAATTGAAAACCACACCAGGAAGAATTGTTGACCCGAATGGTGTGGCCATTAGCTACAAAGACATCTACGAGACGTATGGCAAAGACACGGTTTCTCTTATGAGAAAGAATGTAAGTCAGGAATGGTTGTTCTCGCAAAAATCTGCTGACCCAGACTATACCGTACACGTAGGTACTTACACCAACTACGATATTCCTACTCAGATCAAGTTGCGTTTGGCTAAAATGGAAGATCTGGTTGAGCATAAGGTGAACGATTCTATTTCTGTATTCACCGTAGGTAAGTTCAAGTCTTTTGAAGAAGCTGAACTTCGTCAGAATGAGTTGATTGCCAGTGGTATTGACGAGGCCTTTGGTGTGAATGATGAGTACATCCCAGAGGTTGGTGTTGATATTGGTGTTGTAGGATTCGACAAGTCATCGCAACGTCCGCCAGAAAATGGAGTTGATCTTGACGAGATCGAGAATGTAGATGTACTTCAGTATGGCGTTGAGCTTCGTGAGTATCGATTGAGAATTCAGCTGGATAGACTATCTAAATTGATTGCACAGCACGGAGTTGAAATGAAAACCACGGAAGGTGGGCTGAAAGTCTATACAATTGGAGCTTTCAGCACGCTTGCGGAAGCAGAAGCGCTCCAACGACAGGTAGAGTCATTAGGAGTTAAAAATCCTGTTATATCGGCTAAACTGAACAATCAGACCATAGACATTGAAGAGGCCCAGAAGAAAGAGGCTGAACTTCAAGGGGAATAAGCCTTAAGCTTTCAGAAAGAAATTGAGATAAGGGGTGAAATGATTCACCCCTTATTTTTTGCAATTAACTTTAGGTCGTTATGAAAGTGAGCTACATAGCGCTGTCCATTCCAGTATTCTTCCTCCTTATTGGTGTAGAACTACTGGTAGGCTACTTGAAAAAAGAGAAGCTGTATCGCTTTAACGATGCACTGACCAACATAAACCTTGGTACAGGCCAACAGATAGTTGGCGTAATGGTTAAGGGTTTCTTCTTTCTCGGTTATCTCTTTCTGTACGAAAGAAGGCTGTTTGAAATTCCCAACACATGGTGGAGTTGGACGCTGCTATTCTTAGGGGTTGATTTCTTCTACTACTGGTTTCACCGAGCCAGTCATGAGATAAACGCGCTGTGGGCTGCGCATATCGTCCATCATCAAAGTGAAGATTACAATCTTTCTGTTGCGCTTCGTCAGTCTTGGTTTCAGGGCTGGTTCTCTTGGGCGTTCTACCTTCCTCTTGCCATTGTTGGATTCGACCCGATCATGTTTGCAGCTGTGAATTCCTTCAATACCCTTTATCAGTTTTGGATACACACCACCACCATCAAAAATATGGGTCCGCTAGAATGGATTTTCAACACGCCATCGCATCATCGGGTTCATCACGGTAGTAATCCGAAATACATTGATAAGAACCACGCTGGCAGTCTCATTATTTGGGATAGAATGTTCGGAACATTTCAAAAGGAGGAAGAACAGGTTATTTACGGCATTACCAAACCGCTGAACAGTTGGAATCCGGTTTGGGCCAACTTGCATTACTGGCAAGAACTGTGGGAGCTGGCTAAACGCAGCAAGGGTTTTGATAAGATTCGTGTCTTCCTTAAACCTCCAGGTTGGCAACCTGCTTATTTGGGCGGTTTTCAAGCGCCAGAAGAAATTGACCTCACCACTTACAGAAAGTACGAGTTTGACGGCCTAAGGCACGACCATATCTATGTTTTCTTCGTTTTTCTGGTGGCGTTAGGGCTGGCAACCGCGGTACTGTTCCTGAAATCATCCATTGCTACACTCCCACTCTATGCCACTATGGTTTACCTGTTGGCCACACTGGGGGTAACGGGCGGGTTAATGGAAAACCGCAAATGGCTGATTCCTGCCGAATACGGCAGAATCATTGCCACACTCTTAATTGCATTATTGTACTGGCAACATCCAGAATTTCAACTCATTATGCGCGGTGCAGCACTATTCACTCTTTTGAATCTGATCTGGTTCAGCCGCGTGGTAAAACACATCAGAAATCACGAACATGTTCTCATCAGTTAAAGGAATCAGCCAACTCTATTTTGGTCTGACACTGGTTTTCCTCAGCACCATCATCTTCGAATTGCAATGGTTGCACTACGCCACCAAACCGCTGTTCATGATTCTGTTAATGGTTTTCCAATGGAAAGCATTGTCGGGATTGCAGTCACTTTTCTCAAAGCTGGTGCAGTTCGGGTTGTTCTTCTCTTGGATAGGCGACATTGCCTTGATGTTTGACGAGAAGGTCGAAATTCTATTTGTGGTAGGATTGGCCGCCTTTCTGATAGCGCATCTTGGTTACGCCTACGCTTTCGTCAAAAACGTAATGGATTCGAATGAGAAATTCGATCTTGGCAAAGGTGTGGCCATGGCCATTCCGTTTGTCTTGGTGACCGGTTCATTCTTCTATTACATGAAAGATGGGCTACCAGACGAGCTGTTCGCACCGGTTCTCGCCTACACCGTTGTGATAAGTTTGATGGGAATTACCTCCGCCTGGCGAAAAGGTCACGTGCAACCCAAAACCTACAATTGGATTTTAATCGGTGCCATTCTGTTCATTCTTTCAGACATGGTCATTGCCATCAACAAATTCGTCATCGACTTTGATTACGATGCCATTCTGAACATGATCCTGTACCTAACTGGTCAGTTCATGATTGCCGTTGGTGCGGTTTACCACCAACAGGATGTCAATCGATCTTGATCGGATTATCCACCTTCTGCTTGAGCAGTGCTCTGGAAATCACCTCGTCCATGTTGGAAACATAATGGAAGGTCAAACCTTTTAGGTAATCCTCCTCAATTTCCTCTACGTCTTTCCGGTTCTCGTCACACAGAATGATTTCCTTGATCTTCGCTCGCTTAGCCGCTAGAATCTTCTCTTTGATTCCACCCACAGGCAGCACCTTTCCACGAAGTGTAATTTCGCCTGTCATAGCCAGTTTATCGCGCACTT
The DNA here is from genome assembly GCA_964457245.1 of uncultured Chryseobacterium sp. Classification (GTDB taxonomy): domain Bacteria; phylum Bacteroidota; class Bacteroidia; order UBA10329; family UBA10329; genus UBA10329. The sequence goes on along the minus strand of CAYWET010000031.1, from coordinate 36,829 downwards.
TACGTTGCGTGTAAAGCGATGCCAAAGCTGTAAACATGGTAATTCCAGCAGATGGACCATCTTTTGGTGTTGCACCTTCCGGAACGTGAATATGAAGATTCCAGTTATCGAAAACCTCTGGTTTCAGCCCAAGTTTATCAGCGTGCGCTTTCAGATATTCCAACGCAATTACAGCCGATTCTTTCATCACATCTCCCAAGTTTCCTGTCAGAGTAAGTTTACCCTTACCTCTGCTAAGACTTGATTCGATGAATAGAATGTCACCACCAACCGCGGTCCAGGCCAAGCCCGTTACCACACCGGCAAATGAGTTATCGGCATACTTATCTCGCTGAACTTTTGGTGGGCCAAGAATCTCTTCCACATCATCGAGTGTAATAGCAGCTGGTTTCGGTTCGTCCATAGCAATGAACTTGGCGCGATTTCGAACCAACTTAGCAATGGTCTTTTCCAGACCACGAACACCACTTTCGCGAGTGTACTGTTCAATCACCTTTTCAAGAGCCTGCTTGTTGACCTTCACATCAGACTTCTTCAATCCATGCTCTTCAATCTGCTTCGGCAAAAGATGACGCTTCGCAATCTCCATCTTTTCTTCTATGGTGTAACCACTTACCTCAATGATCTCCAAACGGTCGCGCAATGCAGGCTGAATCGTGCTCAGACTATTTGCCGTTGCAATGAACATCACCTTCGAAAGGTCATACTCCACCTCCAGATAGTTATCGTAGAACGATTCGTTCTGTTCAGGATCCAGCACTTCAAGCAATGCCGAAGATGGATCGCCATGGAAGTCATTCCCAACCTTATCCAACTCATCCAACACAAACACCGGGTTTGATGACTTGGCCTTTTTAATGTTCTGTATGATGCGGCCTGGCATCGCACCGATATACGTTTTACGATGTCCGCGTATTTCGGACTCGTCTTTCAAACCGCCCAACGAAACCCGTACATAACTGCGCCCAACTGCCTCGGCAATTGATTTTCCTAAACTGGTTTTACCAACTCCTGGAGGCCCAACCAAGCAAAGAATTGGTGCTTTCAGGTCACCTTTTAACTTAAGAACTGCCAAATGCTCAAGAATACGCTCCTTAACCTTTTTCAAGCCGAAATGGTCGCGATCAAGAACTTTCTCAGCGTGTTTTATATCAAAATTGTCTTTCGAAAATTCTCCCCATGGCAGTTCAAGCAACGTATCTAAATAGTTGACCTGTACAGAATATTCCGCGGCACTCGGGTTCATTCGACCAAGCTTTTCCAACTCTTTTTTGAAATGCTCACCGACCTTCTTTCCCCACTTCTTCTTCTCGGCCCGCTTACGCATTTCCTCCACTTCCTGATCTAGCGAATTGCCTCCAAGTTCTTCTTGGATTTGCTTCATCTGCTGATTCAGAAAATACTCGCGTTGCTGCTTATCAATGTCAACCTTAACCTTACTCTGAATCTGATTTTTCAGTTCCAGCATCTGGAGGTTCTTGGTCAAATGCTGAAGTACCATTTCAGCGCGCTGCTTTAGATCAGCAACTTCGAGCATTTTCTGTTTCTCCGCAACCGTTGCATCCATATTGGATGAAATGAAATTGATGAGAAACGATGGGCTTTCGATGTTCTTCAACGCAAATTCACTCTCAGAAGGAATGTTTGGCGACTGCTGAATAATGTTCAGTGCAATGTCCTTCAAGGAATCAACCAACGCATTGAATTCTTTGCTTCTTCTTGCGGGTTTGATTTCGTCAAAGGCTGTAATGCTGGCTTTGAAATAAGGGTCAATCTCCACAATCTCACGAACCTCGAATCTTCGTTTACCCTGAATAATTACAGTGGTGCTACCATCGGGCATTTGAAGCATTTTAATGATGCGTGCCACCGTACCTATGCGGTTCATATCCTTCGGTTCAGGATCTTCAACGGCCACATCTTTCTGCGCCAAAACACCAATTACTTTGGTAGAATTGTAGGCGTCCTTGATGAGCTTGATTGACTTATCTCGCCCGACCGTAATCGGAATAACAACTCCAGGAAATAGTACGGTATTTCGTAACGGAAGAATCCCGACCAACTCAGGAATCTCTTCAGTATTCATGGTCTCCTCGTCTTCGGGAGACAATAATGGAATGAACTCAGAATCTTCTTCCAGTAAATTCGAGAAACTCACAATATCCTCAAACGGATCATTCATTGACTTAGGGGTTTGGGGTCAAAACTAACGTTGTGTAGATGCCCGAATTGTCAACGAATGTGCCGAAGTTTCAAATTCGGCCATTATCGGCCAAAAGGTCAGTTTCGATAACTCTTTGTCATGTCATACACCGCTGAAAGGATTGACCTTTCAATGACATCGAACTCCAAGTTGCGTCTTTTCATCACCCGTTCGGCAGTGGCAAACGCCTTTTCCTTATTGTATTCAGTAAATCCAGCGGCTCCGCCCCACTGAAATGACGGAATGAACGTGCGCGGAAATCCAGAACCGAAAACGTTAGTGCTGACACCGACAACGGTTCCTGTGTTGAACATGGTATTGATTCCTGACTTGGAATGATCGCCCATGATCAGACCGCAGAATTGCAATCCGGTTTTGGCAAACCGCTCTTGCTCATAACTCCAAACCCGAACTTGGTCGTAGTTATTCTTGAGATTGGAATTGTTCGTATCCGCTCCCAGATTACACCATTCTCCAAGCACAGAATTACCCAAGAATCCGTCATGACCTTTGTTGGAATACCCAATGATAACCGAGTTATTGACCTCACCACCAACCTTACTGTGGGGGCCAATAGTTGTTGGTCCATAGATCTTGGCTCCGAGTTTAACAGTACTTGCATCGCAAAGCGCGAACGGCCCACGGATAATCGAACCTTCCATTACTTCCGAATCCTTTCCAAGATAAATTGGGCCACCGGTAGTATTGAAAATACAAGCTTCGGCCTTGGCTCCTTCTTCCAGAAAAACTGCTCCATCACCGATCACAGTTACAGAATCCGACAATGGTTCTGATTTTCGTCCTGCAGTTATCAGCTCAAAATCATGCTTCAGCGCTTCTCCGTTTTTGGAGAAAATATCCCACGGATCTTGAACTGACAGAATTTCACCTTCAAATTCAATTTCAGAAAAATCGTTTGAATCGAATTCGGCCATACTACTTGAACGTGCCGCAATCCGCAAACCATCTTTTACCAATTGCTGGCCGCTTTCCAGCTTTGCGATGGCTGCAATTAACTCAGCATTTGGGCAAACGCCTCCGTTGATCAAAACATTGTCGTCCGTTTCAGTCAAAGAAAACTTGGTCTGCAAATAATCTTGCGTTATGGTACTCGTACTTGCGTCAAGCAAACGCTCCCACTTTTCACGAATCGTAAGAATACCGATTCTTAATTCGCAAACCGGGCGGGTGAACGTAAGCGGTAGAAGCCGCTTCCAATTGTCATCAAATAGAATGTAGTTCATGGCGATGGCTAAAATGCAAAATAAAAACCCCGCACATCAAGATGTACGGGGTTTCAACTCTAATTCTAGAATTTTTATTCTTCGCCTTCTTTTTTCTGAGAAGCGCGGTGCGTCTTATATCTGTTGCGGAATTTGTCAACACGTCCAGCAGTATCAACCAATTTCATCTTACCAGTGTAAAATGGGTGAGATGAGCTAGAAATCTCCAATTTGATCAATGGATATTCGTTACCGTCTTCCCACTTAATGGTTTCCTTAGAGGAAGCACAAGATTTTGTTAGAAACGCCTCTTCATTAGACATGTCTTTAAAAACAACATATCTGTACTCTTCTGGGTGAATTCCTTCTTTCATTTCAACTCGATTTTCAGAATGGAGCGCAAAGGTAATGAAATGATTCTTTCAAAACGCATGCAATTTATCTTTATTCCTTTCGTACTACACCCATCTGTATATTTGCCGCCCAAATGAAGCACTTTAGCTGGATTCTCCCCCTCATCTTGCTTGCTGCCACGTTCAGCAATGGTTGTAAAAAAGATGTGATCAACACTGATGGAGCACTTACTTTCTCCGAAGATACCGTTCTATTCGACACTGTTTTCACCACCGTTGGCTCTGCCACGCGGCAATTCAAAATTTACAATCCGAGCTCGCAAGAGGTGAATATTTCCTCCATCATGCTGGCTGGTGGACAGCAATCGAAGTATCGGGTAAATATTGATGGCGTTCCAGGAATTGCATTCAGCAACATTAAAATACCGGGTAAAGACTCGCTTTTCGTGTTTGTAGATGTAACGCTCGACCCGAATAATCTGAGCCAACCGGCAATCATTACCGACAGCATCCTATTCAATACAAATGGAAACATTCAGGATGTTGATCTGGCAGCTTTCGGTTGGGATGCGGACTTCACATACCCCACCAATTATATCGAGGCACTTGGTTCTTACTCATTCCTGGCTTGCGATATTACTTGGACATCAGCTGAACCGCATGTAATCTACGGTTGGGCGGTTGTACCAGAAGGTTGTACGCTAACTATTGAAGCTGGAGCCCGAGTTTACAGCCATAAATACTCAGGTATTATAGTAGATGAAGGCGGAACCTTGATTGTAAACGGAACACCTGAAAACCCAGTTGTTTTCGCGAGTGACCGTTTGGATGATTACTATGAAGACCAAGCTGGCGAATGGAATTCAATCTGGCTCTATGAAGGGAGTGTGAACAATAAAATCAATGGTGCTATAATTAAAAATGGGACTTATGGCATTCAGGTTGATAGACCTCCCTACAACGGAAACCCCAATTTGATTATTTCGAATACCATTCTGGAAAACATGGCTGGTGGTTGCCTGTTTTCCAACGAGTCAACTATCGAAGCATATAATTGTGTTTTTGGAAATGCTGGACAGGTTAGTGTTTGGCTGTCACAAGGAGGTGATTATCAATTCTACCATTGTACTATCGGAAATCATTGGATCAACGGCAACCGCCAAACACCTGCCCTATTGTTGAACAACCAAGTGGAAGATGACGGAACCATTTACACCTACGATCTTAACCAAGCCTATTTCGGTAATTGTATCATTTGGGGAAATAATCTAACGGAACTTGGCTTAGACCGAAACGCTTCCTCCAACTTCAATTTCGAGTTCGATAATTGCGTAATGCGAATTGATTTTAACGCAGATGAACCTATTGATGCAAGCAACCCTTCGGAGTTCCACGACAACATCTACAACGAAGACCCAAATTTCGTAGACCCAACGGAAAACAACTTCGAATTGGACACACTTTCATCTGCGATGAATGCTGGAGACTATGGAATTACAACCATGTCATCATACTTGGACTTGGATGTCATTGGGACAATCCGAGGTTCAGAACCAGACATTGGCGCCTACGAGCGACAGGAATAGAACATCTGTATCTTTGAGGTTTCAACCAATTTCTTGAAGAACCTCCTTCTTAATACGTCTTACCAACTTGGTGTTCCTGCTTTGCTCCGAAACCGAAAGCAAGGCCAACTTACCGTACTGAGTTTGCACCGCATTTGTGATGAGCGAAACACATTCTGGAATCCGATAAAACCCAAAACCTTTGACCAACTTCTGGGCTATGCCAAGAAGCATTATCAGGTTATAGGTTTTGAAGACCTCGGTCAGTCCGAATTCCATTCGAAAAAGCCGTTGCTGATACTCAGCTTTGACGATGGCTATTACGATTTCTACGAGTTTGCCCTTCCGTTGCTGAAGAAGCACGGATTAAAGAGCAATCACAACATCGTTAACGAGTGTGCGAACATGAATATGACCATTTGGACAGAGCGTTTAAATGTGCTGTTTGAACATGCGCTGCAAAACGAAATTCCTCTCAGTATTGACCTTGGAGTCAAAACTGTCTCGGTAAAAGAGTTTGCTGGTTCTTGGATGTCCTTTTATTTAGATGTGTTCAAAACCATGCTGGAAATTCCATTTTCTCAGCGACTTGAGGTTATCGATTCCATTGAAGAGCAGTTGAGTGTTGATTCCAACCGTAGAATGATGAACTGGGATGAACTTCGCGAATGCTCCGCTAACCAGGTAGAAATCGGCAGTCACACTTATTCGCATGATTCTATCGGAACCATATCCGATGAAAGTATCTTGAAACGGGAAATAATCGCTTCCAAAACGGAGATTGAAGACAAGCTTGGAAAAGCTGCCACTGTATTCGCACTGCCCAATGGCCAAACTGGCGAAGTGGCCGACCGTGTGATTTCGGAATCTGATTATAAATTCGTGCTGTACGCAAACGATGCATTGAATAAGATGCCGCTGAAAACCACCACATCGCCAATTCCTATTAACCGAATAAATATGGTTGATGAACCATTTCCGCAAATGGCTTTGCGCATTGAAATGTTCCATGAAATGATGCGCAAGTATGTCTGAAAAGCCGGAAAAATACCTGAAGCGTCCGGAGGATTTCTCCTACGACCTGAAACGCATCGGGTCGGAGGACTTCAATGTGTTGATTCCGTTGATGAAGAATTGCTTCGGAATGGACGTGGACATCAACTATTTCCGCTGGAAGTACACGGAAAATCCAGCTGGAAGCTTTGTGGGGTTCATTGCCGTTGACACATTCACAAAGGAAATTGGAGGTTATTACGGGGTTATTCCGCAGTTCTTTGAGCTTGATGGCGAGCGGAAAACCATCTACCAGTCTTGCGACACGATGACGCATTCTGATCATCGTAGAAGAGGACTTTTCCGAAAACTGGCCATGCACTGCTATGCCGAATTGGAAAAGGACGGAAATTTGTTTGTCATCGGTTTTGGAGGCGGCCAGTCAACGCCTGGTTTCTTGAAATTCGGTTGGCGAAGATTGTTCGATTACCGCTATTATTTCCGTCCATCGCAGCTATGTCGGTTCGGGCAAGGAGCTGAATCCATCAAGAACGAGATTACGCTAACTAAAGCTCTGAAAGCCATTGATAATGGTTTGGATGTGAGCAGAAGTGACATCCGCGCCCGTGCAAAGGGAATTAGAACGCCAGAGCAGATCAGGTGGCGTTTGAGCAACCCGTACCATCAATACTTGGCGCTACGAGTAAAATCGGATGAGAAGAGTTACATCCTTTTCTATGTGGATGGAGATAAGCTTGTGGTTTTTGACGTGCACTTGGAAAATCCATCGAGCGGAAAAACGATGATGAAATTCCTGAATCGGGAAGTGACCAAAAAGGGCTTTAAAGGAATTATCTCATTTTGCATGGAAGGCAGTCCAGATGTGCAAACACTTAAAAGTCTGGGATTTATAACCAATCCTTTCAGTTTTGGCCCATTGAATGAACGGGTTCCGTTCATACTTTACAGCAGCAAGGAGAAGATGGATAAGTACATGTCGGCAGACAATTGGCATGTCACCACTTACGATCACGATTCACTCTGAGCGACTTGAAGAAAGCACTCATTCTTGCTTATGATTTCCCTCCATTCAACTCCATTGGAGCCCAACGCCCATATGCTTGGTTCAAATATTTCAGAGAATTCGGTATTGAACCTATTGTGGTAACGCGTCATTGGGATAGAGAAATCACTGGACCAGACGACTGCAATCTTCCTTCACTGAACGCAGAAATCACAACTGAAGAAACCGAGCACGGAACGTTGGTTCGCGCTCCGTTCTTTCCAAGTTTGCGAGACAGGCTTATTTCAAGAACAGACCTACCGACCGTACTTTTCAGAAAAGTGTTATCCGTTTGGCAACTTCTTACCGAACATTTTATCGAAGCATCGGATAACAAAACCCCGATCTACAAGGCTGCAAAAGCCTACCTAAAGGAAAACAAGGTTGACATTATTCTGGCATGCGGGGAACCCTTTGTCCTTTTCAGATATGCGTCAGAATTAAGCAGTGAGTTCAACATTCCTTGGTGCGGAGATTACCGTGATGGTTGGAGTACAAATTACCGTTGGGATGATGCAAGGCTTTACGGCCTGATTCAGAAACAAGTGCAGCAGCGAGTAGAAAAGAAAGTGGTAAAATCGGCTTCGTTGCTAACAACTGCAGCACCCAGTTTTTCAAATCGAATATCCGTTCTCACTGGTCGAAAAGAGGAAGAGATTCCGGTTATCTACAATGGCTATTTCGAAGATCTATTTGAAGGATTGGATGAAACTCCTTTGAAAGAAAAGTTCACGGTTGTCCATGCTGGAACGCTGTACTATTTCCAACGTGTGGAAACTTACTTGAAAGGGCTAAACTTGTTTCTAAAAAAGCATTCTGAAGCGGAAATTGAAACCATTTTTTTCGGGTTGAATTTTTATCCCGCACAAATTGACCGCATAAAGAAATCGGCTGGAAAAGCCGAAGTAACATTCACCAATAAGATTCCGCACCGAGAGATGCTTTCACAACTGGCTTCATCGCATCTGCAATTGCTTGTTGCCACGCCAGAAAAACATCAGATCTACGGAAAAGTATTCGACTACATTGCTTCTGGAAGGCCAACACTTATGGTTGAAAGTGATAAAGGCCCGTTGGAATGGATTCTGAGTTTTCAAGAAAACGCTGACACGGCTTCAAATGCCGAGCAAGTATCTAATTACTTGGAAAAGCTTTACTTCAATACGGATGCTACCAGACGGAGAAAAAGACAAGGTGATACATTTACAAGAAGGAATCAGACGCAACGCTATGCAGAGCTGATTTTAAGTGTCATTGACCAAAACAGCACGAAATGATAAACACCATTTTCAAAGACGGAATTTTTGAAGGAAAGGTCGCATTGGTAACAGGCGGAGGAACAGGAATTGGACTCCGCATAGCGCGTGAATTGGGTCAACTGGGAGCAACCGTGGTCATAGCAAGCCGAACTAAAGAAAAGCTTGAAGCTGGTTTAAAAATCCTAAAGGAAGACGGCTCAATTGCTGAATTGGTAGAATGCAATATTCGCGATGAAGAAAGTGTAAAAGCCTGTGTTTCTGAAGTGGTCAAAAACCACGGTAAGATTGATATTCTGATCAACAACGGTGGCGGACAGTTTCCATCGCCAGCAGAATTCATTAATCGTAAAGGTTGGCATGCCGTTGTTGAGACAAATCTCACCGGAACATTCTTCCTCACGCAGGAAGTTTTCAATCAATCTATGCAGAAAAAGGGAGGTTCCGTTGTGAACATCACCATGGATAATAGAAATGGTTTTCCGATGCTTTCGCATTCTGCCGCTGCGCGAGCTGGTGTTCAAAACCTGACCATGAGTTTGGCAAACGAATGGGGCAAATACGGTGTCAGAATCAACAGCGTTGCTCCTGGAACCATCGAATCAAGCGGCTTAGACAGTTATGCGCCACAGTTCCAAGAATTCGTTCGCGGTTACGGAAAACACAATCAGCATTTTCGGTTGGGAACAGAAGCGGAGATTGCATCTGCAGTGGTTTTCCTGGCTTCCCCTGCTGCATCGTTCATTACAGGAGTTAACTTGGCCGTAGATGGTGGAGAATCCATCTACACACCACTCATGCCTCCGATTGACAATGAGAAAAATCCGAAGTTTGATGATGAGTGACCTCAGTCAGTATATTCTCGTCTTCCCAAAGTATTTTCGTTAAGCCGAAATGAAAAGCCTATTTGAAATATATAGCTCACCTGAAGTTTGGGGGTTTACCGATGATGTAACGGTGTATTTCGTTCCTGGCTTTCTGATTCTGATTGCGCTAGAGATCTATGTGAGTAATCGTGAAAAAATGAAGATTCACGAGCCAAAAGATAGTTTGGCCAGCATTGGCATGGGTATTGGCTCTCTGGTTCTCGGTTTAGGAACGAAGTTTCTCGGGTTCGGACTGTTCCTCTATTTATATCAATTTGATATTCTTGGTTTGAGAGAACATTTGGGAATGGACAAATGGTATGCTTGGCTCATTTTGCTTTTTGCAGACGATTTCAGCTTTTATTGGCATCATCGGTCAAGTCATCACATTCGCCTCCTGTGGGCAGCACATATTAACCATCATTCTTCTGTCAACTACAATCTGGCCGTTGCCTTACGACAGAGTTGGACAGAGATTATCTATAAATACGTGTTCTGGCTATGGTTACCACTCATCGGCTTCCACCCGATTATGATTTTTACCATGATGGGAATCAGCCTACTCTACCAATTCTGGATTCATACGAAGGTCATTAAGCGATTGGGACCGTTGGAATGGATTATGAACACGCCATCGCATCACCGTGTTCATCACGCGAGCAATACGCGTTATTTGGACAGAAATCATGCGGGTATTTTCATTATTTGGGATCGGCTATTCGGTACGTTTCAAGAGGAATTGGATGAAGATCCGGTTATTTACGGCATCACCTCCAACATTCACACCTATAATCTCTTTAAGATCGCCTTCCATGAGTTTCAGAACATTTGGAAAGATGTGAGTGAGGCTCCTGACTTGAAAAGCAAGCTTGCTTACATCTTTGCTCCTCCTGGATGGAGTCATGATGGAAGAAGTAAAACTTCTGATGAGCTGAGAAAAGAGCAAGGAATCGTTTCTTAAGAATTACGCAATTCTACTTAGGTCGGTTCTTTTCCCTTTTCTTAATATTGTATAGAACCAACACCTTAAAATCATGAATAAAAAACATTTACTATTTCTAGCACTGTTTGGAGCAGTTATTTCAACCACTGCGTGTAAAAAATGCCAGACATGTACTCAAGATGGGCGTACGGATATTGAAGCCTGCCGAGAAGGTGTTTACAACACTCCACAACTATACAGCGCGTACATCAAATCGCTTGAGGACGATGGATATGATTGTAAGTAATCTGAATTCTATAATCTAAAACGAAAAGGGCGAACCAATTGGTTCGCCCTTTTCGTTTCCAAATCGTTTTGACTTAAGCAGCCTTCAACTTACTGATAGTTGAATTCGAGAGCTTTTCTTCCGCATATGCCCGTGTTACAACCATATGCTTATCATCAGAAGATGGCAACTCGAACATGGCATCAATCAATATCGCCTCACAGATAGATCGCAATCCACGCGCACCAAGACTGAACTCAATTGCCTTCTCAACTACAAAATCAAGAACACCTTCTTCGATTTCGAGCTCAATATCATCCATAGCAAACAACTTCTTGTATTGCTTCACCAATGCATTCTTTGGCTCGGTAAGAATTCGCTTCAATGCATCTGCATCCAGCGGATTCAAGTGCGTCACAACTGGTAATCGCCCGATCAATTCGGGAATAAGTCCGAATTGTTTGATGTCCTGCGCTGAGATGTATTGAAGCAAGTTTTCTTCGTCAATTTCCTCACGGTCATTCTGCGAAGCGTAACCAATGGTCTGCTTCTTCATGCGCTTGGCAATCAGCTTTTCAATGCCATCAAAAGCACCTCCACAAACAAATAGAATGTTCTTGGTATCGATGGCAACCATTTTCTGTTCCGGGTGTTTCCTCCCTCCTTGTGGTGGAACGTTCACAATGGAACCTTCAAGTAGTTTCAACAATCCTTGCTGAACACCTTCTCCAGATACATCACGTGTAATAGAGGCGTTGTCTCCTTTTCTGGCGATTTTATCCACCTCATCGATGAAAACAATTCCTTTCTCGGCAGCAGCTTGATCGTAATCAGCAGCTTGTAGTAGACGACTCAGGATGCTTTCGACATCTTCTCCAACGTAACCGCTCTCAGTAAGAACAGTTGCATCTGCAATGCAGAAAGGGACGTTCAACATTTTTGCAATGGTTCGCGCAAGTAAAGTTTTACCCGTACCTGTGCGACCAACCAAAATGATATTTGATTTTTCTACTTCGATGTCGTCACTTTCATCGCTCGGTTTTTGAACCAAACGCTTGAAGTGATTATAGACCGCAACCGAAAGAACCTTCTTTGCCTGATCCTGCCCGATAACAAACTCATCCAAGAAATTCTTGATCTCAACTGGCTTGAGAAGATTGAGCGACTGATTCAGGTTTTTATCCTGTTTACTAGCAAACTCCTCATTTACAATTTGGTACGCTTGTGCGATACATCGATCGCAAATGTGTCCGTTGATTCCTGCAATAAGAACAGCAGTATCCTGCTTATCCCGTCCGCAGAATGAACACTTGATATGGTCTTTATCCTTCGTAGCTTTCATCTGGTCCTGTTCCTTAAATTCCAAAAGGATAAGGAGATTTACTCCCTACCCTCAAAATGGTTTCAAGTTGTTAATTTACTTAGTTCTTACGAGAACTTCGTCAATCATACCATAATCTTTAGCTTCTTGAGCTGTCATCCAGTAGTCACGGTCACTGTCTTCCCATACTTTATCATACTTCTGACCTGAATGATTTGCAATGATGTCGTAAAGCTCCTTTTTCAGCTTAGCGATTTCTCTTGCAGTAATCTCGATATCAGAAGCCTGACCTTGCGCACCACCCAATGGCTGATGAATCATTACTCTTGAATGCTGTAACGCAGTTCGCTTGCCTTTAGTACCAGCACAAAGAAGCACAGCACCCATAGAAGCAGCCATACCTGTACAAATAGTTGCCACATCAGGATTGATGTACTGAATGGTATCATAGATTCCCAATCCAGCGTAAACTGAACCTCCAGGTGAGTTGAGATAGATTTGGATATCTTTCTTGCTGTCAGCACTTTCCAAGAACAATAGCTGCGCTTGAATGACATTGGCAACTGTATCGTCAATTCCTGTTCCAAGGAAGATGATGCGATCCATCATTAAACGAGAGAAAACATCCATCTGCGCCACATTCAATTGGCGTTCTTCAATAATGTATGGAGTCATGCTGCTAACCACATCATCAAACGTGGTGCTGCTAATCCCTCTATGCTTGATTGCGTACTTTCTAAATTCGTGTCCGTCCATTGCTAAATCCGTCTTGTTTAAATACGAGAATGCCGAATATCGCAATTAAAGGCAATATTCGGCATTGCAGTAAATAGACAGTTTTTAACCGTCAATTGTTCTTAAGCACTTTGCTTCGCAAGATCCTCGTAGAACTTTTCGCTAGTGGTTTTCTTTTCCTTCAATGAAGCTTGGTCTTTGAAATAAGCCATCACTTTATCATCATAAAGCTGATCGTTCACTTTACGGACTTCATCTTGACGCTGCATGAATTTCTTTACCATGTCTTCCATCATTTCATCGTCCGCTTGCTGAATTCCATACTGTGCAAACTGCGCTCGAAGCTGCTCACGCACACCTTCTTTCAACTCGTCTTCTGAAACTTTGATATCGTTATCGCGGATGATCTTGTTCTCAATCAATTGCCACTTCAATCCGTCACGGTAGTTCGGGTATTCCTCCTCAACCTGCTCACGCGATGGCTTCTTCTCTCCCACTGTTGTCAACCAACGCTTCAAGAACTCATCTGGAAGTTCGATTTTCGTATTCTTCAAAAGATCAAGAACAATATCGTTCTTCAACTTTCTATCACTTTCCTTCTCGAAGTAAGCCGCGTAGTCAGCTTTGATCTTGGCTTTCATGTCATCCAGGTTCTTCACAGAACCATCAGGATACATTTTCTTGAAAAGCTCCTCATTCAACTCCGCTGGAGTCAATCGCTGAATCTTCTCAACCGTGATCTTGAATTTCTCATTCACGGCTGGAAGCTCTTCTTTCGAAACAGCCAACATAGCTGCCATGTCAGCTTCATTCTGAGAGAAATCACGGAATTTGACAACTACCGTGTCTTCCAATTTCTTTCCGATCAATGGCTTTTTCACATCATCTTTCAAGTTATCGAGAGAGATGCTTGAGGAATTCATCACACCACCTTCTTTGATGCTTTCGTCATCGTTCAACTCCACCCATTGAACACGAACAAGGTCGTTATCAGCAATGGTGTCATGCTCAACCATTTCACCGCTTCGCTTCGCGATGTTCTCCAACGATGTCTCAATGTCTTTGTCAGTTGCCTCGATTACGTAATGATCGAATTTGAACTTCTTGCCCAATTCCAACTCAATTTTTGGAGCCAAACCAAGATCGTAAGTGAACTCCATATCGGCTGGATTCTCCCAATCTGCCTTTGGCTCAACCGCCTCAGACGGAAGCGGATTTCCAAGAATATCCAACTTCTCGCTACCGATGTACTCGTACAATTTATCGCCAAGCATTTTGTTCACTTCATCAACCAAAACTGATGGCCCATACATCTTCTTCACCATGCTCACTGGCACCTTTCCAGGTCTGAATCCTGGCATGTTCGCTTTTCTGGCGTGTTCCTTCAAAACCTTATCAACACGAGGCTGATAATCAGCTGGTTCCAACTTGATGGTAACCCGAGCATTCAGGTCGTCAATGGTTTGCTTGGTAATGTTCATTGTGCTCATTTACAGATTGTCATTAGCAAAAAAGGGAACCGCTTTGCAACAGTTCCCTCTTTGTTTTGATTAAGTGCGGATGGAGGGACTCGAACCCACACACCGTAAGGCACTAGATCCTAAGTCTAGCGTGTCTACCAATTTCACCACATCCGCATGTTTAAAAGAACGTTCCCGAAAAACGGGAGCGCAAAGGTAAAGTTTTCTTTGAAATACAAATGCGAAATTTATTAGGGCGTTCCCGCGCGTAGCCGTAGGCTGAGGCTCTCGAAGCCTACAGCATGGCAGACGCTACCCTGAGTGTCATCCTGAGTGATTTCGATGAAATCGAAATTGTATCGAAGGACAACGAAGGGTACGCACAACCAATCAACCTGAATTCTGAAAGGCGCGGTCGGGCTTTTCGCTTTATCTTTTTTGCCTGCGGACAAAAAAGGATGCCGCTCCAATCCCTAACGCATGCTGACCGCAAAAGTCTCTGAGAACCTCACACCAGCATCCGTAAAAACTAAACGCGAAAACCAACCGCCATTTCAAGAAACAACGTTACTTTGAACAGTAACTATAGTTTCCAAACACCATGGCGAAAAAGCAGCAGGCGGAGCAACCAAAACCCAAGGAAATTCTTGAGTTGGAGAAGTATTATGATTTAACGTTTGGCGAATTTGACACACTAACAGGAGGAATAACAAACTCATACACCCAAGATGAAGCTGGAAACGTTGCAGAGTTGTACCTCAAAGAAGTTCCTGATATCATTCCACTCAAAACGTTAACACATGTTGAGGTTCTTCATCTCAGCTTTATTGAAAATGTTGAGCTGTCCGCTTTGAAAGACTGGAAAAGGCTGACTGAACTACACTTAACTGGAATTGACACTTTTCGGTTCGATTATAAACATGTTAATCAGGTAGAGATTCTATGGTTGTCAAATGAATCGGTTTTAGACTTGAAGCACCTGACTCCACTTAAGAAGTTGAAAGAACTTGTCATGTTCAGTGTTCAGCCAATTAACCCTAGCCTTTTCAGTTCCTTTAGGTCTTTAAACAGACTCAATATTCACTATGCACCTGATTTAGATGTCAATCAATTTCCTACAATGCCCTCAGTTGAGATTTTGGAACTTGACGCCTGTGGTTTGACAAGTATTGAAGGATTGAGTGATGTTTTTCCACTGTTAAAATATTTATCAATTTTTGGGAATCAGGTTTCTGATATTTCACCCATATCTGGTTTAAAATCATTGGAGAGTTTAAATATTAACCTGAATGAGGTCGTTGACTTACTACCTCTCACAAACTTGAAGAACCTCAAAAATGTATGGGCGGTTGAGAACAACATTTCGGTTGTTCCAGAAGTCCTTTTTAAACGCCTTGATGAATTTCTGTTGTTATGGAATGGGCAAGGAACTCGAAACAACCCAATTGTTGAACCCCCGGTGGAAACCTATTATCAAGGTAAGGAAGCAATACTTAATTGGTTTGAAGAACAGAAAAAAGGCGAACGCCCCCTTAATGAAGTCCGCATGATGCTGATAGGCCACGGAGAGGCAGGCAAGACCAGCCTGATGCGCAGACTGACCGAAGACGGCTACAATAATGACGAAGAGACCACGCACGGCATCAACCTCGAAACATGGATGGTCAAGAAAGGTAAGCGCTCTGTGAAAGTGAACCTATGGGACTTTGGCGGGCAGCAGATGCAACACTCGGTGCACAAGTTCTTTTTGAGCGATGCTTGTCTTTATGTGCTCGTGGCAGACAACCGAAAGGAAGATGACCCACAGTATTGGCTGGAACACATCCGAACCTTGGCAAAGAATGCTCCCGTGTTGGTAGTGTACAACAAACATGATCAGAATCCTGACGAGGACATCAGCCGTAAGACGCTGCGCGACCGCTACCCTAACATCATCGGCTTTCATAACGTGTCATGCAAAAGCGGTTATGGCATTCAAGACCTTAGAAAGAACCTGCAAGAACAAGTGCTATGGAGCGACCATGCAAGTAGAAAATATCCTGTTTCATGGTTCAATGTGAAAAACAAGTTGGAGGAAGCTACAGGAGAAGGCAAACATCACATCAGCTACCGAGGCTATGAGATCATCTGCGAGGAACAGGGTATTGAAGAACCTGATGCACAGCGAAACCTGTTGAACGTGCTTGCTTCGGTTGGAACGGTGAGTTTTTTCGATGACCCCGAACTGGACAAGCTACAGATTCTGAACCCTGAGTGGATAACGGAAGGCGTGTATCGTATCGTAACGGACGACCGTGTGGGTAAGCGTAGAGGAGACATTACCATGAAAGACCTTCCTGCCATTTTACGGCCAGAAGGGAAAGACGATTACGTCTACACGAAAGCGCATTATCCGTACCTGTTGGCACTCATGAAAAAGTTTGAGCTGTGCCACGTTCGCGAAGATGGGCACATCCTGATACCTGCGCGGTTCTCCACAGAATCCAAGGCCGATTATGCAGATTATCGTGGGGAGGATTCACGACTGTACTTCTTCTTTTACCGAAGCTTTTTACCACTCAGCATCATTCACAGGTTCATTACGCGACATCTGCGATATGCGGTGAATGAGGATTACTGGTATCGGGGCATCGTGATAAAGGATCCCACCAGCAATACTGAGGCGTTTGTTGAACTGAATGAAAAGGAAAAACGGATCTATCTCTGGATCAAAGGAGAAGACATCGTAGGGTATTGGGGTTATCTGAGAAGGGAGATTCAGGAACTCAACGATTTCTTTAGCGGTATAGAATATGACGAGTATGTGGCGCTCGATAAGGAAAACAGAGGAAAAGAATGGGTAAAGTATTCGAATCTTCAACGCACACTTAGCCGTGGTAGAACTTCCTACTATGACCCAACGCTGGATCAGGACATTGATGTGCTCAAATACCTGAGCCTTTTTGACGGGGAGAAAGCGAGAGCATCATTTAATAAGGGACAGAGGAACATGGGCGAGGCAAGAGTAGCTACGCGGCTTCGATACATTGATGACTTTCACATCAACATAAGCCCCCAGTTTCATCAGATACAACACCAACATCAGGAGAATAAGGTTGAGCTCACGGTGATTCAAAAAACGGCAGATGATGTCACTGCCAAATTGAACAACCTACTGCTGGAGAATGATGATGAAGTTGCTCGGAACAGGTTACAGCAGGTGCTGAAGGCCACCGAACAGTTGGAGAAGGAAGAAAGTAATCCGCGCAATGCCAAACGTTCTGGTCTATTAGACCGCTATACTGGATTTATGAATCAGCTCAAAGCAGGAGGCGAATGGGTCAATACCATAAATGACGCAACCAACAGCATTCCAGAACTTACAGGTAAAATGCAGGAGTTGATTCAACATTTTGTTTAATGGGTAGTTCATTCTAAGGTCATTTACTTTCGCAACTTTGTCGTGCCATGATAACAGAAGAAGAAGTTAGAAAAGTGCTTTCTCTTGGCGAAGACAGCCAAAGCCAATTCAAGCGTGAGATGAGTTCTGCCGTCTCTCTCGCATCTGAAATGGTGGCCTTTTCCAACACCAATGGAGGGCATCTTTTTATCGGGATCAACGATGATGGGTCGATAGCGGGGGTACCTGCCGAGGCCAAAGGCAATTTGAATCAACTTGTGGGGAATGCTTCCAGTGAGCTGAGCAGACCTGCCATTTTTCCTTTGACGAAGTGGTTTCAGATTGATGGAAAAGACATTCTGGTAATCGAAGTTCCTGATGGAAAACAGAAACCGTATTGCGATAAGCAAGGAAGATATTGGGTCAAAGCAGGAAGCGATAAGCGCGCAGCGGCACCAGAAGAATTACTGAGGATGTTCAGTTCCGTGCAACGCCTGTACTTGGACGAATTGAACACACCAGCAGACATTGACGAAATCGACAAAGGCTATTTCACCGACTATCTCGACCGTTTCCACAACGCTTCCTATCCAAAGGAAAGGCTAGATCAGGTTCAGTTGTTGAATAACATGAAACTGGCAAATGATGCTTATTTGAATCTTGCCGGGTTGTTGCTTTTTGGAAAAAATCCTCAGATTCATAAGCCGTATTGCATGGTTAAAGTCGTTGCTTATGAAGGAACCGAAATAGAAGATACCTCATACCTTGACAGGGATGATATTGTAGGTAATATGTATGATATGTATGAAACCTGCATGAGTTTCTTGAAACGGAATCTGAAACGGGTTCAACCTTCCGAGGAGTTCAATCAGCAAGGGAAGTTGGAGGTCTCAGAAAAGGCACTATCCGAAGCTGTTGTGAATGCTTTGGTGCATCGCGATTATGGAAAGTCAGCCCCGATTCTATTGCTCGTCTTTGCAGATCGGGTTGAAATCATCAGTCCTGGAAAGTTGCCCAATCATCTTACGGTAGAGAATATCATCGCTGGGAATACCGTCCAGCGAAACCCTACTATCCTGTCGTTCGGTTCGCGTGTCTTACCCTACTCAGGTCTTGGTTCAGGGGTTAAACGAATATTGGCTGAACATCCCGCAACTACCTTCTCAAACGATGTTGATGGAGAACAATTCAAGGTGCTGCTAAAGCGACCTTAGCAATAGATTCCCATTTCTTAATTCTATTTGAAGCGGTAAGTGAAAAGACCACTCCATCCCATCCCCTACCTTTGCACCTCAAATTGATCCTGTATGAAAACATTCACGCCTTCAGAAATGGAAACCCCGAAATTACACGGGTTGTTACTCAGCGCAATTGCCCCACGGCCTATAGCTTTTGTGAGTACCGTGGATGCAGATGGGAATCCAAATCTGGCACCTTTCAGCTTCTTTAATGTGTTCAGCGCCAATCCACCGATTGCAATTTTTTCTCCAGCAAGACGAGTGCGAGGAAACACCACCAAACACACATTAGATAACGTGGAAGCCACCAAAGAATGCGTGATCAATGTGGTGAGTTACGACATTTTGCATCAAATGAATTTGGCAAGCTGCGAGTACGAAGATGGTATCAATGAATTCGAAAAAGCAGGATTAACAGCAATTGATTCGCAATCAGTTAAGCCATTACGAGTGAAAGAAGCGCCTGTACAGTTCGAATGTAAAGTGCGTGAGATAATCCATCTTGGTGAAGAAGGCGGAGCAGGAAACTTGGTTGTTTCGGAAATAGTGAAAATGCATTATCACGATGATGTTTTCGATGATAATGGAAATCCAGACCCGCAAAAGCTTGATCTTGTTTCCAGAATGGGACAGAATTGGTATTGCCGAGCACACGGAGAAGCTGTTTTCGAAGTTCCAAAGCCAGGTCGTGTGGTTGGAATGGGCGTTGATGCCATTCCTGAGAACATCCGCAACAGTTCCATTCTTACAGGTAACGACCTCGGCCGTTTGGGCATGAGTCCTGAAATGCCCTCAGAAGAGGAAGTTTCTGATTATTCTCACCGTCCGAACGTGAAAGGTCTTCTGGAAGAGTTCAAGCAAAATCCTGAACAAGTAACACGCATCTTACATAAAGAAGCGCACAAGTTTCTCGAAGCAGGAAACACAGAAGAAGCTTGGAAATTGCTTCTCTCAACAAATTGCATCTAAAGTGAGCGCAGAAGTTTTTCCATTAACAGCCACTACCCTCTCGGGTTTTGAAGAAATTCTTGCCGAAGAGCTGAAATCGTTTGGCGCACGAGATGTTGAAATCGGCAGACGTGCAATCACATTTCAAGGAGACCTTGGTTTCATGTACAAGGCAAATTTCCGTTCGCGATTCGCATTACACATATTAAAGCCGATAAAAACGTTTGTGGCCGCAAATGAGGAGGCATACTATGCTCGCATCCGTTCATTCGCGTGGGAAAAACTCATCAAGCCAGAACAGACCATTGCCATTCGGGTTGCACTGAACTCGCAAACGTTCCGTCACTCGCATTTTATGGCCATGAAAGCAAAAGATGCCATTGTAGATAGGATTCGAGACAAGGTAGGAGAACGTCCAAATGTTGATACAGACAATCCCGATATTCCGATTCATATATATATACATCGAGAACTGGTCACCATTTCATTGGATTCAAGTGGCGATTCGTTGCACAAACGTGGCTACCGACAGATTACGGGTCAAGCACCACTGAATGAAGTCCTAGCTGCAGGAATTGTTGAATTTTCGGAATGGGACACTACCACTCCATTTTATGATGGCATGTGCGGTTCTGGAACGCTGGCCATTGAAGCAGCAATGAAAGGATTGAGCATGCCGCCAGGCATTTTCAGGAAACAAGGCTATGCATTTGAGAAATGGTCTGACTTTGATACCGACCTCTATGAGACAATTGTGGAAAGTTCCCTTGAGAGGATTTCTGACATCAAGCTGGAAATTCATGCATCGGACACAAGTTCCAATGTCATTTCTAAGGCAAAAAAGAACGTTTATAATGCCGAACTTGAAGACGAAATTGAAGTTTCGCATCTCGACTTTTTTGATTTGAAACCTAATGGTAATCGCGGTACACTTGTTCTAAATCCACCATACGGAGAGCGTATGGACAAGGAAGATATTGATGAGCTATATAAGAACTTAGGCGATGCATTCAAGCAAAACTGGAAAGGACATTCTTGTTTTGTGTTTTCTGGAAATCTTGGAGCATTGAAAAAGGTGGGTTTGCGTTCTTCTTCTAAGAAAGAATTGTTCAATGGTTCTATTGATTGTCGTTTGGCACGATTTGACATTTATGAAGGTTCTAGAAAACACAATTAGAATGAGACTATTAGGATTGTTCATTCTTTCACCATTTATCATTTCGAATTCAGCTTTTGCGCAGAATTGGCGAGAAATGATAAATAATCCGGAAATCAATTTCCAAGATGTGCAAGCCGCATTTTACAAGGAATTTGGTGATTCCATTGGCGAAAAAGGTACAGGTTGGAAACAATTCAAACGTTGGGAATGGTTCATGGAGCAACGCCTGAATGAGGAGGGTCGAATGCCGAATCACCGTCTCATTTACGAGGAACTAAAACGAGCGCAGCTACAGCAGCAATACCGTGGTGGGAATGGCAGCTGGCAACTTATAGGTCCAATAGAAGAACCTCAGAACGGTAATGGCAATTCGATTGGACGTGTATCCGCCATTGCGTTTCACCCTACCGATACAAATCAATTGTGGGCTGGCGCTCCATCTGGCGGACTTTGGAAATCAGAAGACAACGGACAATCTTGGGAGACGCTAACGGATGATCTTCCGAATCTGGGTGTTTCGGAGATAGTCGTTCATCCGTATTATCCAGATACCATGTATATGAGTTCTGGAGATGGAAGTGTTAGCGACACATACACTTACGGTGTCCTCAAATCTGTTAATGGAGGGCAAACGTGGGACACAACAGGGTTGAGTTTCGGAGTGAACGAGTCGAGAAACATCCGAAGACTTTTACTCGATTCGTCAAACACAAATGTGCTTATTGCTGCAGCAACAAATGGTATTTATCGAAGTGCTGATGCAGGAGCAACTTGGAATCAAGTGCAATCAGGCAATTTCTGCGACCTAGAATTCAAGCCATATAGTCATGATACTGTTTATGCTTCGAGGGCAAATTCATCAGGCGCACCATTTTTCGTATCGCATGACAACGGCCAATCTTGGACAAATGCAGGTTCGCTACTCAATTCAGAGGACATCGTAAGGATGAAAATTGCTATTTCACCAGATAAACCCGACTGGATCTATGCCGTTGGCAGTGGCTCCGATAATGGCTTGGCGGGAGTTTATCTGTCGGAAGATGCGGGTGTCAACTGGACACTTCTAGCTGATGGCCCGAACATGATGTCAGGAGATGAATTTGGGACTGAACCAGGAGGCCAAGGCTGGTATTCAATGGATATCGCAGTTGACCCTTTCAATGCCGATAACCTTAAAATTGGTGGAATAAACATTTGGGAGTCTATTGACGGTGGGGACAGTTTTCAACTTGATGCACACTGGTATGCGGCCAATGGAAGCTATGTTCATGCTGATCAGCACAGGTTGCAATATCATCCGATCACGGGGCAATTTCATGCAGGCAACGATGGTGGCGTCTATCGAAGATCGTATTACTTTCCGGGCTATCAGCCAATCAGTAGTCAAATGTCAATCACTCAGTTTTATCGACTGGCAAATTCTGCTTCAGACCCGACATTTATCATGGGTGGCTCGCAAGACAACGGAACGTTCAGGTGGAAAAATAATCTGTGGCAGGCCGTATTTGGCGGTGATGGAATGGAAGCGATGATTCATCCTACCGACCCAAACATTGTTTACTGCACCACCCAAGGTGGATCATTACACAAAAGTGTTGATGGAGGAAACAACTTCATATCAGACATTGAACCAACTTTTGGAGCTTGGGTCACGCCTTTTATGATGGAGCCGGGAGAGCCAGATGTATTGTATGCAGCTTCAGACAAAAAGGTTTACAGATCGGATGACGCAGGCGGAGGCTGGTGGGAGTTCTCTCCAAACATTACCTCAATCAGCTCTGGCCCATTGACGTTGCTTGATGTCTCTCACTCAAACTCCGAGTACGTTGTTTCAGGTTCTCGAAGGACCTTGTACCTTACCAAAGATCTTGGTGGCAATTGGGAGAACATTCTATCTGGACTTCCTTCCTTGAACATGACCTATGTTGCGTTTGACCCGTTACGCGAAAACACCATTTGGGTAACGATGTCCGGCTACTCGGATGGCAAGAAGGTGTACAGAAGTCAGGATGCTGGAGAAACATGGGAGAATATGAGCATGAATCTTCCAAATCTCCCCGCAAACTGTATTGAAATTGAGCGCAGTTCAATTGGAGGCGTTTATGTCGGCACTGATGTTGGCGTTTACTATTGGGATGAAAATCTTTCGGAGTGGGAACCGTTTATGACCGGGCTACCAAATGTTATCGTGAACGAGCTGGAAATTCATGAGGGTGCCAGCATGATCAGAGCCGCCACTTACGGCAGAGGATTGTGGGAATCCGATACTAGGAACTTCATTAATGTAGGAATTGAAGAAGCTGATGCGTTAGAAATAAAAGCCAACATTTGGCCGAATCCTGCGGTTGGTCAACTGAACGTTTCGTTTCAATCAAACGTCTCCGATTTCGACATTATCGATGCTTACGGAAGAATTATTTCTACTTCCGTCAATTCAAATCTGGAAAAATCGTTGCAGCTTGACATCCAACAGCTAAGTAATGGCGTCTATTATCTGGAATCAACCAATGGAAAGCTAATTGGCAGATTTATTGTTCAATCGCATTGAACATTTGAAGAATCTATAAGTTTAATGTTCCAACATCAATCTAAAATTAATTAATCAAAACATGAAAAAGCAATTATCATTTCTATCGGGAATCTTGGCATTTATGGTTCTGGTAGCATTTACCCCGATCAATGGAGCTGACGGATTTTACCGCGTTGACACTGAGAAAAGTACCGTTGAATGGGAAGGCTCAAAGATTACTGGTAAGTCGCACACCGGAACGGTTAAACTTATAGAAGGTGGACTTCAAATTGCTGAAGGAAAAGTCGCTGGCGGAAAATTCACCATTGATATGACCTCAATCAGCGTAACAGACTTGGAAGGAGGAATGAAAGGCAAACTCGAAGGTCATTTGAAAAACGATGACTTCTTTGCAACGGATAAGTTCAAGACAGCAAATCTTGCAATTGTTAGTGTTGATGGAGACAACGTAAAAGCTAACCTAACAATCAAAGGTCAAACGCACGAAGTGGAGTTTCCAACCAAGGTTGTTATCAATGCTGATGGCACATTAAAAGCCACCGCAACTATTGAGGTTGACCGATCAAAATATGATGTTCGATACGGCTCAGATTCGTTCTTCGATAACCTTGGAGATAAAGCCATCAACGACATTATTAAGTTCAATGTAACCCTAGTTGGAAAAGCTGGATAAGCTTACCAAATACAAAACAGGAAAGCCTCGATGATTCGGGGCTTTTTTTTGCTCTACATTTGCCGCATGCCCACAGAACGCGAACGACTTTTACAGCACCTCGCTCCTACTTCAGACAGTCCAATTGGATTAAATATAGCTCGAGCAGAAGGCGTTTATATGTTCGATCCAGAAGGGAGGAAATACCTCGACCTGATTGCTGGGATTTCTGTAAGTAATGTTGGTCATCGTCACCCAAAAGTGGTAGATGCCATCAAAAAACAGGCGGATACACATTTGCACCTGATGGTCTATGGAGAATACGTCCAATCGCCACAGGTCAAATTTGCCGACCAACTAGCAGAAGTTCTACCCGATTCTTTGGACTCGGTGTACTTCGTGAATTCTGGTAGTGAAGCAGTTGAAGGAGCGATAAAGCTAGCCAAGAAAGCTATTGGTCGTGCGGGATTAGTAAGCTTTGAAAATGCCTACCACGGAAGCTCAAATGGCGCATTAAGCCTCATGGGAAATGAGGAATTCAAGCATCCGTTCTATCCGCTTCTTCCCGAAACTTCGGTCATCAGACACAACAATTTTGATGATCTGAAAAACATCACTAGAGACACCGCTGCAGTGTTTTTAGAGACCATTCAAGGCGAAGCAGGAATCAGAGTTCCGAGTAAAGAATTCATGCAGGCGCTAAGAAATCGATGCAGCGAAATGGGAGCTTTGCTTGTTTTGGATGAAATTCAGTGCGGCTTTGGTCGAACGGGAAAAATGTTTGCATTTGAACACTTCGACATTGTTCCCGATATTCTTCTGCTGGCGAAAGGAATGGGCGGAGGAATGCCCATTGGTGCGTTCATCTCATCAAAAGAGCTGATGTCAACGCTAAGTCATGATCCGATTCTTGGTCACATCACAACTTTTGGCGGTCATCCTGTCTCGTGCGCAGCGGGTTCTGCCTGCCTATCTGTCATACAGGAAGAAGGGCTGATTGAATCGGCTCCTGCTAAGGAAAAGCTGTTCAGAGAATTGCTCAATCACCCAGAAATCAAGGAGATACGCGGCAAAGGACTCATGCTAGCTGTACAACTTCGAGATAGCGAACAACTGTTTCCTGCTATTGATCGCTGCATAGAAAATGGTGTGGTAACAGATTGGTTCCTTTTTTGTGATAGCGCCATGCGCATTGCTCCACCATTGACCATAACTGAAGAGGAAATTGCGGAAGCATGCAGCATTATCAATGAATCCATAAACAACTAACATGAATAAATTTTTCTCCGGCCTAGCCGCTTCATTAATCGTATTTGGTTCTTCTATTGGTTGTTCCGCGCAAGATGACAATTCGCTACTCTGGAAGGTATCCTCATCAGATGGAGGTAAACCATCTTACCTCTTCGGCACCATCCATCTGCTTCCGGAAGACAAATATTTCTTTACCGATAAAATGCAGGAGGCGCTGAATAGCAGTGACATTCTTGCACTGGAAGCGGAAATTGACATCCCGTTTGCCGAGCAAATGAAAATGGCCGCGGATATGATCATGCCTGATGGCAAAACCTGGGCAGATTACATGACCGAGGATGAATATGCAATGGTCAAATCAGCATTTGTTGATTCGCTTGGCATCAAGGAGAAGAAAGTAGATAAGTACGCAAAGATCCGCCCGATCTACGTGAGTGGATTGATCATGACCGAACTGCTAGGAAAAGTCAAAATGTACGAGCAGGAGTTGTCAGCAATGGCTAAAAAAGAGAAAAAAGAAATCATTGGATTAGAAACCATCAAAGAACAGATGAACATCGTTTCTGGCATTCCTATCGAAGAACAGATCAAAGACCTAAAAGAAACAACTGCAAGCATGATGCGCGATTACAATGAAATGTTGGAAGCGTATGTTTCGCAAGACCTGAAAGCGTTGGAAGCTACAACTGAAGACAGCAAGTCTTTCGACAGTATGGAAGCGAAACTGCTGACTGAACGCAACGAACGTTGGATCAAAACCATTCAAGAAAAATTGGGTAAAAAATCATACTTCTTTGCCGTTGGTGCTATGCATTTGGTTGGCGAAAGTGGTCTGATCAATCAACTTCAGGAAGCCGGCTACTCTGTCGAAGCGGTGAAGTAAGGCCTAGAAATATTCCAATTTTTGAAGCGTTAACGCTGTATGTCCGGTAGAAAGACATACAGCGTTTATGTTATTGAGCTTCGCAGAAAGGTTTTCTCGGAAAACCGAAAGTTTCGCGAAGCAAATCCGCAGTTTACGGGTAGACTGGAATGCCTTTACGTTGGCATGACCAGTAAAACGCCACAAGAACGTTTTCGGCAGCACCGAACTGGGTTCAGAAACAAACGTGGTCACAAACTTTCTTCCGGAATCGTAGAGAAATATGGTGCATACTTGCGACCAAGTCTTTACAGTCATCTTGAATTGATGACGCGGCAAGAGGCGCTGAAAATGGAAAAACAACTTGCGTTGGAGCTACGCAAAAAAGGTTATGCGGTTTGGTTTAACTGAATTCAGTAATTCCCAACACTCAGCATTACCAGCGTGCAAGCAGCTTCTACCTCAATTCCATTTTTCTCCAGCTGCTCCATAAAATGCGGATTCTCCGTTCCAGGATTGAAAATAACTCGATTGGGTTTAAGGTCGATAATTCGTTGGTAGTACTCCTGCTGACGATTTGGATTCAGATATAATGTCACCGTGTCAAACTCCTCATTTGGCCACTCGGTCTGAATTGGAACATCCATTATTTCTGCTTCGCGAAGGCCAAAAGCATAAACCGGATGTCCGTGATACTTTAACCTAACAACCGCTTCGTAAGAATATCTGTTCGGTTTGGGGCTTGCTCCGACAACGAGGGTTTTCTTTTTCATTAGGGATTACTGACGTGAACCCATTTTGGGAAGTTTCAAAGTGAACAGTTGCGAACTTTCTGTTCGCATCTCTTTGTTTCTACTAAAATTGAAAATGCAAGCATTTCAATTTCCTAGAAACAAAAATTCCTCAGCCATTCGGCTGAGGAATCTGTTCACTTTGCGGAGAGAGAGGGATTCGAACCCCCGGAGGTGTGACCCTCAATGGTTTTCAAGACCACCGCATTCGACCACTCTGCCATCTCTCCGAGCGCAAAAGTAAAAGTTTTTCAATACGTAGAACCGTAATATTTAAACCCAATTTGGTGAGCAATTCTGCGTTTTGCCTGTTGTAATGGTAACTTTACATTATGAAACGGTTTGTTCTTACTTCCTTACTAGGTTTCTTATTCTGTACAAGTGTCTTATATGCACAGATAAAGGCAGAATTCGCAATGGCCGAATTCCTAGCTCCAGAAGAAGGACCGTATTTGGAAACCTATTTAAAATTAAAAGGCGCTAGTCTAACTCAGGAGCAGACAGAAAAAGGCAGTTTCTCTGAAGTCCTTATAACCTACCATGTATCTAAAGGCGTTTGGGTTCCTTTTAAGGATGCCTACAAGGTAAAAGGTCCTCTAAATAAAGAAGGAGAGTTGGCACTCGATTTTATAGACCAGCGCAGAATTCCTCTTAAGCCTGGAGAATATCAATTGGAAGTCACCATTGACGATTTGAAGGATTCAACAGACTTTTTAGCAAAGGTTAATCAGACCATCGTCATTGAAAAGAAGGGACGGATGGTACCAGACACTTCGGAAACATTTTTTGCGGGTTCTTCAATTGCTGGATATCAAGAATTTGGACAAGTTGGGGCTCCCGGAATAGGTGCGAGTGGAAAGCCAAATATCTACAAAGCCGGATACTTTATCTCTGACCTTCAATTGGTTGATGAATACAGCAAAACCAACAACGTGAATATACTCTCCAAAGCTGGTTATGATTTAGTGCCCTATACTTCAAATTTTTACCCGGAATCAAAAGATAAAGTCACGTTTTACTTTGAAGTCTATAATACGCCTGAGTACTTCAAATTGGAATACGATAATGTTCTACTGAAGTGGAATCACATTCAAGATGGCGATAAATTAAAAGAGAAGCGGGGAACAGAGTTTCTCGTAAACATCTTCATTCAGAACTCAGATGACGGAAGAGTTATAGAGGGTATGAGGAAGTTCTTTAAACGAGAACCTAAAGAAGTCGTTCCTGTGCTTCATTCATTCCCAATCGATAAGCTGGCTACTGGCAACTATGATATTGTGGTTGAAATTAGAGATAGACAAAACACGCTTTTAGACAAAAGAATTGGCTTCTTTCAACGGCAGAATAGCAGCGTTGAGAATGAATATCTGGCCGATTACCTCGACAATGGGCAGAATCAGAAAGAATTTATTGGCTCTTGGGTAACTCAATACAAAGATGTTGATGTATTACAGGAATATCTGAGATGTTTACATCCAATTTCATCTCAAGATGAAATCAAAAAGGTGAACACAAGAATGAATTTCCGGGATCAGGAAATGATGCAGGAATTCATGTACTATTTCTGGAAAAAACGCAATCCTATAGACCCTGAAAGTGCTTGGCTGGAATATTGGGCTGAAGTTGAAAAGGTCAATTCCGCATACTCCACCAATTTCAAGAAAGGTTATGATACCGACCGTGGTCGAGTTTATCTGCAGTATGGAGCTCCTAATACCATATCGCCAAATTATTTTGAGCCGAACACTTACCCCCACGAAATCTGGCATTATTACGTACTTAAGGATGACTTAGGTGTTGATCAGAATAACAGAAAGTTCGTTTTCGGGAACTTGGATATGGGTAACGATTTCATTTTGATTCATTCCGATGCCAAAAATGAAATAACCAACAGGCGCTGGCACTTCGATTTGAACAAGCGAAACAACTTCGATACGGAGTTCGACCTTGACCAAGAGGATTTGCCTGACCATTATGGTAGTCGCTCCAAAGATTTTTTCGAGAACCCTTATTGATCATTAGCGGTTGATTTCTCACCTTCGCACGCCATGCGCGTAGCCGTTGTCATACTCAATTGGAATGGAAAGCCCTTCTTGGAAAAGTTCCTTCCAAACGTTGTAGAGTATTCGAAAGAAACAACGGTTTACGTTGCAGATAATGCGAGTTCAGATGGTTCGGTTGAGTTTGTAAAGAATACTTTTTCAGAGGTTAGGATCATTGAAACAGGTGGAAATCTCGGATTTGCCGGAGGTTACAATGCCGCGCTAAAAGATCTTGATGAAGATGTTTTTGTGCTGCTCAATTCTGATGTGGAAGTATCTGAGAATTGGATACAACCGATTGTTGACCTGATGAATTCTGATGAAACCATTGGTGCCTGTCAGCCGAAAGTATTACAATTCAACAACAAGTCGCATTTCGAATATGCTGGTGCGGCAGGTGGTTTTATCGACAAATTTGGTTTTCCGTTTTGTAGAGGAAGAATGTTCGATACGATGGAAGAAGACCATTCTCAATACAATGATCAGCAAGAAATATTTTGGGCCACTGGCGCCTGTATGTTCGTTCGTAGCTCGGTTTACAATGAGCTTGGTGGATTAGATGATGACTTCTTCGCTCACATGGAAGAAATCGATCTTTGTTGGCGTTTGAAACGTGCTGGTTACAAAATAATGGTTGAACCAAAATCTGTTGTTTACCACGTTGGTGGTGGAACACTTTCCAAATCAAATCCTTGGAAAACCTTTCTCAACTTTAGAAACGGTTTAGAACTTCTTACCAAGAACCTTGCAAAGAACAAGCTGCTCGGTACGCTTTTCATTAGAATGACTTTAGATGGAATTGCTGCTCTGAAGTTTCTTCTATCTGGCCAACCCAAAGATTTCTGGGCTGTTTTCAAAGCCCACATGGCGTTCTACGGTCGATTAAGGAAAACGCTGAACAAGCGTTCAGGAAATTATGCTGCCGTTTCGGGAATTTATTCCAAGAGTGTTGTAGCCGAATATTTTCTACGTGGGAAGAAGAAGTTCAGTGAGCTGAATTCAGATAATTTCTAAGCGCATCAATTGCCAACACATAAGAGTGTTTGCCAAACCCTGCAATACTTCCAACACAAACTGCTGCAATCAAGGAGTTGTGTCTGAACTCTTCGCGTGCAGCGATATTAGACATATGAACTTCCACTACCGGAACTTCAATTCCACTTATCGCATCTCTAATGGCAACGGATGTGTGCGTATAACCTCCAGCATTTAGAATTACTCCATCAAAATTTCCATCTGCCGATTGCAACTCGTTGATCAATTCACCTTCAACATTGCTTTGGTAAGATTCAATTTCAATATCTCGAAAAGCAGTCTTGAGGTCAGAAATCAAATCATTCAAAGTATGAGAACCGTAAATATCGGTTTCGCGTTTCCCTAATAAGTTCAAATTTGGACCGTTAACAACTAAGATCTTCACTGCTCTGAAATTGGAAAGCCAAGATATAACTTCGGATATGCACTGGCAACGCGCCATAAAAGGTTATCGCTCTTACTTGCAGTTAGAGCGTTCGTTATCTGGAAACACGGTTGAAGCCTACCTGAGAGACGTAACGCAACTGGAGCATTTTTGCGAAGATCTTGGTTTTGATTCCCCAGAAAAGGTTAAGACCGACTGCCTTAAGGAGTTTGTTCAGCAAATTGCTGAGATTGGATTGAGCGCAAATACGCAGAGTAGAATGGTTAGTGGTGTCCGTTCATTCTACAAGTATTTGCTTCTAGAAGATAAAATTGAAACCGACCCGAGCAGTTTGCTTGAAACCCCAAAAATTGGTCGTAAACTTCCTGAAACACTTTCTCGCGAGGAAGTAGAAAGTCTCATCGACTCTATTGATCTTAGCAAACCTGAAGGCGAACGAAATAGAACAATTCTAGAAACACTATACAGCTCTGGACTCAGGGTTTCTGAACTTGTTGACCTGAAGATCAGCAATATTTACTTCAACGATGGTTTCATGCGAATCTTCGGAAAAGGAAGTAAAGAACGGTTGGTTCCACTAGGGGGAATTGCATCCAAAAGAATTTCAGATTACATCAAGCTTATTCGCGTTCACTCGGATATTAAAAAAGGTGCAGAAGACCATGTTTTCTTAAACCGTAGAGGCGCTCCGCTTTCACGAGTAATGATCTTTAATATAGTGAAGCAAGCAGCGATTGATGCCAAGATCACGAAGAACATCAGTCCACACACGCTGAGGCACAGCTTTGCAACCCACTTGGTTGAAGGCGGAGCTGATCTGCGCGCTGTACAGGACATGCTCGGTCATGAATCAATCACAACCACAGAGATTTACACTCATTTAGACCGCGATTACCTGCGGTCGAACATTATTCAGTTTCACCCGAGGGCGTGAAACGAATCGTCTGTAGTAGTTAAGCTCTCATCAGGAGAAATACTCAACACTGGAATTTTGGAGTGATTGACAATTTGCTGGGCAAATGGCCCCATCAAAAATCCAGTGAGGTTCTGTTCCTGTTCCGTCATCATCACAATTAGATTTCCTTGCTTTGATTCAGCAAAATTCATGGTCATCGTGGCCAAATTGCTACCAACCAAAGTGGCTTCCGTATGCGGAACTTCTTCCCTGTCGAGGTAATCTGTTATTTGTTTCACCTTCTTCTCGAAATCGAAACGGATTTCCGGAGTATCCTCTGTAAGTAAAGAGGCGATGTGAATCGTAGAGCTGAACTTCTTAGCCATTGTAACAGCATAGCGAACTTTCTGTCTCGTCTCAGGTGTGCTGTCAATTGGCAATATGATGTTCTTACATTCTGGGTTCGTGGCCTGTTCCTGAATGGAAAGCACCGGACAACTTGCCTGAGTCACAACTCTGAACGCGTTACTTCCGGCAAAGAACTCTTCCCAACCTGAGGTACCGTGTGTACCCATTACAATCAGGTCGGCTTCAATTTCTTGTGTTATACCAACAATCTCTTCATGAATGCGGCCACTAACAACATGATGAGCTACATTGATACCGTGCTCTTGTTCCAACTTATGTGCATCTTCCTGAAGCTTCTGTTGAGCAGTCTCCAACTCCTTGTAGTCTGTCTTGTTACTGGGAGCAAAAATTCCTTGATACGCACCTGCATCAACCACATGAACCAATGTCAGCTCAGCTCCGAACCTCTTGGCCATATCAACGGCATGATTAACAGCAATCTGGGCAGATTCAGAAAAATCGGTTGGAATAACTATACGGCCTATTTTGAACTCAGTCAGCATCTTTCTCTTCGGTTTAGTATGGTGTAAATGTGCTTGTATCTTTCTTTGGAGACGGAATAATACTCAGTACAGGAATATCCGACTCATTGATCATTCCTTGTGCGGATGAACCGATGAAAAAGTCAGTAAAATCCTCTTCCTGTTGTGTCATGATCATGATAATATCGCCTTTCGACTTGTTGGCATAATCAATAACACTTTCCGACAAGGATTGGCTTCCCTTTGTATCTCGAACAATCTCAGCGGTGCAATCAACCCCTTGCTCTCCTATGTACTTTTTAACTTGATCCAGTTGGCGAGTCAAACGATTCACCACAAATTCATCGTTGGTCATCAACACCGATACTACTCGGATAATTGACCCAAATCGCTTAGCAAATTCAATTGCCTTACTTACTTTCTCTTTGGTTTCCTTGGTAAGATCTAGCGGAAGAATAATGTTCTGGCAACCCTTCCTGTGGTGTTTCCCCTTAATGGTAATAACTGGCTTGTGCGATTCGCGAACAACTCTTAATGCATTGGAACCAATAAACTTCCGCTTAAGGGTTGTTGCACCAGCCGTACCCATTACAATGAACTGAGCATCAACTACATCAGCTGTATTTACAATCTGCTCATATATTTTTCCATGAACCTGAATAGGATTCAGCTGAACACCAAAATCCTTACTCTTTTCTGAAATAAACTCCGAGAGTTTCTGCTTGGCCCTCTTTTGAAACTCGACTTTATCAGCATCATTAAAGAGCTTAGCCAATGAAAACTCTTCGCTAATCACGTTAAGCACATGAATTTCACTTTCAAACACCTTCGATAAGCTAACTGCTTGTTCTAAGGCGATGATTGATTGTTCTGAGTAGTCAACAGGAACAAGAATAACTCCAGGTTTACCTTCTTTATTCATAGATTTGATTTGAGCTGCAAAGTTAAGAAATATGGGTACGGAGAGAATAGCAGAATCAGAACTTGTTTTGAACGAAAATGGCAGTGTTTATCACCTCGATCTTCTGCCAGAAAATATAGCCGATACTATCATTCTGGTAGGCGATCAAGGTAGAGTCGGAAAAATCTCTAAACATTTCGATGCAATTGAATATTCTGGTCAAAAACGTGAGTTCTTAACCCACACTGGCCGAATTGGCTCAAAACGTTTGACCGTACTTTCTACTGGAATTGGCACAGACAACATTGACATTGTGATCAATGAGTTGGATGCGTTGGTCAACATCGATCTCAATTCAAGAATCGCAAAGCAGGAAACCAAGTCACTGAATCTTATCCGATTGGGTACAAGTGGGTCACTCCAAGAAGAGCTTCCTGTTGATAGCTTCTTGCTTTCCACACATGGAATTGGGTTTGATGGCGTATTGAACTATTATGCTGAAAGCCGAAATGTGGAAGACACGGAACTGACCGAGGCTTTCATGAAGCAGATGAATTGGCATGAAGATTTCCCAAGACCGTATATAGTTGAAGGTTCAAAGAAATTATTCGCGCTTCTTCAAGATGGAACACATCACGGAATTACAGCCACCGCAAACGGGTTTTACGGACCGCAAGGCCGTCAGTTAAGACTGAAAGCGCGTGTTCCAGACCTGAACGAAAAGCTGATGAACTTCGAGTTTCAAGGTCATCGCATCACCAATTTCGAAATGGAAACCTCTGCCCTATTTGGACTCGGAAAGGCGCTTGGACATGAATGTGCCACAGTTTGCGCCATCATTGCCAATCGGTTCAGGAAAGAATACAGCAAGTATCACGACCTGTCCATCGAACAACTCATCAGTTTCTTGGTTGAAAGACTTACCAAGTAATGCGAATCGGAATTGTCTGTTATCCCACGTTTGGTGGAAGTGGTGTGGTAGCCACGGAACTTGGAAAGGAGCTTGCCTTGGAGGGGCATGATGTGCATTTCATCACCTACGATTTCCCTGTTCGGTACGATCATTTCATGTCAAACCTACATTACCACGAAGTTCGAGTAAGCGATTATCCACTGTTCGATTATCAACCGTACGAATTGGTTCTGGCCAGTAGAATGGTCGATGTGGTCAAGCACGAAAAGCTGGATTTATTACATGTTCACTATGCCATTCCGCATGCTTCTGCTGCGTACATGGCAAGAGAAATTCTACGATCACAAGGAATTGAAATACCATTCATTACAACCTTACACGGAACCGATATTACCCTAGTTGGGAAAGACGCCTCGTTTGAGCCTGTAATTACGTTTGCCATTAACCAATCGAATGCTGTTACGGCAGTTTCAGAAAGTCTGAAAAAGGATACGTTAGAACATTTTGATGTGAATCGAGAGATTGAGGTCATTCCAAATTTCATTGACATTTCTCGCTATGAGGGATGTTCTACAGATGGTGTTCTAAAGACATTTGCTCCTAATGGAGAGAAAATTTTGTTCCATGCTTCTAACTTCAGACCAGTAAAAAGAGTTGAAGATGTAATTAGGGTTTTTTCTAAAGTGAAGGAGCAAACATCTTGTAAACTTTTGCTTGCCGGAGATGGACCTGAACGACCAAAAATTGAGGCCTTGTGCAGAGAACTGGGAACTTGTGATGATGTTCATTTCCTTGGAAAGTTGAAGCACATTGAAGAAGTTTATTCCGTTGCAGATGCCTTTTTGCTCACTTCAGAAACGGAAAGTTTTGGGCTAGCTGCGTTAGAAGCAATGGCGTCTCGCGTTCCTGTAATTTCAACTAATACAGGGGGAATTCCGGAGATTAACATTCATGGAGAAACTGGTTTTCTGAGCAACGTTGGCGATGTGGAAGACATGGCCAAGAACACACTCAAACTACTTGAAAATCAAGAAACAATGGAGCTCTTCAAGCAACGCGCAATTGAGCGCGCCAAGGATTTCTCCAAGCAATCGATAATTCCGATCTACGAGAAATTGTACGAACGGGTAATTGAAGAAGCGTCTATGCCGAAGCAAGTTTGACAACCAAGTCTGCTACTCTATTCGAGTATCCAGCCTCGTTGTCGTACCAACCCACAACTTTTACCATTCTTCCGATAACCGAAGTGAGATCTGCATCGAAAATGCAACTGTGCGGATTGCTCAGAATGTCGCAAGAAACAATCGGGTCCTCGGTGTATTGAAGAATTCCTTTCAACGGACCTTCTTCTGATGCTTTCTTGAACAATGCCTTTACCTCATCTTCCGAAATATCATGACCAACAATGCAGGTTAGATCCGTAAGCGAACCATTGATAACAGGAACACGAATTCCTGCTCCGCCAAGATGTCCTTCCAAATGAGGGAAAATCCTGCCCAAAGCTTTTGCAGCACCAGTTGTAGTTGGAATAATTGAATTTGCCGCTGCACGCGCTCTACGAAGATCAGAATGCGGAGAGTCGTGTAATCGCTGGTCTCCCGTATAAGAGTGAACTGTAGAGACAAAAATACTTTCCACGTGAACGGCATCTTCCAACACTTTTACCATTGGCGCTGCACAGTTGGTTGTACAAGAAGCATTGCTGATTATCTCAGACTTGAAATCAACTTGATCTTCATTCACTCCTAAAACAACCGAAGGAATATCCTTGTCTTTGGCAGGTGCTGAAATGATAACCTGTTTCGCGCCAGCTTTCAAGTGACCAGAAGCCGTATCTCGTGTTCGGAACAAACCTGTAGATTCAATAACCACATCAATTTCCAATTCCTTCCATGGAAGGTTCTCTGGGTTTCGTTCAGCGAAAACCTTCACATCATTTCCATTGAAAAGTATAGATGATTCTTTCGCCTGAACCTCGCCATCGAACTGTCTGTGTACAGAATCGTATTTGAACAAGTGCGAAAGTGTTTTGACATCCGTCAGGTCGTTGATGGCAATCACTTCCACTCCACTCTTCTTCAACAAGGCCCGCATTGTAATTCTACCAATGCGACCGAAACCATTAATTGCTACTCTCATGTTTTCAAAATCTTAAGTTCAAAGAAACCATTTCGCTCAATTATCAACAATGATTTTGGACAAAGGTTATGGAATAAAAAAGCCCCGCAATTGCGGGGCTTTCTAATTCTCTGAAGAAACGTTCTTACGCTTCTTTCTTTTCCGGTTTCGGAAGAAGAACTTTTCTTGAAAGCTTCAACTTACCTGTCTTCTCATCGACAGCAATAAGTTTTACTTCAACTTCCTGCCCTTCTTTCAGAACATCTTCTACTTTCTCCAATCTTCTCCACTCAATTTCTGAGATGTGAAGCAAGCCGTCTTTTCCTGGCATGATCTCGATGAACGCCCCAAAAGGCATGATGTTCTTCACCTTTCCTTTGTACACCTCTCCTACTTCTGGAACAGCCGTAATAGCTTTGATTCGGCTAGTTGCCCCATCGATTGAAGCCTTGTTATCAGCCATGATCTGGATGTGTCCTTTGCCGTCAACTTCTTCGATGTTGATTGTTGCACCAGTCACTTCCTGCATCTCTTGGATGATCTTACCTCCAGGTCCGATAACCGCACCGATCATATCCTTAGGAATAACCATTG
>CAYWET010000030.1:0-50520 GCA_964457245.1 uncultured Chryseobacterium sp. | reverse complement strand
GACCGAATTGTAGAGAAGGTGCTGAAAGAACGCGAAGAACTGAAACAACCAGCATAACTCCTTCCCCCTTTTAAAGGGGGTGCCGAAGGCGGGGGATTTAAACCAACAACTATGAAACAACTGATTCCAATTCTGATTTTATTCATTGCGGCCTGCGGAACAAAGACCGAACAAAAACCTGCTGTAGAAAACCAAAACGTGGTTTACACCAAAACAATGGTTTATGCCGTTGATCTGAACTCGGTTTTTCATGAAGACCTGAACGATGAGGATTATTCGGATGTCGGGCCCATAACCGAACAACTGATCAACGATGTCATGTCAGGAAAACTGCAAGCGTTTGACCCTTTCTCGGAAGAGCCAATAACGGCAGAACAGGCAAAATCTGTACTTGCTTTTACCGATACTATTTGGTTCAACAACCCAGAAACTGGCGACCAATCCATTGATATTGTTGAGCGTGATTATACTTCAGAATTTTTCGGTCTCACATTCAAAGAAAAGTGGAGTTATGATGCTGAGGGCTCCGTCCTCGACCGCAAAATTGTTGGCCTTGCACCGCGCATTCCCGTCTACTCCAAAATGGGTGGTGATTTGAGAGGCTACACTTCAGCCTTTTGGGTGAAGTACGAGTGAACCTCACTTCAATTCTGATGTTGTAGTTGCTTAAACCGACTAACGTGAAGAAGCGCTACATCTTTCTTCTAATCTTCATCGGAATTCATATTCCGTTGGCCATTTGGTTTTTCAACAGTCCGATGTCTGTTGCAAATGATGAAGACACGTACGACTACTTCCGAAACATGGGATTGGAATGCACCGTTGGCCACGACAGCATTTTTGGACATCCATTACGTTGGGTTGAGGTTTCAACTTTGAAAGAAGACTCGCTTCCTATCGTGTTTTTCACTCACGGTGCACCTGGCGCTGCCAACAATTTCTTTCAGTTTTTGGAAAACACTTCGCTGCTTCGATACGCACGGCTAATTGCCATCGACCGTTTGGGCTACAGTCCCGATGACCAAGGAAATGCGGAAGTTTCGATTCAGAAACAGAGTGAGGCGATTGCCAAGATTCTTTCACATTACCGTTATCCATATGTGATTGCGGTTGGGCATTCCTATGGTGGACCGATCACTTCAAATTTTGTGCTTGATAATCCCGATAAGGTGAAAGCGGCTGTGCTTTTGGCTCCCGCTATCAGCCCTTACGAGGAACGGGATTTTGCTATTGTCAAGTTCACCGAATGGAAAGCCACACGCTGGGCGGTTCCACCATTTTTCATGGTTGCCGCGGCCGAAAAGAAAGCCCATGAGAAAGAGCTCAGAAAAATGCTTCCTAAATGGGATTCGGTCAGAACGCCATTCATCCACGTTCACGGAACAGATGACAAAATTGTCCCCTATGAGAATATTGAATTCTCGAAGGAGATGATTCCTGATTCACTACTCGAAATCGTGACAATTGATGGTGGTAGTCACATGACGCCTTGGGAAGACGAGGAATTGGTTAGGAAATTACTGATTGAAGAACTTAGACGTTAGTTCATCACCCAAATAATGAACGCGTACCGCAGCGTTTTCCCCACAAGAAGCCACCAAGCGCTTGGCACATGTCGCGCATGAAAAAAGCCTAGCGCTAGTACAATCACGTTTCCTAAGACGGGCAGCCAGCCCAGAATGGCGAAGTAAGCTCCATACCTTTCCACTTTCTGTTCCCAACGCAAAAGCTGCTCGTGCTTCACTCGGAAATACTTCTCGATCCACTCCAAATTGCCCTGCTTCCCAATCCAAAAAGTGGTCATACCACCAAACCAATTGCTGAAGGTTGCGATGAGAAACAACTTCATCGGGTCTAATCCTTGGGCGAGTAAAACCACAAGGACGGCTTCTGAAGATAACGGCATAATTGTTCCCGATAGGAAACCCGCCAGCAACATTCCCCAATAACCCCAATCCTGAAGTAGCTGAAGAAACGCCTCAAACCATACCTGCCATTCCATAGCTGCAAGGTAGAGAGTTATTCTGCTTCAATTGGTCGAAGTCAATTCACAAAACCAAACGTTCAAAATGGCCATTTGCAGTTTGCATTAATTTAACATTCGGTCAACTTCACGTTCCTGTATTTTCGCGTCACACCAAGCTTTATGAAACCCCACCATTTCACCTTTTTCATTTTCTCCTTTTTCTTCTTCAGCTGCACAACACCAAAATGGCCCATGCAGAACGAATATCCCTTGGAGGTTCAGCAGGTTTTGGAGGAATTGCTGCCGCAATTGGACGTTGCAGCGGACCACCCAGCGCTTCATGATGGGGGCTTCGATTTCAGCAAGGATTATTGCCCACAGTTGAGCAATCCGTATTGGCTGATTCCTTCAGATGGTTTGCCCGAAGGCGTTGACCCGCAGAACTCGAACAATAATGTTTGTATCACCATTTTCAAGAAGCGACTTTTCTTGGCTTTCCGAACAGGACCAACACATTTCGCATCGAAGAAAACGGGCATTTACATCATTAGCTCCGCAGATGGAAAAGAATGGCGGAAGGAAAAAGAGATTTTCATTAGTCGTGATGTGCGCGAGCCTTTCTTGGTTTCGATCGGTGGGAAATTGCATTTCTACACCTTCGGTGCAGGAACGAAAATGACCGCGTTTGAGCCTCAGTTCATCGACCATTTTACTTCTGACGGTGATGGAAATTGGAGCGAGCCAGAACAAGTTCTCACCCTTGGAGAAGTGCATTGGAGCATCAAGAATCGGAACAATACCACTTACATGACCAGCTACACAGGTTCGCACTACGAGTTGAAAGGACCTTCGGAAGTTCGGTTGTTCTTCAAGCAAACCGATGATGGTGTGAACTGGAAAACGGTAAACGATACAGGCTCCGTCTACTTTGGTGGTGCTTCAGAATGTGCATGGGAATTTGACCGCGAAGGAAATCTTTGGGCCGTTACCCGTTTGGAAGATGGCGACAACACGGGTTTCGGTTCTCATGTGGCTTTCGCGAAAAATGGAGACCTCGGAAATTGGGAGTTTCCAGACACAGCTGACGCACGCTGCTTCATGTCGCCAAAGATGTTCCGACATGGTGATGACCTTTACCTCGTTGGTCGCAGACAGCTGGGCAAAAAACCGTTCGGAAAAGTGGACCGCGACCGAAAAATGTCAGCTCAGCGAAAATGGAACTGGGTTGGTTATTCGCTTTCACCAAAAACCACAGCGCTTTTCAAAATCAACAAGGAAACAAGGAAAGTGGAATGGGTAATGGACCTTCCCGGTGCTGGCGATACGGCTTTTCCGTCCATCATTCGCTTAGACAAGCACCGTTTTCTGGTGGCGAATTACACATCGCCTATCAATCATCAAAAACGGGATTGGTTAATGGGGCAGCTTGGGAAGACCAAAATCTATTTGCAACTCATCACTTTTGAGGCTTGCGACAAGTAGAAGACCAATTGCACCAAGTCTCTTTGTATTTTTCAAACTCTTTTGGTTTTCGTGGGTTTATTCCAAGTTAACCAAGATTGACCAACCTTTCGAACAAGATTCTTTATGAAAAACCTGTCCATTCTGTTGCTGTTTATAGCCAGCATTATTAGTCTTCCATCTCTGGCACAAGACAACGTTGAGCAAACTATAAAAACCTACTTATCAGAAAAAGCTGATGAATTGGGTTTAGCTCCAACGGATTTTGAAAACCTAGTTGTAACGGACCAAAACGTATCGAGAACTAGTGGAATTCATCACGTTTATGTGGCACAAGAAGTTGATGGAGTAATTCTGAAGAATGGCGTAGCCAACTTTGCCGTTGATCAGGAAGGAAACGTGGTTCATTCCGGAATTCGACTAATTACAAACTTGAATAAGAAGGTTGTTGCCTCCAAAGCAACTGTTTCGGCAATCGAAGCAATTTCAAATGCTAAAGAAGCAATAGGAATGGAAGGAGAGGCGGGGCCGTTTCTCAAGGAAACTGAAAATGGCCGTTTGAATTTCGACCAAGGAACGCTTGCAGGGGAAGTCATTCAAGTCTACAAAGCTTTTTGGGCATTAAAAAATGAAGCAGATGAGGTTCGATTAGTGTGGGTTGTCAGTTTGTATCAACCTGATGGAAAGCATTGGTGGCAATCTTTTATTGATGCGTCAACAGGAGAAGAGGTTGACCGATTAGACTGGGTTGTAAGCTGCCAGTTTCCAGAGCATGGAAATGAAGCACATCATTGCCATGCTCACACGAGTTCTGCGCTAGAAAGTCTTGCTACTCCTGCACCTGGAGGACCTGCTACTTACAACGTTTTTCCTATGCCGGTTGAAAGCCCGAACCATGGCAACAGAAGCATTGAAGTAGACCCAGCAGATGCTTCTGCCTCCCCTTTCGGTTGGCATGATACCAATGGAGCAACTGGCGAAGAATACACCATTACGCGAGGAAATAACGTTTATGCCTACGAAGATCAGGCCGATGCGAACTCTCCTGGATTCAGCCCTGATGCAGGAAGTTCATTGGTATTTGACTATCCATACTCAATTGCCAATAATCCAACGGCAAATCTCAATGCTGCCATTACCAACCTCTTCTATTGGAACAACCTGATGCATGATGTGTGGTATCAGTACGGTTTTGATGAAGCAAGCGGAAATTTTCAGGCCAACAACTACGGCAATGGAGGTTCTGATGACGATTATGTATTGGCAGAGGCACAGGATGGAAGCGGAACAAACAACGCCAACTTTGCCACACCCGATGATGGTTTCAACCCACGAATGCAGATGTATCTGTGGACAGGAGGAACTTCGTTGGGAAGTTACTTGGATGTGAACTCCCCAGCAGGAATTGCTGGCCCATATAATTCAACGGACGCCACATTCGGCCCTGGCCTTCCAACTACTCCGATTACCGCTGATGTTGTGTTGGTTACTGATGGCACAGCACCGAATAATGATGGCTGCGAAACACTCACAAACGGTGGTCAAGTGTCGGGTAAAATTGCTTTGATCGATCGTGGTAACTGCAACTTCACTGTTAAGGTTGAGAATGCACAGGATCAAGGAGCAGTGGCGGTTATCATTGTGAATAATGTGGCCGGTTCTCCATTTCAAATGGGTGGAACATCAAACACAATTACCATTCCGTCCATCATGATTTCGCAAGCGGATGGAGACATCATCAAAGCCCAACTCCAACAAGGCGCGGTGAACGCTACTATCAGCGATGGTGGTGTACCGAACCAGTATCGCGATAGCGACTTGGACAACGGAATTATTGCGCACGAATATGGACATGGTATTTCCAATCGACTTACGGGCGGACCTTCGAACTCTAATTGTCTTCAGAATGCTGAGCAAATGGGAGAAGGTTGGAGCGATTGGTTCGGGTTGATGCTAACTATCGAAAATGGCGACCAAGGCTCAGACCCACGTGGTGTAGGAACTTATGCTGCAGGACAGTCAACGGTGTCTACAGGGATTAGACCTGCGGCCTACTCTACCGATTTTGGCGTAAACCCATATACATATGGTGATTCAAATGATCAGAACAACATATCTCAGCCGCATGGTGTCGGATTTATCTATGCCACAGTCCTATGGGATTTGACCTGGGCATTGATCGACTATTATGGAGGCACGCCAGACCCAGATGTTTATGGAGGAACCGGTGGCAACAATGTTGCCATGCACTTGGTGACCGAATCACTGAAATTGCAACCATGTGGCCCAGGTATGATTGATGGTCGGGATGCCATTCTGCAAGCGGATCAGTTGATCTACGGTGGAACACATCAGTGCATTATCTGGGAAGCGTTTGCAAACCGTGGTTTCGGATTTAGCGCAAGCCAAGGTAGTAGCAACAGTCGTTCGGATCAAGTTGAGGCATTCGACCTTCCTCAAAGCTGCTTGCAACCAACAACGGCTCCATCGGCTGCGTTTGCAGCCAGCACTTACGAAACGTGCAATCCGGAGGTCGTGTTCGAAGATCAAAGCACTGATATACCTCAGCAGTGGGATTGGGATTTCGGAGATGGCGGAACATCTACCCAGCCGAATCCTACGCACGTATTCACCTCAGAAGGCACTTTCAACGTTGAACTGACCGTGACCAATCCGTTTGGTAGCAGTTCAACTACACAGCAAGTTATTATTGACCTTCCAGATGCGCCAAACACCAACGATGTTTCGGTTTGCGTGGGCGATGATGCGGATCTAGTAGCTAGCTCTACTGGTACTTCTGTCTGGAGAGACGGAACAAACAGCATTGTTCACGAAGGAGATATTCTAAGTCTCAGTAATGTCACGTCTCAAGCTACTTACACGGTTGAGAATGTGGTTGCTCCTGCACTTGGTTTTGTTGGCCCTAGCGACAACAACTTTGGTACAGGTGGAATCCACTCAAGCACGTATCACGGAGCTATAAACTTCACCGCAAGCCAACCATTAGAGATTGTTTCTGCGTGGGTGTTTGCCGATGGAGCCGGGCCGAGAACCTTTACGCTTGGTGCTGGCGAGAACACTGACGGTGTGGCTCCCAATCCTTACGTGGATCAGGTTACGGTCAATTTGGTAAATGGAGGGCAACGCGTTGATCTGAACATGGAGGTTCCTCAAGCAGGTGATTATAATTTGGGCGGAAATAGTGTCGATCTCTACAGAAACAATTCTGGCCCTAACTACCCATACACTTTAGCTGGAATTATGACCCTGAACAGCTCCTCTGCAAATACCGATCCGCCCGGATTCTACTACTATTTCTACGACATCGAAGTGCGAGAATTGCCATGCATTTCGTTACCCGTGAACGTTACGGTCAGTCCGATTACCGCAGACTTCAGTTATGTGGACAACAACGGTACGTTGACGTTTAACGACCTATCTACCAACGCAACGAGCTGGTTTTGGGATTTCGGAGATGGAAACACATCTACCGCTCAAAACCCAAC
The DNA here is from genome assembly GCA_964457245.1 of uncultured Chryseobacterium sp. Taxonomy (GTDB): domain Bacteria; phylum Bacteroidota; class Bacteroidia; order UBA10329; family UBA10329; genus UBA10329. Next base: position 43,587 of record CAYWET010000030.1, on the reverse strand, counting down.
TCACACTTATTCGCAAGGCGGCAATTATACCGTGACCTTGACGGTTAACGGACAGACCTCGTGCCAAGCAAGTGAGCTTGTTTCAACCATAGTGGGAATTGAAGACGCAGCGTCTGAACGCATCTCAATGAGCCTTTTCCCTAATCCAAGCAATGCCGAAACTAGAATTGTATTTGGACGAGAACTCGATTCTGACGCCAGTCTTATAGTGCTTTCAGCGGATGGAAAACTGGTTCAAACCCTTTCCATTTCGGAAGGAACCGAGCAATTCAATTTGAATGTTTCAGAGTTTGCTACTGGAGTTTATCGCGTAGTTGTTCGTTCAGAATCTGGAGGGTTTGTAAGTCAAAACCTGACAGTCACTGACTGATTAGATCACTTCAAAAACTCATCATTGTCTGCTCCCAATTTTGGTGCTGGTAAAAGCTGCGCTGAACCAAAAGCAGTAGGAAAGCCATCCTGGAAAAGTGGATGATTGGCAGCTTCTTGAACAGAAAGAACGGGTGAAAGACAAACATCTTCATTCTCTAGTTTGTCTGTCCAGAATTGTTGCGTTTGTGAAGCGAAGAGGTCGGCCACTTCCTGCTTTAATTCGGGTTCCATAAGGCGTGCACCCCATTCAGGATGTCCGACCAGATTGCAGAACTTCTGCCAGAACTTGGGCTCCAACGCTCCCAAAGCCACATGCTTTCCATCTGCGCAGCGATATACGTTGTAAGAGGCAAGATTTCCTGATAGATAATCTTGGTAATTGCCTGTTTCTTTTTCTTCTGCAATGCGAAGCATCTGGAGGACTGACGCATTCTTCGCCATTGCCACATCCACGTGCTGACCTTCGCCTGTTCTTTCTCTGTGAAGCAAGGCTGTAACGGTTGCATTCAACGCCATCATGCTACCGCCCGCGACATCGGCCAACTGTGCTTTTGGGATTACGGGATTTCCGTTGCTATCGCGAAGTCCGTCTAACACACCTGAATAACTCAGGTAGTTGATATCGTGGCCTGGTTTTGCAGCCATTTCGCCTGTTTGTCCGTAACCTGTAATGGAAACGAGAATGATCTTCGGATTACGCTTTTTGAGTTCTTCGAAACCGAGTCCGAAAGCAGCAAGAACACCAGGCCGGAATTGCTCGATGACGACATCTGACGTTTCCACCAATTTGAGGATGGTCTCTCTCCCACTTTCAGAACGATAATCGACCGAAACGCTTTTCTTACCAGCATTCAAAGCATGATAAAAAACGGAGTTTCCATCTTCTTTTGTGGGTGGCATCCAGCGCACGGAATCAGGTGAACTGGGCGATTCGATTTTGATGACCTCCGCGCCTTTTTGCGCCATCCAAAGTGTTGCGAGTGGACCAGGAAGCAGTTTGGTGAAATCGAGAATTCGGTAGCCGTGAAGTGGTTGGTTCATGGTGTGAAAATAAGACTTGGGAGGACGCCCCGCGTTAGGGATGGAAGCGGCATCCTTTTTTGTCTTTCACAAAAAAGATACAGCGGACAGCCCGACCGCGCCTTTGGCTTGAGCCTACATTAGTAACCTCTGTCAAGCTGTAGGCTTCGAATGCCTCAGCCTACGGCCACGCGCGGTAACGCCCAAAAAAGAACTGAAGGAAACCCACTTCAGCCGAAGGAGGTTTCTACCTTTGCGGCCATGTATTACAACAATATTTTGGAGACCATTGGCCACACGCCTCTGGTGAAGCTGAACAAGGTTTGTAAGGACCTTCCGTGTACGGTGCTTGCTAAGGTGGAGACGTTCAATCCGGGGCATTCGATCAAGGATAGAATGGCGCTGCAGATGATTGAGGATGCGGAGGCCGATGGCCGTCTGAAACCGGGCGGGACCATTATTGAAGGGACTTCGGGCAACACGGGAATGGGCTTGGCGCTGGCGGCCATTGTGAAAGGATATCGGCTGATCTGCACCATGCCCGATAAGCAGAGCAAGGAGAAGATGGACATTCTACGTGCGATGGGTGCTGAGGTGGTTGTAACGCCTACGAATGTGGAGGCTGATGACCCGCGTTCTTACTACTCGGTGGCGCGCAGATTGAATGAGGAAATTCCGAATTCGTTTTACCCAAATCAGTACGATAACTTGAGCAACCCGAAGGCGAATTACCTTCAAACTGGTCCTGAAATTTGGGAACAGACCGAAGGAAAAGTGACGCACTTGGTGGTTGGTGTTGGAACGGGCGGAACCATTTCTGGAACTGGGAAATATTTGAAGGAACAGAACCCGAACATCAAGGTTTGGGGAATTGACACGTACGGTTCTGCGTTGAAGGCTTACCATGAAACGGGTGAGATCGTGGAGAGCGAGATTTACTCGTATGTGACGGAAGGAATTGGTGAGGATATTATTCCGAAGTGTGTTGATTTTAGCGTTATCGATCAATTCGAAAAAGTGACCGACAAGGACGGCATGCTGATGACCCGCGAGTTGGCCAAGAAAGAAGGTCTGCTACTTGGCAACAGCGCAGGATGTGCTGTTCAAGGGTTGTTGCAACTGAAAGACCAGCTGAAGCCTGATGATTTGGTGGTGGTCATCTTCCACGATCATGGAACGCGCTACGTGGGTAAGATATTCAATGACGATTGGATGCGCGACCGCGGTTATTTGGACAAGGGCCGTATTTCGGTTGGGGAGCTGCAATCTCCAGAATTGGTCAAGGCCAATGTGACGGATTCGGTTAACGATCTGATTCATATGATAACTGAGAATGGCATTTCTCAGATTCCAGTTTTTGATGGCGATGAGCCCGTTGGCTCTATCACAGAAGGAAAACTTTTCAGCGAGCTTTTCGAAAATCCGAGCATCAAAGAGAAGACCGCAAAAGACGTTATGCAAGAACCTTTTGAAGTGGTAGAAGGCAACATGACGCTAACCGATGTGGCTGAGAAATTCGATAAGAAAACGGCTGCCGTGCTATTCAAAAGCACCAAAGGTTACCGCATTCTGACCAAGCACGATATTATTAAGGCGATAGCGGATTAACCCGCAGATTTGGCACAATTACCCCATGTAAGTATTGGTTGGAATAATCTACCTTGTAGGAGTTAACCAATAAACTTTCCTACCATGAATTTTGCAGTGATTTTATTAGCAGCCTTAATCCCAACCGTGATTGGCTTCATTTGGTACAACCCTAGTTTTGGTTTCGGCAAGGCTTGGATGAGTGCTTCTGGCGTTACCGAAGAAATGGCGAAAACGGGCAACATGGCCGTCATTTTTGGCGTGTCGTTGTTGCTGAGTGTTTTGTTATCCGTGCAAGTGAATATGCTTGTGGTACATCAGAGCCATATTGCTTCACTCTTTGTCGGACATGAAAGTCCTGAGGCAACAGCATACATTGAGAACTTCATGGCGCAGTATGGCACGTTGCACCGAACATGGTCTCATGGCGTGGCACACGGTCTTCTTTCTGGATTCTTCTTTGTGCTACCAGTACTTGGAACCAACGCCCTTTTTGAGCGAAAAGGTTTCAAATACATTGCTGTAAACTGCGGATACTGGATAGTTACTTTGGCCATTATGGGCGCAGTTATCTGTATGTTCCCGTAAGGAGATTTGAAATAATTTGAAAGGAGAGGTTTCTTTAGGGAACCTTTTTTTATGCCTGACACTTTGATTCATATCGATCAGTTAGGTCGCGAAGTTGAAATCTCGCGAAAGCCTGAACGCATCATTTCCTTAGTGCCAAGCCAAACAGAATTGTTGTTTGATCTGGGTTTGGAGGAACGTGTTGTCGGTATCACGAAATTCTGTGTTCATCCAGAAGAATGGTTCAGAATCAAAACGCGAGTTGGTGGCACCAAGAAGCTCCATTTTGATGTGATTCGTGAGCTGAATCCAGACCTGATCATTGCCAATAAGGAAGAGAATAACCGAGAGGACATTGAAGCGTTGGAAAAGGATTTTCCTGTTTGGGTGAGTGATGTGACCGACCTTGATTCGGCTTTAGATATGATCCGATCTGTTGCGGCAATCACAGATTCCGATGCATCTCAATTGATTGACAAAATCGAAACTGGTTTTGCTGAATTGCAACCGCTGAACTCATCGAAACGAGTGCTTTATCTAATCTGGAAAAACCCGTTCATGGCTGCTGGTTCAGGCACTTTCATTACCGATATGCTACAGCGTTCTGGATTTGAAAATGTGGTTTCTCAAACCCGTTATCCTGAGTTGACCGAACAGCAAATCATTGACCTGAATCCAGAGGTGATTCTACTTTCATCAGAGCCGTTTCCATTTAAGGAGAAACACATCAAGGAGTTGCAGGAGTTTCTTCCGAATACTACGATCAAATTGGTAGACGGGGAAATGTTCAGTTGGTACGGCAGTCGGTTGAAGTATGCTCCCTCCTACTTCTCTGAGCTAATTGGATCCATTGCCATGTAAGTAAGGCAGATGCCAAAGACTGTAAATAGACCCGCAATTGGTTCTAGAACATGATAGGTTGATCCGATTGTGGGGTGAACACGCCAAAAACCGTAAGGTTCTTGAATCGCATTGAGGACCAACCATGTGCTGTCCGTAGCCTGATCGGCATAAGGTACTATGACCGAAAATGACAGCAGAATAATCACGGCAAGGGCTCTATGTAAAATGGCATAAAATTCTACTCGCCTAAAAATCTCTACGGGTTGATTTTTAGTCAAAATTCTAAAGGTTTTAAGCATTGAAAGGAAAAGACCTGCACCAAGAAGGTCAAGCTGTAAATCATTGAAATCAAAGTACTCAACCGTCTCCGGGTACAGAACCTGATACTGATACCATTCGTCAATAACCATTACTGGCAAGGCGAACGAAATGGCGGCTCCAAACCGGCCCACCAACGGGTAAAGGAGCACAGCCAGAATCCCAAATTCCGCAGCATGGATGAACTCAATGTTCATTTCAGTGAAAACGAAGAAGTGGACAACCAAACCTGCAATGGTCATCATTAGAAAAACTAGTCCAGTAAAGTCAACTTTGCTCCTGTTTTTGATACCATAGGACACCAGGTAAACTAGTCCCAGTAGAAGAGCCAAGGCAATTGCGGCAACCACTTGATTGTAAACGTCAAGCGACAAGCTGTTCATCACATCAACCGAAATCTGAACGAAAAAGTCGTGTGCAAAAACCACAAAAAGGGCGTAGAACAACACCAATAGTGCATTCACCCATTTATGAGATTCCAGCCAATGGATAATCTGTATCATCGGTTTTCGACCAGTTTCTTTATCAGCATCACCAATTCATCCAGCTCTTCCAATGTTGTGTAAATGTGAGGGCTGATACGTACCGCATCCAGACCATTCCAAACAACAAAACCAACGTCAAAACCTCCTTCTTTCCAAAGTGTTGAAGCAATGTCTCTCGCAGTAAATCCATCAATGGAAATGGTTGCTATTGCGCCACTGAACTCTGGTTTCAACGAGGTGTGAATGGTAACACCTTCCAATTCTTTCACCTGCTCTACCCAGTAATTTTTGATGAAATGCAATCGCCTTTGAACGTTCTCCGAGCCCAGTTTCCTATGAAATGCAATGGCATCTAAAGCCGCCATTTCTGCTGGAATAGAACGTGTTCCGAGGAACTCAAACTTCTTGATGTCATCGCTCTGCGGTTCGTATGGCGACATCAGAGGCCACAACAAGGTTTTCTTTTCCTTTTTTATGATCAAAGCACCCGTTCCGAACGGAGCACCCAACCACTTGTGTAGCGATGTAGCCAAATAATCACATCCGATTTCTTTAAAAGACAACGGCACATGAGCCAGTGCATGAGCCGAATCAACCACAACCTCACAACCCTTTTCCTTTGCCATGGCCGTAATCTCTTTGACTGGCATTACCTGCCCCGTCCAATTGATGACATGGGTGATATGAACGACTTTGGTCTGCGGTGTGATGGCCTCCCGATAGAGTTCAACGGCTTGATCCACATCCTCAATCGGCAGCGGAAGTTTCACTTCTTTCAATACAATTCCACCTCGCATTTCGCGCTGGCGCCACGCATTAAGCATGAACGGATAATCGAAATCGGAAACGACTACTTCATCACCAGCTTTCAAATTCAAACCAAAAATGACGGTGCTCAACCCTTCTGTGGTATTGCGATTGATAGCTACTTCTTCGGTTTCGGCATCCATCAGCTTTGCCAACTGTTCCCGCAAGGTTTCGCGCTTGTCGTTCAATTCATGCCACATGTAATGAGCTGGCGCCTTATTGCTCAATTGGTACATTTCCACGTGCGATTCTTGAACGGAAATCGGTTGAGGTCCTACGGAACCGTTGTTGAAATTGATGACTTTTTCGTCTAACGTAAACTGGTTTCTTACCTCTGTCCAGAACTCCTCATCCGTTTGCAAATTCTCAGATTCTGGAACAACTAAAGGAATTGAATCATTTTGATCCAGCCGAGAAATGAACGGAAGTCCAGCAGTTGTAAGCACGGTTTTTCTCAGAAATTCCTTTCGCGATAGCTTAGCCATACGCTAAAGTTACTGGCGAAAATGAAAAAAGGCTTCTCAATTGAGAAGCCTTTTTCTAGTGACCCCGGGAGAATCACATACTTTTCTATAAAACTCACCTTATTTCACCAATTTGAATTCATACCTGTACTTAATATTAGTTCTTCAGGATTATTTTAGTGCATCAAAACGCATAAAATCGAATCAATTGTTTTACCTATTGTTTTACCCTAATTTTGGTCAAACAAATCAAAAAGCAATGCCATCAATAAAACTCATACTGAGAACAGATAAAGTCAAATCAAACGGAGAAGCACCCATTTACATTAGACTCATAGTTGACCGAAAACCAACTTATAAATCTCTTGGTTTATCCTTATTACCAAAATATTGGGATGAGCAACGCGGAAAAGTCAAAGTCAATCACCCCCACTCGGTCAGATTCAACCACACCCTATTGGAAAAGGTGAACCAAGTAAGCGAGGCAGTTTTAGATACTGAAGTTGAAAACGGAGGAATTGATGCACTGAATACACTGCGCTACCGTTCCACTGGCTTCTTGGAATACGCCCATAAATTTATACTTAGACGCGAGAAAATAAATAAACCAGGAATGATAAGACGGATGAAATCTGTCTTGGCAAAAGTAGAAACCTACCTACATGGTAAAGACATTGGAATCAACAGTATCAACATCAAATGGTTATCGAATTATGAGCAGTACCTGTTGAATCAACTTGGTAATTCGGTAAATACCGTTGCATCCAATATGAGTGGACTTCGAACAGTGTTAAATGAGGCTACAAGAGAAGGTGTTTTGAAATATGGTCAGAATCCTTTCGATGTTTACAACATCCGAAAGAAAGAAGTTGAAATCGAATACTTAACTGACGATGAATTGGACGCATTGAAAAAAGTTCAGCTGAAATCAGGAACACGAATTGCATTACACCGTGACCTATTCGTTTTCGCAAGCCACACTGCAGGTATTCGCGTTTCCGATCTGCTGACAATGAAATGGAAACATTTCGATGGTGAAAGACTGAAGTTTACAACAAGAAAGACGGGGCAACAAATGAGCGTCAAACTTGGGGGTACGTCTCTGGAAATACTGGACAGACTTCCTAAAACAAATGACCAAGATTCATTTCTGTTTGGATTACTTCCTGATGGAGTGGACATTAAAGACGATTACCGTTTACTCTCTGTGATATCATCCGCGAACGCTTACATGAATAAGAACCTTGGAATTATTGCCAAGAAAGCTGGAATCGAGAAGCATCTTCACTTTCACATGTCCCGACACACTTGGGCCACTAGAATGCTTAGACGCGGAATGCGCATGGAGCACATATCAAAACTACTTGGACACAAATCGATTCGAACAACTCAGGTTTATGCTAAAATTGTAAATGCCGACCTTGATGAGGCAATCGATAAGTTCAATGACTAATGACTTTGCGGTAATTTTCAATGATTGAATATCCAACAGAAGAATGGATTGAAAGACTCGGTCGAGTCTTCGGACGCTTTAGAAACAAGAGTATTGTCCTCAGAGGCGATGGAACTAGAATCCATCGCAACCAATACGAGGTCGCTCTTGCACACATTCATCTGATGACGAAAAAACTCTATCGAGAAAATAAAATCGGAACATACTACACTCAACAGAAGCACCTTGTTGATCAAGAACGCACACTTTGGTTGTTAGCGCAGGACTTCCAAGTTAGCAGGGACAAAGTCTTGGGACCAGGCCATTACTATGATTTTATTGCTCGACCTGTTGAAGGAACAGGGTCCTACGATCTTGGCCTTGCTGACCTCCTTTTCATATCCACGCCAGGCGAGATTCCTTTGATCTTAGACTTTCAATACTACAATAACGTTATAATAGAGAACTACAGTAGTGTTCGTTTCATTCAAGGGTTGAACTTTTATGTCAAGTTCTATCTGAAGACACGATTCCCTATTCCTCAAAATGATAAGATAGAGCGAGTTGAAAAATGGTTGTATGAGAAGGTAAGGAAATTCGATAAAGAAGAGCAACGACAATTCCACTGGTATGAGTTAGAATACAAAGAACCTGACGTAATCGCTAGCAATACATACGAGAAACCTCCAGAGGCTGTAAAAGCCTCCGCAACTACCGTAACAACAGTAGGTACAGCAGAGACTATCTACGACATCCATCCAAAAAAACGGTGGAACTACCTTTGTTCAGAATCCGCTCTTCTCAAATACTTTGACCTGCTCAAACAGCCTAACCCGAACAACGGAGAACCATTGTTAGATGAAAATTCAATTGACTGGATTGTTGGTTACTATTTTGGCTCTGAAGAGTATACATTGGAAAACAAACCGGAAATAATTCCAAATCTTAGTAGAAAAGACCTTCAATTCTTCATTTTTCAGTTTTCTCTTAGAGTTTCTCCAAAACACAACACTAGCGGTGGGGTCAAACAAATTGAAACCGTTCAGATTCTTTGCGATTGCTTCCCCGAAATGTTTTCGGGCAAACCTAAAGGCGTATCAGACCATATAGCGTCTGTAAGCGCCAAACACGATTCAAACGTGAAAAAGCTTCTTGACCTTTCAAACCATCCTAAACTAAATGAAGAAATTAAGGAGTCACTTATCGGAATTTAAGTAACCTACTGGTTTCCAGATACATCTAGTCTGCATCTAATCCCAACCTAATTTGTAACTAGTTAATAATAAAGCAGTTGCTCTAGAATTCATGTCCCTTTGTAAAACGAACGCAATTCGTTGAATTAAAAAGACGTGACATGAAAGCTATAGTAATAGATGAAAATGTACTACAGGCCATTTTCGACAAACTAGAAGAACTGGGAAATCAACCCGTTAACCGTGAACCAGACCCGGAGAATGTCTGGATTGACAACCAAGAGTTCTGCTTGCTCCTGAAAATCTCTAAGCGAACAGCTCAGAACTACAGAGACAGAGGTAACATCCCTTTCTCTCAGGTGGAATCAAAGGTGTACTACAAACTAGCTGACGTGCATCAAATGCTAGAGAAGCATTACAAGCCTGCATTCCGATGAGCAGTTTCGAAGATGTAGAAAATCTCATTGGAGACTTGTGTAAAAAGGTGCTCGAAAAAAGAAACAATCAGGATGAGCCATTTGACGAGTTTCTCAATGAAGTGATTAATGAATGCTATGAAGCTGGTATTCACCGATCGGACGCAGAACTGATTCTACAAGATAGGTTTGGTAATGACCTTCATTTTACTGAACATTTTCAGAATGTTTGGGAGGAATGCGAAATTGAAGCCAAGGAATCGGTCTCTACTATCGAGGAAGAAAAATCTTCACTAAGATCAACACCTTGCATTCCGGATTCCACATATATGTTGCTTCCGAAGCTGTTACAATCTGGAACAAGCGTATTGCCGGACCCGAGACAGCGAGACCTGTTTCTAATTGGCTCTCTCTGTACGATTAGCAGTGTACTGGACGGCATAAAGGGATTATACGGAGGGAAGGTTGTAAGACCAACGCAGTTTGTTTTCGTACTTGCTCCGGCAGCCAGCGGAAAATCCGCCATGAAATATGCAATTCAATTGGTGGAGCCGATACACCTATTGAAGCGAGAGCGAAGTGACGAAAGACAAAAGGAATACAAACGGTTAAAACGGGTGTATGACCTGAAATCAAGAAAAGGAAAGGAAGACCCGGGAGATGAACCGAACGAACCTTTCGCAGAAACACTTTTTATTCCTGGAAACTCAAGCACAGCCAGCATGCTCAACCTGCTATCCGGCAATCAGGGTACAGGTTTGATTGCTGAAACTGAAGCGGATAGTCTTACCAATACTTTTGGTTCAGAATGGGGTGATTTTTCTGACATTCTCAGAAAGGCGTTCGAGCATGAGGCTATACGAATGTCAAGAAAGGGAAACAACGAATTCAAAGAAGTGCTTAACCCAAGGTTCTCAGTTTGTCTGAGCGGAACTCCGAATCAGGCCATGAAATTGATACAATCTGCTGAAGACGGTTTATTCAGTAGGGTGAATTTTTATGCCTTTGCATCTGAGGTTAAGTGGATAGATCCCTCGCCAGCCAATCATAGGACAAACTATACTGAGCACTTTTCTGGTTTGTCACAATCCGTTTTGGAGATATACCATTTCTACAAGGAAGATCGATTTGAATTCTGTCTGCAGGAATCTCATTGGATGCTGCACCGCGACCACTTCAGCGACCAACTGAAGATAGCAAGTACTATTCATGGTTCTTCGGTGTCAAGCGTGATTTACCGTTTGGGCTTAACGTGTTACAGAATAGCAATGATCATTTCCACCATGGAGCATTTTGAGAACGGAAACCAATCTGGGAATATCATCTGCTCAGACAAAGCTTTTACAGCCGCACTTTCCATCTGTAAGATCTTACAGGCACATGCAGAGCTCATGTTTCGAAATTTGCCGAAGTCAACAAACTCAGTATTCGACAAACCCAATATTGAAGAGGTGTTTTTCGAAAACCTCCCTGAAACTTTCAGCCGCGCTGAAGCCATTAAACTAGGCCTAAAATGCAAGGTTGGACAGGCGAGAACATTAGACGGCATCCTCAAAAGATGGCATCTTACTGGAAGACTTACGAAGCCCAAATCAGGCTATTACGAAAAGTGATTGTAGCATTGCAAGATTGCAACTTTGCAAAGTTGCAGATTACCGTATATGGGCCAAAACTTATGGTGTCATAATTCAAATTGAACCTGTAACAAATTGTGACAAGGTATTGAACCGATGTAAACAAGTCGTTACATTGTCGTTTCAATTTGTTACATGTCAGAAAATGGAAGTGTAGCTCAGAAAGGTGGTCTTGGAACCAATTTTGAACAGTGGGTTCAAACAGGATTTCTTACTACGCTAATTATTGGTGGAAGTGCCCCTTGTATTCCTGCAAATAAGGTAATTGAAGTTGCATTTCAGACGACCAGTCAAGGCCACCACACAGATGACCTCTTAGTCAAAGCCAAGTCCTCGCTTGGCGAACATCGTCTCCTGATACAGGCAAAGACAAACATTACGTTTTCTTCAGACAATCCAACCTTTAATAAGGTTATTGCCGATTTCTGGAAGGACTTCAATGATGACGAACACTTTGACAAGAGAAAAGACCGTTTGGTTATCGTAAAAAGTTCGATAAACCATTCTGAAAACAATCACATCAAGGTACTCTTTGATTGGGCACGAACCCATGCGACTGTCGAGGACTTTCTAATCGAAGTTAAACGGGTTAAGGGGAAAGAGTCGAGGTTAAGCATCTTTCAAGAAAGTTTGAAAAAAGCCAATGATGGCACTGTGGTGTCAGATGAACAACTAACGGAATTTTTACAATGCATCGATTTAATAGCATACGATTTTACACATGTAAGCAGTACAGCAAGGTCACACTTTCTAAACCTTATTAAACTTTCTAAGAGCTCGTCCACTGAGCTGGACGAGGAATCTATATGGCATGATATTCATGCACATGTATGTTCTCTAAATCCCAACGGAGGGAACGAGACTACCGATAGCATTCAAAAGAGCCCTCTCTTCAATCATTTCAATCTCGAACGACTAAACCCGCACTTCGCAGATGTTGAAAAATTGAGAAACAATACTGCTATTGTATTCAACCCAGTTAAGAGCTCTATTGATGACCTCCATCTTCCACGAAATGAGAGCACCAGCAGCATAGCCAATTCAATAAGGAATAACCAAATCACTATAGTTACCGGTAAACCAGGCGTAGGAAAAACAGCGGTAGTTAAAGATTCACTAAGTCTTCACTTTTCCGACTCAGGAGTGTTTGTATTCCGTGCTGATGTATTCAATGCGTCCAGTATCGGTCAACTCATGACATCCGAAGGAATTCTAACTAGTGTGAAAGATTTATTCGCCTGCATTGCTCTATTGCCAGAGAAAATAATTGTTGTTGATAGCTTGGAAAAATTATTGGAAGGCGATCCGAATAACGCTTTCAGTCAACTACTTGCTTTTGCAAAGGAAATGCCAGACCTGAGAATCGTTGCAACTGCTCGTGGATTTTCCGTTGACCAGCTCTGTATTAGATTTGGAATGAATTTGAAGGAGATATCCGTTCTTCATATTCCTCAATTGGATGATGCTGAAATATCGCTGATTGAAACGCGGTTCCCTCCGTTGATTGATGCGTTAGGCAATCCAAAGATCAAACAGCTTTTAAGAAGTCCAAAATATGTCGACTTAGCACTAAAGGCACTACCTAGGACCAGAGCTGATCTTTCAACAATTTCTTTGAGTGGGTTTACCGATGCACTTTGGACGGGGCTTATTAAATTTTCCGATAAAGGAAATTTTGGTATGTCGCTAAAGCGTGAAAGCGCTTTTATGAATATTGCTGTAGATCGGGCACGTCAAATGAAACTCTTCGTTCGGCCTGCCGAAGGACATGAAGAGGCAATTGCTCATTTGGAAGAGGATGATATCGTGTTTCAGGATGGAGACAAGTCGCGATTTGCTCCTTCACACGACATTTTTGAAGACATGGCATTGGTAAGACATGTTTCACAACTGCACGATGACAGTACTTCAACTTCTGAGTTAGTGGAGAAACTGGGTAATGAACCAGCAATGAGACGCGCCTTCAGGCTATGGATTGAAAGTAGTTTGGAAGAGGAAAACGCATCGTTCAAAAGATTCATTGCCTCAGCAATTGCCGATGATAGTATCGCATCGTATTGGAAAGATGAAGTACTAATTGCAATTCTTAGATCAGATGACAGCTCTATGTTTTTCAATCAGTTTGAGGATAAACTTTTAGAGTCAAACGCTCAATTCTTGGAAAGATGTATCCACATCTTAAGAACCGCATGTAAGGAAAACGCAATGTATGGCCCCAAATCATTTGTTGTTCCGGTAGGTTCTGGTTGGGAAGAAATAATCAAGTTTATCGCGTATCGCATTGGTAGATTGAACAATCTAAAGCATTCGATATACAACCTAGTCGTTGCAGATTGGAGGTTGGGCTTCATGTGTGGAAAGAACTTAAGAGAGGAAGATAAAACACACGTTAAAGCGATTGTGCTTCACTTTATCGACCAGATAGAGTCAGAGACTTACAGTTGGAACGATGATTACCAAGGAGATAAGCAAAAGCAACTGATTGAGGTTTTGCTTGAAATTGCCGACTGTGCAGAGTCGGAAATTACTAACCTGATTGGGCGTGCAATCGATAAAAACGACAAACACTGGCAGCATAGAAACTTCTATGAGATTGTACTCGAAACATGTTTGTCAGGCTTGCTACCAAACGCCTTTGTAAAGGCTTTTCCTGATCTCATTATAAAAGTGGCATGGGCTGAATGGAAGCTGAAAGAAAGAAAACCTAACCCTGATAGTATTACCTGGCAAATTGATGCTGGACGGCTTCGCGGTGATGAGTGCTGGGGAATCGAGGATAGGAATGATTTTTTTCCTCCGAGTGTTTATAAAACCCCCACCTATAACCTCTTAATGCATCATCCTGCTAAGGCGATGAAGTTTATACTTGAGTTCATTAATTACTCGGTGGACTTTTACGTTAATGCGTCATGCGACTATAAGCACAAGGTTTCGGAAATAGAAATAGAGCTTAACGATGGCAGTCTGATAAAACAATATGCGGCTTGGGAGCTTTGGGCGGCTTACCGTGGCACTGGTAATACACATTACGCCTTGGTGTCCATGCTTATGAGTTTAGAAAAGTACATGCTTGAAATTGCGGCAAATGAAAGCGATGTAAGCCGAACCAACCTCCGATACATTTTCAACTATATGCTTAGGGAAGCAAATAACGTTGCAATTACAGGGGTTCTATGTAGTGTGGCGATGGCCTATCCAAAAGAAGTTGGTGAGGAAATGTTACCACTTTTTGGCGTTGTAGAGTTTTACGATTTGGACTTGACCAGAGCGATACAGGATATGGGGAGCCCATTAAATATGTTAGATAATGAAATACCCTTTGCTCAAAAAGAACAACAGCGACTACATGACCTACCGCACCGAAAAAGGTTTAGAAATGGAATACGAGACTTTCTTCCTTGGTACCAATTTAACGTTGGGAAGCTTAATCCTAGAATTCATGATATACTTGATACGCTGAAAACAAAAGTTCAACCTGAGGATATCGTTGGGAACAAACTTCTAGCTGAAATTGACATTCGAACACATAAGTTCGGGGATTATAATAAAGAAATTGGTGGTTTTATGGTGACCCCAACTTACGTTGCGCCCGTTGCAGAACATCTTGAAGCGCATCGTCCCATCTTTGAAGAAGAAAACAAGAGGCAGGCCCTTGCTTTAAAGTTGAGGAATGCGGTAGATTTCAAAGAAACATTGTCTTACACCGATTGGTGTATCGGGTACAAGACTTATGCAGATGATAAGTCCCTTAACCGTTTTATTGACCTGCCGTTGTCTCTGGCGGTCATTGGGATAAGAGAGTTGTCCTCCGAATTGGATGAAGAACAGCGATTGTGGTGCTTCGAGACAATTCTGTATGTTCTCATGGAGAAACTCAGAAGTCTAAATGACCCCTATCAGGGGTTTGATATGGAAAGGTCATCACATCCATTGGAAAAAGACTTAGCTCTAAGGTCAATACACCTTCTATTCCAAGCAGCAATTAATGAAGATGAATCCAAAGCAGTAAGATTCTGTTTAATACATTTTTTAGTTGCTCATTATCCAAACCATGAATTTGGTGCATTCGTTCAATATGTAAGAGACACCTTATTTGAATCTCACCCCAAGGAAGCATGGAATGGATGGAATTGCATGTTGAGATATGCTGAGTTCATTGCTGCTAACCCCACTAAACCTCATGAGTTGGAACTCCAAGAAAAATTCGAAAAACAGAAACAAGCTTTACTGCTTGAGTTATCGAAAACTCAACCTTCAACTGTAGCCATTTCTGTAATTGATTTCAAAACATTTGATGCTCACATTCTTTGTAGGGCATTGGTCATGTGCCCTTTCAAATCCAAAGACCCTTTCGTTGGGGAGTTCGTCAGCAAGGTTTTACCATACATCATTGAAGACTTGAAAGTCAATGACAGATATTCCTACTCAGCCAATAACAGATCACGAAAGCTGTCTCCACAGGTCACTCGGCAAGCCATTCAGTTTCTTTCAGATCTCATGCTAAACGGAGAGGAGGAGTTAGGAAAAGAGGTTTCCAAGTTGTTGTTCAACACCTACAAGGGTGCGCAAGATTCACCAATAGAATTGGCGGGTCAGACAGAATTTGTTTGGGACGTTTACGAGTTTGTTGTGCTCAAGTATTATGACCACTCCAAAACCGTCAAAGGTTCATTAAATGATGATGAACAAACAAAGCGATTTTGGAATCAGTGGAAAGATTTGGCTCAGCTAATCACAAATTCAGGCACAGACTGTCTACTTCCAATGTTATTCCTAAACGTGTCGGTTGTAAAAGGGAATTATACGATGGTGCATCATCCACCAGATGAATCCGACTGGGAGGCCCTAGAATTTGATGACGGCTTAATTAACCAATGGGTATCTGAGTTCGCAAGTTTTGGAATCCATAAGTACATACTGAATCTTTATTCTACAATAGGAAATCGATACTTGCCACTAGGCATCTCAGATTTGACTGATTTACTTCAGAAGCATGATTCAAACGGAGAGAGCCTCAATACAGATGCAGGTGTTCGATTGATTAAGAAAATCTTCTATAATCATATGTCAGAAGTGAAAAAGAGCAACCCACTGATGACCGACCTCCTTTGGATCTTGGACAAGATGGTTGATCAGGGCTCTTCCGAAGCGTATTTGTTTCGCGAAAATGTAATCACGTATAAAGTGGCTTAGGAATTCAGCATCTCGGCAATATCAACCGCACTCATGGTTGATTCAGTTAGGGCTTTGGCAGTCTCCGATGAAATCTCTGCTGAACTTGATGATGTTGAAACTTTCCAAAAAAGATAGAATAGACCAGCCAGTAACAATCCGACAGCAAAAACTGCGGCTATATCTTCGCTTGCGACTTGTTCTACTTGCTGTCTTGGTTCCTTATAGATCTTATTCATGGTTTGAATGATTTTCGTTTAACACCTCATTGTAGATCTCGATGAATCGAATTTTCTCCTCGTCATCTACCGCAACTCGGCTAATAAACTTCGCAGCAGTATTCTTGTACATCTCTGACTTCAATTCAATCACTTCTTCCAAAATTTCCTCGGATGATTCGAGTTCGGCTATCCTTTCTTTAAGTTTTTCAATCTCTTCATTGTTTTCTAAAACGATGCGCTCCTGCGGATTGAATCCTTTCATTACGAGCATGCCTATCATTTTGGAAAAGCTGATATCCAGTCGTTCAGCTCGTTCGGCTATTTCCTGAGCAATTGACGAGTCCAGTCTGGTAGCCACCGACACCCCGTATTTCTCTTTAGTTGTAACAAGTTTTGCCATGATTGTAACAATTGGTTACACTAAGCTAAACCCTCGTTATTGTGTCAGAAAATTTTGGATGCTTTTGCAGTTAGTTGCACAAACATTCAACCAATTCTCGGTTGCAAATGCGTTTCAGGTTTTCAAGTCACTCTGATCATCAATCTTGTTCAGTCCCTTTGTGACACCGAACAATTCAATGGACTTGTCATTATAGGCCTTGGCAGCTTCCACGGCTTCATCAAAAAAACCGAGATCGTACTTTTTGTCTCCTACATACAGTACGGCTCGGTACTTTCCACGGTCGGCAGTAACACCACGATATCCAGTTGTGCTTCTACCTTTCATGTCCCTACGCATGGTATTCATGGTCACCCATTCCAAATTGTTCAATTGCACATTCAGGAGGTTTCCGTCAATGAATCGAACAAACATCTTTTTCGTTGTCTCTGGCTTTTTGAGATATCGCTCCGCAATGAGTTTATGAAGATATATGGTCTCATATTTAGGACTTTCCTTATAAGACCGATATCGTTGAAAATACGGGTAGCCATTGGAATGTTTCATCAGGTTGTCCAAAAATCCGATCTCTGACAGGTGTTGGTCGTTTTTGAGGTCATTTAATACCCCTTCATCAATCAATACCTGCGTATCCGGTCTATTCCGTATGCAAATCACTGCGACCATTGGAACAATCATATATTCTTTGAAACACCTGATTCCAACATCAGAAGCATTGAAGCCTTCAATTGGAGAACTGCTGCCTTAAACTTAAGTAACACTACTAACCTTTTAATAGGATCAATACGAGTGTTTCCCACTTCGCTCACCTTGGTTCAAATTAACTAAAAAGAGAGCGTCATTCAACTTGATTGGTAACGGTCCTTTAACATCACGTTGACAATTTTTTGATGATTAATTACGGTAAATTGATGGCTAGTAGTTGTAAATTCCATACTTTCTACGCGACAACCCAATTAAACTACCCCTATGATACCTAAGCTCTTTTCTCTATTTCTTACTGTTTGTCTATTCAGTTCCAGTAAACTCTTTGCCCAATCATTGAACATTTCTCTGGTTGGAAGCCCCGACACTTCTGGCCTTTCGGCCAGTGAGATACAGGGTTTGGAACGCAATCTTGAATTATCACTGACCGCGGCTGGCTCAGCTTCTGACACATTGGTAGTAGAACTAGGCCCATCTGCTGGGAGTTTCGACCTGCTTACCAGAAGATTTCCGTTGAACCAGACCGGAACGTTTGCAGACGGATGCACACTCAGTTCATCGGGCGGCAACTTGACCATAGGGCTTGGTAGTTATACGGGGCTTTCCACTTTTTATGTACGTGCGTATCTGGCTTCGGCAGGGGTTGGGTCTGCTGTTACTGTTAATAATTAAGACCTCCCCAACCCTGTAGGCTTCGAGTGTATTACGACAAGCTCAACATGACACCTCAGCCTACCCTCCCTTAACCCCAATACCATGAAAAAATCAACTGTCCCTTCCTGTTCTCGATATACGCGCGTGACTCGCGCACTCGAACTGACCCGCTCTAGTTTGGCAACTGTAGTCATCTTGCTATTGACCCTTAGTTCGCATGCGCAGACCAACTACACGTGGAATGGAGGTACAAGTACTGACTTTGCCACATCAACCAACTGGACACCTTCTGGTGTACCCGGAAGCAGCGATAATATTACCATCGTTAGTACTGCTAACGACCCTGTGCTGGATGGCAACCGAACGGTGAATGATCTAACAATGACCAGCGGCATCTTGAAACTTGGTAGCTACGCCATTACCGTGAATGGAACAGCTGACCTCAACGCTGGTGAGGTGGAGAACGGAACGTTCGTTATGACAACAGGTACAGTGGACTTTGATGGTACGACTATGGACTGCGAAGTAAGCATTGACGCTTCAATCAGTGGTATCAACAATACGATATTTGAGCATGCGGTTACTCTGGAAAGCAGCGGTTGTTTCAATTCAGGCGGTAATGTGTTCATGGACGAATTCGCTTTTACCACAACATGTGCGGGTTATACAAACTTCTCACTAAGTACTCCTGATACATTTTTGGCGCCAGTGACTTTTACTCTTGAGGCGGCCGGGGATATACGTGCCGTCAACAACGCCACAGGATGTCTTTTTGATGATGATGTGACTTTATACAATCACTCTGGAAGTAGTTCGCATGGTATTGTTTTCGGTTCGGCCGGGTCACCTACTATCGCCATTAATGGTGATGTAACCATGAATGTGACCAGCGGCTCTGGATATATTAGTTTCAACACTGGTTCAACCGCACATAGCGGCCAACTGCTGATAGGCGGAGAAGGATATAATGCAGGGACTCTGACTCTTAAAGGATATGAACAGGCCAGTGCTGTGGATGTGAACCTTTCTGCCATGACGGGTACCTCCGAACTTGTTTTGGGACCATCATTGACATTGGAAGGCAATCTGCATGCCCCAACTACTCAGGATACGGATGTGGAAACGGGCTGTCACTTCAAAGGAGAAGTGGACATTCCACAATACGCTAAGCTTGGTGCCAGTATCTATGACAAAAAGACCATTCTTGAAACCTCAAATGGTGTGGCAACGGGCGGTAACATGTTCAAGGATTCTGTAGAGATAACATCAACCTATGCAGGTTATGTGAACTTCAACTACAATACACCTGACACCTTTCTTGCGCCCGTTACCTTCAATCTGGAGGCGGCAGGTTATCTGCGTTTGGTGAATAATGCGGTTGGCTGTCTTTTTGATGATGATATTACCATCAACAACCACTCTGGTAACACAGCCAGAGGACTTACCATCGGCTCAACAGGGTCGCCTACAGTTACAATTAATGGAACCGTGACCTTGAACACGGATGCTACATCCGGCTATGTTGAGTTCAACACGGCCGCTACAACTCATAATGGTCTTTTGGTCATTGGAAGCGAGGGTTTCAATAGCGGCAAGTTGACCCTGAAGAATTATGAACAGACTGAAAACGGCACCATAAACCTCAGTGGCATGGATAGTGATGCTGATCTTGATGTGCTTTCTGGAACGGACATCACAGCAAGGTTCATTTATGGTGGTGGTGGTACCGCCACCTTAACCGATGCTGTTTTCCAAGGAGATGTGACGATTGAGAGTAGCAGCCTCCCAGTTACTGATTGTACGTTCCATGGTAACACCTACTTGGAGAAAACGGGCGGGGTAAATAACCTGAATGATGGGAATGCCTTTTATGGCCCCGTTACCATTGAGAACAGCAGCAGCGGTAACTACCTCTATTGGGGCAATGCGGTGGCGGATACATTTACCACAGACCTGACGCTCATTAACCACAGTACACAACCAGTATGGATCGGCTATTCTTCGGAAACTGAGATTGGTGGTGACCTGACCTTGGACGGGGATAGTGCCTCGGTTATCCGCATAGGGGGCTCTGTGTCTGGACGAAAGGTTCTATTCAACGGTGGTAGCGATCAGTATCTATCGATATTGGACGAAGACCTAGAGGTACAAGCGTACCGCTTGGAGGTCAACAAAAGTGGAGGAAGAATAAAGGTGAACAATGACGTTACGCTTTTAAATGAATTTACCCTTAGCAATGGTGTGGTTGAATGCTGGAACAGTGCTGTTATTACGTTGAATGATGGTGTTGAGCCTGCGGCCACCGATGCAAGTTATATAGAAGGTAGGGTTCAAAAGATTGGGAATGACGCCTTTGATTTCCCTGTGGGTTTGAGTGGAAAATACCGACCGATTTCCATCAGTGCTCCGAATAGTGCTACGGATGCCTTTACAGCAGCTTACCATGGAAACAATAGCGACCCAATAAACAGTCATGACAATAAGGATGGTACTCTTGATTATTTGAGCACCAACGAATATTGGATCTTGACCCGAGATGTAGGAACAAGTACTCCAGTTGTGACCCTAGCCTGGGACACGCTAACCAGCTGCGCCATGGACACCTCATTGGCCGCAAGAAGCATTGCTGGCTGGGATGGCGCTAACTGGAATGACCTTGGCAATGGTAGCACAAGTGGAGGTGCCTACAACGGAACCATTACCACGTCTAGTGGAGTAACTGACTTTGAAATGTTCATATTGGAAAGTGATAGCAGTATAACATGTTCTGAATGTCAGATTGGTGATTATCTGGGGGAAGAAGACACAATCTTGACGAACGTTTACATAAACACCGAACCCATCTGGTACAGCTTTCTTGGTAGAGGTGGGGAAATCATTAAGGTTGAATTGCCTGATTCGGTTCCTGTTGCAAGCATTGACAGCATAACAATATACCGAGACTGCTATGAGGGTTATACCTGGATACAAAAAACCGATAGCGTAGCCAATGCAATAACAATAGATACGCTATTTGATGTTGGTGTTATGTATTACATGAAAGTGCATGCTGATACCTCCGGATACTTTGACTTAAGCATGAGGGCTGGGGGTGCGATCTGTAACGGTGTGGCTCCAACAGTGTCTGCAGCGAGTTATTCTCCTACGGTTCCATTATATGGCCTTCAGGAAATTGTTATTGATGTGGATGCTTGTTATAGCAACTATAACCCGTTCGATTATAGGCGGGTGGAAATTCAGGGAGTTTTCATTCCTGATGAAGCAGGCGGAGACCCAGTGGTAGTTGACGCATTTTTTATGCAGCCGTTCACACATCAGAATTGTCCAGATGTTACTCTATCACCAGACCCTGATTATTACGAGGACAACACCAATGGAGAATTCAGAATTCGGTTTACTCCACATTTGGAGGGGAGTTGGTTGTTTTATTTGATGGCAGAGGATGAGGACCCTGGAACTGGCATAAGCCCTGTTTATGGATTTGAAGTTGATCCAAATGAAGAAGCCAAAGGTTTTATCAGGTTAAACGAAACTTCCGGCTATCTGCAATACGAGAATACTAATGAACCATACGTTCCAACCGGTACAAATCTACCTTGGCTATGGGAGTATCACAGTAGTAAATCCATGTGCGGATATGACGCATATCTGGATACGCTCGCTAACCATGGAATTGACCACTTTCGAATTTGGTTCAACCATTATTGGTCGTTTGACCTAGAATCAGCTGACCCAAGTGGAAAGGATCAATATGGCGATACCAATGCGGCCAGATGGGCACTTCCAAACTACGAAGTAACCAATTACGGCTTCTTTCAGACCAGAGCATACAGTTTAGATCATATTTTTAATGCGTCTGCAGCGCGCGGCATTACAATTAAGCCATGTCTTAACCTTTCCGGTAATTTCAAAGATAAGAGCAGTGGTAGTTGTCCTAATTTAAGCTGGACAGAGGAAAATTTTTCTCTATGCAATCCATACTACCAAGGAGGAAATGGTGCAATCATAAATACGGATAATAACCTCGCCAATACGAAGGATGAGCTAATGCAAATGTTCGACATTTCTCATCCGGTCTATCGTCTAATGCAGAACAAGCACAGATACATCGTTGCCAGATGGGGGTATGCCACCCATCTTCAGGCATGGGAAATATTCAATGAAAACTACCTTATTAAGCATATGGAGGATTGTAATCATAACGCTAATACAGCGCTTCAAAGTCGAGTACTTTCTTGGAACTTAGAAATAACATCAGATATAAGTTCTTGGGATCCGTATGATCATTTAATCACCACAAGCAACGTTGATCCCGATGCTTCCGGGCTTGTCCATGGTGGAAATTTCTATCAGCAATTGTTTGCAAACGATCTCATTGACTTCTCCGAGATTCACGCGTACAACCATGGTAACCCAGACCAATCAAACCTTGGATCTACGGCACCTCATCAAGAAAAATTATTTGACGGTATCTGGCGATTTTCAAAGCATCCTTCAAAAATCAAAAAACCGACCATAGTGAATGAGGTCGGTTCGCATAGTTGGTGTGATGTTTTGCGTAAATGGGATCCATATGGTTTCGACAATCATCATAATATTTGGATCGGATTCTGTGGGGGTGGTATGGGGTCTTCCATGCCATGGTGGTCAGAACAGTATTTAAATGATAGACCAGGAGATGACTCTTGCCTAGAACACGATATACCAGGGACCTTGTGGCACCAGTTTGACGGCATTTCTCGTTTCAATAATCTGGTGGCACCTTATCTTACCGAACCAGTTGACATTTACCAGACGCGAACTCAGCCTCTTACTGGTAATGAACCGTTCGCAGAGGTTGGTGACGGTAGTTGGTTGATAGAGTTGAACCCATCTTACCGTTGGACACTGGCTCAGAATTCGAAAATTATTTTTGGACATGTTCAGGACATTGGGCACGATTGGAAAGAACTTGTTCTGAATAACGAAGATTATTTGCTGGACATGGATCCTGCTGATAAACCGGATATGGCCAATACCGGAACTACAGTTACCATTGATAACGTTGAACCAGTTACGACATACCATGTCCGTTGGTACAACACCGAAACAGGAATACCCTCGAGTAATAGCATTGCTACTTCCAACGGTTCTGCCGAGCTGACTCTCGCCTTTCCGTATGATGAGGGTGACTATACCTATGGAGATGCAGGGTTTATTGTACTGCCATGTGGCGAGACCAATAATGACGTAACGTATACAGAAGGCCAGCATTCCGTTGGTAACCAGAGCATTAACGGAAGTATGGTTATTGAAGACGGGGTGGAAGTTACCATCACCGGTACGGTGGCGTTTCCTCCGGGCGAAGGAATTGTTGTAAAACCGGGTGGAAAGTTGATTGTTGATGGTGGCACATTGACCTCTTCTTGCGATTACATGTGGCAAGGGATTCAAGTTTGGGGCAATAGGTACCATAACCAGAGTTGGCCAAACCCAACCCATCAGGGGGCGGTGGAACTGAAGAACGATGCCGTAATAGAACAGGCACGGGTGGGGGTTGATGTTATTAACCTCAGCGATATTGCCAATTCTGGCGGAGGTGTGGTTCGGGCCGCTGATGCCACTTTCCTTAATTGTAGAAAAGCAGTGGCTTATGGTCCTTTTACCAAACACAACAACATCAGTAGCTTTATCAGGGTCAACTTCCTGACAGATGCACCGTTGAATGACCTGACCTATGGTGGAATTGGCACTCCTGAGTTTGTGAGTATTTGGGACTGTTATGGTATCAGTTTCACTGATTGCACGTTCGAGTTTGAAAAAGACAACCCCAACTTTACTACTACCATTACAAAAGATAGGTGGCCGAACGCTATCTCTGGGCATCATGCCGGTTATAAACTATTGAAGAGCACCACTGGTAACCAATTCATAAACCTGCAACATGGCTTTATCGGGTACGATAATTTCAATGTTTTGAATAAGATATACTCTGAGGGCTCTACATTTACCAACGTATGGAGAGGTGCGGACCTGACCTGTTACCGTGGCATGGACTTTTTTGACAACGACTTCAGCATGGCCATTGGCGAACTGGAAGAACTTGGTGGTGTTGGTCAGAGCTTTGGTATCAGGGGTACGGATAACTCGCATTACAAGATCAGAAAGAACATCTTTACTTCTGAAGAAGCCCATGAGGGCTTGGATTTCGGGGTGGTGATACGCGGAACCACTGGCACCAACGCGGCCAGTGGCGGATTGATCAATAACGATAATGACTTCAATGGCCTCTTCTTTGCGTTTCAGCATGAGGCAACCAGCGAATACCTGAAGGTAAGTTGTAACAGCTTTGATGGCAACACGAACGACTGGGTCCTCAATCCATTGACCCCTGGCCTTTTCCCTGATCAGGGAACGATGTGCCCAGACCCACAACAGACAAACGGCACTCGTGCTGGCAATGAGTTCACCAATGGGTCTACACATAACATCCAAGAAGGTCTGTTACAGGATCGGCCTACGTATTATGCTGCTGGTGGAATCAATAGCAATACTGTTCCGGTGAGCCTCCAATCAGATTTCTATGTGGATGTGCATAACTGTGACATGACACTGGAAGACCCGACTTGTGATGTCACTGGTAAGCCGCCATTTGAGTGGGAGGTATGGCGTTACGCACGCATGGTGGATCTGAGCGGTAAACGCGATGAACAGGACAGCTTGGTGGCGCACATAGATAGTAGTGAGACCCAACTGATGCTCGATACCATTTACAACCTGAACACCAACGATACCGTACTGGCCGATGTGCTGTTGGCACACACCCCATTGTCCGACACCGTGCTGGTTGCCTACCTGAACCGCGATACGGTGGTTACACCGGGCAATTTTCAGCGTACCATGTTGCAGAACGTGCCTGCATCCAAGCCCGTTTGGGAACTGCTGAAAGCATCTTTTACGGGGTATAAAGATGATTGGCAGTCGGTGGCCGATACGCTTACTGTGGCACAGGGCAACAACCCAGGAGTGGTAACCTATACATCGCTATGGCGCGAGATTCGCTACCACTCTGCCGAAATGCACCATGCTGCCGATGAGTACGTGAGCCATTATGTGGAGAACGACAGTTTGGAATACGTAAAACCGTACATGGATACGGTGGGGCTATACCCGTTGCGGTTGGCGTTGCTGGGCACAGAGATCGGTCAGGGTAATTGGGATGAGGCCGATAGCAGCTTGGCCAAACTCCCGTTGGTAACCAACAACGATACGGCCATTTACGACCTCTACGATATTTTTATTGACCTAGGGCGCGATACGCTTACGCTGCTGGAGATGAATGCAACAGATTCCACACGTGTGCAGCAGATAGCAGCCGATACCACGTTGGACGCGGCCAACATAGCCAGAGGAATGCTGGAAGTGATGCTCGACACGATTTACATTCTACACCCCGAACATTATACCGAACCCAGCGGTAAGTGGGGTACTGAGGAAGAAGAAGAGCAAGAAGAACGGATGGCAGATACACCCACCGAGGCGGAGTACTTTAAAGCATACCCGAACCCGTTTACCAACAGCACCACCATTGCCTATGATCTGGGTAAGGAATGTGAATTAGGCTGTGTGCTCAGACTGTATGATCTACATGGCCGTGTCTTGCTGGAAGAAATGCTCTCCTTACAGGATGGAAAAGGCCAGTTTGAGGTGGATATGAGCAGATACACCGATGGCATCTACTATTGCAGTCTGTACGGAAACAAACAATTGCTACAGACCGAAAAGCTTATCTTGATGAGATGAAATTGAACGGCTCAGTATTAAGCAAAGGGTGGCTTACGGTCATCCCTTTGTTGTTTGTTTCGGTAATCATCAATGCTCAACCTATCCGGTTTTCGGGATTCTATGATTCGAATAATGGAGCCGGGTTACTTGAAGCTGCAATTGTTTTAGACAACGGCAACATTATGGCGGCTGGGAGTAATCTCAATTTGAACAATAGTTCATTGAGTGATGCGCATCATGTTGTGATTGATGGTGAAGGAAACCTGATATCTGAAGTTGACGTTACCTTTTCTGGAATGACATTCAACACGCAATCACTTATTCGAACAGGTTCAGGTGGCTTGTTTACTTCGGGTTATCACTGTGATTACACGGTGGAGAGTCCGGGACCCTGCGATTTCTATTTTGCCCGTTTGGATGAGACGGGCGATACGCTTTTCACGCGCATCATAGAACGACCCGATACCAGCGATCTGTTGCTGAGCATGGTGGAGACCCGGCCCAATAAGATCATGCTCATTGGTTGGACGTATGATGACACCACTGACACTGATGCTGATATTCTGCTCATTACTGTTGATACGCTTGGCAATGAACTTAACCGCGTGGTTTATGGAGGTGGGGGTACAGATTATATTCATTCAGGCACCACCATAAATGAGCAGGGGGAAGTTTTGATGACCGGAGGAACCAAGAGTTTCGGTGGTAGCGACTACGATACATGGTTGATAAAAACAGACAGCATTGGAAATGTGCTTTGGCAGGAAACCTACAATTCCATTTCACCCGGAGGCGGTGGTGGAACGAAGGTTTTTCCACTCACCGATGGGAACTATGCGATTGTAGGTGGAGTAGAGAACATGTCCACGGGTAATTCGGATGCCTTAATAATGAAGGTGGATCCTTTGGGTAATGAAATCTGGATAAAGGAGCACGTTGCCCCAATCGGCTCTCATAGCTTTTGGTCAGGTGCTGCATTGAGTAACGGGGCTATTATCGGTGTTGGGCAAACGACCAATACAGATGATGGCAGTCAAGCGGGGTGGCTTATGAAAACAGATGCCAATGGAGATACGCTTTGGACGCACACCTACAATCCATCTGGTTCTACTGACCTCCTTCGTAATATGATGCTGATGCCCAATGGAGATATTGTAATGGTGGGTTTTGGCCGGGGTGCCAACTCCACCACGCAGGACGGGTGGATACTGCGTGTAGACAGTCTGGGCTGTGAGGTGGAGAACTGCTTTATTACTGGAGTGGAGGAACTACCCTTCGGCTCCGCTCAGGGTACGTTAGAGGTTTACCCGAACCCGTTTACCAACAGCACCACTATTGCCTATGATCTGGGTAAGGAATGTGAATTAGGCTGTGTGCTCAGACTGTATGATCTACATGGCCGTGTCTTGCTGGAAGAAATGCTCTCCTTACAGGATGGCAAAGGCCAGTTTGAGGTGGATATGAGCAGATACACCAATGGTATCTACTATTGCAGTCTGTATGGCAACAAACAATTGCTACAGACCGAAAAGCTTATCTTGATGAGATGAGGGTGTCTGCTTAGTCTTTTGCCCTGAAAATTGGGAATTTCCTAAATGACCGTTGTCATAAAGGAAGACGAATGTAATTAGTAATTGTCAACGGAGTCCTTTGGAATTCATTTGATGATAGTTCGGCAGCTAACTCTTGGCCTGTTTACCTATTGAAAATTCTTTTTATGTGCGAGCAAAAACGTACAGCACTTCATGTTTGCAGCCAGAAATAATAGGGTCAATATTGTGAGACCACCTCTACCTCACCAATCAAATCGCTCTGACAAGGACAATTTGAGTCATGCTCTAAAGTCCGACATCAACAGCTAATGTTTTACCTATGTTTTACCTACAAAAGAAAAGTCTCTGTTATTCAATTGAATAACAGAGACTTAATCGAGTCCAACGTGACCCCGGGAGGATTCGAACCCCCAACCCTCAGAGCCGAAATCTGATATTCTATCCAGTTGAACTACGGGGCCAATAAGGGCTGCAAATGTACTACTCTGGATGATAAATACGCTTGGCATTCTTGTAAACCGTTTCCTTATCCAAACTCATAATTTTCATTTCCTCTCGGCCAAATGGAGTCATCTGATCTGTGTGATGTGGAGAATCCGGAAAGCTTGAAGCACCGAAGGGACTGGCACTTTCTATGATTGGCCCATCTTCCGTGAATTGCACCAATTGAAAGTAGCCATCTCCAGCCACCATCCGATTTCGGCCATCGTCCATAAAATGCCCGAACACAGCTCGAATAGCATCCGGACCGCCCGCAACGGCAACCGTTTTCCCATTACGCTCAATTATTTGTAATTCACGCAAGGCAATGTCAATGGTTCCGAACTTGTCAATCATCTTGGCTTTAGCCTTCGTAATGCAATCAACGTACATGGCAATTCGAATATCCGTATCCGTTGCCGCAGCATCGCGCTTCTTACCGTTGTAATCAAGCAATTCGTAGATGGTCATCAGAAGCATCGGGAAGTTCCTATCTAGCGTATCGGCACTTTTATCAAAAGCTGCTATGCGCTCAATGGCATCTGCAATTTCCGGATACTTCGAGCCATCAAGGGTAAACAATTCGTCCATCCAGAATTGCCCGCGGTAGGTCATCCTCTGCGGATAAGTATGATCCAATTTCAAAGCCTTGAAACCCTCATAATCGATCTTCTTGTTGGCGTACTCGCCTTCCATTATCTCGTAAGTACGAAGGCTACGGTTATTGAACTTATTGTGATAACCAATATGTGGATTGTAATCTTCCAGCTTTCTGTTTTCCTCCTTCGCAGTAGCCTCAAAACCCGAATTATTAGTGTTGAAAACCCAACCACATTTTGGATTCAGGAACTGAGCAAAACTGTCAACTGGCAGGAATTCATTCCAAAGCGTAAGAGACGTATCGCCCGGCACTACCCTTTTCCAATCATAACCGTTTGCCCTAACGGGGATATAACCGTTTGAGATGAAATAGATGGTGTCATTCTTATCTGCATAAGTAATGTTCTGTCGGGATAACCCTTGGATATCAAGCGCTTCTCTGAACTCCGTAAAGTTTTTCGCCTTGTTCATTCTATACCACTGAACTATTGGATAGATATTCATCAAGGCAGGCATTCTGAGTGAGAAAAATCCATGGTCGTTTTTCATGGTCGGACCGTATTTGCTAACCCAAAACTTCTTTTTCACTCCAATTTTAAACCAGCCATTTTTACCCAATGCTACTTTGAGTTTAGCTCGTTTCACCTGCAGTTTATGCCATTCGCCATCAATGCTGTACCACAGTTTTTTCTTCGGGTGCATTTTGAGTTTGTAAGCATCCAACTCATCAAGATTTCCAGTGGTATGTCCCCAACCAAGATTCTCATTGGTTCCTAGAAAGATGGTTGGCGAGCCATGAAAAAGTCCTCCAACCATGTTCCAACCTTCTTCGGAACAAACGTGCGCCTCATACCACGATAACAGACCTTCGATTGGTTGGTGAGCATTCACGGCCAAATATGTGTTTCCGTCAGCGGTTTTATTTGAGTTGAAAGCATAGGCATTTGAGCCAATGCCATCTTCTGCCTTGGGAATATCTCGTTCAATGCGACCGTCAACCATTTTCTCCACGGTTCCTTGTACACCGCCCATCAATGCCATTGCTAGCATGTATCCGGTAACGAAATCCTGCGGTTTTACTGGTAGTAGTTTCTTATCCCATAGCAATTCCGGATGAGCCGTGTAATACGCGTTTGCACCTGCTGCCGCACCTTCCAAAACTCTTTTCAGGTCTTCTGGAATGCTTTCCTCGTAATGGTCATTGACATAATCTACAACACCCAAGAACTGAACTGCGAAGTCAATTTTGGCACCGTCAATGCCTTGTCGCTTACCAAGCACACCACGCATTGCTGCAAGCATAAACTGAGCGTTTTCCACATCATCTTCGGCCGTGGCCCATTCCAAACCATATGCAACTTCAGCATCTGTTTTAGCGAAAATGTGCGGAACACCATATTCATCACGTACGATGTCAATGTTTTTCGGATCAATACTGGTTTGCGAAAAGGCCGTGCTTACAGAAACCGATAGCGTTAGTAAAGCGATGAAAATTCTCATTTAGAATGCATGCATTGAATTTTCGTGAATGTACGATTTGAAATATCTATGTCATTCAAGTATTTATAATTCAGATGGTCTGAATACATAGATGTCGAATATCTCATGGTGATGAAATTGATCTGTCTGAACCATTTCAGTCTGCAAATCCGAAAGAATTTGATTTTCAGGATACACAAATGTTGAAGCTGCATCCATAAAGACCAAACCTTGCCGCACATTGATTTTATCCGAACTATGAATAAAATGAAATCCCTTAGAAGCTAGAGCACTATCCAATTTTCTCATTGGGCTATCCGAATCAATCAGAGAGAATAATTCTCTGTCGAGATGAAACGCAACAGCGAGATGAAACATTTCAGGGCATACGTAA
The DNA here is from genome assembly GCA_964457245.1 of uncultured Chryseobacterium sp. GTDB lineage: Bacteria > Bacteroidota > Bacteroidia > UBA10329 > UBA10329 > UBA10329. The sequence continues at coordinate 13,027 of CAYWET010000030.1, read as the reverse complement.
ATCTCGTTACCCATAGAGTTTAACGTATCGAGATGGTTTACCGCTGCTTTGATGTTCCGGTTATTCGGAGGGTTTAGGTTTGTAGTGAAAACAGAAGCTGCAATTACTATTGCAAATGCAGTCCATTTGAAACGGTTTTGTTTCCAAATCAAATCAACAAACCAAGCGGTAATCAAAAACAGAGGAATCGACAGGTAAAGAATGTAGCGGTCCATGAACATTGGCAAAAAAGCCATGGATACCACAAACATTGTAACGTAGGGAATCAGAAACCAAAGTAGCACAACCATTCCGCTTCTTTGTGCAAATGCATCAGTGACCAATTCTCGAAACTTGAATTTTCTAAGCGCAAATCCAAGAACAACAACAACAAGCACGGCTACCGTTATAAACTTGCTATTGAGCAATAAATTAATGTTTCCATAGATCTCTCCCCAACCTGGTTTTGGCACCCAAGAACCCGATTCAGACACTTCACCAAGTCGAGTTAGTAACACCAAAACGTATGGAAGATAAACAAGGCCCGTTAGGCCATAGGCCATTATGGGCACTTTCCAACTTCTTGCTGGAATGAATATCAGCACGCATATAACCTGTACAAAAAGTATATAGACGGATGTATAATGGGCATACAGGAGCAGAACATTTACCAGAATCAACCCGATCCATTTTCTGAACGTATCTGGATACTGGAGTCCATTCAGAAAAAACAACAAGCTTGTGGCTGTTAGTAAACTGAATAACGAATAGACGCGAATTTCGTGGGCAAACCTTATTTGGTAAATGGAAAAGATGGTTAGCAATGACGCCAGAATTCCAACTTGAAGACTGAAATGACGCTTGCCAATCAGGAAAACTTGGAGTGGTATTAATGCACTGAATAGTGTGGGCAATACCCTCAACATTAGGTCTGAATCACCAAAAGCCAACATGTAATAATGGAGGATAATTTCAAACAGCGGAGGGCTGTTGTCTTTGCTGAGATGCAAAACTATATCCGGCACATTGAACTGCGCCACGAAAATGGAAAAAGGCTCATCTCCAGCAATGTCGGTGCTTGTTAGGTGAAGAAGTCTAACGCCCAGCGCTAACGCGAATAACAGTATCATCCAAGCCCAATTGGGAATCGAATTGATGATCTGATTTTCTCGCATGGCCTAAAAATAAGCGAGCCGAGACAATGTCTCGGCTCGTAATTGATCAAGCTTGGGCAGTTGGCCCTCCAAAGTTCATTGGAAGCGGTGGCGGCCCTTCTGTGTGCTTAATAGGGCCATGCTCTGATTCATACTTCGCTACATTGTCTTGCAACGCTTTCATAAAACGCTTGGCGTGCTCCGGAGTTAGCACCACTCGAGACTTAACCTTTGCCTTTGGAACACCTGGCATCACCTTAATAAAATCAACCACAAACTCTGCAGTTGAATGCGTGATGATGGCCAAGTTGGAGTAATGACCGTCTGCAACTTCTTCGGTCAGTTCTATGCTTAATTGGCCTTGCTGTGGGCCTTGTGGGTTTTGATTGTCGTCTGCCATAACTAGCTTTTAGGTATTAGGTTTTAGCGATTAGCTAACATTCGTTTAAAAGCAAAGGTGGCAGAAATAGTTTACCTATTAGCTGCCACCTTTATCTCAGTAATTAATAATCAAGCTTCTGTCTCGGCCTCTTCTTCTTGTTTGGCCGCCAACAGTGCCTCGTACTCTTCTTTCGACCCTACAACCAACTTGTCGTATTCTCTCAGGCCAGTACCAGACGGAATCAAGTGACCTACAATCACGTTCTCTTTCAGACCGTGTAGATCATCGACTTTTCCTTTAACTGCTGCTTCGTTAAGAACCTTGGTGGTTTCCTGGAACGATGCCGCAGAGATAAAGCTATCTGTCTGTAGTGACGCTCTTGTAATACCCTGAAGAATCGGCTCTGAAGTTGCAGGAATTGCATCACGCGCAATCACTGGCTTCATATCCTTACGCTTCAACACAGAGTTCTCATCACGCAGTTTACGTGAAGTAATGATCTGACCTGACTTCAGGTTCTCCGAATCGCCTGGATCTTCAACATATTTCTTTCCGAAAATCCAATCGTTCTCTGTTCTGAACTCGTAACGGTTAACCAATTCTTTCTCCAAGAATTTAGTATCACCTGGATCAAGGATGTTCACTTTACGCATCATCTGACGAACGATAACCTCAAAGTGCTTATCGTTGATCTTCACACCTTGTAGACGGTAAACTTCCTGAACCTCGTTCACCAAGTATTCTTGAACCGCAGTTGGTCCCATGATTCGAAGAATATCAGATGGAGTGATCGCACCTTCAGAAAGTGGAACACCAGCCTTCACAAAGTCGTTCTCCTGAACAAGGATGTGCTTAGAAAGCGACACCAAGTACTTCTTAACATCTCCAGTTCTTGTCTCGATGATAACCTCACGGTTACCACGCTTGATCTTACCGAATGAAGCCACACCATCAACCTCAGAAACAACCGCTGGGTTAGATGGGTTACGTGCTTCGAAGAGCTCGGTAACACGTGGAAGACCACCGGTGATATCACCAGACTTACCAGAAACACGAGGAATCTTAACAAGCGTATCGCCTGCTTTAACATCCTGACCTTCTTTGATGGCGATGTGCGCACCAACTGGCATGTTGTAGTTCTTAATCTCTTTACTCTTACCAGAACCTGAAACAACATGAATTGCCGGAATCATCTTCTTGTCCTTAGAATCGATGACAACCATTTCGTTGAAGCCGGTCTGTTCATCAGACTCAACTCGATAAGTCAATCCGTCATTCAAGTTTTCGAATTCGATCTTACCATCAACTTCAGAAACGATAACCGCGTTAAATGGATCCCACTCGCAAATAAGCTCGTCCTTCTTAACCTTGGCACCTTCTTTCTTGTAAAGTTTAGAACCGTAAGGAATGTTGTGCGTAGCAATCGCAACATTTTTCTTCGGATCCATCAATCGAAGTTCTCCCGAACGACCGATCACAACTTCGTAATCGCCTTCAGAACTCTTCACTGTTCTCAACTCATCGTACTCAGCAACCGCATCTTCTTTTGCTTTGATCTGAGATTCAGAAGCAATGTGAGATGCAACACCACCAACGTGGAACGTACGTAGTGTAAGCTGTGTACCCGGCTCACCAATTGACTGCGCAGCGATAACACCAACAGCCAATCCCTTCTTCACTTCGCGACCAGTTGAAAGGTCACGTCCGTAGCACTTGGCGCAGCATCCACGCTTGGTTTCGCAGGTAAGTACAGAACGAATCTCAACAGACTCAATTCCAGCTGCTTCAATGGCTTTCGCTTCCACTTCGTGAATCACTTCACCAGAAGTAACAATAACCTCGTCTGTTTCTGGATTGACCACATCATGAAGTGATGTACGACCAAGAATTCTATCGTAAAGCGATTCAATGATGTCCTCGTTTTTCTTGAGCGGAGTAGCCACAAGTCCTCGAAGTGTACCACAATCGTCTTCGTTGATTACCACATCCTGAGCAACGTCAACAAGTCGTCTTGTCAAGTAACCCGCATCGGCAGTTTTAAGGGCCGTATCCGCAAGTCCTTTACGCGCACCGTGAGTAGAAATGAAGTACTCAAGAATCGAAAGTCCTTCCTTAAAGTTTGAAAGAATCGGGTTCTCGATAATCTCTTGAGTTGTAGCACCAGATTTCTGCGGCTTGGCCATCAGACCACGCATACCAGAAAGCTGACGAATCTGCTCCTTAGAACCACGAGCTCCAGAATCAAGCATCATGTAAACAGAGTTGAAGCCCTGCTTATCATTCTGCATTTGGGTCATCAACGTTTGGGTCAAACGAGAGTTAGTGTGCGTCCAGATATCGATGATCTGGTTGTAACGCTCGTTGTTGGTAATGAAACCCATGTTGAAGTTGTTCATCACCTCATCAACCTGCTCCTGAGCTTTCTCGATCATAGGAATCTTCTGCTCTGGAATCAATACATCTCCAAGGTTGAACGAAAGTCCACCACGGAATGCGCTCATGAATCCAAGACCTTTAACACGATCCAAGAATTTGGCAGACTCGGCCATACCCACTTTGTAGATGATATCACCGATAATATCCCGAAGCGCTTTCTTAGTAAGCAACTCGTTGATGTAAGAAACTCCTGCAGGAACTACCTGGTTGAATAGCACTCGACCCACTGTGGTCTCGATGATCTGAGATTTCTCTCCTTCAACTTTAGCTGCAATTCTAACCTTGATTCCAGCGTGTAGGTCAACCTTCTTCTCGTTGTGAGCAATGATAACCTCTTCTGGAGAGTAGAAAGTCATTCCTTCTCCTTTCACAGGCTCCTCCTTTGTGCTCTTCTTCTCCTTGGTCATGTAGTACAGACCAAGAACCATATCCTGCGATGGAACCGCAATCGGTGCACCGTTGGCTGGATTAAGAATATTGTGCGATGCAAGCATCAACATCTGAGCTTCAAGAATAGCAGCGTTACCAAGTGGTAAGTGAACCGCCATCTGGTCACCATCGAAATCCGCGTTGAATGCCGTACAAACCAATGGGTGAAGCTGAATCGCTTTTCCTTCGATAAGTTTCGGCTGGAATGCTTGGATACCCAAACGGTGTAGGGTCGGTGCACGGTTAAGGAGAACTGGGTGGTTTGTAAGAACATTCTCAAGAATGTCCCAAACAACCGCATCTTTCTTGTCAACCAATTTCTTAGCTGACTTAACCGTTTTTACGATTCCACGCTCAATCATCTTACGGATGATGAACGGCTTGTAAAGCTCAGCAGCCATTCCTTTTGGAAGACCACATTGGTGCATTTCCAATTCAGGTCCTACAACAATTACCGAACGTGCAGAATAATCAACACGCTTACCAAGTAGGTTTTGACGGAAACGACCTTGCTTACCTTTCAATGAGTCTGAAAGTGATTTCAGCGCTCTGTTTGATTCTGTCTTAACAGCAGACGACTTTCTTGAGTTATCGAATAGCGAATCAACAGATTCCTGAAGCATACGCTTCTCGTTACGCAAGATCACCTCTGGTGCCTTGATCTCAATAAGTCTCTTAAGACGGTTGTTACGGATAATAACACGTCTGTAAAGATCATTCAGATCGGATGTAGCGAAACGTCCACCATCCAACGGCACCAACGGACGAAGGTCTGGTGGAATTACTGGAATCACCTTCACAACCATCCACTCTGGGCGGTTCTCAATATTCTCCTGTGCTCCACGGAAACCTTCTACAACCTGAAGACGCTTCAACGCTTCATTCTTACGCTGCTGGCTGGTTTCTGTGTTTGCCTTGTGTCGAAGCTCGAACGAAAGACTATCAAGATCCAAACGCATCAACAACGCTTCAAGAGCCTCAGCTCCCATCTTAGCGATGAATTTGTTCGGGTCAGAATCATCCAAGTACTGGTTCTCCTTTGGCATTCTTTCCAAAGCATCCAAGTACTCATCTTCCGTAAGGAACTCCATGTAGTTCAATGGCTCTCCTTCGTTGTTCACGGCTCCACCTGGCTGAATTACCACGTATCGCTCGTAGTAAATGATCATATCCAACTTCTTGGTTGGAAGACCAAGAAGGTAACCGATCTTGTTAGGAAGTGAACGGAAGTACCAAATGTGCGCTACCGGAACAACCAACTGGATGTGACCCAATCGCTCTCTACGTACCTTCTTCTCGGTAACCTCAACACCACAACGGTCGCAGATAATTCCTTTATAACGGATTCGCTTGTACTTTCCACAGTGACATTCGTAATCCTTTACAGGTCCGAAAATTCTTTCGCAGAAAAGACCATCACGCTCAGGCTTATAAGTTCTGTAGTTGATGGTTTCAGGCTTCAAAACCTCACCTCTAGAAGCTTCTAGAATCTTCTCTGGTGAAGTAAGGCTGATGATAACCTTCTTAAAATTGCTCTTTATTTTATTCTCTCTTTTGAGGGCCATTTGAGGACTTTTTGCTTTTAGTATTCTGTTGAGTTAAGCTGCCCTCCCAATCTCGATAGCTATCGGGACGGGAGGGAAACTTTTATCATTCAAGTGTTACGTTCAGACACAGACCACGAAGTTCGTGCATCAATACATTGAAGGATTCTGGAATGCCTGGTGTTGGCATCGGGTCTCCTTTAACGATTGCTTCGTAAGCCTTGGCACGTCCTACCACGTCATCCGACTTGATAGTCAACATCTCTTGAAGAATGTTGGCCGCACCGAAACCTTCGAGTGCCCAAACCTCCATCTCTCCCAAACGCTGACCACCGAATTGTGCTTTACCACCAAGCGGCTGCTGCGTAATGAGTGAGTATGGTCCGATCGATCTGGCGTGCATCTTATCGTCAACCATATGGCCGAGTTTCAGCATGTAGATAATACCAACGGTTGCTGGCTGATCAAAACGCTCACCTGTTCCACCATCGTATAGATATGTTCTACCAAGCGATGGAACACCTGCTTCAGCAATCTCAGCTTCAATCTCGTCCAAAGTAGCACCATCGAAAATCGGGGTAGCATACTTACGTCCGAGCTTCTCTCCTGCCCAGGCAAGAATGGTCTCGTAGATCTGTCCAAGGTTCATCCTTGATGGTACACCCAATGGATTCAATACGATATCTACTGGAGTTCCGTCTTCAAGGAATGGCATGTCTTCTTCACGGACAATTCGAGCAACAATACCCTTGTTTCCGTGACGACCCGCCATCTTATCACCTACTTTCAGCTTACGCTTCTTAGCGATGTAAACCTTAGCAAGTTTTACGATACCTGATGGAAGTTCATCACCAATTGAGATAGCGAACTTCTTACGCTTGAACGTTCCAAGAAGGTCATTTACTCTGATGTTGTAGTTGTGCAACAACTCCTTGATCAAAGTATTCTTATCCTCATCGGTTGTCCAACCGGCAGGGTTGATGTTTTCATACTCGATTGAGTTAAGCGCCTTCTGCGTGAACTTGGTTCCTTTCGGAATCAACACTTCACGTAGATTGTTCTCAACTCCTTGAGAAGTTTTACCGTTAACAAGAACAAACAACTTGTCTGTAAGAACAGCCTTCAGTTTGCCCAATTCGATTTCGTAATCCTCATCAATCTTGGCAAGAACCTTCTTCTCGTCTGCTTTGGTCTTCTTGTCTTTGATGTTCTTAGCGAACAACTTCTTCTCAAGAACAACCCCTTGCAACGATGGAGGCGCTTTCAATGAAGCATCCTTCACGTCTCCCGCCTTATCACCGAAGATGGCACGTAGAAGTTTTTCCTCTGGAGATGGATCGGTTTCTCCTTTCGGAGTGATCTTACCTATAAGAATGTCACCAGGGCCAACCTCTGCTCCAACACGGATAAGTCCGTTTTCGTCAAGGTCTTTAGTTGCTTCCTCACTTACGTTTGGAATATCAGCTGTCAACTCTTCCAGTCCACGCTTGGTGTCTCGCACTTCAAGTGTGTACTCATCAATGTGAATCGATGTGAAGATGTCTTCCTTCGCAACTTTCTCAGAGATAACGATCGCATCCTCAAAGTTGTAACCTTTCCAAGGCATGAAAGCCACCTTCAAGTTACGACCAATAGCTAACTCGCCATCCTCTGTACCGAAGCCATCGCATAACACCTGACCTTCTTCAACTTTCTGGCCTTTCGTAACGATAGGCTTCAAGTTCATGGTAGTGTTCTGGTTGGTCTTACGGAACTTAACAAGATCGTAAGTTTTCAGGTCGTCATCGAAGCTGATCAACTTGTCAATGTCCGAACGCTTGTAGCGAATGCTGATCTTGTTGGCGTCAACATATTCTACTGTTCCTTCGCCTTCTGCGTTAATCAATACACGTGAATCACGGGCAACCAATGGCTCCAATCCAGTGCCTACAATAGGTGCCTGTGGGCGCAACAATGGAACTGCCTGACGCATCATGTTCGATCCCATCAGTGCACGGTTCGCATCATCATGCTCCAAGAAAGGAATCAATGATGCCGCGATGGAAGCAATCTGGTTTGGAGCAACGTCCATCAAATTGATGTTATCTGGACTCTCCACTGGGAAATCTCCCTCAAGACGCGCCTTGATACGATCACTTTCGAAATCTCCTTTCTCTGTGATTGGAGCGTTCGCTTGCGCGATCATGTTCATCTCCTCGTCCTCAGCACTTAAGTAAAGCGGATCACCATTCAGGTCAACCTTTCCAGATTCAACCTTACGGTATGGAGTTTCGATGAATCCAAGCTTGTTGACCTTCGCGTAAACACACAGAGACGAGATAAGACCAATGTTCGGTCCTTCAGGAGTCTCAATGGTACAAAGTCGTCCGTAGTGCGTGTAGTGTACGTCACGAACCTCGAAACCTGCTCTTTCGCGAGAAAGGCCACCAGGCCCGAGTGCAGACAATCTTCTTTTGTGCGTTACCTCAGAAAGTGGATTCGTTTGATCCATGAATTGAGATAGCTGATTCGTTCCGAAGAACGAGTTGATCACAGAAGAAAGGGTCTTCGCGTTGATAAGGTCAATCGGTGTAAATACCTCGTTGTCACGAACGTTCATTCGCTCACGGATTGTTCTTGCCATTCTTGCAAGACCAACACCGAACTGAGCGTACAACTGCTCACCAACGGTACGTACACGTCTGTTACTCAAGTGGTCAATATCATCCACATCGGTCTTAGAATTGATCAACTCGATCAAGTACTTGATGATGGAAATGATATCCTCTTTTGTCAATACTTTCTGATCCTCGGCAATGTCGAGTTTCAGTTTTCTGTTGATACGGAATCGACCAACTTCTCCAAGGTCGTATCGCTTGTCTGAGAAGAACAACTTGTCGATAATACCACGAGCTGTTTCCTCATCTGGCGGTTCAGCGTTACGAAGCTGACGATAAATATGCTCTACGGCTTCTTTCTCCGAGTTTGAAGTATCCTTGGCCAGCGTGTTGTAAATGATGGCATAATCAGCAGAATTCACCTCTTCTCTGTGAAGGATGATATTCTTAACACCTGATTCAAGAATCAACTCAACGTGCTCTTTCTCAATAATCGTTTCACGGTCAATGATAACCTCGTTACGCTCGATGGATACAACCTCTCCAGTATCCTCGTCTACGAAGTCCTCAACCCAAGATTTAAGAACACGTGCAGCAAGTTTTCTTCCAAGTACTCGCTTCAATCCAGCTTTACTGACTTTCACTTCATCAGCAAGACCGAAAATCTCCAGAATGTCTTTATCGCTTTCGAAACCGATTGCACGAAGCAATGTGGTTACAGGAAGCTTTTTCTTACGGTCGATGTATGCGTACATCGCTCCGTGAATGTCTGTTGCAAACTCAATCCATGAACCTTTGAAAGGAATTACACGGGCCGAGTACAACTTGGTACCGTTGGCGTGGTAGCTCTGTCCGAAGAACACACCTGGTGATCTGTGTAGCTGTGATACAACAACACGCTCAGCACCGTTGATCACGAAAGACCCTTTTGGAGTCATGTAGGGAATGGTACCGAGGTACACATCCTGTACAATTGTTTCGAAATCCTCGTGCTCAGGATCGGTACAGTAAAGTTTCAGCTTTGCTTTTAGAGGAACACTGTGTGTCAATCCTCTCTCGATACACTCTTCGATGGAGTAACGAGGCGGGTCTATAAAGTAATCCAAGAACTCAAGTACGAAGTTGTTTCTTGTATCGGTAATGGGAAAATTTTCCGCGAATACCTTAAAGAGACCTTCGTTGTGTCGGTTCTCTGGAGTTGTCTCCAGCTGGAAAAAATCTTTAAAAGACTTGAGCTGTATTTCTAAGAAGTCAGGATATGGAACCTGATTTTGAATGGATGCGAAATTGGTTCGTCCGAGTTTTGTAGTCAGCGCCAAGGTCTTGGAATTTAGAGGTTAAAAATCAAATAACTGTAAACAGTAATAGGCCGAAGCCAGACCCCCAATCCCGATAGCTATCGGGACGGGGCTGGCCTCAACCTTAAAAGGTTAAGAATGATGCTTACTTAAGCTCAACTTCGGCTCCTGCCTCAGTAAGTTGAGTCTTAAATGCTTCAGCTTCTTCCTTAGATACTCCTTCCTTGATCGGCTTTGGAGCACCATCAACAAGTTCTTTAGCCTCTTTAAGACCTAGACCTGTAAGCTCTTTTACCAATTTAACTACTGCTAGTTTAGAACCACCAGCTGCAGTAAGGATCACATCGAACTCAGTTTGAGCTTCACCACCGTCAGCGTCACCGCCACCAGCAGCTGGGCCAGCTACAGCTACAGCTGCAGCAGCAGGCTCAATACCATATTCTTCTTTAAGTATCTCAGCTAGTTCGTTTACTTCCTTTACAGAAAGATTTACGAGCTGTTCTGCGAATTCTTTAAGATCTGCCATTTTATTTAGTTGTTATTCGTGTTTGACTTAATTGATTTGAATGATAACCGATAGAGGCTTATTCGGCCTTCTCGGCAAGTGTCTGTAGTATACCAGCAAGGTTTCTTCCAGGGCTCTGAAGACCAGAGATAACGTTCTTCGCAGGGGACTGCAGAAGAGTAATGATATCTCCAATAAGTTCTTCTTTCGACTTGATGTTCTCCAATACGGAAACACTTTCGTCACCTAGATAAATGCTTTCTCCTACGTAAGCTCCTTTAAGAATAGGGCGTTCGCTCTTCTTTCGGAACTCTTTGATAAGCTTTGCCGGAGCATTGCCTGCCTCAGAGAACATGATAGAAGTGTTGCCTTTCAGTACATCATAAAGTTCATCGTACTCTCCGGTAGCCTTTTCCATGGCTTTTTTAAGGAGTGTATTCTTCACAACTTTAATTCCCACTGAACGCTTAAAAGCCGCTGCTCGAAGCTTTACAGTTTGCTCTGCGTTAAGCTCAGAAATGTCTGCCAAATAAAAGTTCGGCTGACTATCCAGATCTGCTACCAGAGCATCAATCGCTTGATTTTTCTCTTCTTTGGTCATAATCTAAATTCTTACCGATCAGTTATTAAATGACTTAACATCGATCTTTACACTCGGGCTCATTGTTCCCGATAGAGCGATACTTTTTACGTAGGTTCCTTTAGCCGCAGATGGCTTCATTTTAACAAGTGTCTGAATCAACTCACGAGCGTTATCCACAATCTGCTCCTCCGAGAAGGAAAGCTTGCCTACTGCTGCATGAATAATTCCGTACTTATCTACTTTGAAGTCGATCTTTCCGGCCTTTACATCCGAAACCGCCTTGCCAATGTCCATGGTCACTGTTCCGGCCTTTGGGTTCGGCATAAGACCACGAGGTCCTAGCACTCTACCCAACGGGCCTAACTTGGCCATAACCGTTGGCATGGTTACAATTACATCTACATCAGTCCATCCCCCTTTGATCTTGTCGAGATATTCGTCAAGTCCAACGAAGTCAGCACCGGCTGCCTTTGCTTCTTCCTCCTTGTCTGGAGTACAAAGCGCAAGAACTTTTACTGATTTACCTGTTCCGTGCGGAAGGCTACACACACCACGTACCATTTGGTTCGCTTTTCTTGGATCGACACCAAGCCTTACAGCTAGGTCGATAGAAGCATCGAACTTTGATACTGGCATTTGTTTAAGCAATCCTGCCGCCTCTTTGAGTGTGTACGTGCGGTCTGCCTCCACTAGCTCAAGGGCTTTCTTTCTATTCTTAGTAAGTGCCATTTCTTAAACTTTTTCTGGAAGTTTTCCGTTAACAGTAACTCCCATGCTACGCGCTGTTCCAGCGATCATGTGCATGGCAGATTCAACAGTAAAACAGTTCATGTCAGGCATTTTTTCTTCAGCGATAGCTCTGATCTGATCCACTGAAATCTTACCCACTTTTACGCGGTTTGATTCTGCAGAACCTGACTTAAGCTTGATCGCCTCTTTGATAGAGGAAGCTACAGGAGGTTTTTTCACCACGAAGTCGAACGACTTGTCCGAATAAACCGTGATGACCACCGGCAAAACCTTGCCCGGAGTTTCCTGAGTACGAGCGTTGAACTGCTTACAGAAGTCCATGATATTGACTCCTTTAGCACCCAATGCAGGTCCTACAGGCGGGGCAGGGTTAGCGGCACCACCCCGAATCTGGAGCTTAATAAATCCGCTTATCTCTTTTGCCATGTTTAACTATTTGTTTGAACTATTTATATGATAGACAACGCAGGGGGAAGCATTCAAAATCAATGCGCTGTAATATCCAACTAACTACTCTTTTTCAACTTGCATATAGCTCAACTCCAATGGTGTCTTTCGTCCGAAGATCTTAACCATTACTTTGAGCTTTTTCTTCTCTTCGTTGATTTCTTCAATAATACCGCTAAAGCTGTTGAACGGCCCGTCAATTACCTTAACAGACTCTCCAATAACAAAAGGAATATTCATTTCCTCATCAGCATCAGCCAACTCATCAACTTTTCCTAGAATTCTGTTAACCTCAGATTGTCTTAACGGAACTGGAGCACCACCTTTTGTTTCTCCAAGGAAACCGATCACTCCAGTAATGTTTTTAATAATGTGTGGGATTTCTCCAACCAGATCCGCCTCAATAAGAATGTAACCTGGAAAGAAGTTCCTTTCCTTACTCACTTTCTTACCATTTCTGATCTGAAATACTTTTTCCTTCGGAATAAGTACCTGAGCAACATGCTCTGTCATTTTCGCGTGCGAAATCTCCATCTCGATATAGTCCTTCACTTTCGCTTCTTGACCACTAATAGCCCGAACCACATACCACTTCTTACTGCTCTCGCTCATCCTTGTCTTAACTTCTGGTTGATCAGAATAACTCATAGAAAAATCCTAAAACACCTTTCCAAACCGTATCCTCACCTCCGTTAATACCGAAGACGTAATCCATTACAAAAATCATCAGGGCAATAATTATAGACGCTACAGCCACAATTCTTGTACTGTTTTGCAATTCCGCCCACGTTGGCCAAGAAACCTTGTTAACCAACTCATTGTAGGACTCTTCTATATATGTAATGATACTCGCCATCTTTTTCTTTTACTCTCTGCACGGGAGGAGAGACTCGAACTCCCGACACCTGGTTTTGGAGACCAGT
>CAYWET010000029.1:20960-51885 GCA_964457245.1 uncultured Chryseobacterium sp. | reverse complement strand
AATTGGCCCATGGTGTAACTGGCAACACGTCTGGTTTTGGTCCAGAAGAGTCTAGGTTCGAGCCCTAGTGGGCCAACAAGGAAAACGAAAAGCATCTCGAAGGAGATGCTTTTTTTATGTGATTAAAACAGGTGAGCCGGCAACTCTCTCTTGGGCTGATTCATCGATAAGTTCAGGTGTCGAAATGCCAAAAAGCTGTTCACGCTTAAAATTCTTTACTTTTGCCGTCCTTTTTACGCACAAAAACACTGTATATCGATTCTACTCTACCCGAACTGAAACATTAGTTTAGATGATCACACACCTAGACGGGGTCTTGGAAGAGAAGACTCCCGCAAGTGCTGTTATTGATTGTGGTGGAATTGGATACCTGCTTTCCATATCCTTAAATACCTACGCCCAATTACCAGATAAAGGCAGGTGCCGCCTATTTACACACTTGGCCATTCGGGAAGACGCGCATGTTCTCTTCGGATTCTTTAACCAAGACGAAAGGGAATTGTTCAGACAGCTTATTTCTGTTTCTGGAGTGGGAGGTAACACGGCTTTGGCCGTGCTGAGTGGGCTTGACCCATCAGGTGTGAAATCAACAATACAAAATGGAGATGTATCGGCACTTAAGGCTATTAAAGGTGTTGGGCCGAAAACCGCTGAAAGGATAATTGTTGATCTACGAGATAAGGTTGGTAAAGTGGAGGTAGGAACACTCGGCCTCGTTACAGAACAAAATAAACAACGAGACGAAGCGTTAACCGCGCTGGTCACGCTCGGTTTTGCCAAGAATGCTGCTGAAAAGGCCATTGTCAAGGTGGGCAAAAAGTATGGTGCCGACCTCAGCGTAGAAGAAATCGTTAAACATGCACTGAGCAGTTTCTGAGCAGATTCCCCGTAATGCAAAGTTGGTTTAAACAGATATTGGTGGTCGTTGCTATTGGCACTGGTCTTGTCCTGGTTGCTGGTGCGGACGCCAAATCGCCAACTGACAGAAGTGACCCTCTGTTTCCAGAGTTACTTACGTTTCCTGCCGATACTGATACAACGTCTTTACCGTATCCAATTCCAGATAGTTATGATCCCACACCAACAGGGAACAACAACGGACTTTATCTGAATGATCCGGATAATATTCAGACCGATATTGATTACGACCCAGAAAGTGGAGACTACAATATTGAGCAGAATGTGGGGGAGGATTTTCATTACCGTCCGCCTACCTACATGTCTTTTGATGAGTATCAGGATTACAATGCCAATCAGGCTATCAGAGACTACTGGAGAGAGAAGGCTCAAACCCAATCGGAAAGCCAGCGGAAACCTTTAATTCCAAAGCTGAACATTAAGAGCAAGCTTTTCGAGACCATCTTTTGCGGAAGTACCGTTGAGATACGGCCACAGGGCTCTGCCGAGCTGATATTTGGCGTGAATGTCTCCAAGATCAAGAATCCTGCTTTGCCACAAAATCAGCAGACGAATTCCACCTTCAATTTCGACCAAAGCATTCAGCTGAATGTTACAGGAAAAATCGGTGATGCGATGTCGTTGGGCGTGAACTACAACACAGATGCAACCTTCGATTTTGAGAACCAAATGAAGTTGGAGTGGGAGGCGTGCGATGAGGACAATATTCTTAGGAAGATCGAAGCTGGTAACGTGGCCCTTCCGCTAACTGGGTCGCTGATTCAAGGTAGTCAGAACCTTTTTGGTGTTAAAGCCAAGCTGCAATTTGGTCGTTTGACCGTGACTGGAATTTTCTCACAACAGAAAAGCGAAAGCAACACGGTTGAAACACAGGGCGGAGCACAGGTTACTGAGTTCGAGTTAAAGGCTGATGAGTACGAAGACAACAAGCACTTCTTTTTAAGTCAGTTTTTCCGAGACAATTATGATCAGTGGTTAGAAGATCTGCCGTTGGTAAAATCCCCGATAAACATTACGCGGGTTGAAGTTTGGACAACCAACGTTAACATCAATGCTGAAGGGGGTCAGCGTAATGTGGTTGCGCTTATGGACCTAGGTGAAAGGCCAAGTGATACCTACAACACCACGTTTGTTCAGGGTGGCTCTGGAAACCAGCAGGTTCCGAACAATAACGCCAACTCACTGTATGGCCAACTGACCTCGCAGTATGTTGGCGCCCGAGACATTGATAATGTGGAAACTGCATTTGGGCCACTGGAAACACAGAACTTTCTCAATTCTCAAGATTACGTTCCGGTTACCTTGGCAGAGCCGCTATCTGAAACCGAATACACGATTAATAGGCAACTCGGATATATCTCCATCAACGGGCAGCTTAACCCCAACCAAGTGCTAGGTGTGGCATTCCAGTTTACGTATGGAGGTCAGGTGTATCAAGTAGGTGAATTCTCAACAGATGGTATTACGGGCGAAAATGCCCTTTACGTGAAAATGCTGAGAAGTAACGTTATCAACCCAAAGCTTCCTATTTGGGACCTGATGATGAAAAACGTCTATAATATTGGTGCGTACCAGCTTGCGCGTGAGGATTTTAGACTGGATGTGATCTACGATAACATCGAAGCGGGAACGAGAACAAACTACCTTACCGAAGGGGCTATCAATGGAGAAATTCTTCTTCGGGTGATGAACTTGGATCAGCTTAACAACAATAATGATCCATATGCTGACGGCTACTTCGATTTCGTGGAAGGCATTACCGTCAATAGCCAGAATGGGCGGATTTTCTTCCCTGTTGTTGAGCCATTCGGAGAACACTTGGCAAGCAAGTTTGCTCCTTCCGAAGATGAAATTGCCAAAAAGTACGTGTATCAACAGCTTTACGATTCCACACGGCAAGCGGCACTCAACTTTCCAGAACTGAACCGATTTATAATTGGCGGAACATACAAAGGGCAAGGGGGCTCCGAGATTTCGCTTGGTGGTATGAATATTCCTCAAGGGAGTGTTACGGTAACCGCTGGTAGTCAAACGCTGGTGGAGAATCAGGATTATACGGTTGACTACACCTTAGGAAGAGTAAAGATCATCAACCAGAGTATCCTTGAATCAAACCAACAAATTCGTGTAACAAGTGAGAGTAATTCACTTTTTAATATCCAACAGAAAACGTTGGGCGGGGTGCATTTGGATTACGTCATAAGCGATGACCTTGCTTTCGGTGGTACCGTTCTGAACCTAAGCGAACGACCACTTACTCAAAAGGTGAATTTCGGGGATGAGCCCATCAACAACACTATTTGGGGTGTTGATGGAAATTATCGAACGGAGTCTCGCCTACTGACCAAATTGGTCGACAAGATTCCGCTCATTAACACCAAAGAAACCTCTACCGTTTCGGTTTCTGGAGAGTTTGCTCATTTGATTCCGGGAAATGCCCGAGCAATCACAAAAGGGGGTATTTCATACATCGATGACTTTGAGGGCAGCGTGAACTTCATTGACCTAAAGAATAGACAATCTTGGGCACTATCCAGTACGCCACAAGGACAGTCTGACCTGTTCCCTGAAGCATCTGTTACCGACAATATTGGTAATGGTATGAACCGTGCGAAGATTGCTTGGTACGTGATTGACCCGCTGTTTTTCCGCAATAACAATCTTACTCCTGACCACTGGGGAACTACAGAACAGTCCTTCAGTTTTTCTCGTGAGGTTTTGGAGCAGGAGATCTTTCCTAATCGTGACCCGAACATTCAGGGCCAGCGAACCAACCTGCCCATTTTCGATGTGGCATTCTATCCACGAGAAAAAGGGCCATACAACTATGACGCAGATGGACGAGATTCTTTGGGAATCCAGTACGGGTACGGAATTGATGAAGACGGTTACCTGAAAGAGCCCGAGGAACGTTGGGGTGGAATTATGCGGCCGATCAACACCAGCGATTTCGAAGAGAACAACATTGAGTTCATTCAATTTTGGATGATGGACCCTTTTGCGGAAGAAAACCTCATAGGTGAGGTCGAGCATACCGGAGGTGACCTTTATTTCAACCTTGGTCAGATATCAGAAGATATTCTTCGTGACGGAAGTCGATCTTTTGAGAACGGATACCCAACCCCGAATAACCCACTGAATACCAAGGCTACCCCAGTAGCAATTGTTCCAGACTTCCAACCTATTACTCAAGCATTTGATAATGACCCGGACTCCCGTCCGTTTCAGGATATTGGCCTAGACGGACTGAACGATGCACAGGAGTTGGAATTCCACTCGGTTATTCATCCAGACTATGTAACCAAGCTGGATAATATGTTAGGCACCGGGGACTTGACCCAAGACGCCTACAATAGGCTGGTCTCAGATATTTCGTCAGACAACTTTGGTTTTTACCGAGGAGATTCTTTGGACGCGGCACAATCTCCTGTGCTTGACCGTTACAAGAAATTCAACGGCTTAGAGGGCAACTCGCCAACGGCAAATCAGAGTGGTACAGCTTTCCAAGCTTCTTCCTCCATTACTCCAGACATTGAGGACATCAATAAAGATGGAAACATGGATCGGGCGGAAAGCTACTTCCAATACAAAGTAAGCTTGAGGCGGGAGGATCTAGTGGTTGGTCAAAACTACATTACCAACGAAGTTGTGGGTTCAGGTCAGTTGCCTAACGGACAGCAGATAAGTACCACATGGTACCAGTTCAAAATTCCAGTGCGTAACCCGGACAAGGTTGTTGGTGGAATTCAAGATTTACGTTCTATCCGATTTATGCGAATGTTCTTTAAAGGCTTTGAAGATTCTATTGTAACTCGTTTCGCACGGCTAGAACTGGTAAGAGGGGAGTGGAGACGATACCTTTTCTCGTTGGAAGAACCAGGGGAATACATTCCTGGAGACCCAAATGATAATTCTCCGTTTGACATCTCAGTGGTGAATATTGAAGAAAATGGGGTAAAAGACCCGATTAACTATATTCTTCCTCCAGGAATTGACCGACAGCAAACGCCTAATAGTAGTACAACGCTGCGTCAACTTAACGAGCAATCGTTATTGCTCAAGGTCTGTGACCTTGCTGATGGAGATGCAAGGGCAGCATTTAAGAACACAGATTTTGACATCCGCTCGTACAAACGACTCAAAATGTTCATCCATGCTGAGGCGATTGAACCAAATCCGTTGGCGGATGATGACATTACCGTTTTCCTAAGGCTCGGAACGGACTTCGACAATAACTATTACGAGTATGAGGTGCCCGCCATCGTAACACAACCCGGAGCTAGCGATGAGTACGAGGTTTGGCCCATTTTGAACAATATTGACCTAGAGTTTGCGGAACTTATCTCCGCCAAGCAGAAACGAAATCAAGAACTCATTTCTAACCCAGATGTATCGATTACTAAGAGATACAAGTATGAACACGGGCCGCGACATACCATTATCGTAAAGGGTAACCCTAACTTGGCCAATGTCAAGTCGATGATGATCGGTATCCGGAACCCGAAAAAGGAGGGGCCGCTTGATGGAGATGATGGACGGACAAAGTGTGTTGAAGTTTGGGTGAACGAACTCCGTTTAACTGATTTCGATAATAAGGGAGGTTGGGCGGCTAATGGTCAGGTAAACATTAAGTTGGCAGATTTCGCCAATATTTCTGCTGCCGCCAATTACAAAAAATTCGGTTTTGGTGCGTTTGATAGTAAACCGAGTGAGCGTCTTCGCGAAAGCATTGCCAGCTACGACCTTTCTACAACCATTGCGTTAGGCAAGTTCTTCCCAAGCAAATGGGGTGTAAACGTGCCGCTTTATCTCGGATTCTCAGAAACGTTTGGAACACCTGAATTCAACCCACTCGACCCAGATGTGACCATGGCAGCATCTCTTTCTAATCTGGAAACAGAAGGTGCCCGAGATACCTTGAGAAGAAATGCGGAGCGCTATATCAAGCGTAGGAGTATGAACTTTACGGATGTACGGAAGCAGAAAACGGGTAAGGGGCCAGCAATGCCTTGGAGCATTTCAAATTTCTCGTTCAATTACTCCTATAACCAACAATACCAGCGCGACATTAACACTCAGTATGACGAGACCCGTACTTATCGTGGAGGTATGAATTACGACTACAGTCCTAAGGGCAAAAACGTGCGGCCATTCTCCAAGTTGAAACTGGTTAACGCCATGGTTGATGCAACCAAAGAAAGGAAGGAAGAGAAGCACAAGAACCAAAGGGCCTTGGTTGACAGTTTGAGGCGTGCGAAGGTGAAGGGTGAAGAAATGAAAGAGGCAGAGGAGACGCTGGAAAAGTACGCCAAGCAGAAGGAGCGTTACAAGAAGTGGTCTAGAAACATGTTGCGATCGGGATGGTGGCGACCGATCAAAGATTTCAACTTCAACTATGCCCCTGGGCGTTTAGGTTTCCGTACGGATATGGACAGGCGCTACACCGAACGGCAATTGCGCAACACCACCGAGTATGACATCAAGATTGACCCGACCTATCAAAAGTCGTTCTTGTGGAATAGAGAATACCACTTCAATTATGACCTTACCAAGGCAATCAAAATTCAATTTGATGCTTTCAACTTCGGACGTGTGGATGAACCTGAAGGCCCAGTTGACAGAAAATTCGATAACTGGGAACACATGAGAGACTCCATTTGGAGCAACATTTTGAATGGTGGTCGAACAACGCAGTACAACCATACCACCACGGTCAACTGGACCTTACCAATCAACAAATTCCCCATTTTCAGTTGGATAACCGCTAACGCATCATATACTGGAAATTATACTTGGAATGCTGCTCCATTAGAACGCCAACCGGATGGCTCGTTTGAGCAATCTTCTTTCGGAAACACGGTTCAGAACTCACAGAACTGGCAGATTAACGGTAATGCCAACCTAACACAGCTTTATAATAAGGTGCCGTTCCTGAAAAAGATAAATCAGAACAGCCGTAGATCTTCCAGTGCCAGAAGGGCGGCTGCCACCAAGAGGTCGGCTAAAGGAGGAAAGGGTGGCAAAGACGATGCTAAACAAGATTCGACCGACACCAAACGAAAGGTCAATGTAGGTAAGATACTGGGAGAAGGAATTGTCAACTTCCTCATGATGGTCAAGTCCGTGAACGTTACCTATTCAGAGAACAACGGAACGTTGCTTCCGGGGTATAGACCTCAGACAGATTATATCGGCCTTGATCAAGGAATGCGGAACATGGGTGGATTCGTACCATTCATTTTCGGTTGGCAGCAGTACGCGTTTGATGATGTAGAAACAGGATACGATATCCGGGAAGAGGCAATTAAGGGCCGTTGGATTACTGACGATACCTTGCAGAGTAACCCATTGATCCAGTCGCAGTCGAGCTCGCTGAACTTGCGAGCCACTTTGGAACCGATAAAAGGTTTCCGAATTGACCTGACGGCCACAAGAACTTACACAGAAAGCGTAAGTGAGTTCTTCAGATGGAATAATGAACTTGATGCACCAGAAAGCTTCAACCCTGTGAAAACAGGAAACTTCAGCATGTCGTACATCACGGTCAATACAGCGTTTGTCAAGCAAAACCAAGACCTTACACATCCGACATTCGAGCAATTCAAGGAAAATCGTGCATCTATTTCGCAACGGTTGGCAGACCAGTATCCAGGATTCTTAGTTGAAGACGCAGACGGGTTTGCCGAAGGTTATGGCGGAACCCAACAAGATGTGATTATCCCGGCATTCCTTTCTGCTTACGGAGTGTTCAATACCGGAAAGGTTGAGACAAGTGCCTTCCCGCGAATTCCGTTGCCGAACTGGCGAGTCAATTACGATGGAATTGGAAAGATTCCGTTTGTAAAGAAGTTTGCGCGAAACGTAACCTTCGGACACGCTTATCGCTCTACTTATAGCGTGAGTAGCTTCACTACCAACCTGGGTTTTGAGCCAGTTGCGACTACTGAGGGAATTACCAGTTTCCCAAATACTCGCGACAGTGCAGGAAACTTTGTCCCTGAACTTCAGATAGGAAGCATTACTATCAGCGAGCAGTTCAGCCCGCTTTTCAGTTTGGACGTGAACTTCAAAAACTCACTTACCGCCAAGCTGGAAATGAAAACCAGCAGAACACTTTCGTACAGTTTTGCCAATAATCAGCTTACAGAAGTTACAAGCGAGGAATATATTGTGGGTGCTGGTTACACATTTAAGAATGTGACCTTCCCAATTCGGTTTGGAAAGAGCAGTAAAAGAATCAAGTCAGACCTCAACTTCCGTGTTGACTTCTCGCTTCGCGATAACAGAACAATGATCCGCAAGATGGAGGAAGACCTCAATCAGGCCACATCAGGGCAAAAGCTTATCAGCATTAAAGTCAATGCCGATTACGTGATCAATCAGCGATTCAGCATTCGGCTGTTCTACAACGGAGCTATTAATAAGCCAGTGGTTTCAACCTCTTTCCCAACCGAGAATCATGGTGCGGGTCTCAGTCTTCGATTTACTTTGGCCGACTGATAGATGGTTGGTCTAAAAACATAATTTTGGCCGTCAAATAACATAATCGCGAAAAATGAATATTCCAGCAGACCTTAAGTACACCAAAGAACACGAATGGATTAAAGTTGATGGTGATGTTGCCACAGTTGGCATTACCGATTACGCACAAGGAGAGCTGGGCGATATTGTTTATGTGGAGATTGAAACTGAAGGAGAAACCCTTGATGCCGAGGAGGTTTTCGGAACGGTTGAGGCCGTAAAAACCGTTTCAGATCTATTTATGCCCATCAGTGGCGAAGTTTTGGAATTCAATGAGGGTTTGGAAGCTGATCCAGAAGCTGTAAACCGTGACCCGTACGGTGATGGTTGGATGGTGAAAATCAAGATTTCCGATGCGGGAGAGTTGGATTCATTGCTTTCTGCAGATGCCTATAAAGACCTTATTGGAGGTTAATTGAACCGAACTTTAAAGTGGATATTGGCCGTTCTTTGGACGGCCTTTATTGTTTACGGACTTACCCGAACACCTAGCGGAATACCACGTTATCCGTGGTTGGCAATTGAGGGTGTTGATAAGGTCATTCACATCATATTGTTCGGAGTAGAAGCGTTTTTACTCGGCCTAGCGGTAGGCGTTGGTAAGCGTTTACACACCTTTTACATTGTGGCTTGGTGTACTCTTTTCGGAGGAGCTTTGGAGTTGGTTCAATTGTACTGGATAAACGGAAGAAGTGGAGACTTCTTTGATCTACTTGCAGATGCGGTTGGGGCCGTATTTGGAGTGCTGATTTTAACCTTCATGGCCAAAGACAATCAAGTCTTTATGGAATAGTAAAAGATATGGCATCCAGACATTGAAATCCGCACTATGGAGATTGCGGCAATAATTTTAAATTTACCCGCCCATAAAATCTGAACTATGGAGATTAAGAAAAACCCTGAGGCAGACCTGGAAGGAAAGCGTTCGCTGTTTCTAATGGCTGGTTACGTTGTAGCCTTGGCTGTTGTGCTTACTGCTTTCGAGTGGAAAACCTACGAAAGAACGGCCGGAGACCTCGGACAATTGGTCTTGGATGATCTTGAGGAAGAGATTATTCCAATTACTGAACAAGAGATCAAGCCACCACCACCGCCACCACCGCCACCACCCGCTCCAGAAATCGAGATTGTGGAAGATGACGTAGAGATTGAGGAAGAAGTGGAGATCATGGATGTTGAGGCTGATATGGAAACGGAGATCGTTGAGATTGAAGAGCCTGTTGAGGAGGAATCTAACGAGCCAGACTTCTTTACCATTGTTGAGGACATGCCAGGTTACCCTGGTGGTGATGCAGCACTTCTGAAGTACATCGCGGAGACGGTTGAGTACCCTTCTATCGCGAAGGAGAACGGTATTACCGGTGTGGTTTACGTGAGCTACATTGTAGATAAGGATGGTTCTATCAAGGACGTAAAAGTGGTTCGTGGTGCTGACCCATTCTTGGATAAAGAAGCGGTACGTGTTGTAAAAACGTTGAAAGGTTATACACCTGGTAAGCAGCGCGGTAAGCCAGTACCAGTTCAGTTTACCATTCCAATTCGGTTCGTACTGAACTAAAAAGGACCTAAGTCTATAGAGAAACCCCGTTTGGCAAAAGTCAGACGGGGTTTTTTATGCAATAATGTGGCGTAGGCTTCGTTTAGAGAGCAAACCGAAACACATGAAGGACTCTTCGACCTTAACTTTTAATCTCACCTATCATGAAAACGAAGAATCCTTTGGAAAGAAAACGCCCGTTGTTCTTTACGGCTGGTCTATTGTTTGCGGTTTCGCTAGCCCTTGTCTCATTTGAGTGGAGAACGCCTTACCAAGCTCCTGCAATACCAGATCTGCCAACCTTAATAGACGATGAGGTGGTTTGGGTGCTACCCGTTAAGATCAAGGAGCCAGAGAAAAAAATCCAAAAGCCCGAGCCTCCACAGAAACAACCAGAACCATCTACTGAATTTGATGTGGTGGACGAAGAGGTTATTGACGAACCCAACCCAGATGATTTAGTGATAAACGAAGATGATGTGTTCGATTCACCAGGGCCTTTAGCTGTACCTGTGGAAGCCGATGTGGAGGATACAGGAATAGACAAGGTTTGGACCTATGCAGGAGAAATGCCCGAATATTGTGGAGGAGAAAAGGCAATGTTCGAATTCCTTTACTCAGAATTGGTTTATCCAGACATTCCAAGGCAGAACGGTGTTTCTGGGAAAGTGCATGTTCGGTTTGTGGTAGGAAAGGATGGTAAGCTGAGAGATGCCGAGGTAATGCGCCCTATTGACCCATGGTTGGATGCTGAAGCACTTCGGGTGGCCAAGAAACTCACATGCTTTACACCAGGAAGACAAGCGGGCAGAAATGTGGATGTTTATTTTGTCCTACCTATCAATTTTGTGCTGAAGTAAAGGACCGACACCCAACCGTCCGAAGTAATAACTTTGTCCCAAGCCGTTTATCATGCGCTTGGGACTTTTTTTTGTGGTTATCATATCCTTGTTTGCCGTTCCGAGCTTGGCCCAGGAGCAGTACAACCATCCGTTTAACCACACGCAATACACGGAGTTTGAAGGCTTTCTACACGTCAAAGGCTCTGAGTTTCATTCAGCAGTTCGACCGTTTCGTGTAAAGCAACTCAACCAATCCTGTCCGTTCGATTCAATCCGGTGGGTTAACCACCACAAGAGTAAGTTTTCTCACACGCTGGTTGGTAGGAAGCTTTTCCGCGTGAGTCTTCTTAGGGTTGATTCGGCCAAGTATCAGTTTTATGTCGACCCGGTTTTCAATCTCGAAGTTGGTTGGGATGCCAAAAGCCGCGAACGCCTGACCGTCAATACAAAAGGGCTCACATTCAGAGGAAGCATCGGGAAAACCGTTTCATTCAGAACCTCATTCTGGGAAAATCAGGCTACGTATCTGCCATACATGAATGCTTGGATCGATCAGAACCAAATAGTTCCTGGCGAGGGCCGCATCAAAAACTTCGACTTCGATAATGCGCTTTATCGAGCCTTGGGCATCAAGGTAAAAGGGTACGATTTCTCCATTGCTTCAGGTCAGGTTTCGTATTCGCCTGTAAAAGCCGTCAACTTCCAATTGGGGCATGAGAAACTGTTTATTGGCGAGGGTTACCGTTCTATGCTGCTTTCGGATGCGGCTTACAACTACCCATATTTCAAGGTCAGCACCAACCTTTGGAACTTCCAGTACGATTTCATTTTTACGCAACTGATTGACACACGGATTGCTAACTCCTTTGAGTCAGGATTCAAGAAGAAATGGGCCACATTCCACTACTTCAGCGTCAACATTGGCAAGCGGCTTCAGGTTGGGCTTTTTGAGGGAGTTGTCTTCAAGAGCGACAGCATGGGCAATGGCGGTTTCAACTGGAACTATTTCAACCCCATTACGCTGTCACGCTCCATTCAGTACGCGTACGATGGCTCTGGCAACAATGCCGTGGCCGGAATCAATATGAAGTTCATTCCTTTTCAGCGGTCTGCATTTTATGGGCAGTTGGCTATTGACGAACTTGACTTTACCAAGCTTGGCAAGGGTGGCTACATTGACCAGCGTTTGGGCTGGCAGCTGGGTTTGAAGGCTTACGACCCATTCGGGTTGCGGAGATTCTTTATTCGGTTGGAATACAATGGGGCGTTGCCATACACCTATGCGCACGAAACATCCTTGCAGAGTTACACCCACTACAATCAGCCGTTGGCGCATCCGATCGGTGCCAATTTCCATGAGTTTGTGGGTGAATTGGTGTACCGCTGGCGCGATCTGCGCTTCAGTTATCGCATTAGCCACGCTTCGGTTGGAAGAGACTCGGTTGGAATTAACTACGGTAATGACGTTTACCTCTCGGATATTGACGCAAACCTTGGAGCCGATTCTTACGGCAACAGCATTGGGCAA
The DNA here is from genome assembly GCA_964457245.1 of uncultured Chryseobacterium sp. Classification (GTDB taxonomy): domain Bacteria; phylum Bacteroidota; class Bacteroidia; order UBA10329; family UBA10329; genus UBA10329. Next base: position 39,539 of record CAYWET010000029.1, on the reverse strand, counting down.
GGCGTGAAGACGGGCCTGACCTATCAGAACTTGGAAATCGCCTATGTAGTAAACCGCGCTTCTGACCTGAACATTCTACTCGGACTTCGGCATCGTTCAAGCAAGAACGACCTTGGCCATGAGGAGAACGTTTACATCTACTTCGGAATAAGAACCATGCTTAGAAACCTGTACCATGATTTTTAGGCGACTGGTTTTCATAGCGTTTATGCTGCCGAGCGTAGTATTGGGCCAACGTCTGGTGGTGCCACATTCACCATTGCTGGAAACATACTTGCAGGAAGAGCCGATGAAAAGCGGCCTGCCGAATTTCCACGGCAACATAACGCCATTGGTTTTGAACCAAGACCTTCAGGATGTGCGCACCGAAAAACTCCGCACGTTTGTGCTTCCAGATAGCGCCTCGCTGCATCAGTTCTCAAAAGGCCATTTTCTGGATTATAAAAAGAAGTGGTTCGGATTGGAGCTGAACCCGATCTTTCATTCCATTGCCCGATATGGAACCAGCTCTGGGTTTACCACAGAGTTGTTCGGTGGCCTGCGTGGCGATGTGTTACTCGGAAGAAACTTTGTGGGGCATTTCTCGCTTCGTGGAGGCGCTTTCAAGCCCGTTCGCCATGTAGATAAATACATGAACGAGAATCAGGTGAATCCTGGTCAGGGCCAGTTCGTGCGCCACCCTTATTTTAGGAGCTTTTTCGATCCAAGCGGATACCTTTCCTATTCGCCATCGGAGAAATTCAATGTGCAGGCTGGTTACGATAAGGTGGTTTTCGGCAACGGTTATCGGTCGTTGTTCCTTTCAGACAATGCCGACCAATACATGTTTTTGAAACTGGATACCCGCGTTTGGCGACTTCGATATGTGAACATGTGGGCCAAGATGCGCGACCCACGTCCGGGTTCTTACGGCAAGCTCGCAACGTTCCATTATCTATCGCTTAATGTGGCCAAGCGTTTCACCATAGGGCTTTTTGAAAGCATCATTTGGCAAGGAGGCGATTCAACCGGAGTGCGTGGCTTTGAGTTCAATTACATCAACCCCATCATCTTTTATCGTCCGGTGGAGTTCTCGGTCAACTCGCCCGATAACGTGGTACTCGGTTTCGATTTCCGCTATCGCATTGGGAAGAACAACCACCTGTACGGACAGCTGGTGCTGGATGAGTTCCTCTTGGGGGAGGCGTTTTCCAGTTTAAAGGGGGACTCTACTGTGCAGACCGGTTTTTGGGGAAACAAACAGGGGTTTCAGGTGGGGATAAAAGGCTGGAACCTCTTCTGGATAAAGAACCTGTACTACCAGTTTGAATTCAATTGGGTGCGGCCGTTTACGTATACGCACCTCACCATTGAGCAGAACTACGGACACAACAATCAGCCTTTGGCACACCCGTACGGAGCCAATTTTATGGAGTCTGTAAATGTGCTGCGTTGGCGAAAGAACAACTGGTTGTTTGAGGGGAAATTCATCTACGCCAATTATGGGCTCGACACGAACAACGTCAGTTACGGAGGCAACATCTATAAATCGTATCAGCTGCGCGATGGCGAGTACGGCCACGAGATGATACAAGGGCTGAACACCAAGCTATATCTATGGCAATTCAGGGCGGAATACGTGCTCAATGCCATGTGGGACCTTCGCATTATTGGTGGGTTTACCAGCCGCGTGCAAGAGTCGGCCATACACCGTAACGAAGAGCTGTATTTCTTCTTCGGTATTTCGAGCGACCTCACACGGCCGTTCGATGATTTTTAGCCCGCTTCGGTTGTTTCCCTGATTTCCTTAAAAGAATGGCTCAACCCCCAAGGATGGTTTTGCTCCAACTAACGGTTTCTTTGTATCAAATAGACCTTTTTGATGTTCAGATAGGTCACTCGTAGGAACAGGCAGGGAATTCGTAGTACCAAGACGAGCATTCTTTGTATCAAACACAAGTTTATTCGTTTCAGAACAATGATTAATTGTATCAAATAGAACTTTCGTAGCTTAGAGTAGAACATTCCTAGTTTCAAATATAACTGCTGATACCATGAAGAGGCTTACACCTGAGGAATACGCCAAACTACCATTGATGGGAAGGGGTCGAATGAGCCCGTTTTACCGAGAGGTTGCCAAACTGGAAGTGAATGAGATTCTTCTGCTTGAAAAAGCAGACTGGAAAAAGAAATATCACCCAAGGGCTGTGGTACGCAATCTGGAAAAACGCACGGGCAGAAAACACGAAGTGCTTACCGTAATTACTGGAGAAGGTTGGACGGTAAAGCGCGTGAGGTGAAACAACAATCAGTTATTGCTCCACCACAAACTTGCGCACCGCCCGCGCACCATTTTGGGTAATGGCCTCCAACATGTAAATACCGCTGGGCAAGTCATTGGTGTTTAGCCTAACGTCACCCTGAACTTGTTTCAGGGTCTGTTCCAAGACCATTCTCCCCCGTACATCCAAAACCCGCACCTGCTGCAAAGTCTCTTTACTGTTAACGGTAATGTGAGTGCTGGCTGGGTTGGGGTAAAGCTCCAACATGCCCTGAGCAGAACCTAAATGCTCGGTTATACCTACGTAATTGGTGTCCTCCACAACAGATACACTGTCGATATAGTAATACGCTACAGGGTAACCATCCTCTCTCATTCTCAGCGTATCTGTTTGCGTATCGCCATCAAAGTTGCCAAGGGTCAGGAACTGCTCGACTCCCGTGGCAACGAAACTGCCGCCCACGCTCATCCATCCGGCCGTATCATCCAGAAATGTCTCTCCTGAATAAACCACCTGCGGTTCAAGCGCCAGTATTTGATTGGTATTATTGGGAGGTTGACTTTCCGTGAAACAGAACCCGAAGTTTCTTACTGCATACTGCACCGTGTCTGCTAGGCTCAATCTTACGGACACGTCATACTTTGCTCCCTCCATCAATGGATTCGTCAGTTCAATGCCAACGAACTCCCGGAAATTGGTAACCCCAAAGTTCCCCCAAAAGCCAAATCCTCCATTGGCCAAACCATGAAATGATTCCTGATAACCATTGAAATTATTTGGCACATTGTAAGGGGGCTCACCGCACACGTTAAAGTAATCCACCGAGCCCTTAACATTCATCCAGCCATCGGCAATCCAGATCTGCCCTGTGGAATAAGGGCATTCTGTGTACTCTTCAAAACTCGGATTTGGCACAAGATTCTGCCCATCAGAAAGCATTGGCAATAGAAACAACAGGCAAAGGGCAAGGCAGCGCATACAACAAAGTTAACAGTTGTACGGTGTCAGTTCGAGTGCGTGAGGAACGAGCGCGTATACTTCGACCAGCTCAGCACGGGTTGAGAACTGTTCAAGGAGATCAAACCCCTATGCTTCTCGATAAAATTCTCTCCTTCGTCAAGAATCACTGGAAGTGACCGCTTTGCTTCTTAAACGATCAACCCAAGAACCAACCAAACCGATACATTTACGGCCATGATATTGGTAACGGGCGGTACTGGGCTGTTGGGTTCTCATCTGTTGTTGCAATTGGTGCAGCAAGGCCAATCCGTGCGTGCCATTTACCGCACCGAGCAAAAGCGCAATTCGGTGCAGCAGTTGTTTGCCTACCACACCGATGATGCCCAACAACTTTGGCAGCAGGTAGAGTGGGTGCAGGGAGATGTGCTGGATGTGCCCAGTTTGCAAGATGCCCTACAGGGCGTGAAGCAGGTGTATCACTGTGCGGCTGCGGTAACCTTTCGGGTTAAAGACCGCCCGTACATGCACAAGGTAAACGTGGAGGGCACGGCCAATCTGGTCAATCTCTGTGCAGAAATGGAAGGTGTTCGGTTCTGCCATGTCAGTTCGGTGGCGGCCATTGGCAGAGATGGTTCTGAGGAGGTGATTAGCGAGCAGAACGAGTGGAAAGAATCGCACCACAATGCCGCTTATGCGGTGAGCAAGCACCGCGCAGAACTGGAGGTTTGGCGCGCCATGGAAGAGGGGCTCAACGCCTTTATGGTCAATCCATCGCTTATTATCGGCCCCGGAGATTGGGGAGCTAGCACAGGAGCCATGTTCAAACGGGCATGGAGTGGGCTTCCGTTTTACACGCGGGGCGGCAATTGCTTTGTAGATGCCCGCGATGTGGCCGAGACCATGATACGTTTAATGGCAACCGACATTGTGCGAGAACGGTTTATTGTCGGTGCCGAGAACCGCAAGTTCAAGGAGGTGTTTGAGCGGATTGCAGCTACCATGGGCAAAGAACCGCCCAAGTTGGAGGCTACGCCTTTTCTTACGGGGCTTACTTGGCGAGCAGAAGCGGTGATCAGCGCGGTAACGGGCAAAAAGCCGTTCATTACCAAAGAAGTGGCCCATCATGCCATTCAGTTGAACCGTTACGATAACAGCAAATTGCTGAAAACGCTACCTGATTTCAGCTATCGCGATATGAACGAAACCTTGGATTTCGTTACTCGAAAATTCATGGAAGACCAAGCGGTTATTGGTCGCTCTTGACCTGCGATTCCAACTCGGAAAGTTCCTCCAACACCTTATCGTAGATCACACTCATCTGATCGGTTTTGGTGGTGTAGTAAAACAGGCTGCTGTCAAAATCAGCACGTGTGGTTTCATGCGTTCGGAAGATGGCCGCGTAGTACTGCTGATAGCGTCTCAAGGTGGTATCGTTATCAATAAGCTTCAGGTTCTGGGCGGTCTCCACCAGATGCATGTCAAGCATAATGCTCACCATGTCTTCTTCGGCAAGTAGATATGCGGGTAGTTCCGGCTCCTTCTCTTCACAGGAAGCCAGCGCCAAAACAACTAGAAAAAACCCAAGAATTCTCATCGGTCAAACGTCAATCGCTCACCCAATACGGAATCATTCAACTCATTATTGCGGTAGGCCAAATGTCCGTTCACAAACGTGTGTGTAATGCGCGCATCGAAGGTGGTTCCCTCAAAAACCGACCAACCGCATTTGTAGAGAATGTTCTGTTTGGAAACCGTCCAAGGGTCGTTCGGATCAACCAATACAAGGTCGGCTGCGTACCCTTCGCGAATAAACCCACGGTGTTCCAATTCAAAGCAAATGGCAGGAGCATGGCACATCTTTTCTACCATGCGCTCCAAAGAAATGGCGCCATTTTTCACGTGTTGTATCATGGCAGGCAATGCGTGTTGCACCAACGGCCCACCAGATGGTGCTTTCAGGTATGGATTCTGTTTTTCTGCCCACGTGTGTGGCGCGTGGTCGGTAGCAATGATGTCAATTCTATCATCGAGCAACGCCTTAAAAACACCTTGACGATCGGCTTCCGTTTTTACCGCAGGGTTCCATTTCAGCAGCGTTCCTTTTGTATCGTACAACGAATCATTGAACGTAAGGTGATGGATGCAGGCCTCGGCTGTAATGCGTTTTTGCTCCAACGGAACCGAATTGTCGAACAGGTGTGTTTCCTTTTCGGTGGAGATGTGCAAAATGTGCAATCGCGTGTTATGCTTTTTGGCCAGCTCAACCGCCTTGGAGGAAGAGAGATAACAGGCCTCTACACTTCTGATGATCGGGTGTTCCGAAATCGGGATTTCCTCTCCATACCGTTCAATGGCTGCCGCGGTATTTGCACGAACGGTGTGCTCATCCTCGCAATGCGTGGCAATCAATAAGGGGCACTCAGAGAAGATATCGTCCAGCGTCACTTCATTATCCACCAACATGTTTCCGGTAGAGGAACCCATGAAGATCTTGATTCCGCAAACGTTCTTGCCATCGGTTTTCAAAACCTCATCGAGATTGTCGTTGGAAGCCCCCATAAAGAAGGAGTAATTGGCCAATGAAACCTGCGCTGCACGGTCATATTTTTCCTGAAGCAGTTCTTGCGTCAACGTATTCGGAACCGTATTGGGCATTTCCATGTAGCTGGTAATACCTCCGGCCACCGCAGCTCTAGATTCTGTAAAAAGCTCTGCCTTATGGGTAAGTCCTGGCTCTCTGAAATGCACTTGGTCGTCAATCACGCCTGGCATTAGAATAAGTCCATCTGCATTGATCTCTTCCACCCCTTGCGCTTCAATGCTGGCAGCTACTTTTTCAATACGGCCGTTCTTGATCAGGACATCTTTTACCTCTTGCTTGCCTTCGTTTACCACGTTGGCACCCTTTATCAGAAACCCGCTCATTTTATTGCTTCTTGTAGTTTTTGAATAGGCTTTTCCATCGCATTTCCAGCACTCCGAATATCGCCTCCTTGAAAATTCCGCTACTCATTTTTGATTCACCAGCTGTGCGATCAGTGAAGATGATCGGCACTTCAAACAGCTTGAATCCGTGCTTCCAAGCCAAGAATTTCATTTCTATTTGAAACGCGTAGCCAAAGAATTTCACATCGTCTAGCACAACTGTTTCCAGCACTTTTCTGCGGTAACATTTGAACCCAGCGGTTGTATCGCGTATCGGCATGCCCGTTACCATGCGCACATAGGCCGATGCGTAATACGACATCAGGACGCGGCCCATTGGCCAGTTTACCACGTTCACCCCTTTAATGTAGCGCGAACCGATGACCAGGTCGGCCGGTTCATCATTAGCGGCCTGGTAGAGTTTTATAAGGTCTTCGGGGTTGTGCGAAAAGTCGCAGTCCATTTCAAAAATGAACTGATAATCGCGTTGCAACGCCCATTTAAATCCATGAATATATGCTGTGCCCAGCCCCAATTTTCCAGAACGTTCCTCTATGAACAATCGCCCTTCAAACTCTGGCTGTAGGTCTTTAACTAATTGCGCGGTGCCATCGGGCGAACCATCATCGATGATCAGTAGGTGAAAATCCTTTTCCAAGCCCATAACGGTACGCACCATTTGCTGGACGTTTTCCTTCTCGTTGTAGGTGGGTATGATTACTAGGCTATCGGACACGGTTTCAGATGGTCGGACAAAGTTAGTCAATCGCCTTGGTGGCACATTGGTTTAAGATAATTTGGCACCGGTTAGTGCTTTGCCCATCAATTTGATTTTGTCCAGTACACTTGGGTTGCGCGGATAGCGCAGAATAAATAGCGAAGCCCACCACAGGAATTTAGGCCGATTCTCAATTTTCCGGTAGTGCTTGATGGTAAGTTCGTGGAGACCTCTTATCCGGTCTTTGATAAACGCTTCCGAAAAATGCTTTCTTACGGCTGGTGTGGCAAGCTGTAGTTGAAAAACCTTCCTTGCTTCGCGATTAAAGCGTGCCTCGGTTTTTGACGTATTACCGCCATGAACTCTTAGAACAGCTGTTGGAATGTCAATTGTTTCAACTGGATATTCCGCTGCAATGCGGGCCCATAGTTCTAGGTCTTCATTTACAAAAAGTTGCGGTTTGAATTGATGTTTTTCCATCGCCACTTTCGGAACACACACGCAATCTGGAGCAAACTGGTTGATGGTCACATACTCTACATCGCTGGTGTAAAGGTGCCTTGGTCTGTAGATCACATCTTCCTCCCGGTTGTTGTCATCTTCAAACATCCATGTTAACCCAGTAATGAATACCGTGGGATGTTTGGCTGCTTTTATCGCGTTTTGAAGAACTTCTAAGTGGTTTGGTCTCCAGTGATCATCACTGTCCAGAAAGCAGATATAATTGCCTTTACTTGACCGAATACCAACATTTCGAGCAGCGCTTCTGCCTTGGTTCTCTTGTTTGATGTAAACAATGCGGGAATCGTCCTTGGACAAAGAAGAAACCAAATCTTCCGTACCATCGGTAGAACCATCATCTACAATAATGTGCTCATAATCAGTGATGGATTGTGCCTGAACACTTTCCAACATTTCCTTGAGGTAATGAGCGCGATTGTAGGTTGGCGTAACGATGGAGAAAAATGGCGTCTCGCTCATCACTCGCCTACAGGTTATACAGCACTTGCATCACGGTTTGCCCAACCGCGTTCAACGTTTTCCTATCAACCACATCAATGTTATCTGCGTGGGTGTGCCAGTAATTCGGGTACAGGATTGGAGAGGTTGCATCTTGATGTATGATAGCCACACAAGGCATTTCAGTCAATTGATTTATCCGAGCATGGTCGTCATAAACCTGATAGGTTCTGTTGTAAACGAAGTAATCCTGAAAGCCCAGTTGGTTTCCCAGATCCCAAATCGTTTCAATGTATTTCTGGCCGTGCTCCCAGGAGTTGCCCTCCAACGTGAATTGTGCATTTTCTGCACCCACCATATCCAGTACAATTCCAAATTCTGGAGTGGGTGACGTCAAGTTCTCTGCCCAGTATTTTGAACCCATGCAGTACCCATGGTCGCCCGATTGAATAGCAGTATCTGTTGCTGCTCGCCCCTGATCCTCAAGGTCAAAAAGGGCTATATCAATTCCAACTGCAGGATTACTTTTTCCGATGTTTCGAGCTAGCTCCAGAATGCACGCGACACCGCTTGCACCATCATTGGCGCTTGCAAATGGTTTGTCTGCATGTTCTGGGTCGTAATCTGCTATGTATCGGCTATCCCAATGCGCGGCCAACAGGACGCGTTTTTTTGCATTGGCGTTAATGGAGGCCAGAATATTCCGCAACGGAAAAATCTTTTCTCCATATACCGTGATGGTATCAAGTTGTTCTGTAACCGAAAAGCCATAATTGGAGAGCTTTTGAACTAGAAAATCCCCACAGGCTTGGTGTGCTTCCGTTTCAGGAATGCGGTATCCGAATGCCAACTGATTTTCGATGAAAGTGAATGCCGAGTCTTCATTGAATGATGGACATGGCTTCAACTCTACAACTACCGGGGTTCGTTTATTTGGATTGCAGGAAGCAACGAAAAGCCCCGTAATTGCTATGATGATGGCTCTACGCATCAAACTGCCAATCTGCTCCGTCTTTGCCATCCATTACCGTTACACCAATTGCTTTCAATTGATCTCGAATGGCGTCTGCGGTAGCATAATCCTTATTGGTTTTGGCGGTACTTCTTATGTCAAGAAGAACCTTCATTACATCATCCAACTTCTGTGCGCTTTGGTCTGAACCAGTGTCACCGCCTAACCCAAGCACGTCTTCAAAATATGCTGAGAACAGACCAACCGCTCGTTCAAACTCTGCCTTGCTTGGAATCAGTTTCTCTTGTCCGTTTTTCAATGCGTTGAAGTACGAAGCCATATCGAACAACGAGGCAATTGTCAGTGCCGTATTCAGGTCATCATTCATGGCGTCACCCAGCGCATTTTCCCAAGTATCAATTCTGGCTTTGGTCTCATCAGAGTCTGCGCCCCAATTCAAACTCAACGAACGGGCTGTTGCCAGCGCTGTGTTCAATTTGGCGTACCCTTTTTGCGCAGCTTGAAGTGGCTCATTTCCAAAATCGAGCGTGCTACGATAATGCGCCTGCAAGATGAAGAATCTGATGGTTAATGGATCATAAGCCTGATTGAGCAACTCGTGTTCACCACTGAAGAATTCATGCAGCATAATGGTGTTGCCCAACGACTTGGCCATTTTTTGACCATTCAACGTAATCATGTTATTGTGCAACCAATAGCGAACCGGAGAAACCTCATTGGCACCGACTGATTGTGCAATTTCACATTCATGATGAGGGAATAGCAGATCCATTCCGCCTCCATGAATATCAAAGGTTTCGCCCAAGTATTTGCTGCTCATTACCGAGCATTCTATGTGCCAGCCTGGAAAGCCATCGCTCCAAGGCGAAGGCCACCGCATGATATGCTCAGGTGAGGCTTTTTTCCAAAGGGCAAAATCCAATGGACTACGTTTCTCTGCCTGTCCGTCCAATTCGCGTGTGTTGGATTGGAGGTCTTCAATTTTTCTACCTGAAAGAATGCCGTAGTTGTGTTGCTTGGCGTATTTCTCTACATCGAAATACACAGAACCGTTAGACTCGTATGCAAAACCATTGTCCAGAATTTTCTGGGTCATGGCTATCTGTTCAATGATATGACCTGATGCCTGTGGTTCAATGGACGGGCGATTGTTATTCAATGCATCCATATCGCGATGGTATCGGTCTTTGTAATGCTGAACCACTTCCATTGGTTCCAGTTGTTCTACGCGGGCTTTCTTAGCGATTTTGTCTTCGCCATGGTCGGCATCGTTTTCCAAATGGCCAACGTCCGTAATGTTTCGAACATATCTAACCTTGAACCCTAAATGGGTCAAATACCGATACACAATATCAAAAGTTATGGCAGAGCGAGCATGACCCAAATGGGCATCGCCATAAACAGTTGGACCGCAAACGTACATCCCCACAAAAGGAGGGTTGCTCGGTTCAAACAGTTCCTTTTTTCGGCTTATGGTATTGTAAAAGTTTAGCTTACTGCTCATGTCGTTTTCTGGTAGTTGGCAAAGATAGCCTTAACCTCCGAGATCACACTTATTTGGTCGAGCGTTTGAAAACCATGCGCATGTGCTCAATGAAGAAAGGCAGTGAGAACAACAGGAGTGGATATACTTCAACCCTGAAACGAGCATAGCCAATAGTAACCGATAGTACGGCAACATATGCCACCAACAGGAACAAAACCGCACGAATGGCAATATCCAAATTGCTTATTAGAACGGTATGTAGCCACGCGACCAATAACAGCAGGTTCCAAACAAATATGGTTGCCATCAGTACCAGCAACCACAGATTCACATGCTGCACATAATGGATTATTCCTTGCAGCCCCCTCTTGTCCACTTCGTTGAAGAACCCCATGCGTTCCTCACTCTTTATATCAAGGAATAGAACGACATCATGTCTGCCGGGGTCGAGAAAGAAACTCAGCATACCGCGTGCGTGCACATAGCTGTAGTCTATAATATTGGAGAAGACCAGCTCTTTTCCTCGCTGCTCCATATACTCAAATTCCTCCTTAAACGACCCTAACGCAACGGCTTCTTCCTGAATTTTGGTGATTACCGAATCGGAATAAGCCTTGCCGTGTTGGGTTCGTAAAAGTTGTCTGGCATTAAAGTTCAACACATTGATATTCTTGATGCAGCTGAAATGAAAATAACCTGACCGAGCCTCGTTATAATGGCTGTAGACGAACGCCAGAAGAGGAAGTATAAGCGGCATGATCAGAACCCTCAAATGTCTGTGTCTCGTATAGATATAAATGGAAAAGAGCAAGTTGGGAATCCAGAAGTAGAGCAGAACCGGCTTTACAAATAGGGCGCTTGTTACGAGGAGGTTGTAAAGCAACAGGTGCCGTTCTTTCTTGTCCCTTATATAGCGCACCGCATAGTAAAACGCCCAAAACATCAGTGCCTGAAAAAGCACTTCGGCCATGATCATATTCGTGTAGATCATGCCCGTTGGGAAGAGTAGAATGCCAACAAAAATCCAGAACCCTACTTTGGAATCAGGGAGCAGCTCTTTTAGCAGCAGATAAAGCCCAGTAAGTGTTACCATGCTTAGTAGGTTCTGGGCCAGTAGAACGAGGTAGATTGAAGTGGATAGCAACACCCAGGGCAACAGAAAAAGCGAATAACCGGGTGGGCGAAGGGTAAGGAACTTAGGTTGTAAGGGCAGTGAGAGGTCTTCGCTATACACCGCGCCATGCATAAAATTGTGAGCCATGTGCAGGTATTCTGGTGAGTCTTCCGTTGTAACAACACCTATCAACAGGGCAGCTAAGAAATATGCCGCATGAAACAACCCGATGGGAATCAGGAATCTACGATTGGTTGATAGAAACTGTAGAAAGGAAGAAACTAGACCCTGCATTGAAGGCCTAAGATGCAAAGATTTCAGGTACGCAGCACGGGGTTGACAGTCGGTTACTGAATCGTTTCTTCGCCCACTTTTTTACCGCCCTCGTAAACGATAGTTTTAACGATTTGGCCGTTTTCATAGACATAAACAGAGCCGTCAATCAAGCGCTTGTCTTTAAAAGTTCCTTCTTTGCTAACGGTTCCATCAGAGTTCATGATCTTATTGTAGCCGTCAATAAGCTCACCACGAGACAAGGTTTTAGGCTTGGGCTTTCCGCTGTACTTCTTCACGTTTTCGTCAAACTCCTTTCCTTCAGGCAGGTTCACAGTTTGTTCTGGTTGCACCTTTCCACCATCAAAGTATCGCTTAGCTTTGATAGAACCGTCTTCGTAATATTCGACTAGCTCCCCATTCTCGTTGCCGTTTTTCCAATCTCCCAAGTACATCAACACTCCATTTTCATGGAAGTATTTCTGTTCGCCTTCACGCTTTCCAGATGAGTTGTAATTCCAATCATATTTAAGATTCCCATCAGGGAAATAATACTTGTACTGTCCCGCCCATCGGTTCATCTTCCAGATACCTTCCTCTTGCAGTTGTCCATCTCGGTAATAGATTTTCGCATAACCATTGGCAATGTTGTTGGCAAAGGTCAGCTCATGCTTCTTATTACCGTTCGGATAGTATTTGGTCCACACCCCGGTTTTACGGTTGTTGAGGTATTCGCCTTCTTCTACCAACTGACCGATCTCATATCCTTTGTATTTGCCATCAGTGTTGTGGATTTTCCACCAGCCCTGTTTTTGGTTGCTGGCATCACGAACATTAACAGAATCACCCGCAGTTTGTGCATAAGTGTAATAGAAAGTAGAGATTAGAAATGATAACGTCAGTAAAGCCTTTTCTCCCATGGCGCTCGCCTCTTTGAGATTGCTTATACCGTAAATCGTGGGTTTTTGTTTCGTGTCGTTAGCCGAAAAATAGGGGCGGGTTTTTACCAGTCATAACGATTACTACCTTTAGCTCGCCATGGAAAAATGGACAATTGATTCAACAGAGCGTAGTCCATTTGTGCTGCTCGATAGGGAAGAATCGGTACTCAAAATTGAGGGTAGATCTTTCCCAGAAGAGGGCATGGATTTTTTCGACCCTATTATTCTTCGATTCAGAACACTTCAGAAGTCGGATAACCCGATAAGAATCATCCATATTAGGTTGGAATATTACAATTCTGCAACCACCAAAGCGTTGTCAGAGCTATTTCAATTGCTCGTTGCGGCTAAGAATTCGGGAAATGACGTAAAGGTGATCTGGGAGTACGAAGAAGAGGATGACGGCATTCAAGAAGATATCGACATGTACATTGAGACCTTCGACCTCGATTTTCAAATTCGATATACGCGGTTTTAGCCAACAACTTCAGAAAGGTGCTCAAGCATATCTTGAGTCATCATTTCAAAAGAAAAGTCATTCCGCCAACCCCAGTCTTTTCGGGCACAAGAATCATCAATTGAGCTTGGCCAACCCTCTGCCACTTTCTGACGGAAATCCGGATTGTAGGAGATGGAAAAATCTGGAATGTGTTTACGAATCTCCATGGCTAATTCTTCTGGAGTGAAGCTAAAAGCCGATATGTTGTAACCCCCTCTGAGCTTAACTGATTCGCTCGGAGCGTCCATAAGTTGAAGCGTTGCCTTGATGGCATCAGGCATGTACATCATTGGCAGGCGCGTGTGCTTTTCCAAATAGCATTTGTAAGGAACTCCTGCTACCGCCTTGTGGAAAATATCAACCGCGTAATCGGTTGTTCCGCCTCCGGGAGCACTTTTATAACCGATTAACCCAGGGTAACGCAAGCTGCGCACATCAACCCCAAACTTTTGGTGATAGTATGAACACCACTGTTCTCCAGCCAATTTACTGATTCCGTAAACGGTTACAGGCTCGGTAATGGTGGTTTGTGGGGTGTCTGATTTGGGCGTATTCGGGCCAAAAACTGCAATGGAACTGGGCCAATAAACCTTATCGATAAAGCCTTCTTTAGCGAGCTCCAGCACGTAGAAGAGACCGTACATATTCAGGTTCCAAGCTTGCATGATTTTCTGTTCGGCAGTTGCCGAGAGCAACGCTGCAAGAAGGTAAACTTGCCCTACATTGTATTTCACCACAATTTGATGGAGCTTATCGCGGTCAAGGACATCGAGCTGCTCGAAAGGACCACTTTCAAGAACCTCTTGAGATGCGGTTTTCAGGTCGGAAGCAATCACATATTTGTTTCCGTATTGTTTACGGAGTTCCATAACAAGTTCGGTACCTATCTGCCCCGAAGCCCCAATAATCAGGATGCTCTTCTTTCTGCCCATTTTCAATTACCCGTGACGAGCAAATGTATCATTTTTTGAAGCCTGTCAATTGATGATAAACACAGATTCGACCAATACAATGGGCCAAAGTTTTCGAGTTAAATTTGCCCTTATGAGCGAGACAAAATTTGATTCGGAAAGAGCGCCTGAGCCAGTTGGACTTTACCCTCATGCCAGAAGAGTGGGCAATCTACTTTTCCTGTCGGGCGTTGGTCCAAGAGAACGAGGAACAAAGAAGATTCCTGGAGTGGAATTGGATGATGAAGGAAACATCACTTCTTACGATATCGAGAAACAATGCCATTCCGTTTTCAAGAACATTCGATTGATCTTGGAAGATGCCGGGTCGAGTTGGGATAATATTGTGGATGTAACCGTTTTTTTGACCAACATGAAGGACGATTTCAAAACATATAACCGGGTCTATGCTGAGTATTTTAAGGATAACCAGCCATGCAGAACAACGATTGAGATCAATTGTCTCCCAACGCCAATTGCTATTGAACTGAAAGTGATGGCCACGGTGTGAAAAGGCATTGGCCCATTTGAGGTCAGATTTTAACCCCAATAATGCATATATCATCAATTTGAGGTAGTGCCCCTTGCCACTCACTTAAGTACCGACTAAGCTCATTTCCCTGAGCAGCAGGGTCCAATAGAGCCACTTCCACAAGTTTGCTCCTCATAACTGCGGCTTTCATCTTTTTCTTTTCGGCACCACCAAATTGATCCGCATATCCATCTGAATAGATGAATAGTACATCTCCCTTTTTAAGTTCCGTTTCGTGGTTGGTAAACTCGAACTCAGCGGCTTCCAATGAACCAATACTGGCACGATCTCCTTTAAGGAGAATCTGTTCACCATTTCGCACAATAAGACAGGGATTGACGGATCCTGCAAACTCCAACTTTTTGGTCTTCAAATTGAGTTTGCAAAGCGAGATATCCATACCGTCTCTAACATAATTATCATGTTCAGCTTTGCGCAATGATTCATTCACACTTTGGCTCAATTGGTGTAGAATTTCGTTTGGCCTGGTGTGCCCGAGTTCCTTAACGGCCTTGTTTAAGCCGTTATAGCCAATGATGCTCATCAACGCCCCTGGAACACCATGCCCAGTACAGTCCACGGCCGCAAAGAACACATCATCCCCAACCTTGGTCATCCAATAGAAATCACCACTTACAATGTCTTTTGGTTTGTAAAGCACGAATGAATCAGGAAGGTGTCTGAACCACTCATCATCGGTAGGCAAAGTGGCCGACTGAATGGTGCTCGCATAGTTAATGCTGTCCACCATATTTCGGTTCTTTGTTTCGATCAGCTTGTTCTGCTGCTCGATCTTCACATTCTGCTTGGTGATCTTCACATTTGCTCTACGTATGGTGAAGTATGAATAGGCTATAGCAAAGGCCACTAACGCGCACAGAGCAAAGAACCACGATGACATGTAAAATGGCGGCAGAACGGTGAACGAAACGCTTACAGGTTCGTTGTTCCAAAGCTCATCGCCAAACCCAGCCCTTACTTTGAATGTGTAGTTGCCTGGTGGAATATTTGTGTAAACCGCCTTGCTGTCATTTGTTACGGGAGACCAATCATCGTCCAAGCCCTCCAACATAAAGCTGTAGTTGATTGAACTTGGCATGGTTAAGCTCACACCTGAATACTCAAACGTTAGATGATTCTTGCTGTAAGGAAGCTCTGCGAGTATTGGAATGCCTGAAGTGGAGATGGAATCAGTGTAATCAGACCATGTTGTTTCTTGCGAGAAAACTTTAACGGCCGTAATTCTTGTTTTCGGTTTAAAGTAAAGTCCCTTATCCTGTGTGGGATCATACTCAACCAATCCGTTGCGAGCGCCAATCCAAACCGTTCCGTCATCATCGGCCCAAATGGAATTACCGGAGCATTCCACACCCATGAAACCCTGCGCTTTTCCATAACGGATTACGTCTTTCGGTTTTCCATCTTCAAAATAGATTCTACATAGACCCTTAGATTGACCAACCCAGAGACTTCCGATCGCATCGAATTTCAAAGAATAAACCGCATCTGATATTAGACCTTGGTTAACACCGATGTTGATACAGGAATCACCATCGAACATGAAGATTCCGTGGTTGGTGCCAAACCAGAGGTTGCCGTAAGGACCAACTTCTAAACTTCTACAACGACCGTCAAAAAAGCCATCACTTTGCTTCAAATTTTGGAATTTGCTTCCATCATATCGCAGAATTCCATCATCATACGCAAACCACAGGTTGCTGCCGTATTGGATTCCATCAAACACGGGGTTTGAAAACTCCTTGGCGTTAGAAATCTGGACAAGTTGGTTGTTGATCAGTTTGGCAACACCGATTTCTGTTCCAAACCAAACATCACTTCCGTTCACAAATACATCCCTACAACCATTGAGTTTATTTTCGTCCATTACATGACGGGTTAACCTACCGTCTTGGTACGTGGAAAACCCGTAGTTGGTAGCTAGGTAGATTGTTCCATCAGCACTCTGTGCTAAATCGCGGACATTTTCGGAACTGAGGCCAGACGCTTCTGTGAGTGTATCAACGCCAGTACCCTCCCAAATGGTAACCCCTTTTCTTGCGTGTCCAAACCAGAGTACTCCTTCTCGGGATCTCATCACGGTACTCACCACTGGGTCTAGTAGAGTCTCCTTGTCGTTGTATATTTTGAAACGTTCACTGTTCAGCTTTGATGCTCCATTGGATTTTGATCCGAACCAGATGTTGCCCTCTCGGTCTTGCATTAGTTTCCAAATATGTTCGTTAACCAGGCCGTTTTTCTTGGTGAACAGTTTGTATTTGCCGTCCGTGTGTTTGAGCACACCTCCTGAGGTACCGATCCATATATTCCCGGCCTTGTCGGTTGTATATCCGTAAAAGATGGTGTGCTCGTTGACCAAACTTCCAACGTATTCTCTCTTTAGAGACTTACCGGTTATTCGATAAAGCCCCCGATAATTGAATATCCAAGCATCATGTTTGGAGAGTGGCAGCACGTCAAAACAATAATTGTGACCCAGCCCATCCCGTTTCGTGATATTTTGAACACTCTTTCCATCCCACCTGAAAACACCATTTTGCACAGACGCAAACCACAGGGAACCGTCCGCTGCTTCTCGAATATTAAGAATTGTTGAAGCTGAGAGAGAGGAGTCCAAGGAAACCGTGTGAATGGAGTCTCCAATCAATTTGGCAACACCTTTTCCGGTTCCAAGCCAAATCTCATTCTTGGAGGAGACCAATAGACTTACAACACCGGAGTGTGGAAGGCCCTTTTCCGTGTTCAAGATGGTTGTGTCAAGACCCCGAATAACGGTCAGTCCGTTGTTCGTTCCGATAAAGATCTGATTATCGAGTTCATCGATGCAATAAACCACGTTATCCGAAAGACCATTTTCGGTTGTCAGATAACTGAAGTTGGCAGCTCCGTTATACCGATTAATGCCGCCTTGATTGGTTCCCATCCAAAGCTCACCGGTCTGCATTTGGTGTAAACACAGCACTTGCGATTGAGACAATCCGTTTTCTACTGTGAAGGTTTGGAAATCATACTTCTGAGCCCACCCTAGACCAATAGTGCAGATTAGAATGATGAAAGACCAGGAGTACCGTAACACAGGTTGAGCTTGAATGGTGTGGCTTTGATAAGCCCTTTTCTACTTAAAACCTAGCATCGGGTTACATACGGTCTGCTTCATTTCGATAAACGGAGAGTTTTTCTGCGGACTCTCAAAAGTTGGGTGTCGTTCGTCCAAAAAAAGCAACAAGCGCTGGCGCAGTGACGTAATGCGCAACGATAGAAAGAAACTGACCTTTTTTTCATCGTAAACCATCCAAAGAAGAATGACATGAAGCGAGCTCGGTACTTATTTCTGCTAGTTGTCCTCTCTACCATATCTCTCAATACCTATGCTGCCTGTGATGCACAGGTCGCGATCAGTGGCCAGATGGGCGAGAGTAACGATACCATATTCACTTGTGCAAACTTCCCGCTTCAGTTTGAGGATCAGTCTCTCTTGGAAGGGCTATTGTCCGTACGAACATGGGATTTTGGCGATGGTAGCAACGCGGTTGACGGTCTTTTGAGTTCAGTTGCTGATTACACCTACACTACCGAAGGCACATACACTATGACGCTTACCGTTAGTTCGTTGCTTTGCCCAACAATGGTGGTTTCAAAAACGGTAGTTGTTCTTGGACAGCCTCAATACTCGGTGTCCAGTTTTGATGGAAGCTGCGCCAGTAGCTGCGATGGTAAGGCCATCATTAGCATAACCGGTGTGAATGAGTCGCATTACAAGGTTGTCTGGAACGATCCAGATGCACAAAACAGTAGAACCGCAATAGATCTTTGCGCGGGAGCCTACTTTGCCATAGTCACTGATGGTTATGGTTGTACGGATCAAATGTCAAACACGGTTGAGGTTAACGAGCCTTCACCTTTGGTTGGTTCGCTGGATGCCAGCAGTGATGTAGACTGCAACGGCAATGCCACAGGTTCAGCAAGTGT
>CAYWET010000029.1:0-20860 GCA_964457245.1 uncultured Chryseobacterium sp. | reverse complement strand
CACTATCAGCTTCGTTGGATGCCAGCAGTGATGTAGACTGCAACGGCAATGCCACGGGATCGGCAAGTGTGAGTGCTTCGGGTGGAACGGCTCCATATACTTACAACATCGGTCAGGGTGCGCAGGCAGACGGAAACTTCGCTGGACTTTCTGCTAACTCCTACACGGTGGTTGTGGAAGACGCCAACGGTTGCCAGACATCTGTTGCTGTGACCATCAATGAGCCAGCAGCATTCGCAGGAAGCTTCGATTCTAGTACTGATGCTGATTGCCATGGAAATAACACAGGAAGTGTGATTGTTAGTGCTTCTGGGGGTGTGTCTCCATATTCGTTTGACCTTGATGGACTGGTTCAGGCAGACGGTTTTTACACGAATCTTTTTGCTGGATCTTACACGGTGGATATTGAAGACGCCAACGACTGTTTAGTAAACGTTTCTGTAACTGTAGCTGAACCAGACGAATTGGTTGCTTCCGTAGCATCGGTTACGGATGTGGATTGTAATGGCAATGCCAATGGAGAGGTCGAGATACTTGCTTCTGGTGGTGTTCCAGCATATTTGTTTGACATTGGAAATGGTCAGCAGGCCAGCGGTGTATTCTCAGGTTTAGTAGCCAACTCCTACGCGGTAGTGGTTGAGGATGGCAACGGTTGTCAGACAAACATTCCTGTAACGGTTTCTCAGCCAGATGTACTAGCTGTTTCGTTCAATGCTGGAGAGGAAATGAGCCTATGTCCAAGCAATGGAAACACGCCATTGGAAGTCACCATTTCGGGTGGTACTCCCAACTATTCTTCAGACTGGACATCATCGCCAGACCTAGCGGTAATGAGCGAAACAACGGCTATGCTTACACCAACCGAAAACTCTGTAGATATGGAGTACGTGGTGTTGGTTTCAGATCAGAACGGGTGTGAAGCCTCTGATACAATTATGATTGTTTCAACCTCTAGCTCTTTGCAAGGAACACTTACAATGGGAGGACTTCCATGTATTCAATGTGAGGTGTTCATGTATGAACATGATGCGGTCAACCCTGGAGTTTGGGTAGCTATAGATTCGGTGGAAACGAACGCAGTAGGCTACTACGATTTTGGAACGGTGGACAACTTTCAACCATTTGTGTTGATGGGAGACCCTAATGAAGGTTTTTACCCGATGAGCGTAGAAACGTTCTACCCGGCAGAGTATGATTGGAACGATGCAACTGTATTTAACATGTGTGGCAACGATTATGTGAAAGACATTGATATGATTGAGCCAATGGTGTTCAACGGAACCAACGTCCTTTCGGGTACGGTATGGTATGACCCCATTGGAAAGGTGGAAACGGAAGAAGACCCCATTCCGTTGATTGATGTGGTAGTTGAAAAAACTCCTCCTGGACAGGCGCAAGGGCGTATTTCCACCGATGAGGACGGTCGTTATGAGTTCAGCTATGTTCCAAATAGCGACACGGCTTACTCTCTCTTTGTAAACATTCCAGGTGTACCGGTAACGAATACGTATGAAATACTTGCCAACTCTGGTGGTGAGGTGTTCGAAAACCTTGATTTCTGTGTGAATAACATTTGGACAGAAATCAATACATGCGTGGTAGAGCAATCGCTGGTAACGGATGAACCCGATGAATCATTTGGAGAGAACTTCAAGCTTTACCCAAACCCGAACAATGGCATATTCGCGATAGAAACAGGAAAGTATGCGGACTCTGATTCGGAGGTTCGAATCGTGGATCCTTCTGGCCGTGTGGTGTTCCAAAAACACTATCCTCAAACACCATACATTATCAACATGGTTAATGTTGCGGAAGGTTACTACATGGTTCAGATCATGAACCATAAAGATGCCGATGCCTCTCCGATCAGCGTAATACGGTATTGAGATAAGTGTCCTGTACGGTACAACGGTGGTTGTTGGTCGAAAAACTGAAACGTTGTTCGATACAATGCGTCTAGTTATAGTTACCGGAAATCGAACTGTGACCGAAAACTCGATCACTTATCATGCAACGACTATTTTTCATATTGACAATTTTGGTTGGGCTGCTGCTCACTGCCAAAGCTGAGGAAACGCCCCCAGCCTGTGAGGGCATCTTAAACGTGTTGGATCCGTTGCTGACGCAGAATGACACGGTTTTTACCTGTGTTGGAACCAGCATTACGTTTGAAGACGGTTCGTTATTGGAAGGCCTATTAACGGACAGAGATTGGAATTTTGGAGATGGTAACGTACAGCTCGATGCCTTGCTTTCTGCAGAGGCTAGTCATACCTACACGCAAGAAGGAGTATTTACCGTCAGCCTTACAGTTGATGATGGTGTTATGGGGTGTCCAATAATCACTACCGAGCAAACGGTGGTTGTACTAGGAAACCCAGAATATTCTATTGAAATTGACTCTATTGATTGTCATGGAAACTGCAATGGAGCGCTAACCCTTGATTTGATTTCCGACAATGACGAACACTACTCAGTGGTCTGGGATGCGTTAGGCACACCATCTGCAACAATAAGTGGTTTGTGCACCGGCAATTATTCTGTCTTGGTAACAGACGGATTAGGCTGTACTGACCTGCCGAGTTCAATGGTAAACCTCCCGGACCCATTTCAGTTGATTGCAAATATTGATGTTGGCGACACTATAAGTTTATGCCCAGACAATGGTGTTACTGATATCACCCTAGGTTTGGCTGGAGGAACTGGTAGCTACTTGGTGGATTGGGGAGTTTCAACGGCCATTAATCAGATCAGTGAATCTCTTATTCAGTTCGACCCCACCGTCAATAGTCTGGATCAGACGTATTATGTGTTGGTTGAGGATGAAAACGGATGCTTGGCGGAAGATTCTATTCACATTCGCTCTACACCTGGACTTTTGCAGGGGACGGTCAGCATAGGAGCCAACCCTTGTATTGATTGTGAGGTCTATCAGTATCGATATACCCAGGTTGCAAGCGCTTGGGAGCGGGTTAACTTAGACACAACCGATGTCAACGGCAATTACAACTTCGGGCTGATTTCCAATCTGCTGCCGTTTACAATTATGGCCAATCCTGATACGGTCAATTACCATAATGTAGCGGCAGGGTTTTATTCGGGAAACCCAAATGCACACACTTGGGCGGTAGCAGATGTGCTTGACAATGTTTGTGGGATGGATCTGACCAAAGATATTTCTTTGGTTGAGCCAATGACTTTTAATGGCACCAACACGCTGGGAGGAACCGTTTGGTACTCGTACACTGGAAAAATGCAAGCAGAAGACCCAATTCCGTTAATTGATGTGGTGGTTGAGAAAACTCCTCCTGGGCAAGCTTCTGGACGCCAAATCACTGGGAATGACGGTACTTATGAATTTGACTTTGTTCCCAACAGCGACACCACCTATACCTTGTACGTCAGTATTCCAGGAATTCCTGTGGTGAACACCTATGAAATATTGGCCAACGTTGGAAACGAAACCTACTGTGATTTGGATTTCTGCCTAAATGAAGACTCTACCGAAATCAATATTTGTAATGGAAACGAAAGTCCTTGTCTTGTAACCACAGAACCAAACGTTGGAGTTAATGAATCGTTTGTTCTCTATCCAAACCCTAACAACGGAATATTTGCCATTGAAACCGGCAAATTCGCGGAAACGGAATCAGAGATACGTATAATAGATCCCTCGGGGAGATTGGTTTTCCAAAAGCAATACCCGCAAACACCCTATGTCATAAACATGGTAAATGTGGCTGAGGGTTATTACATGGTTCAGATAATGAACCAGAAGCATTCCGATGCATCGCCTATTAGTGTTATGCGTTACTAAGGCAGACTAAAACGGGCAACTTATGATCTACTGCGGTTCTTACATTTGGCCGCATGGGAACAATCATTTCTAAACTCATTTTCTTTCTCAGCGGCTGGACCAAGGACGACAATGAAAGCATTCCTGCTGAAGTTCAACGTTGCGTAATTATCGCATCGCCACACACCAGTAATTGGGACCTGGTTTACGCACGCGCAGCATTCTATCTGATGGGAATTCCGCTTCGGTTTACCATTAAAAAAGAATGGCTTAAGCCACCGTTTGGATGGTTGGTGAAAAAGATGGGTGGCTTGGGAATTGACCGTAGTCCGAAAGAGCCCGGTCAGCCACGCAAGAGTATGACGGAAGCGATGATCGAGCTATTTGATGAGCATCAAACACTGGCAATGATGGTAACACCAGAAGGAACGCGCTCGCTCAGAACCGAATGGAAAATGGGCTTTTACCATGTTGCGGTTGGCGCTGGAGTTCCAATTGCCCTTGGTTACTTAGATTACAAGCGTAAACACGCGGGTGTTGGGCCAATTATTCATCCTTCGGGAGATATGGATGCTGACCTCAGAA
Source organism: uncultured Chryseobacterium sp. (assembly GCA_964457245.1). Classification (GTDB taxonomy): domain Bacteria; phylum Bacteroidota; class Bacteroidia; order UBA10329; family UBA10329; genus UBA10329. The sequence continues at coordinate 16,479 of CAYWET010000029.1, read as the reverse complement.
AAATAATGGCGTTTTACAAGGACATTGCGCCAAAGCATCCAGAAAAGTTTTCGATTGACGAGCGATACGCTTAAGAAACTGCGCGCAATCTGCTGGCCACTAACAGTGCAATTATCGAAGCACCAATGGCCAAGTAACCGACAAGGTCATAATCTTGGTATTCGCCAGAAGCAGTTTTAACTACGATCAAACCTGCCACATAGCTGGCAATTCCTGAACCCAATTGTTGGATGGACGCGTTTACGCTCATAAACCCACCACGTCTTTCAGGGCGCACGCTGGATGTGATCATGGTCATGGCCGGAATGATTCTTCCAGAAATGAGAATGAACATGAAACTTGTAATGACGATTACGGCATAGAGATTCATCCTCGGTAGGTTCGTGATTACCCAAAGTGGAATCAAGGAAAGCAGCGTTACCACGGTGAAAAACTTGTACTGACCGTAACGGTCGGCAAGTTTGCCAAACCATGGAGATGAGAAGAACGTAACGAATCCACCAACCAGATAAATGTATGCGAGCTGCCCTTCGGTGAAACCGACATTGGAAACCATGTAAGGCGCTATGAATGTGATCACGCTGAACTGCCCAAGCATCAGCAGGATTATGAATCCGTGAGCGGTTACCGCATTCGGTTTACCGATCATTTCTAGGAACAGTCTGCCAGGGCCATGCTCGGATTTGGATAAATGCCCACTGACATTTGGCATCATCATCAAACTTGAAACCAACACGGGAATGCCGACAACACCTAAAAACAAAAATGGCGCTTGCCAACCGAATTGATTGGCAATAAAAAGCCCAAATGGAACCCCGAAAACTGAAGCAGCAGAAAAAGCCGCCATTATGATTCCCATGGTTTCTGAGCGTTTCTCCAACGGTGTTAGATCACCAACAATCGAAAGCACCGTAGCCCCAAGCAAACCACCAAAAGCTCCGGTTCCGCAGCGCGCAAACAGAAGCATTTCGTAAGAATTGGAAATTGCACAAGCAAATGTTCCGATGAGAAAACCCGTGTAGAGGAAAAGCAACGAATGTTTTCGGTCAAAGCGGTCCATGAAGAATGAACCGAGCAACCCGACAATTCCCGCGCTGAATGTGTAAGCAGCAACCAATAACCCGAATTCCTGAGCAGAAATATCCCAGATACGTTCCAATTGCGGCCCAAGCGGCATCATAATCATGAAATCCATGATGTGGGTGAACTTCACAAATGCTAGCAGGTAGGAAAGTCGTCTGGTCATTGAATTGAGGCCGCAAAGGTGGGCATTTCAAGCCAACGCTGCTTGTAACTATTTGTTCTTGCTTTGCGTCTTAAGGTCAAATGCTTTGTCATGAAATATCTATTCACTTTTTCAATAGCAATATCTTACTTGGTGACTTTTGGTCAGCACCGCGTATCAGACAGCCCATCATCGAGGGCTGCCGCTAACCCTACCGGTTTCCATGTAACGGAATTAGACGCAAACCTACTTTCGATGCTGGATTCGCTAATAATTGGAGGGTGTGTTCAGGTCTCGAATTTTGAAGTGCATGGAACACCACACGCATTTGGGGTCTTTGCGGATAGTGTAAATGCGATTGGAATGAACAGCGGTGCTCTGCTAACAACAGGAAGTGCTAATCTGGCTTTAGGACCGGACAGCTCTGATGCCATGGGGTTAAACAACAATATGTCGGGCTATGCGGATCTTACCGGACTAGCAGGGTTTAACACCTATGATGCCGCATGGATTGAGTTTGATTTTGTTCCATTGGCTGATACCTTATTTGCTTCGGATTTTGTCTTTGGCTCGGAAGAATATCCCGAATATGTTAATGCTGGATTCAATGATGCTTTTGGATTTTTTATTTCTGGTCCTGGAATTTCTGGTCCATATACTGATGGTGCTGAGAACATCGCTTGGATCCCAAATACAACTGTTCCAATAGCAATAGATAATGTAAACAACGGATACAGTGGAACAGAACCAGCTACCGGACCATGCACTAATTGCCAATACTACGTGGATAATACTTATGGACCGTATGTGCAGTACGATGCTTTCACAACAGTTATGCACCTCGAACATCCGGTAATACCAGGCGAAACATATCATTTTGTTATAGCGATTGCGGATGCAGGTGATGGTGCTTGGGACTCTGGTGTTTTCATAGAATCCGAAAGCTTTTGCGGGAACACATGGTTTCAGTTGGCGCAGTTTGTAGCGCAGCCACAGGGCGGTTACGAATATCAGTTTCAGAACATGTCACAGCAGGCCGATTCTTACCTGTGGGAATTTGGCGATGGCACCGTGAGCACGGACGTAAACCCATTGCATACTTATGCGCAACCAGGCGATTACGAGGTTTCGCTAACCTGCACTAACATGTGCTTTGACACCACAACTACCGTTCTGCTCAACGTTGGTACGCTTACGTCAATCGAAGAGTTGAACAAGGTGGAAACCACGATAAGCAATGTAGGGCATGATGCGGTTTCCGTTAAGGGCGAACTTGGCTACAGCGCACCAGTGTCCTTGTCAATAATGGATATGACAGGAAAGGTTTACTGGTCTGAAAGTGTTGGAATTACATCCAAATTCACCCAACAGATAAACATCTCAGAATTGAAAAGTGGATTTTACCTTATGCGAATTGATGCAGGGAAAAACACTTCAGTTGAACGGTTTGTGAAACTCTGAGGGTTATTCCTCGGCTTCCTTCAAACCTTCTTCGATCATACCGTAAAACTGATCCAATTTTGGAAGGATGATGATTCGTGTTCTTCGGTTCTTGGCGCGACCTTCTGGCGTTTCATTTTCTGTTACAGGAACATATTCTGCTCGTCCGGCAGCCGTCATCCGCGCTGGGTCAATATTAAAGTCAGTTTGAAGTACGCGAACAATAGAAGTTGCGCGTTTCGTACTCAGGTCCCAGTTGTCTTCCAGTTCGCCTTTGCGATAAGAAACATTGTCGGTGTGACCTTCAACCATTACCTCGAAATCTGGCTTAGCCTCTAAGATTTTCGCCACTTTGGAAATAACTGTCATGGCGCTGCTGTTCAAGCGGTAGCTTCCACTTTTAAATAGGAACTTGTCGGAGATTGAAACGAAAACCGCTCCTTTATCCACTTGAATCTGGATGTCTTCATCGTCAAGATCGCCAATGGCACCTTTGATGCTGGTAACCAGTGCAAATGTCACAGAGTCTTTGCGGTCAATAGCGTCTTGCAAACTCTTGATTTGCTTGTCTTTTTCGTTGATCTTCTCCAAAGATTTTTCCAAGTTCTCGGCTTCCTTTTTGGAAAGTGTGGCCATCTCGCCCATGTTGCCGATCAACTTGTCGTTCTGAGCACGCAAACGCGCCAGCTCAATGCTGTCTCGTTCTGCTTGTTTCTTCAATGAAACTAGCTCCCGCTGAGCACGTGATAGATCAGAAAGGTTCTTCTCGTGGATGTTTTTCAATCCAACGTATTCATCGCTAAGCGCATTGTGTTTCTTGGTAGTAACGCAGGATGTAAAAAGAATGGCCGTAAGGCCGAATATGATGTAATTTCTCATGATACTAAAACGGAATTTGCGCGCAAAAGTATGTGCGGCATTCTGATCTACTAACGCCTATGTTGCAGAAATGTTAACGATTGAACGTTAAAAATTGATAACTCAGTTTGCCGAAGCGCTAGCACGCCAATTTTCCTTCTCCTTGATGGATTCTTGGATGTCTTCCAGCCGTCCTTTCGGGATGGCAGCAATCAGCTTTTTGGTGTACTCCGTTTGAGGGTTAGAATAGATTTGATCGGCATCGCCCATTTCTTCCACAACACCTTTATTCATAACTACCATGCGGTCGCTCATGAACTTCACAACAGAAAGGTCGTGCGAAATGAAAATGTAAGTGAAATCGAAGTCGCGTTTCAACTCATTGAGAAGGTTCAATACTTGCGCCTGAACAGAAACATCCAACGCAGAAACCGACTCATCACAGATAATGAATTGAGGACGCAAAGCCAATGCTCGTGCAATACAGATTCGCTGTCTTTGACCGCCAGAAAACTCATGCGGATAACGGTAATAGTGAACGCCCATCAAACCAACACGCTCCAACAACTCCATCACCTTTTCCTTGCGCTCTTTGTCGTTGGCGTAAAGCTTGTGAACCTTCATTGGTTCCATAATGGCTTCACCAACGGTAATTCTTGGGTTAAGCGATGAGTATGGATCCTGGAAGATGATCTGAATGTCTTTTCGAACCTCACGAAGTTCATCCGTGGACATGGAATGCAGCGGCTTTCCTTTGAATATGACCTCGCCATCTGTTGGGTCAACCAAACGAAGAACCGTTCTTCCTAACGTGGTTTTTCCGCAACCTGATTCGCCTACAAGTCCAAGCGTTTCTCCTGGGTAAACATCGAAAGTTACATCGTCAACGGCTTTTACTTCTTCGGTCACTTTTCCGAAGAAATTCTTCTTGAGCGGGAAGTAGGTTTTCAAGTTTTTTATTTTGAGCACAGGCTCTTTGGCGTACATCTCCTCGTGGTCTTTCGTACGTTCCGCTTCTGTTTGGATTTCCTTCTCGGTAGCTTCCGTAACGCTCTGCTCAATCTCTTCGATATTTCCTTGGTCATCGACCTTCATGAAGTCAGAAACAATCGGCAAACGTTTCAAACGAACATCCAATGGTGGACGGCATGCCAACAATCCTTTTGTGTACGGATGCTGAGGATTGGAGAAAATGTCCAAAACAGGCCCTTGCTCCACGATCTTGCCTTTGTACATCACCACAACTTTATCTGCCAGCTCAGCAATAACACCAAGGTCATGTGTAATGAACATGATTCCCATATCGTGCTCACGCTGAAGTTTCAGCATCAGGTCGAGAATGGTCTGCTGAACGGTTACGTCCAACGCAGTAGTTGGCTCATCTGCAATCAGGATACTCGGATTACAGCTCATGGCCATCGCAATCATAACGCGTTGCTTCTGTCCACCAGAAATTTGGTGCGGATACTGATCAAAAATGGCTTCTGGTCGTGGTAACTGCACTTCCTTGAAAAGCTCAATAGTTCTTGCTTTTGCCTCTTTCTTGCTGACTTTCTGATGCAGTAGAATCGCTTCCATTACCTGATCACCGCAAGTGAAAACAGGGTTCAGCGAGGTCATTGGCTCCTGGAAGATCATCGCAATGTCATTCCCGCGAATGGCACGCATTTCCTTCTCGCTGATCTTGGTAAGGTCTTTCGAAGAACCATCTTTCTGATGGAACAGGATCTCGCCACCCGCAATGGTTCCTGGAGGATTCGGGATCAATCGCATCACAGAAAGTGAGGTAACCGACTTTCCAGAACCCGATTCGCCCACAATTCCAATGGTCTCTCCGCGGTTCAATGTGAAACTCACATCATTCACCGCTTTCACTACTTCTCCATCCGTTCGAAACTCAGTTACGAGGTTCTTAATCTCCAATAATTTGTTGTCAGCCATGTGCTCGATTGATCAGTAGTCAAAATTATAGATTGTGAGGGAGAGTTTCGGCTGTCCGAATTCAATGCTCTCATCGGCCAAAGTGAACTCCACTTTTCCTTCTTCCTGCCACACCAGAAAACCGCCATCCATATTCACTTCTCCGTACTTGGTGTTGTAGTGTTTGATGAGTTCCTCTTGGAAGGAATTCAGAGCAGAAGAATCAGGAAAGAACATGTCGGCCTGGATGGAGTAGAGTGCTTCTTGGTCGAAATCGTATCGTGCTAGGATTTCGATTTCATCAACTGTCAGTTCGCAATTGATGGATGCTTCTGTTCGGTTAACGATGTTGTCTGCGGCAACCTGCTTTTCCAACTTCTCACGCTTATCACCAATTTCATTTCCACGGAAATGTCCCGTTCCAATCACATCCGTAACTGCGCTTTTCTGCTCACTACAGGAAACCAACACAACGGCAACAAGGATGTAAACCAACTTTTTCATGCTTCTACCACTTGGTCATCGGTTAGAATGTCTTCGCCACGGAAACGCAACAGCAACTGCGCAACCGCCAGCGTATCGCGTTTGCAATATCGCTCAATTCGGTCAAGGTCGTTCTCCTCATAATAAACCCGTGCCACATCGCTTCCATCAATATCCGTTTTGGGTGTTGGAATGTCCAGAATGTGCGCGAGCAGCTTGAGCGAAGTGAAGCTTTTCCAATCACCGAATTTCCATAGCTCCATGGTGTCAATGTGCTGCACTTCCCAGGGTTTCTTACCAACAGAATTCAAGATGCTTGGAATTGGAATTCGATTGATGACCATTCGTCTTGCGATGTAAGGAAAATCGAATTCCTTACCGTTGTGTGCACACAGTAATTGCGTTGGCGAACTGAAATGATTGTTCAAGATATCGGCAAATTCGCGAAGCAAGAGTTTCTCATCATCGCCATAGAAAGAGCGCATTCTGAATTCGCGTTTTCCGCCCTCGCGAAGCACAAAATAACCCACCGAAATGCAGATGATCTTGCCGAATTCAGCATAAATTCCAGCTCGCTGAAACATTTCTTCGCCAGTCTGTTCATTTCGCGATAGCTTATTGGCCTTATCGTCCCAAAGCTTGGCGGTTTCCTCATCCATTTGCTCATACGAACCCACCTGCGGCACCGTCTCGATATCGAGAAACAGAATCTTAGTGAGGTCGAGGTTGTTGAGCATGATTATTTAATGAGGATTCCAGGCTTGTCTATCAAAGGTATCTGAATCAGGTTTTCTTCCACAATGCTATCGGGCACAAAAATGTATTTGCGGTCGTATATCATCTGATCGATGTAGAACGTGAGCATGTATTCGTTATTGAGGCCGAACACATCGGGCATGATCTTTTCCACCTTCGTAAAGGATTTTGCATCCAGATTATCGAAAAAATGACGCAAAGTGGAGGTTTTGATCTCCTGATCGTTAATCGTTCCATAACCCTTTGAAGCTACAATGATGTTCTTCAATTCAACATCTTTCTGATTGAGGAGATACACGCCCCACTCGGCATCAGCACCTTCTGTTTCACGCACTACGGCCATCGAAACGTCTTCCACCTTTGGTATATGAATGTCTTTGCGCATGGGCTGCAAACGTAGGAATTGGCTGTAAAATGTAAGCCGCGCTACAACATCTGGTTTGCGTAGTGGTTATTTTGGTGTTCGATTTCGATGATGCGATACGGTACGATTTTCCTATTAGTTCTTTTCCCATTTTTCGGGTTTACGCAAGGTCCGCATCCGATTCTGAGGTCGTTCAGCGCCATTAAGCAACCAAATGGTGTAAACCTGAAGTGGGTGATAAAAGGAGGAAACACCTGCGATGGAACAAAAATGTATCGAGCGGATGACTCGTTCGAGTTCGAACAGATAAGTCACATTCCGGGCATTTGCGGGAACTTCACCGAAGACGAGACCTACACGTATTTCGATACGGTTCCGGTTTCAAATGCCTACAACCATTACCGTTTGGAGTTGGGGTTTCAAGGGTTTTCTGATACGGTAACCGCGTTTTTTGAAGATTTCAACTCAAATGGCTACTTGCTCTTTTCGGACGTTGAAACGAACGCTTATCGCATCCTTTTCAGCAACGATCAAAGCCGCAAAGCAACCTTACAGGTTTTTGATGTTTCGGGAAAGTTGATGTACAAAGATTCGAGAATCGGAAACGATTTTATCATACAAACCAATGGTTGGCGGGCTGGCGTTTATGTATTCCGCGTTTCAGGTGTTGCAGAATCCGACATCACAGGAAAGTTCTCCTTAACAGGTCTGTGATATTCATTTTTGAAGCATAGGTGTAAGCATTTGATACCGCAACGGTAACAGTTACGTATTAACCAACACCTTGCGGGCCTTATCTTTGCGCCATGAGCGAATCCCTAGACCCCCAACTTGGAGAATACACCCCAAACTTTACACCGCCATCCAAAGAATTTGTTGAACGCATGACGGCTTTGGGGCGCGCCTATTTCCGGCCAGAATTCTACGGCATGGAAAACGTGAGTAACGACAAGCCTGCCATGTACGTCACCAATCACTCGGTTTTGGGTGCGTTGGATGGAACACTTTGGGCAGCTCAGCTGTACTTGGAAAAGGACATTTTCCTACGTTCGCTGGTAGATAACCTTCATTACATGACACCAGGTTGGCGTGATTTAGCTCCAAAGATCGGCTTTGTGAGAGGCACCCGCGAGAATTGTTCTGCCATGATGGATGATGGACAGCATATCATGGTTTATCCTGGTGGAGGTAGAGAAACGTGCAAACGCAAAGGAGAGAAGTACAAACTCACTTGGAAAAAGAGAACCGGCTTTGCACGAATGGCCATTGAGCACGGTTATGATATTGTCACGGTGGCTCAGGTTGGGCAAGAAGACGCTTACGATATTGTGATGGACGGAGACGAGATCATGGACAGCAAGTTTGGAGATTGGCTTCGTGAAAAGGGCATTGCGGAGAAGTATCTGAAAGATGGCGAAACGGTTTTCCCTCTTGCGCGAGGAATCGGTCCAACGCTAATTCCTCGACCAGAAAAGCAATTTTACGCTTTCGGAAGTCGAATTTCCACCAAGGAATACGAGGGAAAAACGGACCAAGAAACCCTTTGGGAAGTGCGCAACAAGGTTGAGCTTCAATTAGAGCTTGATATCACCAAAATGCGCATCAAGAAGTTGGAAGCGTCAAAAGGAGATAACTGGTTGCTGAGCTTATTAAACAGCCTCTAAGAACCGCCCAAGCTAAGCAGGCCAACAAAAACGGCTAATCCAGCAAGGACGGCCAATGGTATGCTGAATAGTATTAAAGAACCAAGCCAAACGGGTCGATTCTTTTTTCTCTGAGTTATCCAAAACCGTGTTTTCGTGGCCACGGTTCCAATAATGATGTAAACCACAAGGAATGGTTGGTCTGATACATCATAGTCGAAAAAGATTTTTGCCAGAATTATAGCGATTAGAGATCCTGAAACAATAGGTAGGCCCGTGAACACCAAATTACTCAGCAGCGCGTTCTGGTAATCTGGACCATCTATGTGCGCTCTACATGAAATCGAAGTCTCATACTTGTTTTTGATGCTGCGTAACAGCAGCTCAACGGTTTTCAGCCCAAATACAGATTCACCTTCAATGTTTATCAAAAGCTGACCCCCTTTCAATTCGGCAAAAACATTATCCGAAGCACGGAAAATACTCTCCCCCGGCTTGCTGGCAGAATAAAGCCAATCTTCTTGTTTGTGGAAATACCCGAACCCCAACTCTTTCATTATCGGATGAAAACGTGCCAACAATGCTTCTGGTTTGACTTCATCAATAGTTTCAACTGTTAGGGTAAGAAGCGGACTATATGGGCTAAGCATTTTCATAACACCGAATGTAGAAATTATTGGGAGGGATTAGCAGCAGGACAGTTGTCCCTGAATTTGTACTTTGCTTAAAATAAATTGAGCCGATGATATATGCGTCTTCTTATTCTGTCTTACTCAGAACTCTACTTTCCGTGATTTTTGTTTGTGGAGTTTTTGGTTGTGATAAAAGTGAAACACCAGATTCGCCACAGAATCAGACCAATTCCAATTTCACGGTTTTCAGTAATCAGAGTGGCTCATCAAATGAATCAGCCGATGCTTTGCAGGCTCGTTATACAGACCCTCAGACTGGCGATATAGTTGACTTTTATGGAAGCTATGATCAGGCGGGAATTCCAGATCAAGTAAACACCGTAAGGGTTCAGACCGCAGGAAATGATACTGTGCTCAACTTCATAATTGACCCAGTAACAGACAACTTCGACAAAGCGATTTTTGAAGTGAACGGAGTGCGGTTGGAAACCATGGTCACTTTTGATTTCCCTGCTGGAGATACCAGCATGGTGTTGAGTTTTTATAATGTGAATTGGGGCACAGGAAGTAGCGAACTCATCTATTCTGGGGAGTTCGCAGATTCCAATGGAACTCTCACGGAGAACCCACTGTTCCAAGCCAGATATGCTGAGATCAATGGCAACGGTTTTGCCGACCTGTTGGCTGGTATTGGAGTTGGAATTGGCGTTGCTGAAATTGCCGTAGCAGTTGGGGCAATTGGAGGCTCTGGCCTTGCAGGAACGGCAGCGGGTGTTGTTGCGGCAGGCATGGCTGCGGTAGGTGTAAAATTGGTTTTAACTGCTGTGGCAGTGGGAATTGCAGTAACGGCAATAAGTAATGCACATAGCGCTGAGCAGGAACCGCAATCGACACCCTATCCTAACGGCACTCCAGTAAATAACCCAACACCAGACCCCGAACCATCACTTGACCCGCTTTCAAACCCCTGTCAGAACGCTTCTCCAACCATTAATTTGGGAATAGATAATGGAAATGAGCTTGTAGCAATTGCCACAGGAGGCACTGGTGGACCGTACACTTTCTCATGGTCTGATGGAACGGTTTCAACTGAAAACACATACCACGCGATTACAGTCACGGAGCAGGACGTTTATACCGTGGCCGTTGTTGATGGAAATGGTTGCGCGACTTCAGCATCAATTCAATGGCCGCTTCAAACAGGAGTTTGGTCGTGTTGGTTGAGTGCCCCTGAAGGACAGGAACTCGAGGCTTTAAATTGTGGATATGATCCCAATGAGTTATGGGAACCATCTGGATGGACTAAAGACGGGCAACCCTACGGAAGTTGTGTTAGCTACCCCTGCTTTCATATGGAGGTGACTGAACCAGGAACCTATTCCGTTACATATATCCATTATGGAACTGCGGACCCGCCCATTCAATGTGGAGAGTTTGTGGTTGGTGGAGTTGAGGGAAATCTTGTTTGCCCATAATGCAGGCCAACAAAAATGTTATTACTCCTTGATGGGAAATACCTGAATGTTGGTTTTGGGCGATAGATCATGGCCAACGGCAATGACTGATGGAGTTCCATTGTAGTTGGTAAAACCACCCGAGTTTCTGAAAGTCACATCGCCACGGCATTGTACCGAATAAGTTCCCACTTTCTGAACAAGTGTGTACGGGTCGGCATCGGTTTTTAGCTTGAAAACATCAGCGATGTTTTTGCCTTTGTTTCGTGCAAACCCTGTGATGTAAACTCCCAATGAATCTTCCGTTAATTGAAGACTCTGATAGTCGTTGTAATCACGATCAGTCCAATCATTACGTTTCGCTTCGCGGCTATCCCAGCTTGTCCAAGGTTCAAACTTGAAACCTTCGGCATACGGGTCAGTGTGGTTTGAAGTGTAGAAATCTATCACAGTACTATCCCACGAACCAACGGCCAACAGAAAATGTCCATCGCGTTTCAGCAAGGCCACAGCTCCAGCGGTGCTGCGTTTGTATTCTCCCTTACGCTGGAGTGTATAAACGGGCGGTCCTGAGAGTTTCTCAAAACTCGAAATGTCAATCAACTGAATCTTGGAGCTTCGTTTCCCTACAGGATCTTCAACGCCAACTGCCAACCAATTTGCAGCTACTTGAAAACCACCCGCGTGGTTATATGGAGCAGCGGCTAGTTTCTTGATTCCGAGAAATCGAAAATCCCCACCAATGAGCTGGAAAATGGCCAGATATCCAAAGTCCTTCGAGCTGCCAGAAACCATCAATGTTCCGTTAGAAAGCTGTACGCCTTGCAGATGCCCGGCATTCAGCGATTCCTGACTAGGAACAGCGATTGAAAAACTCTTCGCCTCGGCTGCAGTGGTTTCTTCACCAGTTGGTAAAGGCTGTGCACCAACTCCAGCCCATGTAAGAACAGATAGGCCAAAACAGATCAGCAAAGAATACATTTTTGTTAAGTGTCTTCTGTTGGCCATGAGCTTGCGTTCAAAGATGGTCATCTTTCCTATTTTTAGCGGCATTCTCACCAACCTACCCGCATGAATACATTTCTACGTTGCCTTGTGATGCTGCTTTTCTCATCCACTATTGTCCTTGCGCAGGATGTGTCTTTAAGCGGAGTTATAACAGATGCTGAAACCGGAGAGCCTTTGGTTGGTGCTAGCGTAGTAACCGAAGAAGGCAAAGGTGTTACCACTGACCTAGACGGAAAGTACGTGTTGAAGCTTGCAAAAAAACTACACAAGGTCAAGTACTCATTTATCGGTTATGAAGCCAAGGTCAAGGAAATTGACCTTAGTTCCGGTGCGCCTGTTATCAAGAATGTCAAGTTAGGAATGATGTCGGAACAGTTGGACATTGTGGTTGTATCGGCTAGCCAGTATGAAAAGAGTATTGCTGAGGAGACGGTTTCTATGGAAGTTTTAGGTAAGGAACTTATCAAAAACAACAACTCTACTGAATTGACGGAGGCTGTGAGAAAAACACCTGGTGTGTTGGTTCAAGATAATCAAATCAGCATTAGAGGTGGTAGCAGTTACAGCTACGGTGTCGGGTCAAGAACAGCGGTTATGGTTGATGGTGTTTCTTTTATGAGCGCAGATCTAGGAGAAGGGCAGATGCGTGGAGTCCCAATGGAAAGTATAGAGCAAATAGAAGTGATCAAGGGTTCTTCGAGTGTGGTGTATGGCTCTTCAGCATTAAATGGCGTTGTTAATGTCAGGACGGCCTGGCCCAAGGAGGCAACACCTAAAACCAGCTTCACCACATTCTTAACTGTTTACGATAATCCCCCAGAACCTACCGACTCGCTTAGGTGGTGGAGTACCAATGATACCAGGACTAATATGGGTATGTCATTCAATCATGCCCGTAAGGTAAAGGGAACCGATGTTATTGTTGGAGGTAACTTTATCAATCATAGAAGTTACTTAGAGAATGCCGATGAGTTAAGGGGAGGACTTTTGTTCAAAACAAGGTTTCATCCAAAGAGTAAGAAGGGAATGACCTACGGATTTAACGCAAATTTCACTGCGGAGAAAAGCGGTAGGTTTTTTCTTGCGGTTAACCCGAACGATCATGCTCTGGAGTCGTTCCAACCCAGCCATGATCAATATGTCCGCTTCAATCTGGATCCTCATTTCAACTCCTTGGATGAACGTGGGAACAAGCACATGATTGAGAGTCGTTACATGCTTATTACACGTATTCCTGGACCAAACTCAACCACCAAACAGGCCATTTCAAATCAAGTAACGGTCAATTATCAATATCAGAAACGTTGGGGAAAAAAGTGGGTTCTTACGACCGGCTTGCCAACAAATCTGGGGTTTTCGGTAAGCAATCTTTATCCCGAATCGCGTATTACATATTCTGGAGCGATATACGCTCAAGGAGAGTTTAAAACCGATAGACTGTCGGCAGTTGCTGGGTTAAGGTATGAGATATTGGGCGTAAGTGCTTTTTTGGAAACAGGTCTTCCAGTGTTTCGAGCTGGGTTGAACTACCGTTTAGGAAAAGCGACCTTTCTGCGCGCCTCTTTCGGACAATCTTATAGGTTGCCAACTGTGGCCGAACTTTATTTAGATGACAATCTGAACGATGCAGTTACCGTGATTCCCAACCCCACATTGGAATCTGAGAAGGGAATGGGAGCTGAGATAGGGGCGAAACAAGTGTTCAAATTCGATAAGTGGTTTGCCTATGCCGACCTCACCTTTTTCTATCAACAGTATAAGAACTATGTGGAGTATAATTTGATTTTAAATGGCTTTGAGCCGTATGATTCATTGTTTGTAGGCCCGTTAGATAGTTTTGTAGTTGGGATGCACCCGCAAAATGTTTCGGATGCGCTGATATGTGGTCTGGAGGCCACGTTGGTGAGTAAAGGTCAGATTGGCCCGGTGGGAGTAAATATTTTGTTAGGATACACCTATAATTATCCCATGAACCTTGACTCGGCCAAAAGCATTGGTGCTGGCCAATACTTATCAGAGTTCTTCGAGTTCATGGGCAGGCGAACTGATGAATATGCCTCCCAACGTCTTCTTCAGTTTAGAAGCAGACATCAGGTCACTGGCGACCTTCAGTTGGACTACAAGAGATTTGGAATTGGAATGTCAGTATTCTATGGTAGCTTCCCAGAATACTATCCAGGGGTGGCGGTTGATGCAGTGAACCTTATTTCGAGCAATGATGGAAGCGGGTTGCCTCCTTTCGAATCCTACGCTTCAAGACATCAGAAGGGAGATTTAATATTTGATGTGAGAGCATCCTATCAACTAGCAAAATTCCTTAAGGCTACGTTTATCGTAAAGAACGTGGGCAACAAAATGTATGCTTTGAGGCCTAGTAAGGCAGAACCCATTCGTAATTACACCTTACAACTGAGGTTTAATTTTTAGAAGAGTGGGGAACGCGGAAACTGCTGACCACTTCGTTGTCTTCGTCAATGATGCTCAGTTCAACGTAGTCGTCTGAAACGATTCTGACCTTCCCGAAGGCGTTTTTGAGATTCTTGTTGCCAAGTCCATTACCGCCTTGGTTCCAGATTTTCTTCATGCGGTATTGGAATGTAAAGGTTCCGATAAGTTTAAGGTAGTAAGCCAGTTCTGTTCCTGTTACACTCAGTCCGCTCGCGTTAAGCTCTGGTAATCCTGCATTCTTGCCATCATCCATAACGTTGTGATGCGTGTCTCCACTGATCACGATCACATCTTTGATGTCATTACCTTCCAAGAACTGAATGAAATCATTCCGCTCTTCGGGGAACCCAGCCCAGTACTGACTGAAACCCCAAGCCATGTGAAAACCATAGAAACCCTTCATGCTCATATTCTGGATTTTTACTCCTGCATGGATCAATTTCTCACATGCTCCATTTAGCGGAACACCGCTTACTATGAACTTCCAGTCAGCATCAGAAGCTTTGATGCTTTCCTTTAACCAATCCATCTGTTTTTTGCCAAATAGGGCGTAACCTTCTGGCGGATCCCAGCGCCATTTCTTCTTTTTTTCGTTCCAGACAAAGCCGTCCATGTTGGGACGATCTTTAGCGCTATTACGGTCAATTACAAAGAACTCGGCATTCCCAAATTTGAAAGAGTGGTAGATGCCCTCGCTCGTATCTTCTAACGGATAGTGCGGAAACAGTTCGTCATAACCTTTGATGGTGTTTCTTCTCCAAAATGCCGGAAATTCTGGCGCCACCATCTCGTTGACGACTCTCCCGTTTTCCTTGTGAGCGTGCCAATCGTTTTTGCAGTACCGGCCACCACTTCCACCAACATAATCGTTGTCATCATACACGTAATCGATTGGTATGGAACGCAGCATGTATTTCATTTCCTTCTCGTCATATCGTTTGCGGTAGCTGAGTGCCATGCCCTCCCAAGTGCTCGAATAATCGGGCGCAATCTGATAATCGGGATAAGTATAATCGCCTGTGTGCATCAGGAAGTATGGTTCGTGCAGCGGCATTACATCGAACACCTTCATGTTTTCTGTTTCTTGACATGAGCCCGTTACAAAAGTGAAATCACCCTTCTGGCCAACCGCTGGAAATGTGCGGAAAGAACCATTAATGGTATCGAGTTTTTCGTTGACAAAAATTCGGTAGTTGTAGCGCGTGTTCCCTTTCAGTTCGGGAATGTCAAGCACAACTGAACTATCGTTTTCAATCGATGGAAACCCAGACACCTCAAACGAAGTTGAGAAAGGCGAGTCTTCTTGCAGCTCCAACACGATTTTCGCGTTCGGAACAATAGTTCGCAAATACATTCTTGCCGAATGATCCGTAACTGCACCGATGGCTGGGCCATGTGTAATGAACTGTCCGCTAGAGTTGAGCGAGAAAAGGAAAAGAATCAGGACGGCTATAGTCCGATTCATGTACTTACGCCTGTGTTTTCCAAGGGCCAGTAACGGCCAAGGTCAAACCCGCATGTTGTATGTTCACAAACATGGTCTTTCCGCTTGGTGAGAAACAGATTCCTGTCAACTCAGATTCATGTTTCACGCTGTGAGCAAACGTGAAGATCTTTCCTTCAGGGTTCACACCGCGAATGTACGCGTCTGTATCATCTTCGCACAGCATGACATCTCCCCAAGGAGCAACCGTTAGGTTGTCGCAGTACTTCATAATGTCAACGTTGTTTGGCTCTATAAAGAGCTCCAAAACACCGCCATCTGCATTTGGTGTCAGTTTAAAAACCTGACCTTTTCTTAGGTCGCCACCACTTGTACAGGCAAAATAGATCTCGCCATTGTCGTACCACATTCCTTCGCCACGGGCAAAAAGAGCTGCACCTTTCTCATGTCCTCGTACTCTAAGGTCATCTTCTGGGGCTTCTACATTATCGAGGTCAATCCATTCCAACTTCAAAGGCACATTTGGCTGAATATCTGGCCCTATGGTTTCAGGCCAGTTTCTTGTGTCCATTTTAGGCTCACCTTTTACGGCCAAAGCCTGAAGTTTACCGCCAGAATGCATGTTATCCTTTTCATTCGGAATGAAACGATACAATAGTCCATCGTGGCGGTCTTCAGTCATGTACAATATGCCTCCAACAGGATCGTATGACACGGCTTCGTGATTAAAACGCCCCATTTCTTTTATAGGCTTTGGAGTAGCGCGAACAGTTTCGGTGGTGGCAGGAACTTCAAACACAAATC
>CAYWET010000028.1:0-51958 GCA_964457245.1 uncultured Chryseobacterium sp. | reverse complement strand
TGGATGAGCTGTTTCCCGATTGCAAAAAGGTGGAGAAAGTGAAGCAGGACGAGAATTCGCAGATACACTATTTGCAGTTGAAAGCACCGTGGCCCGTTACAGATCGTGATGGTGCTTTTGGCTTGAACTATTCATACAATGCTGCCGATGAAATGGTCATCATTGAAGCGAAGATGGTTCCTGGTGAGTATCCAGAACAAGATGGTTTTGTGCGATTGAACAGAGGTGCTGGTACTTGGAAATTCAAGCGTTTGGATGATGGCCGCACCCAACTCGACTATTATTATTTGGGCGATGCTGGCGGAAGCATCCCAGCTTGGGTTGCCAATTCGGTGATTGAAGAAAGTCCCTTCAAAATGCTCAGTAACTTCCACGAGTTGGTTAAGTTGGAGCGTTACCAAGGGAAGTCTTTTAAGTTTATTAAGTGAAAAGAGATGAGTAAATTTCGAATCGTATATAACTCTTGGCTTACTAAAACTGAATTTGAACACCCAACTCTTGGTGAGATTGTCCAGTCAGTAAAGATTAGTTCCATTTCTTCGTTCAACGCTAAAAAGGATAACGGCAAGTACCTGATTACATTGCTAACTGATGGAAATTGGTCAACCTACTTTCGGTATGATGAGCAAGAAAAGTCTGTCTTCGAAAGTGATTTGAAATCGTTGGAAAACCTACTCTATCAGCAAAAGTAGTTTCGTAACAGTTATTTCTTCAGATAAACTTGTGGGTTTAAAAACTGTCCGTACCTTTGTAAGTGATTACTCACTAAAATGACAGAGAAGCAAGAGAATATCCTGAAAGCCGCTTTGCAGCTTTTTGCAACGCAGGGTTATGCGGCCACTTCTACCAGTAAGGTAGCAAAGGCCGCTGGTGTGAGTGAGGGATTGATCTTCCGTCATTTCGGAAATAAGGAAGGGTTGTTGAATGCCATTTTGGAAATGGCAAGCGAGATGATGCAGCAGAAAATGGCTTCGGTTGTTATGGCATCTGAGCCGAAGGAAGTCCTTCGTAAGTTGTTTGAAATGCTTTTCTCAATTGAAGAAAGTGAGTACGAAATGTGGAAATTGGTGTACGCACTCAAATGGCAAACGGATAGTTATGATGCTTCCAAATACGCCTCATTGAAGTTGGTGCTTACCAACGCTTTTGAGCAATTGGGTTATGAAGACCCAGCCGCGGAAACGGAACTGGTTGTAATGATCATGGATGGAATAGCGACCTCTTTCTTATTGCATCCACCGACCAACAAAACTGCTATTCTTAAAGCACTTAAAAAGAAATACGAACTCTAAAAAAATTTAACCACATAAGTGAGTGATTAAACACTCATTAATTAAATATTAACTACAATGAAAACGATAGATAAAACAAAACCAGTATTGGTAACAGGAGCCAATGGATATGTGGCGAGTTGGCTGGTAAAAAAGTTACTCGATGAAGGCTTGACGGTTCACGCAGCCGTTCGAAATCCAGATAATGAAAAGAAGATTGCGCACTTGAAAAAGCTGGCGGAAGGTTCTACGGGAACGTTGAAATTCTTTGCGGGTAATCTGCTGAAACCAGGTTCATATAAAGAGGGAATGGAAGGCTGCGAGTTGGTTTACCACACGGCCTCTCCGTTCACATCAGATTACAAAGACCCGCAAAAAGAGCTGATCGATCCAGCGGTTAACGGAACTGCAAATGTGTTGAACAGCGCCAAAGAAGTTGATTCGGTTAAACGCGTGGTTGTTACCAGTAGTTGTGCGGCCATCTACACAGATTGCATCGATTCGGTCAATGCGCCAGGCGGCAAACTCACGGAAGAGGTTTGGAACACCACCGCTTCGCTGGATTATCAGCCATACTCGTATTCGAAAACGTTGGCGGAACAGAAAGCGTGGGAAATCGAAAAGACGCAGGACAAATTCGATGTGGTAACCATTAATATGTGTCTGGTTCTTGGGCCAGCTATGAATGCAGGTAATCGTTCTGAAAGTATGGAGCTTTTGAAGCTGTTTGGCGATGGACAGATGAAGATGGGTGCACCTAAAATTGGGATGGGAATTGTGGATGTAAGAGAGGTTGCTGAAGCACATTTCCGCGCTGGATTTACACCCGAAGCGCAAGGTCGGTACATTACGGCTGCACACAATTCAAACTTCTTGGAAATGGGTTTGGCGTTGGCTCCAAAGTATGGCGACAAGTATCCGCTTCCGAAGAAGGCGCTACCAAAATGGCTTCTGATGTTGGTTGGGCCGCTGACCAACAAACTTTTCACTCGCAGGTTTGTGAAGAACAACGTCAACGTTCCGTGGAATGCAGATAATTCCAAGATCAAGAAGGAGTTGGGGATGACGTTCAGGCCGTTGCAGGAAACGATGGAGGATTCGTTTCAGGTTTTGATCGATGAAGGGATGATAAAAGCCAATTGAAATGAACCTGATCGAGCACACAACAAACTGGGTAAATGGCGAAGTGCTGCAAGGCAAGATCATGCTTGGTCTGGGCATTTTGCTTCTCCTTGGCGGCATCGCGATTTTCAAAAGTGACCACGAATTGTTGAAAGGTTCGTTAATTCCCATCGGCTTGGTAACTCTATTTCTTAGCGGATACGGTAGCTTCCAGGTTTTCGGGCGTCCACCACACGTTCAGGCGGTTTCTGAAATCCATTCGCAAGATCCAAAAGCGGCAATTGAGAAGGAAATTACCAAGGCCGAAAAAGATGACGGCATTTACGGAATGGCCAAAAAGGTTTGGATTGTTCTGTTGGTAATTGCAGCAATCGGTTCGCTGTTTATCGCATCCGATTTTTACAAAGGATTGACCTTGGGTTTCATGGTGCTTTTCCTTGCAATGCTGATCATCGATACCACGCTTCATCATCGCCTTCAGGTATATCTCGAAGCCCTAAAACAACTCTCATGAAGGTTATAATTACAGGTTCTACAGGTATGATCGGTAAAGGCGTTCTACTCGAATGTCTTGACGATAAGCGGGTTGACGAAGTGCTTCTCGTCAACCGAAATTCGCTCGGAATGGAGCATCCGAAATTGAAGGAAGTTCTGCTGAAGGATTTCTCCGACCCAAGCACCATTCAGGAAAATCTGAAAGCCTATGATGTGGTGTATTTCTGTCTCGGTGTTTCCGCGGGCGGAATGAACGAGGAGGATTACACCAAGATCACATACGGCTTCACCATCAACTTCGCGAAAGCATACAAAGAAGTTAATCCCGAAGGTTCGTTCTTCTACGTTTCGGGACAAGGAACGGACAGCTCTGAAAAAGGCAGAATGATGTGGGCGCGAGTGAAGGGAAAGACCGAAAACGACCTGATGAAAATGGGTTTCAAGAACGCGTTGATGTTCCGTCCAGGCGGCATCCGACCGATGAGAGGCATAAAGTCAAGAACCAAATCATACCAACGGGTTTACAACATCATCAACCCATTTTGGGGTTTCTTTGAGTGGATAATGGGCGATAGTTTGACCAACACCACTATCATCGGTCAGGCAATGATAAACGGTTTGGCCACCAACGCTGGAACTATGGTTTTGGAACCGAAGGCTATCAACAAACTAGCGAGAGGAGAATGACGTTTCTGCTGCAACTTTTCTTCTTCCTCTTTCTGCCAGTTATTCTGGTGTTGTTGCTGTTTCATCCACAGTTCGGTGGGCGGCTAAAACGGCATCACAAAGAGGCTTACAAACGCTCCAAACATTGGAATGGGAAACAGTTCGAAAATCTGGTCGAGACGAAAATCAACGTCAACATCAGAACGCTGCCTGGGCTGATAAAAGCACAATTCACGGATAGAAAAGCGCGCGAACCTGAAAAGCCAATTCCCATTATTCCGTTTGATGAAACTGCTTGGAACGCGGAACCAGAAAAACCAAAGTTCGTGTGGTATGGGCATTCGGTTGGATTGCTGAGAATTGGCGCCAAGAATCTACTTATTGACCCGATGTTGGGCGATGATACTTCGCCCATTGCGCCTATGAAAACGAAACGGTTTTCTGAGAGTTCGTTGGAAGTAATTGATGCGCTACCCCGGATTGATGCGGTGCTTTACACGCACGACCATTACGATCATATCGACCTGAAAAGCGTGAAGAAATTGATGCCGAAGGTTGATAATTGGTTTGTTGGTTTGGGAATTGGTCGGCATCTGGAACGATGGAGAATTCCGTCATCCAAAGTCAAGGAATTCGATTGGTGGGAAGGGTTCGATTTTGAAGGTGTGAAGATCACTTACACACCGTCTCGGCACTTTACTGGTCGTGGACCGTTTGATAGGCAACAAACACTTTGGGGTGGCTGGAATTTCAAGACCGAAAACCGGAACGTTTACTGGAGTGGCGATGGTGGTTATGGAGAACATTTCAAGGAAATCGGAGAACGTTTAGGTCCGTTCGATCACGCTTTTATGGAAAATGGTCAGTACAATGAGCTTTGGCGGCAGATACATCTTCATCCAGAAGAAAGTGTGCAAGCCGCAATAGATGCAAATGCGAAAGTTGCTACGCCTGTACATTGGGCTGGATTCACGTTAGCGTTGCATCCTTGGAAAGAACCGATTGAACGGTTTACTGCGAAAGCACAAAAGAAAAATCTGCCGCTTGCAACGCCACAAATCGGTCAGATTATGGAATTGGGAAAGTCAGGTGGAGAAGATTGGTGGTCAGAACTGGCTTAATTCTGCTCCAACAACTGGAACAACTCGTTCAGTTTTGGCGTGATGATGATCTCCGTTCTTCGGTTCTTGGCGCGCGCTTCTTTCGTGTCGGCCGCGTCTAATGGAAGATATTCTGAACGACCTGCGGCAGTCAACTGCGTTGGATTGATTTCGCTGTTTTCCATCAATAACTTTACAATGGAAGTAGCTCGTTTGACGGAAAGATCCCAGTTATCCGTCACGTTTCCGTTTCCTCCATATGGAACATCATCGGTGTGCCCTTCAACAAGGATGCCTACATCAGATTGTGTTTGAAGCACTTTTCCGAGCTTGATCAAAGCCTCTTTTCCTTTAGCGTCAACAACCCAGCTCCCTGATTTGAAGAGCAGTTGCTCTTCCAACGAAACGTAAACTTTTCCATTCTTTTGCTCAACGGTCAAACCTTGGTCTTCAAACCCAAGTAGTGCGTTTGTGATTTTGTTTTTCAAAGCAGTAACTGCGCTGTCTTTTCGGGCAAGAATGCTTTCCAACTCATTGATGCGCATTGAGCGTGCCATCAATTGAACACGCTTATCATCCAGTTCCTTCTGCGATTTCTCTAACTCGGTGCGCATGTTATCCAAGTTGCCTTCCTTCTTGGCAAGCGTAAGCTGCAACTCACGCAATTCATCTTCCTGCTTTTGAAGGCCGTCTCGTGCCTCCTGAAGCTCGCGCATAAACCGCTTTGAATCTTCCGCATTTCCAGCACGAAGCTTGTCCATTTGTTCTACCAACTTCTCGTAGGTATCATTCAAACGGTCATGGTTTTTCGTCAATCTGTTCATGGTGCTTGAAAGCACGGCCGTATCTTGGCGTAAGCCTTTCAATTGCTTTTCCGCATCTTCCAAATCGGTCAACAATTCAGCTACACGTGCATTCAGATCAATGTTTTCTGAGCGAAGTTGA
Organism: uncultured Chryseobacterium sp.; assembly: GCA_964457245.1. Classification (GTDB taxonomy): domain Bacteria; phylum Bacteroidota; class Bacteroidia; order UBA10329; family UBA10329; genus UBA10329. Next base: position 46,359 of record CAYWET010000028.1, on the reverse strand, counting down.
GCGGCTTCGGTCTCAGCCTTGGAACGCGCTTTTACCTCGTCTTGAAATCTGCGCTCAGCAACGCATGAAGTGAGAAGAATTGCTGGAATGAGAAGAAAGAACAATCGCTGCATGGAATGGTACATTTTCGGCTGAGTTGATTCATTCAAAGTTACCTGCGCTGAAGCAGCCGTTTCAAGCCAATTTCGTCCATATTCAACACAGAACTGTTAATTTCTGTGGCATACCAATTGCTGATTTTCATTCGTTTTATGATTAAACTGAGTTAAAATTCTGCACCATGGCAAAGCTGAGTAAGGATTGGTTGTTCGAAGACCACATTGATCTGGAGTACAAATCGTATGTGCTGCTGGCTTATTTACAAGACATTTCGAGGGCGTTTGAGGTGCAACAGCTTTATCCCCACCTAGCGGATCTGGTCGAGCACTACAATGCGTTGATCAACATCAGAGCTGAGCACGAGCGTTTGGAAAATCAGTTTCCGAAAGAGTTGAAGGCCATCAAGCCTAATTTCCAATTGGAATACGAAAAGATGGGTCGGCCTGAGACATTGGAAGAAATCATCGAGATTATCGAATACGCCATTCCCGTAATGGAAAAACGCCTGCAAGAAGGAAAGGCGTTGTACGAAGAATTGGCGAAGACGATTCACGTAAGTTCGGTTGGATTGCTGCCGCTTCAAACCGATGAAGGCTACATTCTGATGATGAACGGGAATGAGCCTGAAACACAGGTTTACAACTTCAACATTACATTAATCTCCGACCCACGAGGAAAATACCGGGCAATTCATACGTCATTCTTGGCGGATTATCGAAGAAGCATTTCAAATACTCCTGAACAGATCAAACTGGAGCTGATTCGTGTAAATAGACACTTGCCCAATCCTGCAACGCTAACGGTGGAAAGTGAGATTACACTTCCGTTTCACGAGACGCTTTTTCCAATTGCGAAAAGGGCAGTTGTGAAGTTTTTGGCTTCAACAGGAAGTTGACCTATTGAATCTTCAGCGTGTTGCTGAACTCGTCACTTTGAATTCTGAGTAGTTTGATTCCATTGTAATTCGGAATCTCCAGGTTGAAATTCGTACGGTTTCCGATTTCTGATTGAGTTGAGATAATTTTTCCAGACACGTCAAACCAAGAGAAAACAGTATTGGTCAGAACCGAATTCGTTCGCAGCAAAATGTTGTTTGCGTTTTGACTGACAATCTGAATATCAATTTCCTTCAAACCAGTAAGTTGTATATTGATTTCGTTGGATAGAGTAGGGCAGTTGCCAAGAATGGTAGTTCCAACCTGGTAAGTTCCTGACTGCGAATACGCGAACGTTTGTTGATCAGCATTCTGTATTTCTGCTCCGTTCAAATACCATTGGTAATTGCTTTGCGGATTGCTCTCCAAGATTCCGTTATTGTCTGAAATGATTGGAGCATCATTAGTACATGAAGAGTTGATGGTTCCGAGGTTAGCCTCCGTATTCAGCGCAGTTTGGAAGTCATCCCAAGCATCGCAATCATCTTTCAGAAAATAATTCAACCACGGGGTTAGAACCGCATAGGTTACCTGTCGCTGATCTTCCGCAGGTAAGCTACCTGGCGTAACCTCTCCCAGCGTACACGTAAATGTGTTAGACGCAAAGTAGCAATGCGAACCATTCGTAATATTTACGAAATACTTGCAATCAGAACCAACGTTATTGTAAATAGGAATGTGATGGTCAGCTGGAGGCGTTACGCCATCGCTTGTACCCGAGAAAATCAGAACAGGCGCAGTAATATTTGCTGCCGCTGTAATGGCTGATGGGTCAGTTTCAGCTGGTGCTAAGCCTATCACACAATCAACGTTGGCAAAGCCAGATGAAGCGAGAAACGAAGCACCTCCACCCATACTGTGCCCCATAATGGCACTTCGGTTGGCAACGGCCTGATAAAATGGCGAAGCTGAATTTTGCCCCTCAGCTTGCATTTCATCAACCAAGAAACGAAGGTCTTCTCCAAACGCTCCGTGGTCAGGAGGAGGAAAAATTGTTCCGCCTTCGGTTGTAGGAAACACCATGATGTATCCTTGCGGCACATACTCATTCCAGAAGTTAGGATACGCGCCCACTTGCATAGCAAACCCATGCCCGAAAACAATGACTGGAAACTCTCCCGAAGCAATTGCAACGTTACTTCCAGCGGTGGCAGCTGGGTAATAGATTTCACACTCTATTGCTCTATTGTTACGAGCTGGGTCATTGTACGTTATGGTCCGTTCTCCAATCTGATATTGACCAAATACGGACGTTGAAACAAAGAGTAAAACGGTTATCAATGATTTCATGCGGTAGGCTGAATTGATTAAACAAATTAGTTCAACTTTGTTTCATGTCGAAGATACTTTTTCTCGTTGCGTCAATGCTGCTGTTCAACGTTGCAATGGCACAAGATTCAATTACCAGAATTGCTTTCGGCTCTTGCGGACATCAGCTTGGCGAGCAATTCATTTGGAACAATGTGGTTGATGCCGACCCCGATCTTTGGATATGGTTGGGCGACAACATTTATGGCGATACCGAGGATATGGATGTGCTGCGCAGGAAGTATCAGCAGCTTGGGGATAATCAGAATTACCAATACTTAAAGGAGAATGTGCCTGTAATTGCCACTTGGGATGACCATGATTATGGCGTGAATGATGGTGGAAAGTATTACCCGAAAAGAAAGGAAAGTCAGCAGGTTTTTCTGGAATTTTTTGAAGAGCCGTCAAGCAGCCCTCGATGGAAACAAGAAGGTATTTACACGAGCTATGATTATGGTTCAGGGGAAAACACGGTTAAGGTTATCCTTCTTGATGCACGCTACCACCGAGATGAAAGAGGAACCGATGGCGATGTACTAGGAGAGGAGCAATGGAAATGGTTGGAGGCGGAGTTTGGGAATTCAGCCGCCAAAGTTGTGCTGGTTGGAACGGGATATCAGTTTGTATCTGATAAGCATCCATTCGAAACTTGGGGGCATTTTCCATCAGAGAGAGAGCGGATGTTGAAGTTGATTCAAAAAACAGGAGTAAAAGGCGTGATATTCTTGTCTGGAGATAGGCACTTTGCTGAGCTTTCAAAATTGGAACGAGATGACTTGTCTTATCCGATATTCGACTTTACCAGTAGTGGACTTACCCACGCCAACAACATTATGATTGAGAAGAATCCGCATAAGGTTGTGCGTTACTTGAGAAGGAATTTCGGCACTATAGAGTTTGATTGGAGTGGTTCGAGGGTAAAACTCAAAGCACATAAAATCAGCGGAAACGTGGCTTTTGAGGAGGTTGTTCCTTTCAATCTGTTAGGCTGGTAAACTCAATTGGCCGGTTTTTGGAGTCGCTGATAATCGGAATTGTCCAAACGGAAGTAGGTTGGGTTCAACACCGATTGGTCATACAACTCCCACCTTCTGAACAGAAACTGATTCGGTAGAAGACTAGTAGCGTTGTTTCCATGCTCAATATCAACGTTGGTGCAAATGGTGACTGTTTTATCGAATTCAATTGAAGAAAGAATCAATGACTCTATAGAGTATGACCAGTTGGGGTCATGATTCAGTACTGATTCGTGAATAAAAAATTTCGTCCCTGCTTTTTCTTGAGTTAGACTAACAAGACTTCTTAATTCATTTTGGCGATTTGTAAACCATTTTGCCTCTTCATTGATACCAATTGTACGGATTACAAATACTCCTAAGCCAATGGCCAATAAAGCGGCTTTGATTCTTTTGCTTGAAACTGAATTACTGGATTCAACAAACACCCAGGCTACAACAAACGAAATGGGAAAATAAACCTGTTCCTGATATCTTGAAGGCTCAAATCCACGGTAGGCAATGGTGATCATTATCAGCAAAACAGTAAATGACGAAGAGTAGATAAACAACCGCCAATAGTTTTTCTGCCAGAGCAAAAGGCCGAAAGATATGGTTGCCAATACTAAAAGTTCGATATAATAGGTAGTCAGAAACGAACTAAGGTTTTGCAGGTAACTTAGGTCTGGGCTGTAGTTTTTAAGGCCATCAATAAAGCCGTCCATTTTACCCTGTTCATACTCACTGATGTGAAATTTCTTGTAAACGCTGAAGCCACTGATACAAATTAAAACAGCAACGAATGCCCTCCATTGCTTCGCACTGGTTTTCAAAGGGTGCCAGAGGAATAAAAACACAAGTAGCACAATAGCAAACATATGGGCAGAAGAAATGAACACGGCCAAAACCATTATCAGTATGTATGAACCATTACTAAGATGTTCTCTATGCAGAATCGAAAAAAGTAGAATCAGTAATCCAGCAGCGTAGTAGAGCTCAAACATCGGTACGAAGAAGCCTGCCCGTATTCCCAAGACCTGAAACAAAAGGATTACGAGACTGGCTGTTTTGTTTTTGTAACGGTACCTACATATGAGATACATCAAATAAAAGAACACCACATGACCTATGGAGTAGAGACAAACCAATGACTTTAGCTCAAGTTTCAGGAAAGAACCAATCAATGGGGCTAATTCTGGTAGCATTAAGATCAAGCGACTATGTTCTATCCAAAATGATTCCCAATTAATGACTCTGATGAAATAGTAGCTTGAGTCTGCTAATAATCGTTCTTCTGCGAACAGAATACTCATCACACCTAGTGTTATAAACCCTAGATGCTCCAGTATGTCCAAGATTCGTTTACGCATTATAGGAAGTGAATCTACCTAAACCTTTGAAACAAAAAAGCCCCCGAAACTTCGGGGGCTTTTTTAATTATATGTCAGATTGATTAATCCTTGCTGCGAGGAGAAGTTTCACTTTCACTTGAAGACTCTCCATTAACCTCTTTAACAGGAGCGTTTGGATCTGGGTCAATATCCAATTGAGGATAAGGCTCGTCATTCAAACCAGTTCCTCCAATACCAGCGTCCATGCCTTTAGGGTCTTCCTCGTAAGGAGCCATTCCCATTTTGGCATCCATTTCTTCAGTGATTCGTTGTTCTTCAGCAGCTCTTTCTGCCTCAACAGCACCTTCGCCTTCAATTCGAGCTCGTTTAGCACGATGTCTTTCTCCAATAAGCTTGGCTTGATCTTTGGCAAACTGAGATACGACAAGTTTCTCCAGCACATCCTGAGGGATATCAGGTCTGTCATTATTAGCCGGAGCCTTTTGATTCAGCTTAGCATTGGCTGTCCAATCAAACGACAACGGGTTAGCACCTATCTTTTCAACGCGGAATCCAACCGATGTTTTTTCAGTCACGGCTATTTCAGCTCCCAAAGCATTAGGAGTGAGCATTACAACAGGAACTTCTCCGTTAACAAGTTGAGATGAAAACGAAGGGTCAAACTCCACCCAAATGCTTTCTCCATTCATGTTAACACTTCCAAAATCTGAGATTTTTGGTAATCCATAACCAGCTTTGATATCATCAATTTGCTTAAGTGCCTGCTGAGCACCAAATAAGGCAAGTGACCCAAGACCATACACATCAATACCAGCAAATTCGTTGTCCTTCAAATAGTCTGGAGCTTCGTCCAAAATAAGCCCAACGTGGTATTGTGCTCTATAGAATGCTTCATCTCCATCAACAAGTTGGTCAGTTTCGTACTTGTACTTGTATAGAGATGGTTTCATGTTCTTGATATCCGATGTCAAAAAGTCTCTGACCAGATTCTCATCATCTATCGATACAATATCTCGCTTGGTTTCTCTTGCTGAAACGTTGATTATGTTGTTGGAGTAAAGTGAGAGCCAGTAGTTCTGCGGCCGCCCAATGTATCCATAGTTTGCAGTTCCAGGTCGTAAGTGAGGATGGTTGGCGTACTCATCTACCCAAAAGTCTCTGGTAGCACCAGCACCAACGTCAAACCTTGCACGAAGCAGTGTTCCATCATTGTTAGGATCAAAGTGCACTGTCTGTAAACCATCCGTGTCATAAATTGTATTTACACTAAGCCTACCTACATCCCAAACATCGTTGTCGTTCATGTCGAAGTCGTCATTAACCTCCACCTGCGAACCACCATCCGCATCACGAATATTATCGGTTTCAACATAGTTGGCATCCCAAATGTCATCATCTGTCATAGCAATGTCTCTATAAGAGACCTGCTGATTGTTGTCAAATCTCCAAGCCACAGCGTTAGCAGCGTAGTCCGGGTCATATACATCAAAACGGTCATTTCTTTCGTACAACCATACCCAACGGTTGTTCAGGTCGTTGTAGAGTCCCATGGTATTATCGTCATCTGTCATCAGCACGTAACGACCATTGATTGAAAAACCTTCGTAGTTTCCTTTACCACCACCATCAACCTGAATGGAACCATAGTCTCCAGATGGCTGGGAGCGGAGCGTATTGGCGTTATTTATTTGAATACCAGTGCTGGTTGTTTCCAGTCGTTCACCTCCATTCTGATAAAGTCTGACGTAACCCGCAGAACCATTAGAGTAGAAATAAGCCAGTGCTTCATTGGTGCCTCCACTGTCTTCTCCTTGGAAGTAAATGTTACCTGCTGCGTGTTGGTAATCCCGGAAGTAATGATGGCTTCCATTATGATAGATACGCATGTCAGAACCGTTACCTAATCGAAGGTTCATGTTGTCTCGCATCATAAGGTGGTCATGAACTTCAATATTATCACTACCGTCACCATCAAAGAGTCTATTTACTTCAAGGTCATTCACATCATAGATATGATTATCAACCATGTTTAAAGTGGTGGTAGCGGTATGATTACCAAGGTTATCACCGTTGCCCGAACCGTAAGACCAGCTACCTGGATCGCGGTAACGAACATTGCCGTTTCCATCAACTGTTAGAATTCTAGTAGATGACCCAGTTGAACCGACTCCTTGAATTCTTAACTGACCATTCACGTGAAGTTTGGCCGTTGGGTTTAGCGTACCCATGCCAATGTCACCTCTACCGGTAATGATCATTCTATCACCCGGAACTCCAGCATTAGTTGTTTCAAATAGCAAGTTGGAAGCTGCTTCATCATTGTCACCATAATCAACATCGTTTACCGTCATCATTTTAATCCGGGCTTCGTTGGTTGAGTTGTTTCCATCCTGATCCTTGAAAAGAATAGCAGGTCCAGAAGGTGTAGCACCATGATCATCACGGTTGACTTCTATACGAAGCATGTCTGTAACTCCATCATTGGCTACAAGACCGTTTTCATATAAGTGTACCCAAGCAGCAGGGCTAGTTGTACCAATACCAATTCGGTCAAGACCTGCATCTACGAAGAACATTCCGGTTTCATTATTTGCCTCGATGCGGAAGTTTCTATCGGCACTTTGCTCATTGAATACAAATTGCGTGTTGGCATCTAGGTCAACAGCGACACCGCCATTCTCGTAAATCCTGAGGCGACCATCGTTTCCATCATCGACCAAAGTCATCAGGTCAGTTCCAGTGTATGAGGCGTCTCTCCAGTACATATCATTACCATGAAAGATGACACCGTCATTTCTAAAGTGTGTTGATATAACTCCACCATTCCTTTGAATGTTGAAATCACCAGTACCATCCATATTTACTGTCATGTTGTTTGCACCTTGGGTGATGGTAGTAGCTTGAACCAACGTTCCACCCAAACGAATGTCATTAGCATTATCGGTAAGTCCATTGGTGGCAACAACATCCAGTGTCACAGCTCCTGTGGTACCACCACCGACAAGACCATCACCTGCTGTTACACCAGTAATGTCTCCGATATCGGAGGAGCCCATTACTAAGTCTCCGTTGTTATCGACAGTAACGTTTCTGTTACCACCGCCAGAAAGTGCATCGTAGCGACCCGTACCTGCAACATGAAGTAGTTGCCCAGGAGTGGGAGTGCCTATACCAACGTTACCGTCTTCCTGAATACGGGCAAGCTCTACCCAGTTGGCATCGTTACCCTCATCGTTCTTTCCAAATGCTATTAGCCTAGTGTCAGCATCATTATTATTGTAGTCCATTGAGAGACGAACACCATCTTCACCACTCAATCTCAACGTTCCACTGTTGTCTCTGATATCCTGCCCTTGAACAGTAATGTCTCCAGTTACCGAAAGGTTGTCTTGAATAGTTACAGTAGCGTCCTCAGGGTCAAGAATAACATTTGTTTGAACCGTATTTGCATCATTGATGTCAAAATCAGCCATATCGACACTTTGGGTAGCCGTATGATTACCGAGGTTGTCACCAACTCCAAGGCCTACAAGTGACGTGGAAGAAAACAGGTCACCATTAGCATCGGCCAGAACAACACTGTTTGCATTCTGGTCAAGGCTTGACACCCTTACTTCCCCAACTACCTCTAGCTCTTTTGCAGGAGAGGTGGTTTGGATACCAACATTCCCAGAGTTGAGGGACATTACATGAGTACTTCCAGAGGTAACCGTGTTGTATTGTGTACCATCGGTTACATAGAAATCAATAGAGTTGTTTGTAGAACCTCCAGTACTATTGTGCCGCGTATGGATGAAATGTTGATACGAATCGTCTCCATCGTAGCCGAACGCAATCTGTGCCCCATCCGCAAAAGTGTTCTGTTGGTTACCTCCTCTAAGACCAAGTGTTGATCTGATGTCGGAATTACCACCATTTACAACCAGTCGGTTCTCAATGTTATTGGCTAAACCAACTCCAACGTTTCCGAGATTGTCAATTATCATCGCTCCACCTCCATCGGTAGTGAAGCGAATTTTATCTTCGTCTGCAATTTGCTCAACTTCCACCCTTGTGTCACCGTCATCATCCGTCAATAATCTACGTAACGGATCCAAATCTACCGTTTGAAGACCACCGGCATCATCCTCAACCTGAAGCTGTAAATCTGTTCCACTAAGAGCAAAAGTGCTTACCTGCTGGTCATCTGTGTTATCCGCAAATTGAGAAAGATCCAGAGTCTGGGTTGCTTGTCCATCATCCTCAAGTGAAATATTAAGAGTGTTGCCAGACAGGGAAAGTACATCTATGGTCTGGTCATCCGTGTTGTCTGCAAAGCCACTAAGGTCTATTGTGTGAGTAGCTTGCCCATCATCTTCCAAAGACAACTCAAGATTGTTGCCGCTTAGCTGAACTACATCGAATTGCTGGTCATCAGTGTTGTCCTTATAAGGAGAAAGGTCTAGTACATGGGTAGCTTGACCATCATCTTCCAACGAAAGACGTAATTCATCTGAAGTAATATTAACTACATCAAACTGCTGGTCATCTGTATTATCGAGGAAACCGCTTAAATCAATACTGTGGGTGGCCTGACCATCATCTTCTAAAGATAGCTCGAGATTACTACCTGTCAGCTGTGCTACATCCAAGGTTTGGTCATCGGTATTGTCCAAGAATGAACTGAGGTCAATGACGTGAGTTCCGAGTCCATCATCTTCCAATGAAAGTTCCAAGTTACTGCCAGAAAGCTGAACAATGTCAAAAGTCTGATTATCGGTGTTGTCCAAGTATCCAGACAAATCCAGAACATGAGTCGCTTGTCCATCATCTTCTAACGATAACAATAACTGATTTGAACCGTTGATGGATACTTGATCGAAGGTCTGGTTATCGGTATTGTCTAAGAAACTACTTAAGTCAATCGAGTGCGTAGCCTGACCATCGTTCTCAATGGAGATCTCCAAATCACTTCCGTTGAGCTGAATTACATCCAGTATCTGGTCGTCCGTGTTTGCATTCAAGGTAATCCACTGAGCACCATCATGGAATTGGAATTCCGTACCCGTCCACCGGAGAGAACCAGCAGCTCCGGTAGTAGTACTACCAATTTTTAAGGCACCAGCCACATCCAGTTTTTGCTGCGGTGCAGCGACATCCACACCAACATTCTGCGCTAGCGCCCATGTTGGAAAAACAGCTAAGAAAATTAATTGTACAAACCTCTTCATTGGAGTAAATAGTTACACGATTTAACCTGAAATAAGTGTGAGATGGTTTTTCTCGACTCAAAAATACAACATAAATGTAAACTAAGAGAAACACGTAGTTCAATAGTCGAATCTGTTTAAGTTTCCAATAAAACGAGCTGGAAACTTGTAATTTGAAGATTTATCAATTGCAACAATGTGATTTAAGTATGAATTGGTTGGTGTTGAATTCTTTGTGTTACAGCGTATTCTGATTATATGGATTATTTATTCGTGGATGTTAAATTCCAATCAATTATTGCATGAAACAGAGGCTAATCCGTGCATAGGTCGGAAGGGCGAATTGCCTGAATACCTAGACAAATCGCCAATTAAGTTTTGATAGCCTAATTAGAATATAGGGCGCAGTGAATGAACTTAACCGTTAGGTCAATAAGGACCTTAATTCTTGGATGGCCGCTGGAATTCCATCAACGTTTGAGCCTCCGGCAGAAGCATAAGTTGGTTGACCACCACCACCACCTTTGATGTGTTTGGCAAGCTCACGAATCAATTCACTTGCCTTCCAACCTTTAGAACTCACAAGATCGTCAGAAATAACCAGATGAAGTCCGGGTTTTCCGTTTGATACAACACCAAGAAGGGCAACTAGTCCATTTTCTTTTTTCAGGTCAAAGCAGAGGTTTTTGATGGCCGCGGCATCATCAAGCGAAATTATCTCGGCAATCACTTTGTACCCGCCTTTGTCATTGGCTTTCGCCAAAAGTTCATCCTTCAAGCCTGAAGCAGCTTTTGCATTCAGTCCCTCGATTTTTCGCTCAAGTTCCTTGATTTTGGTCTGAAGCTGTTCCACGCCTTGCATTGGGTCTTTCACCTTCAGCAATTGCTTCAAACCATTGAACTGCTCATAAGCTTGGTTTACGGTTTCAAGTGCTTTTTCACCCGTAACCGCTTCAATTCTTCGAATGCCCGCAGCAACTGAACTTTCGCTTGTGATTTTCAATAAGCCGATGTTTCCAGTGGCGTTTGCGTGTGTTCCACCACAGAGTTCAACAGAGAAATCCTTATCGAAGGTGATGACCCGAACCAGGTCGCCATACTTTTCACCGAACAGTGCCATCGCACCCATTTCCTTAGCAGAGCTGATTGGGACATTTCGTTTTTCATCAAGTTGAATATTCTCTCGGATCTTTGCGTTGATACGAGATTCAATATCAATCAGCTCTTCGTCAGAAACCTTGCTGAAATGCGAGAAATCGAAACGCAAGTAATCTGTATTTACCAGCGAGCCTTTCTGTTCAACATGCTCGCCCAAAACTTCGCGAAGCACCGCATGGAGTAGGTGAGTGGCAGAATGATTCAATGCCGTGGCCTGACGTTTTTCCTCATTCACCACAGCCTTGAAAGTCGCTTCCGGATTTGCGGGAAGTTCTTTTGCGAAGTGAATGATCAAGTCATTTTCCTTCTTCGTGTCGAAAATGAAGGTTTTCTGGCCGTCCGTTTCGATGTATCCGGTATCGCCAACCTGACCACCGCTTTCTGCATAGAATGGAGTGATGTTGAATACCAGATGATAGAACTCTTTTCCTTTTGCGGAGACCTTTCGATAACGGGTTATGAAGATTTCAGTTTCTAGCAGGTCGTAACCGACAAACTCCTCGCGGTCATCTTTTCTCAGAACCGTCCAGTCGGAACTCTCCGTAGCCGTTGCTGCACGAGAGCGTTCCTTCTGCTGTTGCAAGCCTTCCTCAAAACCTTGAATGTCAACATTCAGACTTTGTTCGCGGGCCATCAATTCTGTTAGGTCAATCGGGAATCCAAACGTGTCGTACAATTCGAAAGCAAAGGCGCCATCAATGGTCTTTCCTTTCAGTCCAGAAACGTAATTGCTAAAGCGGTCAATTCCCTTGTCCAGAGTTCGTAGGAATGACGCTTCCTCTTCCTGAATTACTTTGGTTATAAGCTGTTCCTGACTTTTCAGTTCGGGAAACGCCACGCCCATTTGTGTGGTTAAAGTTGGAATCAGTTTGTAAATGAATCCTTCTTTCAGATTCAAGAAACTGTAACCATAGCGGATGGCTCTTCTCAGAATCCGTTTGATGACGTAACCAGCACCGTTGTTGCTCGGAATCTGTCCGTCAGCAATCGCGAAAGCAACCGCACGAACGTGGTCGGCAATTACTCGAATGGCTATGTCGGTTTGACTGTCTGAGGAATTGTATTTCGTATTACTGAGTTTGGAAATCTCGCTTATCAATGGCCCGAAAACATCCGTATCGTAGTTTGATGTTTTTCCTTGAAGCGCCATGCACAGACGCTCAAATCCCATTCCGGTGTCAACGTGTTTGGCTGGTAAGTTCTCCAATGAACCATCTGCTTTTCGGTTGAATTGAATGAAAACCAAGTTCCATATTTCCACGACCTGCGGATGGTCGGCATTTACCAACTCTCGGCCTGATTTTGCTTTTCGTTCTTCATCAGAACGCAGGTCAATGTGAACTTCAGAACACGGGCCGCATGGGCCTTGATCACCCATTTCCCAGAAATTGTCCTTTTTGTTGGCTCTAAGAATTCTGTCGGCAGGAAGAAACTTTTCCCATAGGTCTTCAGCTTCTGCATCGGCCTCCAGTCCATCTGTTGCATCACCTTCAAAAACAGTAGCGTAAAGACGCTCCTTGTCCAAGCCGTAAACGTCTACCAGGAGTTCCCACGCCCATTCAATCGCTTCTTTTTTGAAGTAATCTCCAAAGCTCCAATTGCCCAGCATCTCAAACATGGTGTGGTGGTAGGTGTCCACACCAACTTCTTCGAGGTCGTTGTGTTTTCCAGATACACGCAGACACTTCTGTGTGTCAGCCACGCGAACGTCTTTTGCAGCGCGGTTTCCAAGAAAAATATCTTTGAACTGGTTCATGCCAGCATTGGTGAACATCAGTGTTGGGTCATCCTTTACCACCATTGGTGCAGATGGCACAATTCGGTGTTGTTTCGATTTGAAAAAGTCGAGGAATTTCTGACGTATCTCGTTGCTGGTCATCTGTGCTTTGATCTATGTTTCAGGTTCTTAGCCTTAAGTTCTTGTAAGATAGTGCGTTGAGCAATTTTCTTAAATTCGCACGGCTCGCGTGCTGAAAACGCGGCCAAAATTAACGATCACGAAGGAATGTCTAAGGTCAAGTTTCGGTTTGACAAACGTACGCTCACTTACCGCAAGGTTGAACTCAATGCACAACAGCGTGTGTTCAGAATACTTGGGTATGTGGCAGCTGCTTCTGTGTTTGGGGTTTTAGTGATTGTTCTGTTCACCACATTTTTCGACAGTCCAAAGGAAAAACGGCTTAAGCGAGAGATTGCTCAGTTGGAGTTGCAGTACAAGCTTCTGGATAAACGGATGCATCGCGTAGATCAGGTTTTGGCAGAGTTACAGGAAAAGGATGATGACATTTACCGCGTAATTTTTGAAGCGGAGCCGATTCCAAACTCTGTTCGAGAAGCGGGTTTTGGTGGTGTAAATCGCTACAGGGATCTTGAGCGGTTGCCAAATTCAGACATTGTTGTTGGTACAACCAAGCGATTGGATGAGCTGACCAAGAAGTTGGTGGTTCAGTCGCGTTCGTTTGATGAGGTAATTGCTTTAGCGAAGACAAAAGAAGAGATGCTGGCAAGTATTCCTGCGATTCAGCCTGTGGCCAATGAGAAATTGAAACGTGTGGCTTCGGGTTTTAATTGGAGAATACACCCTATATATAAGGTGCGGCATTTTCACACAGGAATTGATTTTACCGCTCCGCGAGGAACGGAGATCTATGCAACGGGCGATGGGGTGGTTGAGGATGTCATTTCCAAAGGTCGCGGCTACGGAAATCATATTATTGTGGATCATGGTTATGGCTATCAGACCTTGTATGCGCATATGAGCCGATTTAAGGTGAGAAGAGGTGAGAAGGTGAAGCGGGGAGATGTTATCGGTTATGTTGGAAGCACTGGGACAAGCACTGCCCCACATTTACATTACGAGGTGATTAAGAACGGTGAGAAAATCAATCCGATGAATTTCTTCTTCAACGATCTTACACCAGAGGAGTATGAGAAGGTAATAGAGTTGTCGTCACAGTCTAACCAATCGTTCGATTAATTCTGAGCCATGTCTCCTTACAAGGAAAAGCCGATAACCAAGTTGTATTATTCCATTGGGGAGGTTTCTAAAATGTTTGGTGTCAATACTTCGCTTATCCGTTTCTGGGAAAAGGAATTCGACATCTTAAAACCAAAGAAGAATGCTAAGGGAAATCGACTCTTCACCCAGAAGGATGTTGATAATCTGAAGGTCATTTATCACTTGGTGAAGGAGCGTGGTTTTACGCTAGATGGCGCAAAAAAGAAGTTGCGCGAGAATAAAGATGATGTTATTCAAAATGAACAGATCGTTGAACGATTGAAAGAAATCCGTGGCTTTTTGGTTGAGCTTCGCGATAATCTTTGATCAAACATTGGTCATCTCGGCCTTTTCTCTCACTACTTCTCCAAAATCCCGTCCTGATGCTTTGGCTTCTGCCCAAGAAATGAAATCGAAGTACTCGAAAGCCGTGCTCTCTAATTGATCATCTTTTAGCTCTTTCACCTTTTCCAAGAATACCTCGTACTGCTCATTCTCACTGATCTTGTCTGGTGACTTGAGGAGCTTACTTATGAGTTCCAAGAATGAAGTCTCAAATTTGAAGTACCGGTTACGCGTATTCAAATAGCGTTGTGTTGAACGTAAAGCGTATGGCAAGAGATTCTTATTGTTCAATTCTATATGGATCAACAGATTCAGCAACTGTCCAAAACAATAGATATCCAAACTCTTGCTGATATCGATGTCATTTAATAAACGGTTGGTCCATTTCAGAGCATCATTATACTTCTTTGCGCCAAAGTAGATAATGGCAATATTGAAGTAGAAAAACGCTTTCCGAACGCTGTTCAGCTTGTCTTCGTAGAGCATAAGCCCGTTTTCAATCTGTGGAATAAGTTTCAAGCCCTTTTCGAATTCACCAGTTAAGAAGTAAATGGTCAGTTCGATGCTGTTGGCACTGGAGAATAGTTTGATTTCAAGGTCTTCGTTGTTCTTGATCTCTAAGGTTTCCGGAAGTCCCCTTAACTTCTTGAGGTAGAAGAATACGGCTTCAAAATCCTTCAACTGGCTTGCTACGTAAACTATATTGGTCAGAATAGAGAAATAGATGTTCGGCTCTTCTTGGAATTTGTCTAGGTTGGCTTCAATGTGGTCAACGTTCGCTTTAAGGTGCTTGAATGAATTCGCGTAGTCACCTACACCAAAGTAGTAGGCACTATATATATGGTTATACAGGTATTCCGATTGATAGAACATGTGTTCCTTCGGACGATTCAGAAGAGTATCGTCAATAATCGATTTCAGTTTCGTCAACCCTTCTTCCGTGCGCGCCTTACCGCGCTTGTTCAGGATATTGAATAGTCGACTTTTTATACCCCAGAAGTCGTTGTAAACCTCAATGAGTTTGGTGATGCGAGTATTCTCGTGCATCATCGCTTCCAGCTCTTCATCACCAACGTTTTCGTAATTGTCCTTTTCAATCAGCAGCTTTTCCCACATGAAAATCTCCAGTAGAGAAGTATGCTTGTCGTATTTATAGGCCAGTTTCTTGGCACTGTCAAGTAATTTTTGGCTCTGACCGTAAAGACTCTTCTTATAAAGTATTTCCGCACAGTGCAAAGTGCGCTTTAATTGAGCATCGATAGAACTGTTAGAATGGTAAGCGTCAAGCGCACGTAGAATGACGTCATATAGACGTGTCTTCGCAATGGGAAGTGAGCGAACCAAAGTCGGGTTTTTCAAACTCTTTTTGAGAGCAGTTTCATCGTACTCGTCTTGCTTGTCTATTGCGTCAAACAGAATCTGATGATTGTTCTTGTCGCCAGCCTGCTTAGACGTGTAAACTTTGAAATACCGCTTTTCCGCTTTGGATAGCGACTTAATGAGCTGGAAAACCTTATCTGATGATGTCTTAGACATGTAATTTAAATTAACGGTTTTGTCGACTGAAAATTGGTTAGACCTGTAATTTTTAATGAGCTAAAATTGGGAATGGCGGGTTCGGTTGATGTAAACGCCAACTGGACTTTCGAACTCAAATTGATGTTTCTTGGCTGTTTCAAATCACTTGTCTTTTACTTACCTTTAAGATAAGTCGTTAAAAACATCGGTTAGACATGTAATGAAACAAATTGTTGAAAGCCGTTTAGAGCTTTGATGTGTAATTAATTGATGATTTGTTGAAAGGGCTTAGAAATGTAATTGAGTTGTAAGTGATTTTTAGTTGTAAAGAATTGAAAATCAGTGTAATGAATTAAATATGAACGGGATTACAGTCGTTTTGAGGTGTATAGAATGTGGGTTAAGGTGGTTTGCCGAACCTGACCACCCACCTTAACTTTAGGCTAGAGAATGCAGAAAGCAACAGGTTGAACGATTAAAAGAAATGACATGAAGAATATCTACAATGATTTTAGAGAAGGAAGGCCGACTAAGGGGCTGGCAAGGGTTTCAGCCATTCTCATTTTAGTAATGGTTTGGATTCTTATCGATAAGGGAAACGCTTGTGGTCAGAGCCAAAGTGATCAACTAAAAAGCTTGGATAAAGAGATGGGCTTAACTTCAAGTGACCCGCTGTTTAAGTCTGGCAATAGGGGTGGAGATGATGAGGTAATCGGTGAAGACCCAGATTCCGATGATGATAACAACTTTGATATTTATCCGAATCCGTTTGAGAAGGATCTCGTCTTTGACTTTGAGTTTACGGTCAAAGGGGAACAAGGCGCACCTTTCGAGGTGGTCGATGCTCAAGGTAGGTTGGTGGATCAAGGCGTTTTAGCACCAGGGTCGAGTCAATACAAAATTGATCTTGGAGGTCTTCCTCATGGAATGTATTTCGTTCGAATTGATGTTGGTAGCACCCCTCAGGTCAAACGAGTAATCAAGAAATAGCTTAACTGAGTACACCTCGTTCTTTGAAATACTGATAAGAAGAATAGACTGTAATCCCGTTTCTTCTTTTCAGAGATAGTGTCCTGTGAGCAAGTAACGTTTAACGTAATCGCTCACGCCTTCCTCCAGTGTGTGGAAGGGCTTTTCGTAACCGATTGACCGGAGTTTGGTCATGCTGGCTTCTGTAAAGTATTGGTACTTATTTCTGATATCCGCTGGAGTATCAATGAATTCGATTTTCTCTGGTTTGTTCATTGCCTCGAAAGTGGTTTTGGTCAGGTCGAGAAAAGTTCTGGCTTTGCCGGATCCAAGGTTATAAATGCCTGAGTTCTTTCGTGTCTCCATCAGAAAGATGCAAACGTCAACTACATCTTTCACGTAAATGAAGTCTCTTAGCTGCTCACCGTCCTGATATTTTGGATTGTGGCTACGAAAGAGTTTCATGCCATCGGTCTGGGTAATTTGGTTAAATGCGTGAAAGACCACAGATGCCATTCTTCCCTTGTGATATTCGTTGGGCCCATAAACGTTGAAGAATTTCAACCCTGACCAGAAAAATGGTTTGGTTGCCTGGTCTAGGGCCCATCGATCGAATTCGTTTTTCGATTCTCCGTAAGGGTTCAGAGGTTTGAGGTTTTTGATCACGGAATGATTGTCCTCAAACCCCAGTTCTCCTAAGCCGTAGGTCGCTGCAGACGAAGCATAGATCAATGGAAGTCCGAATTCAACACAGAGATTCCAAACTTTTTTGGAGTAACAGACATTCAACTCTTGGAAGATCTGATAGTTGAATTCGGTGGTATCTGTTCTTGCTCCTAAATGAAAAATCACCTGAATGTATTGGTGATTGGCTTTTATCCAATCGAAGAAATCATTTCGGTGAACTTTTGTGGAAAGCTGCTTTCCAAGTAGGTTTTTGTTTTTTTCAGCGTTGCTGAAGTCATCAACGGCTACAAGATCAACGTAGCCAGCTTCTCGAAGTTTGGAAAGCAGGCAACTACCAATAAAACCTGCCGCACCTGTTACAACTATCATTAGTTAGTGATCCAAAGCGTGTTGCCGTTAAACGAAGTGTTGTATTGATGCAGCCCTAAGTTGGCAGGCCCTTCAATGGGTGCACCATCGAAAAGTAAGAACTTGGATTCGCAGCAATCGACATCTACAGCTCTGTTTCCCGTATTATCAACAGAAAGTTGACAATACTCATCTACCTGAAAGGTACAGTGACGGTCAAAAGCTTTGAACTCTTCGGCAGATGCTCGAAAGACAATGATTCCTTGAGAGCCTCCGCCTATGTATTCCCATCCGCCCACGGCTTGTAGCTTTATCCACTGTGGATTGGAAACCGTGAGTTGTAGGTTCACCGGAACGTATGGTATACCACTCGGGTTTCTACGCGTACAGGAACTGGTATTAAGTAGAATAACCCCGAAGGTGAAGAAGGCTAAAAGCTGTTTGACGTCCATGCAGCGAAATTAGCAGTTACAACAGAGTAGGTTGAGGCATATTGTGGCAATAATGATTTTTGGAATCATCATTTTCTGAAAACGTACTTAGGAGGTCGATGTGTCCGTTCAGGTACAAACTGTATGATTTACTCATAACATATTCGCGACATGAAGTTTTTCAAGTTTCTGATTATTACAATCTTCTTATCAGTAATCTCTTTAGTTGGCTTTTCGCAAAGCACCGCTACCAAAAAACAAAAGGAGGCGGATAAAAAGCAGGAAAAGCTTAAACAGGAGGAGAAGAAAGCTCAGGAGGCAGGTAAAAAGCGCCACATGAAGCTACAAGATAAAGAGACAAGGAAACGAATGCGTAAAAGTCGCAAGAAGAATAAACGAAACAACCGACCGAAAAGATGGTCGGTAAAGAAGAGAAAAGAGTAATGGACGATTTTGGAAATATCATCTACGTTTTGGCTGCTATCGGTTGGTTTTTCTGGAACGCTTACCGGAAATTGCAACAAGGTGAAAAACAGAAGGGACGGAAGTCTCAAGAAAAAACACTGAAACCGCAACCTTTTGAGACAGAACGTTCAGACCCTTTCCAGTCGTTGGAGGAAATGATTCTGGCACAAATCAATGGACAAAAAGAAGAGCCAAAACCTGTACATGTTGAAACTGTTCCAAAACATCAAAATCAAGATAGGTTTGTGAATTTGGATTTGGAACACTCTCATTTGCCTCACGATTATAAAATGTCAGTAAGTGAGAGTGGAAGCCACAGAGTTAAAAGGCAGGTTGAAAGGTTAAAAGAAAGGGAAGAGATTCAGGAGCATGGTTTGTTGGACGGGTTGTTCCCGCAAGAGGGTTTTGATCTGCGTAAAGCAGTGGTACTCAATGCCATCTTGGAAAGGCCGTACCGATGAACGCTTTAACAAGCATTAACATTTGTTTAACAATTATTGACACAGGAATTGATCTTTGCTACTTTAGCCGCGCTTTTTGCGGAGCATAACTGAAAAGTATTTGGTATGACAAGAAGATTTCTACTGCTTATTGTATTGATGGTCAGTTCGTTGGGGACTCTGTTTGCCCAAGTTGGAACTGGTACATTGACCGGAACCGTTATCGATGAGTCGAATGGTGAACCGGTCCCGTTTGCAAACGTGGTAGTGATGCAAGCCGGACAGCAGGTTACCGGTGCTTCCACAGATTTTGATGGTAAGTACAAAATCAAGGCGGTCAAGCCAGGAAACGATTATGTTGTGAAAACCTCAGTTGTTGGTTTCACTGCTCAAGAAAAACGAGGGGTAATTGTAAAGGCAAACCAGAACGTATTCGTTGATTTCAAGTTGAGTGCTGGAGTTAAGCTGGATGAAGTTGTTGTTATAGACTACGAAGTGCCATTGATTGAACGTGATGGTGGAGCCAAGACCACCGTTACTGGTAAGGATATTGAGAAGATGCCAAGCAGGGGGGCGGCCGCAGCTGTCACCACGGCCGCAGGTGTTCAGGATAATGACGGTGCCATAGGAAGTATCCGTGGTACCCGGGATAACTCTACCGATACTTACATTGATGGGGTCAAGGTTCGTGGTTCATCCAATCTGCCTCAGGCTGCTTACGAACAAGTACAGGTTCTTACGGGCGGTATTCCAGCTCAGTATGGGGATGCCACAGGAGGTATTATATCAATTACAACAAAGGGGGCCGCTCGTACTACATCTGGTGGTATCGAACTCGTGTCCTCTGGTGGGATTAAGTATAATGATAACAACGATTACTTGTTTGATGCTCAGGGTTATCATCTAGTAGCTGGTAATATTTCTGGTCCTCTTTTCAGTATCAAAGACAAACGAGACACAACCGGTCAGTCGAAACGCCCCGTAGTTGGCTATTTTTTGGCTGGCGAGGTGAACTATCAGGCGGACCCTAGGCCATCTGCAATAGGGAATTATTATGTTAAGGATGATGTACTTGCCGACCTTGAGCAGAGTCCGATTGTGCAGTCCTCTACTGGGGCTTCGGTACTCCGGTCAGAATTGTTGCGTAAAAGCGACCTGGAATGGACAGGTCAGCGGAAGAATACACGGTTTAGAAGGGTTAATGCTTCAGGAAACTTGGATTTCTATCTAACACCGACCATTACTTTGAAGGTTGGTGGCTCGTTGGACTTTAATGATCGGAAGTTGTACGGCTACGAACGTTCCATGTTCAATTACAAGAATAATGGAATTAGAATTGATAAAACTTGGAGGGTGTTCGGACGTTTTACCCAACGATTTGAAAATCAAAAGGATGAGAATGGTAGGACGAAAAAATCTGCTGTTTCAAATGCTTTCTACAGTATTCAGGCCGATTACGAGAGGTACAGTGTCAAGCAAATGAATGAAAACCACAAGGATGAGCTGTTTAAGTATGGTTACCTTGGTAAGTTCACCACATACAACGAAGCGACTTATGCACCTGGTGTTGACGAGAGTACTGGGGTGCTTGGTTGGTTGCAAGGGCCCTACAATGATACGTTGGTGACCTTTGAAGCCTCTGACATCAACCCCAACTTAGCGGCTTACACTCAGCAATATTACGACCAGAACCCAGACGCTGAGGGTAAGTATGAAACACTTGATCAGATTTTTCAGGATAGGGCAGCTTTGCGTAACGGTGATGCACCGCGTTCCGTTTATGAGCTTTGGGAGAATACCGGAACCCAGTTCAATTCCTTTAGAATTGATGATCAGAGCCAATTCAGAATACAGGCTACGGGGTCGTTTGATATAAAAAATCACTCCATTTTCTTAGGATTTGAGTATGAGCAACGTAAAGATGCCAGCATTGCCTATGCCCCAAGAGGTTTATGGACTCAGGCGCGTTTGGAAGTTAACACGCACATTACTGAGATTGATGACCAGAACCCGCAGTTTGTGCTCAATGAAGACGGAATTTTCACGGACACTATCAACTATCCATTTATCTATGACGGTTCTAGTCAGTCGTTCATCGATTATAATATTAGACAAGCGTTAGGCCTGAATCCAGAAGGAACCGAACTGCTGGATGTTGATTCTTATGATCCGGAGTTTTTTGATGTAAGCTGGTTTGCTGCAGATGAACTTCTCAACAACGGAAACTACTTGGCGTATTACTATGGCTATGACCATGCTGGTAATAAGTTGAGGTCAAAGCCAACATTTGATGACTTTTTTACGGAACGAGACGATTTTGGCAATTTCACTCGAAGAGTCGGAGCTTTTGAGCCAATATATATGGCGGGGTATATTCAGGATGAATTTACTTTTAAAGACCTGATATTCCGAGTTGGTGTTCGGGTTGACCGCTATGATGCTAACCAAAAGGTCCTCAAGGACCCATATTTGTTCCGTAATGCGCTCACAAAGGATGAGGTTGATTTCAATTCTCCAAGATGGGAGGGAACTGAGGCCGATGCTGAGCATCCTAGTAGTGTTCCTGGTAGTGCGGTAGTATATGTGGATAATATTGAGTCTCCTACTAAAATACAAGGCTATCGAGATGGCGATACTTGGTACTTGTCTTCCGGTGAAGAAACGAGTAATCCGGATGAAATAAGAACCGGAACGGGAATCGCACCTTATTTGGTATCTGTTCCTGAAACTGGAGAACCCGTTACTGATGCCAGTGCGTTCAAAGATTATGAGCCGCAGATTAATGTAATGCCACGTATTTCTTTTTCTTTTCCAATTAATGAAAACTCCTTGTTTTATGCCAATTATGATGTGTTGACGCAAAGGCCTCTTGCTGGAAACCGACTGGACTTATTGGGCTACCTGTTCATTAACAACCAAAGCGATCGAGTCAATAATCCGGATCTCAAGCCTGAAACAACTATTGAATATGCTATTGGCTTCAAGCAGAAGATCAGTAAACGGTCTGCTATTGAACTGAACGGTTTTTACCGTGAGATGAGAGATCAGATTGCCACTATCAGAGTTTCAGAAGCATACCCTCGTACTTATACCACCTTTGGTAATCTCGACTTTGGTACGGTAAAAGGGCTCACGGTAACGTATGACATGCGAAGAACCAAGAACATCCAGTTCAGATTGGCATACACGCTTCAGTTTGCAGATGGAACTGGATCAAGTGTTGAGACTGGGGTGAACCTAGTAAATGCGGGTTTTCCGAACCTAAGAGTTATACAGCCTCTGGATTTCGATCAACGTCATAATATCGTTTTGGCGCTTGACTATCGATTCTTTGGAGGAAAGGATTACACTGGACCTAAAACAGTTACCAAGGGAGGAAAGACCATAAACTGGCTACAGAATTTTGGAATCAATGCCATAGTGCGTGCTGGTTCTGGTAATCCGTTCTCTCGTCAGAGCAATCCAACCGCTACTGCCTTGTCTGATGGATTTGGAAGAGGGGGTGATGGTTTCTTGGAAGGCTCGGTGAATGGTTCTAAAAAACCTTGGCAGTTCAGGGTTGATATGAGAATCGATAAAGATGTTACGATTAAATGGGGAAAGGGAAAAGAGGGAAAACCGGCTAAAACCTCTAATTTGAACATATATCTGGATATTCAGAATTTGTTGGGAACGCAGAACGTACTTAATGCCTATCGCTTGACAGGAAACCCTGATGATGATGGATATCTTCTAGCTCAAGAAAGTCAACCAACCATAGCTACACAAACAGACGAACAATCATTCCGTGACCTTTACTCAGTTAAGGTTAATCGTCCAACGAATTATTCTCTTCCTAGAAGAATTCGATTGGGCCTAATGTTGAACTTCTGATAGAAAAGAAATGGTCATGAAAACAACGATGAAAAGATTATTTGCCGCAACCATCTTAATGGGATTGGTCGGTTCGGCCGTTGCCGAAAAGTCAAAGGGTGAAAAAAATCAAAGCAACTCGCCACAGAGTCTGATTGGTGGTCCCAAAGATTTGGCGGCTGATTGTGCTCCCCCGGCCTCATCTATTGAGTTGGATCTCAATAATGTGAGAACATTGGTGCATTCTGGAGGTGACATGTGGTGGGATCTGTTGGGAACCGCAAAGTATGAGGTACCTAAAGGTTCTGGTAAGCATGCATTGTATGCTGGTTCGCTCTGGATGGGAGGTGTTGACGTGAACAATCAGTTGAAGGTAGCTGCTGTTCGCTTCCGTCAAGACGGCTACGATTTTTGGCCTGGTCCTTTAACAACAACCACTGCAGAGATTTCACCTGAAGTTTGTCAGGAGTACGATAAGTTCTTTCCGATTACACGAGCTGAAGTAGATCAGTTTGTAGCTTATAATTTAAGCGAAGATCCGGCATCAGAGTATCCAGGGTATGTGGTGCCCAAATCAATTACGGAATGGCCAGCACATGGAGATGTTTCTGCAGGACAAGACTTCAATTTGGCACCATATTATGATGCCGATGGTAGCGGTACATACAATCCGCTAGACGGAGGGGACTACCCATACTACGATCTCAACCCAACAGATTTTGATTGCCTTTCTGAAAGGGAGGTGAAGTTATTCGGTGATGAAACCCTATGGTGGGTATTCAATGATAAAGGAAATATTCATACGGAAACTCAAGCAGCTCCAATTGGTATGGAAATACGTGGTCAGGCATTTGCTTTTGCCACCAATGACGAGATCAATGATATGACCTTCTACAACTATGAGTTGATAAACCGTGGTTCGTTTACGTTGGAAGACACCTATTTTGCACAATGGGTAGATGCGGATCTTGGCTACGCCCAAGATGATTTTGTTGGTTGTGATGTACAAAGAGGTTTAGGATATTGCTATAATGGTTTCGCAGTTGATGGTACAGGCGGGCCACAGCATTACGGAGCCAATCCACCAGCAATTGGAGTAGATTTCTTTCAAGGTCCGTATCAGGATGTTGACTCTACAGATAACCCACTGTATAATAACTGTGAGGTTATTTTGGCACAGGATCAAGACGGTATCGTTTATGGTGGAATTGGTGTAGGTTATGGTGATGGCATCGTAGATAACGAAAGATTCGGTATGCGAAGATTCGTGTACCATAACAACAACGGTACTGTGCAAGGAGATCCACAGTCGGGAGCCGAGTACTATAACTACATGAAAGGTATTTGGAGAGACGGTGCTGATATGTGCTATGGCGGTAATGGGCACCCTAATAGTGGTTGTGATGCACAGGTTTTAGCAGGTTATATGTTTCCGGGAGATTCGGATCCTTGCGGTTGGGGTACTAACGGTGCCATTCAGTCTGAGTGGACGGAACAAACGGCCAATAACACACCCTTCGATAGACGTTTTATGCAGTCGGCTGGTCCATTCAAACTTGAGCCCGGTGCAGTTAACGATATTACCGTTGGGGTGGTTTGGGCACGGGCCAATGATGCAAGCGACCCATTCGAATCGGTTGAGAAAATGCGTGTGATCGATGATAAGGCGCAAGCACTTTTTGATAACTGTTTCGTGCTTATCGATGGTCCGGACGCTCCAGAGTTGAGTATTGTTGAATTGGACAAGGAGTTGATCTTAACGCTGACCAATCCGCCATCATCAAACAACGCAAACGAAGACTATGCGGCAGTTGACCCGTTTATTCCTCCCGTGTTCGATAATAATATTTATCGTTTTGAAGGCTATCAGATATTCCAGTTGAAGGATGAGACGGTTTCGTCTTCCGAGTTGTCGAACCCAGATCAGGCTCGTCTTGTAGCTCAATGCGATATTGAGAACATCGATTCATTAACAAACTCGCCAATCGCTCAATTGGTCAACTTTACTTTCTCAGAAGAATTGAACGCAAGTATTCCTGTAGAGATGGTGGATGGTACTAACCAAGGGCTGCGGCATTCCTTTAGAATCGTGCAAGATCAGTTTGCTACAGGAAACAGCGAGTTGGTCAATCATAAGAAGTATTACTACATGGCGGTTGCATACGCTTACAATAATTATAAGACGTATGATCAGAATGATGCAAACCAGCTAGATGGACAAAAGGTGCCGTATTTGGCAGGTAGGAAAAATGCCTTTGGGGGTGCAATAGAACCGGTGGTAGCAATTCCACATATTGTTTCTCCAGAACAAGACGGCATGATAATATCAGCCCAATACGGAGACGGCCCGCGTCTCACTCGAGTAGAAGGTCAGGGTAATGGCGGTAGAGATTTGGTGTTGACGCAAGAAAGCGTTTCGGAGATACTGACCAGTCAAGAAGGCCGAGTAGCAGAAATTACTTACGATAATGGTCGTGGACCTGTTGAAATCAAGGTGATCGATCCGAAGAACCTTCCAAGTGCCGATTTTGTATTCAAGATGTACGATACAACTGATGTAGAGGACCTTTCAGACGCCTTTTGGTCTCTGGAATGTATAGGAGATGATTGTCCGAATCTTGGCCAAGGTAACACCGATAGTACCATTGTTTGGGCAGAAAG
The DNA here is from genome assembly GCA_964457245.1 of uncultured Chryseobacterium sp. Lineage (GTDB taxonomy): Bacteria > Bacteroidota > Bacteroidia > UBA10329 > UBA10329 > UBA10329. The sequence goes on along the minus strand of CAYWET010000028.1, from coordinate 20,609 downwards.
ACCACTGGGACTAAGCAATGGAAATGAGCAGATTATCTCCGAATGGGGGCTTTCAGTGTTCCTTGAACAAACCATAGAGCCTGGTGATGAAAATGCGGGTAACGGATTGATAGCTGGCCGCATCTCCTATTCTAGCTCGAGCTTTTGGCTCACAGGCCTTTCAGATGCTGAAGGTGTTACGGCTCAAAACTGGATTCGGTCAGGCACGCAGACCGCCCCTCCGAATTACGCTGATTACAACGGAGATGATGACCAGGTATATGAGACCGTTCTGAATGGTACTTGGGCGCCATGGAAATTGGCCAGCCATGCGGACAGCGTGATGTCTCCAACATGGAAGAACTTCAAATCGTTGAATAAATTGGAGGATTTAGCAAGTGTTGATGTTGTCATAACAGCGGACAAAGACCAATGGACTAGATGTCCGGTATTGGAAATAGCGGATGACCACGTTCCTAGCATAGGTGGAGCTGAGCGGTTTGACCTTAGAAGGAGTCCGTCTGTGGATAAGGATGGTAATCCTGCGCCAGTTGGAGCAAGTGCTTCTACTGACCCGAATGACCCGGCCTATGTTGGAGAAATGGGTATGGGGTGGTTTCCAGGATATGCTATTAATGTTGAAACTGGTGAGCGCCTGAATATAGCGTTCGGAGAAAATTCATGGTTGCAGCAGAACAATGGTACAGATATGAAATGGAACCCAACCAGCGATATTTTTGATGGCAATCAGGATCCAGACATATTTCTCTCTAATGTGAACCCAATTTTTGGTGGAGGTCACTATATCTATGTGTTTGGTCACAAAGGCGAGGATCCAGACGATGACGTACCTTCATACGATGCTGGAAAATTCATATTTGAACAGCTTTCTGAGAATGATTACAATCCTACTAACATATCCAAGAGAACTGTGTTTAAGGATGTAATGTGGGTTGGTATTCCGATTCTTGCTCAAAATGCTCAACTGTTTGAGAATGTGGTAACCATCGAGCTGCGCGTTACCAAGCCTTACAAGCAAAACTTTGCCCCAGGATGGTCGGTTGCACAGCCAGAGAATGACAATCTTCCTATGTACACATTCTCAACGGCAGACTTTGCCACTGTGGTAAATGATAACCCTACTGCAGAAGACGCTCTTGATCTCATAAGGGCAGTGCCAAACCCGTATTATGCTAATTCAGGTTATGAAGCAGATCAGCTGGATAATCTTATCAAAATCACCAATCTTCCGAAAGAATGCACGGTTAGCATCTACACGGTTAACGGAATTATGGTTCGTCAGTTTAAGAAAGATTCACCTATCACTTCTTTAGATTGGGACTTGAAGAATCATAAAGGTATTCCAGTGGCAAGTGGGGTTTACCTAATGCATATTGAAGCTCCTGGTATTGGAGAGAAGGTGATTAAATGGTTTGGAACGGCACGACAGATTGATCTTCAGTCGTTCTAAAAAGTTAATGCAGTCAATAGAAGTAGAGACGATATGACAAAGTTTTTAAAAGTTGGATTCATCTTAACCCTTAGTAGTTGTCTGATGGTTGCAGCCTTTGCGGGTAACTCGGACAGAGCAGGACAGGCTGGGGCAACTGAGCTTCTTATCAATCCTTGGGCCCGTAGTTCGGGTTTTGCAGGGGCCAGCTCTGCAGGAGCAAGAGGCTTGGAGGCTCAGTATCTTAATGTGGCTGGTTTGGCTTTCACCGAGAAGACTGAAGTGTTGTTTACAAACACACAGTGGTTGGTTGGTTCTGGAGTGATGATCAATTCAGTTGGTCTAGCTCAGAAGATAGGAGAAGCCGGTGTAATTGGTCTTGGAGTCATGAATATGAGCTTTGGTCAGATTGACATTACAACAGCCGAATTGCCTGAGGGGGGCATTGGAACTTTTTCGCCAAACTTCCTGAACATTGGATTGTCTTATGCCAAGAATTTTTCCAACAGTATTAATGGAGGAATCACAGTTCGAATCGTTAATCAGAATATTTCCAATCTGAGTGCAACAGGCATCGCATTCGATGCGGGTATTTCCTATACTACAAGACTTGGAAGCAAGGATAAAGAGAAGAACAAGGATAATTTACAGTTTGGTATTTCTCTGAAAAACGTAGGGCCACCAATGAAGTACGGTGGTGATGGGCTATCTGTGAGGGGAACGTTACCTGGAGCAGATAACTCACTTACTTTTGAGTATCGTGCGGCCAAGTATGAAATGCCTTCGTCATTGAATATTGGAGTTACTTACCATTGGCGAGATAAAAAACTGCAGAATCGAATTACTGGTGCTGGTAACTTTACATCAAATAGTTTCTCAAAAGACCAGTTCAGGTTTGGACTTGAATATTCTTTCAAAGATTTGTTCATGCTAAGAGGTGGTTACGTTTTGCAATTCGGAAAGGGTGGAGAAGATATCGCAACTTCTGCTTTAACCGGACCTACTGCTGGAGCAACGGTTCAAGTTGGTATTGGAAAGAAAGGTTCTGAAAAGAAGTCTAAACTTGGTATCGATTACTCGTTTAGGCTAACCAATCCTTTTTCTGGAGTACATGCCATTGGTTTGCGTCTCGCACTCTAACTGAATTTCCTTATCTTTAATTGAAAGAATCCCGAAACGTTCGGGATTCTTTTGTTTGTTATGACGCTTTATTAGGTGATTATGAGTATTTATTTGACACAAGAAGGTCTAGATAACCTCAAGAAGGAACTTGACCATTTAAAAAGAATTGAGAGACCTGCCATTTCAGCCCAGATAGCTGAGGCGAGAGATAAAGGGGATCTTTCTGAAAATGCAGAATACGATGCCGCAAAAGAAGCGCAAGGCCTTCTTGAACTTAAGATATCCAAAATGGAGGCTACGTTGAGTGAAGCGGTTGTAATTGATGAGTCGCAGCTCGATACGGATAAGGTTCTGATTTTGAGCAAGGTCAAGTTGAAGAATGTGGCCAATGGAATGGAAGTTGAGTACACTATTGTTCCTGAAAATGAAGCCGATCTCAAAGTCAAGAAGATTTCAGTTGAATCTCCAATTGGAAAGGGTCTTTTAGGAAAGAAACAAGGAGAGATTGCTGAGATTCAGGTTCCTAACGGAATGATGAAGTTTGAAGTGGTGGAAATAGGCCGATAATGGCGAGCATTTTTACACGTATTATCAATGGAGAGATTCCGTGCTACAAGGTTGCGGAATCGGAAACGTGTGTCGCCTTTCTGGATATCAATCCATTAGCACAAGGGCATACCCTGGTTGTTCCAAAAGCGGAAGTCGATTACATCTTTGATGTTGAAGATGAACTCTACAAAGACCTTATGTTATTCGCAAAGCGGGTGGCTTTAGCCATTGAAAAGGTTGTTCCCTGCGAAAGAATTGGCGTAACCGTTATTGGACTGGAAGTGCCTCATGCTCATGTTCACTTAATTCCGATCAATGGGATAAGTGATATGAATTTTGCCAAGCCGAAACTTCAACTTAACCAAGAAGAATTTGTCGATCTGGCCAAGAAAATAGCTGCTAGTTTTTCCTAAGCCTTTCTATCAGGATTTTCCTTTAGAAAAGAAGCCCAGCCAGAATAGCTTTTTGAGCTGGATGAAACTCCTGAGCTGTTAAAGTGATGACAGACAGCCGCAGCCAGTCCGTCAGATGCGTCCAACGGCACATCATTAAGCTTGGTGTTTAACAGATTTTCCAGCATCCCACAAACTTGTTCCTTGCTTGCGTTTCCATTTCCAGTTATGGATTGTTTGATCTTTCTTGGAGAGTATTCTGCAATTGGCATATTTTGAGAAAGTGCTGCTGCAATTGCAACTCCTTGCGCTCGACCTAATTTAAGCATTGACTGTACGTTCTTTCCGAAGAATGGTGCTTCAATTGATAGTTCTTGCGGCTGGTATTCTCTGATGATCTCCACAGTCCGGTCAAAGATTTTTTTAAGCCGATCGGGATGGTCTTTCATCCTGTCAAGTTTTATCACACCAGATGTAATTACGCTTAGGACCTTTCCATCAATGCGAATGAGACCATATCCCATTACCACCGTTCCTGGGTCAATTCCTAATATGATCTTTGGCTTACTCAAGTGTCGGTATTCCGGTTAAGTTCAGAAAGCATAATTGCGGTTGCAATTCCTGCATTGAGGGACTCTACTTTCTGTTCGGATTCAAAATTCGGAATCGAACATATCAGGTTGCACAGACCTGAAACTGATTCTCTCATACCGTGAGATTCGCTTCCAATGATCAGGGCAGTCTTTTTCGGCTTTGCAGCTTCATAAATGGACTTACCTTCCATTGTAGTGCCAATGGTCGCGAATCCATTCTCCTTAGCTTCAGCCATCATTTCAGGTAAGCTGGCGTAAACAACATTGACATGGAAAAGCGCCCCCATAGTGCTTTGTACTACTTTTCGGTCGTACGCATCTACGCAGTCTGGCGAACAAATAATATCTGTAACCCCAAACCATTTAGCCGTGCGAATAATGGTTCCAAGATTGCCGGGGTCATTTATTCCATCGAGAAATAGAACAATAGTTTTATTCCAATTTACTGACTTACTAAGTGGAGTCTCAGCCGTAGCCAACACTTGGTTTGCCGTTTTGAGACCAGAAATTCGGTTCAGCTCCTTTTCAGATACGGAAACAGCATCGGTAAAATCAAGCGGCTCAGTTGCATAAACAGTTTCCACTTTAATTGGTGAGCTTAACAGTTCTTGAACAGGTTTTACGCCCTCAACAACAAAAAGACCATGTTCTTTTCTGAATTTCTTCTGTTGCAAAGACCGAATGAATTTGATGTCGGAAGCTGAAAGTGCCAAGCTTGGTGAGGTCTTTGTAAAGAGTAGAAAAGCTGTTCTAACTTTGCCCAAAGGTCAGAAATTCAAAACAATTTGGCGCTCAAACCCATCTCTTGGTTCTTACTACTGGCCTTGGCTTTGGCGGTTACTGGGTGTTCACCTACCAGAAAACTGTCGGAAGGAGAGTATTTACTGACCAAGAATATCGTTAACAGCGAGAGCAAGGTGGTTTCAAAAAGCGACCTTGAAGGATATATCCGTCAGAAACCGAATAGAAAGCTTTTTGCGCAGGCTTTTTTCCGTTTTCATCTCCAGATCTATAATCTGGTAAATCAGGAAAAGTTGGAAAAACGAGTTGCCATCCTAACCGAGAAGAATCAGAAACGGAACAATCGCAGAAAAGCCAAAGGAAAGGAGCCGAAAGAAAGACGCAGGTCTTTCTGGGAATGGCTGGCTGATATCGGAGAGCCTCCGGTGATCTATGATGCCATGTTGGCTGATAAATCGACCGAGCAACTAGAAATTTTCCTTCGTGGTAAAGGACATTTTAGTGCGGTTGTGGAAGATACGGTAGTCTTCAACAAGAAGCGGAAAAGGGCTAAGGCGATCTACAATGTCACTACCAGAACTCCTTATACGGTAAGAAAGATTGAGTACGATATAAAAGACCCTCGTTTGGCGCGTTTGGCCAGACCAACACGTGGTAGAGACCGTGTTTTGAAAACGGGTATGAACTATGATGTAGAGAAGTTTCAGGAAGAACGAGAACGGATTGAGCGGAGTTTAAAGAGTAACGGTTATTTCGCCTTTTCGGACAGTTACGTGCGGTTTGAGGTGGATACCAATCTGGGTACAAATCAGGCAGATCTGAAAATCTCAATTGCAGATCCAGAAACAAAGGATACAACAAGAGTTAAGGAAAAAGGGCATCAGATATATACCATCAGGAACATTTACGTTCAAACCGATTACAATCAGAAACTACAAGGTGCTTTGGAGTACGATACGCTGGTGTACAACGGAGTTCATTTCATATACAAAGGCAAGTTCCGTCATCGGCCGGAGATGTTGCTTGATAAGCTATTCTTTAAATCGGGTGATATATACCGCGTAAAGCGAGGTGAGTTGACCTACCGCTATCTTTCCAGTTTGCGTGCTTACAAGTTCATTAACATATCCTATCAAGAGGATATTGAGGAAGACGGGCAGCATGTTTTGGATTGCAGGATTAACTTGACTCCTGGCCTAAGACAAGGCTTTGGGTTTGAGTTGCAGGGAACCAATACAGATGGAAATCTGGGGGTTTCCGGTTCTTTCACATACAAGAACAAGAATCTGTTTCGCGGGGCGGAAATACTGCAGTTTAGATTCAGCGGTGGTTTGGAGTCGCAGGTTGTGGCCAGCAACATTCAGGACGAGAACATCAATGGCGTACTTCCTTTCAACACCATTGAATTGAATCCTGAGATCAGTCTTACATTTCCTAAAATGTTGGTGCCGTTCAAACCGCATCGCATCATCAGATATGGCGATCCGAAAACGATAGTTTCTCTTGGTTACAATTTCCAGCAGCGCCCTGACTATACCAGAACAATTTTCAATGCCAAGTTCGGGTACGCATGGATGCAAAATCAGTATGCTCGTCATTACCTGAACCCGCTGGAAGTCAACTTCGTCAACATCTACAATGAAGCACCTGCCTTCAAAGAACGTTTGAATAACCTTCAGGATAAGTTGTTGGTCAACACGTTCAGTCCGCACATGACGACCACAACCAACTATACGTATGTGTTCTCCAATCAGCGAGTGAATAAAAAAGGGAACTTCAGTTACTTCAAAGCCAGACTGGAAAGTTCGGGTAATATTTTGCGAGGAATTATGGCCCTTTCGCAGGCCGAGAAGGACACAAATAACAGCTACAGAATATTCAATATTCCGTTTTCTCAATACCTCAAATACGAGGTAGATTACCGTAAGTACTGGCAGGTTACCGATTTCAGTCAATTGGTTTTTCGAGTGAATCAAGGTTTGGGTTATCCGCTGCTGAATCTGGGTGTTTTGCCGTTTGAAAGTGCTTTTTTCGGTGGTGGTGCAAACGGCATTCGTGCTTGGTCAGCTCGGTCTCTTGGTCCTGGAGCGCTGCCAGATTCGTTGAACCTTCAGGATCAGTTTGGAGACATAAAGCTGGAATTGAACTTGGAGTATCGGTTTGATATTTACCGTTGGTTCAAAGGAGCGCTGTTTGCCGATGCAGGTAACGTTTGGTTGATCAAGAAGGATGAAGACCGACCTGGTGGTTTGTTCGAGTTCAAAGACTTCTACAAGGAATTAGCATTGGGCGCTGGAGTCGGTATTCGACTCGACTTTAGCTTTTTCGTTATTCGATTTGATGTAGCGACCCCTTTCCATGATCCTGGAAGACCGGTAAATGATCGCTGGGCCATCAAATATTTCAAATGGTCTGATGTAAATCTGAACTTGGGAATCGGTTATCCGTTCTAACGATTTCATCACACATTCTCATCAAGTCTCGGTTAGAGAAATTTTTAGCTTTGTGCCTCTCAAAATCAGCACAATGGCTTACGATAAGATTGTAGAATTACTTGGCGATAAAGCAGATTCGCTACTTAACCATAAAAGCACAACCATTCCGAAAGAGATGTTGACGCCTGCAAGCGGAAACTTCGTAACCGATGTTTTTGTTGACACCAACCGAAGCAATCAAGTGCTCGGTAGCTTGGAGTCAATCTATGATCATGGCCGATTGGGAGGAACCGGGTATGTTTCCATTCTGCCAGTGGATCAGGGAATTGAGCATTCTGCTGCGGCAAGCTTTGCTCCAAATCCTATTTATTTCGATCCAGAGAATATTGTGAAGTTGGCCATTGAAGGCGGTTGTAACGCTGTGGCCTCCACCTACGGAGTTTTGGCTTCTTGCTCGAGAAAATACGCGCACAAGATTCCTTTCATTGTAAAGATCAACCACAACGAGTTGATGACCTATCCGAATACATTCGATCAGATTATGTTCGGAAACATTGAAAGCGCTTGGAATATGGGTGCTAAGGCAATTGGCGCAACCATCTATTTCGGTTCCGAAGAAAGTGATCGTCAGATCCAAGAAGTGGCTGAGGCGTTTGAATATGCCCATGAGCTGGGAATGGCTACCATTCTTTGGTGCTACCTCAGAAATTCGGATTTCAAGAAAGACGGTGTAGATTACCATACTGCTGCTGACCTCACAGGACAGGCAAACCATATTGGTGTAACTATCCAGGCAGATATCATTAAGCAGAAATTGCCAACCAATAATGGCGGTTTCAATGCAATTGGTTTCGGTAAAACACACCCAAAAGTTTATAGCGAATTAAGTTCAGATCATCCTATTGATCTTTGTCGTTATCAAGCGGCAAACTGCTATATGGGTAAGATCGGCTTGATCAATTCTGGTGGAGCATCTGCTGGAGCTACTGACCTAGCAGAAGCGGTGGAAACTGCTGTAATTAACAAGCGTGCTGGTGGCCATGGTTTGATCTCTGGTCGTAAAGCGTTCCAAAAGCCAATGAATGTTGGTGTGGATCTGCTTAACGCTATCCAAGATGTTTACTTGGAAGAAAAAGTAACCATTGCTTAGCAGACAGTTTTTGTCTGAAGAAGAGTACTAACTTCAATCTCCATGGCTGAGCAAATGAGTTGGTTCAAACGCATACGGGAAGGTATAACCACCTCCACCAAAGAGAAGAAGGAAACGCCCGAAGGTCTTTGGGTCAAGTGCCCTGGGAAGGAGTGCGGTAACGTTATTCCAACTTCAGAGAATGAGGAAAACCTTTGGGTTTGTGGAAAATGCGGTCATCACCAGCGAATTGGATCTAGAGAATACTTCCACATTCTTTTTGATGATGCTCATTTTGAGATTTTCGGTGAGGGATTGAGGTCTGCAGACCCGCTGAGATTTGAAGACAGTAAACCTTACGTTAAACGTCTTAAAGAAACCACTGAAAAGACCAAGTTAAGTGACGCCATTCGAACTGCCATTGGTAAAATGGAAGGCGAGAAAATTGTGGTTGCCTGTATGGATTTCAGTTTTATTGGTGGGTCCATGGGTTCTGTAGTAGGAGAGAGGATAGCGCGCGCTGTAGACAGATGTCTGGAAGAGAAAGTACCATTGCTTATCATCTCTAAATCTGGAGGTGCTAGAATGATGGAGGCAGCTTTTAGTTTGATGCAACTGGCAAAGACATCTGCGAAGCTGAAACAGCTGGCAGACGCTAAGCTGCCTTACATTTCATTGTTAACGGATCCTACAACTGGTGGAGTTACAGCTTCTTATGCCATGCTTGGCGATATGAATATTGCAGAACCAGGTGCGCTAATTGGTTTTGCAGGACCACGAGTGATCAAGGAAACTATTGGTAAAGACCTTCCGGAAGGGTTCCAGACCTCGGAGTTTGTTCTTGAGCACGGCTTTTTGGACATGATAATTGAGCGTAAAGACCTTAAAGCGAAGTTGGCACATACGCTTCAGTTGCTGAGAGATTAGGTTTGCACCTGCGTTAGGGATTACGGACAGAGTCCGTGAGGTGCTTTGCAGTTGCAGCGGTTACCCCGCAGCGGAGCGAGGAGTAAAAGCGGAAAGCCCGACCGCTTTGCTTTGCATTGCGGAAACGCCCGCTTCTCGATACAATTTTTCGTTCCTTAAATTCACTCGAAGTGACCCGACTCGGGTTTCGTATTTCTTTATTTAGAATTTCGTGTTTAATCAAGGCTTGTTTAACTGAATCAGTTATTTATCTTTGCGCTCCGCTTTTTTGGCGGGTATTTAAACACAAACTATTAACAGAATTATGAACCAGTACGAAACCGTTTTCATTTTAACTCCCGTTTTGTCTGAGCAACAGATGAAGGAAGCGGTAAAGGATTACGAGAAGTTCATAAAAGCTGACGGAGGCAAAATTGTCTCTAAGGAGGACTGGGGTCTGCGCAAATTGGCGTATCCGATCCAGAAGAAATCCAACGGCTTTTACAACCTCTTTGAGTTCCAAGCCGAGCCTTCGTTGATTGCTGAACTTGAATTGAAGTTCAAGCGTGACGAACGTGTGATCAGATTTCTAACCGTAAAAATGGACAAGTTCCATGTAGAATACGCGGAAAGAAGAAGAAACAAGAACAAAGAAAAAGCTTAAGGAACCATGGCAGGAAAGAAAGAAGGAGAGATCAGGTATCTCAATCCGCCAACCGTAGAGGTTAAGAGAGAAAAGTATTGCCGTTTCAAGAAATACGGCATCAAGTTCATCGATTACAAAGACCCAGATTACCTTTTGGCATTTGTAAACGAGCAAGGTAAGTTGCTTCCACGCAGACTTACTGGAACATCATTGAAGTATCAACGCAAGGTTGCTCAGGCTGTAAAACGTGCACGTCATTTGGCACTTATGCCATACGTTGCTGACCTTATGAAATAAGAAAGACCATGGACGTTATACTTAAGCAAGATGTAGACAATCTGGGTTATAAGAATGACCTGGTAAGTGTAAAGCCTGGTTACGCACGTAACTTCTTGGTGCCTCGCGGGATGGCAGTTATTGCCAACGCAAGCACTAAAAAGGTGAGAGAAGAAGATCTTCGTCAGCGTGCACACAGAGAGGCGAAATTGATTGAGGAAGCTAATGCGTTGCTGAAGAAAATTCAGGATGCTAGCATCAAAGTTGGTGCGAAAGCAGGCGAAGGCGACAAGATCTTCGGTTCTGTAAATGCCATTCAGGTTGCTGAGGCAATCAAAGCGGCTACAGGTTCTGAGGTTGATCGTAAGAAGATTGGTCTTAAAGAAAGCACCGTGAAGAAACTCGGTACTTACACCGCAACTATTCGACCACACAAAGAGGTTGAAGGTGAATTCGAATTCGAAGTCGTAGCAGAGTAATCTTACATAAACAGTATAAAAAGGGCGAACCGGAAGGTTCGCCCTTTTTTGTTTGTGTCCCGTCCTTCTAAACAGATTGACGACAACGAATAGATAGATTTTTAGAATCAGGATACTAAAAATAGAAATGGGCGATGAATTCTCATCGCCCATTTCTCAAATCAAACTCAAATACTTATTGTTTGATCAACTTTCTAGCGGTTGATGAAGTTCCATCATCAAGTCGTAGGAAGTAGAGGCCGTTCGCTACACTTGTCAGATCAATCGTTTTTCTCAATCCAGATAGGATTTCTCCAATTGTTTCCGTGTAAACCACTTTTCCATTCATATCCAAAATATCAAGCACGAATCCATCGCTTTCTCCATCAACATCCAGCACCACATCATTGGATGTTGGATTCGGGTAGATATCGATGTTCAAGCCAGACAGTTCATCAATACCAGCACATTCATCAACGGTTAACATAAATGAATTACTTGTTGCCGTACAACCGTCTTGATCAACGGTAACTGATATTTCAGTTGTCCCTAGTCCCAAAACATCTCCAACCAGATCCACCTCCTGCGAGTTGTCGTTTGTGCTCCACAGGTATGAGTCGTATTCACTCACACCCACTGCAAGCGTTTGAGAAACGCAAATTGTCGTATCTCCTTGAGTTAGAACAGGCATCGGAGTGTTGTTTTGGAACGTCATTGACCAGCCCAAGAGCGTACCTGCAAAGATTCCTTCGTCATCAACTGCCAAGATAGACCAAGATCCATTTGGATCTTGACCATTATATAGACCTGCAAATCCTATAGAGTCTTCTGGGTGGTAGTAACCGCTAGCAACACCATCGGTTTGAAGAGTGATATCGTTTGACGAAGTATCGGTGAACACAACGTTGTACATGTTATCTCCTGTACCACCATTGTCCGTGCTAAGTTCTAGCGTATCACCAGCAGGTGAAATGAGGTACAGGTCTACATCTGACATCCATCCGTGTGCTAGGGAATCGATGGTAACATTTGCTATCTCCAGACAACCATCCAGATTAGGTAGGCCACAGAAGAATATTTCCGAGGTAACTCCACTAAAGTCGCCATCCGGAATGGCTAATGCTTCGGTGTTCGATTGAGCTAAAGGACCAGAGTTCCCTAAATTTTCAATGGCGCTGCCTGAAATGGTATCAGAATTCAGGTCCTCATCACCTGTCAATCCTGTGAATACATCAATTGTATGCATCCCTGCGATTGATAGGTCTGCAAATTCAGAGGAGAAAGTGAAAGTAACTGTATCGCCATGATTTACCGTACCAGTGTAAGTTTCGGTCTGAGCTGTATTTCCATCTACAGAAAAGCCAAGGCCAAAGTTGCTAACCGCCATCAGGCCTTTGTTCCAGAAGGTCATTGTAACTTCTTCGTCCGATAGGCTACAGCCATCGGCAGGCCCATCCATTGATATGGCAACCAGGTCTAACTGCGGTTGAGTGCGAATACTTATATCATCAACTCCAAATCCTTCCCAATCTTGGAAGTTGCTTCCATCAGAATCGAACACAAACCGCAGATTAACGTTTGCATTGCCTGCAAGGCCATCCAAGATTCTTTCTGCGACTATCCAGCCCAGTGGGTCCGAAGTGTTTCCATCCCACCAGTCTTCGTCAAAATTTGCTCCGTGTTCGTCTTCATTATTATACCAGTTTACGCCTTCTCCGAAGCTGCCAACCGTTGCCCAAGTGATTCCACCATCTGTGGAGGCTTCCAGCCACATACCGTCCCAACCGGGTTCTGAGTTACTGATAAACGCGAACTCGAAAACAGGATCATCAGTAAATGATGTAAAGTCTAAGCAAGGAGACAATAGGTAAGAGAGTTGGTTGTTTCCATAGGAAATAGAGTCCATGTTGGTAACCCATGCATTCACACCACTATTGGCGGTATCAATAAGCGTTCCCTCAGGGTCTCCAAGTTGCCAGATGCCATTCTGCCCGGTTGAGTACCATCCGTCAGTGCCAGACTCAAAGTCTGTCATATAAGGGTAAGAGGAAACGATTGGAACATTGACTACCTGAGTGCTGGCAGAGTCGTTGGATGTTTCTCCATCTCCAATTGTCGTTACCCAAACTTCGAGGTCATATTCTCCAGCAACACTCAAATCGATGGTCTGTGCAAATGTGTAGGATCCACTCTCATTTGGCACCAGCGTATCATTGAACGTTTCCGTTATAATTGGTCCATTGTCAAGAGAGTACCCGATAACTACGGAATCCATATTGACTGATCCAAGATTGGTAACGGTTACACTGATAGATTCGGTAGAAGTGAGTCCACAACCTGTCATAGGGTTGTCGATAGATGTTAACTCACCATTGTAAGGTGGTTGTTCGGTAATGCTGATGTCATCAATGGCAAAACCCTCACCAAAAACGATGTCATCGGAGTCGAAAACAAAACGGATGATAACATCTGATGAACCAGCAACTCCATCCAATAAGTGTTCGGCCACTATCCACCCAACCGTATCTGCGGTATTACCATCCCAACCTTGGTCAATGAAGGTGACAAAACCATCCTGATTGTACCAATTGGTGCCTTCACCAACGTTACCAACGGTGGCCCATGTAGCGCCTGCGTCTGTTGATGCCTCTAACCACATTCCATCATAAAACACCTCACTGTTTCCGATGAAACTGAACTCAAGAATTGGGTCAATTACCAATCCTGATAGATCTATACAAGGTGAAATGAGGTATGACAGTTGGTCTGCAGCATATAGTGTATCGTTAAGATTGGTTGCCCAAGCATTGAAACCACTTGCCGCGGTGTCAATAAGAAGACCTTCCGGATCGCCAAGTTCCCAAAGTCCGTTTTCTCCTGTAGAATACCACCCATCTGCGCCAGACTCAAAATCGGTCATGTATGGTAGAACACTAATGACGGGTGAACTTGTAACACTCATGAAAATCGAATCGTTGGTCATGTCTCCATCTCCAACAATTGCAGTCCATACCCCCAGGTCATAACTACCTGAAACTGATAAGTCAACCGGAACAGTAAATGTTACTGTGTCAGTCTGTGCTGAAAAGAGTGTGTCGGTTATCGTTTGAGTGACCACTCCGGCACCTCCGTCATATTCAATGTTGAAATCAACCAGGTCGGCATCGCCAAAGTTTTCAATTACTACGGTAACCAGTTCAGAACCTAGGCCGCAACCTGTTACCGGAGATAGAATTTCGGTGACACCAGCGTTAATTGATGGCTGTTCGAAAATTTCTACATCATCAAAAGCAAATCCTTCAGCCACTGTGGATACATCGGAACTGAATCGGACACGAACCTTCACGGAAGCCTCACCAGCTGCTCCATCAAGCAGATGTGTCGCAATCAGATAGTCTCCTGAGGAACTTAACTCGTCATCCCACCAGTCTCCGGCTGGGTGCTCATCTTCACTATTGTACCAATTGGTTCCCTCACCAACGCTACCCAAGGTTGTCCAAGTGGCACCAGCATCAAAAGAAAGTTCAACCCAAGTACCATCCCAACCGCTTTCGGATTGGGCCATGTAGGCAAATCTGAGAACCGGATCGACCGAAAGCGAAGAGAAATCCATACATGGAGACTCAACGTAGGATTCTTCATCTTCCACGTAGTCACCATCAAGATTGGTAACCCAAGCGTTCACACCGGAGTTGGCCGTGTCTATAAAAGTGTTTGTTGGTAGTCCCAGTTCCCAACTGTTGGCAACTTCAATTTGACCAGACACCCAACCACCAGCTCCAGATTCAAAGTCTTCCATGTAGGGAAGTGTTGATATGACAGGAATATTTTGAACAGAAAAAGTAATGGTGTCGTTGTCCTGATTGAGGTCGCCTGCCAATTCTACCCAAGCAGTAAAATCATAATTCCCAGGGGAAGAAAGATCTACGGTGGTTGTAAAAACCAGTGTGTCGGTGCCTCCAGGCACAATATCAACGGAGAAGGTTTCTGATTCTGAGATAGCATCCACCTCGTAAGTTGCATCGATGGAGGTGATGGTGTCTAGACCATTGTTAAACACAGTTATTGCCACTGTTTCCACTCCAAGTGCGCAACCCGAGGATGGGGTAATCTGAGTTACCGCCCCCGCATCATCCGCAGGTGGAAGGAAAACATTGACAACATCCAGCCCAATGGCGTATCCAAAATCTATCCAACCGCTAAATCGAATCTTGGTTGTCGTGGTAGTAGTTATGTAATTGTCAAGCAAATATTCCACTTCAATGTAATCCTGTACATCCGCAGTAATACTGTCAATAAGAGTCCATGTTGCTCCATCATCTGACGAAACGTATACCGATAAAGTGTTCTGATCAACATTTCCTCCGAAAGGCCAACCTGGTTGAATGTGGGCGAAACTCAATTTATATCCGCCTGAACTCAAATCCAATGTTGGTGTAGTTAGAGAAGTGATGTTTCCAGAATACGCCCCTTCATAGAAATAAGCCGAAGTATCTCCTTCAAACGCACCAGGACCAGGGCCAAGCGTCACCAGAGTTGGGTCTCCAACCCAATCAATTGTACCTATCAGGTAATCCTGAGTGAGTTGTCCGGGAACTCCGGATTCAAAATCTTCGAAAAATACACTTTGGGCACTTGAACCAAGGGCACAAAAAAGTAAACAGGTTAGGATGTAGAAGTTTTTCATTTGTTCGGAAGTTTAATGTTGCTAATCTAGGATTTAAAGCTGCCTGATTAACTCATTCTTGACAGTTTCTTAAGGATTTGGTCAAGGTCTGGACGTAATCGGCCAGAAGATTTACTCAGTTGAAGCCGACTGCTTTTTTTTCTTCTTCTTTTTCCTTTCTCTTTTTGATATTGGCTGAGAATGGAAGAAATAACGGATATCGAAGGTCAGGTAGCTTCCATTAAGAAATAATTGTTGCACCTTATCTGTATTGGGAACAGGATTGTTCTCATCTGTATATTCAAAACGGCTGCGATAAACGTCCGCAAATGGAACATGGTAGGTTCCACCCAAATAAAAGTAACCGGCCTTTTTTGTTCTGTATTCCATTCCAAGGTTCAGAATACCACCGCCATGGATAAACCCATCATTTCCAGGCTTACCATCAAATCCTAACCGAGCGGAAAAGTGTCTGAACGATTGTCCATTTTCAATGGCTTCCTCATTGGTGGTGAAAATATCGGATGGAAAGAAAGTCAATTGAAGTCCGGCCGCGGCATTCAAGTAAATACGCTCAGCTACTTGAACAAAAAAGAGCAACTTGATGGGGTGTTCATAGCCAATAATGGTGAAATCAGTCTGGCTGTCAAATGCAGGGCTTCCTGGATTCAATCCAGCCGCTGGAACAGAATCTCGGCTTAAGCGAAGATCATAATTGCGTTGCACGAAACTCAGGCCAGTTTCCAGCGCAAAACGTTTGTGAAAACCGTAGCGAACTGTCATTCCTGCGGAGAAACCGAATTTTGGAGTTACAAGGATGCTGTACGAATCGTTACTGATAGATTGTTCTCCGGTATTCAAAAATCCGGCAGGGAAGATGGGTCGGAATTCTACCCCAGCGGTTATTGTCTGAGGGAATTTCTCGTCTTGAGAAAAACCGACAGCACAAATAAGCAATAGACAAACAGTAGCTAGAACAGCGCGCATTGGGGCAAATGTACTACGCACTGGTCAGAATAAAATTGCAACAAATTATGTGAGAATAATTACACCTCTACCGAACCATAGACCGAACTTTGCCAAATGAAATGGATAGTATTTGGTTCGGTGGTGATTCTTCTGTCGTGGTTATCCGCCAGTTACCACAAACAGAAAGGATACTTTTTCTGGCGCACGTTTCTTATGGCTTTGGTGGGGTTTTCTGGACTTGGCCTACTTTGCTTGAAATTATTCTTTCTGTAAGGTTAAGCAGGCCGGTTCAGCATATTTCTTTCACAACGATTCAGAGCTATTTATCGAGCAAGATGAACATAGCCTGTGTGTGTTTTGCCATCAGCCTTGTCCGTTAGCAGGTAGTAATACACTCCGTCAGAAAGTTTCCCTCCGTCCCAGTCATTTTGATACGATTCAGATTCGAAGACCTTGAATCCCCAACGGTTAAAAACCATCAGGTTTGGCTCGGTCATTCCTAGTACCACAAAGGTGTTATTTGCTTCTGTGTTGCTGTTCGGATTGAAAATAGATGGGATTGTCACTTCAATAAAGTCGCTCATTGAAACAGTAAGTGTATCACCACAACCAAAGGCATCCTGAACATTAATGAAGTAAGAACCGGTATCAAGGTCAGTAAATACATTTGAAGCTTGATAGTCAATTCCGTTGATACTATATTCTAACGGAGGGGTTCCGTTTGAAGCTAATACTTCAATCTGACCATCGGTATTACCCGGAAGAGGCGGCTCAACTGCAACCGAATCAATAACAGGGCCTCCAATAGCTCCTACAGTCACCATGGTGTCCAGTACGCAACCGTCCGATACGGTTACGCTGTAAATTCCGGTGGCCACATTTTCCAACAGCGGCCCAGTTGTTCCATCTTCCCACTCAATCGTCTCGTTTCCTGAAGACCCATTGACCGTGATTTCAACCGCACCGTTTTCTGAACCACAATCGGCATCTGTAATATCAGCTTCTATCGACAACTGACTTGGTTGTGCACCAACGAAAATCATTGTGTCCAGAACACAGCCATCAGTTACCGTTACATTGTAAGTGCCAGAATCTACATCTGCTAAAATTGTTCCCATGGTTCCATCTTCCCACTCCACCTCTTCGTTACCAGAAGCACCAATCACTGTCAGTTCAATCTGTCCACTACTTGCCGCACAGTCGGCATCGGTTACCAATGCCTCTACTGATAGTTGTCCTGGCTCAATAATTCCAATAGTTACTTCGTGAGTTGTGGTTGCGCAGTCAAATGAATCTGTAACCATAAGTTCATAGGTCTGAGATGTTTGTGGACAGGCCAAAGGATTGAGTGAGTTCGGATCGTCAAGACCAGTGGTTGGCGACCATTCAAAAACTCCAGGGTAGCTGATCTCTGACACATTAAAGGTTATTGACCAAGAATTGAAAAAACCAAACGCAACGAAATCTGAATTGGTCAAGGTCATTGTCCAAACCCCATTTGTGGAACATCCAATAAAATCATCCATCGAACCCACCGAAGGAGTAAATAGACCAGAGTACGGTGCTGACCCCGATGAGATTGCTGCACCATTATCTGAGAAGCACATATTGTCTAGCGTTGTGCCAGAAACATCACCTTCCGAAACCAAGGTAACGGTTGCGCCTTCAGGACACTCTAGAACAATTGTAAATGTTGACATGTCAATCGGAAACGGAAATGCTGGGTTATTCACGTTTAAACAAACTGATTCTATACCTCCTGATTGTACTGTTTGCGCATCAACATTACCAGTTGCTATAGGGATGATTGTTGGTGCTCCACCTGGTAATAGCGGTTGAAACTCGGTGTTTTCAAACGTTGGCTGACTTTCAGGTCTAACCAAAACCTCAGCAATTGCATCAAGGTTAATGCATCCGTCACCACAGATTGATGTGTCTGGAACCGTTGAAACCGTGAAAACAGGTGGTACGGTTGCAACAAATACAGTGTCGGAACACGTATTGGTTCCGTCAGTGTAGTTCACCACAAAAATTGAATCTGAAGTAGCGGTTACCGCTGGTGGTTCCGTACCAACGAATCCGTTATGTTCCCAATTATAACTGTAGTTCGGGTCGTTAAGGGGCAAAGAAACATTATCCAAACCCCAGTGGTCATACACATTATCCGAAACAATATTTTGGAACCATCGAATTTTGGTGCTTGGCGTTTCAGCCGCTAAGGGTATTGGGAAACAGTACTGATTCCAAGAAGTTAACACTGGGTCATTCCCACCAAGAGGGTCAAAATAGTTAATGGTTACCCATGTAGTTCCGTTATCGATTGAATACTGGAGAAAAACACCTTCTTCTGGTAAATCTGGGCCTTCGCAAGGAGTATCATCTCCCTGGACCGCATATCGCATATCAAAGCAAATTGTGCCACCAGTCGTCAAATCAAAGGCCTGAGTGGTCAAGGTTCTAGGCTGGGGTGTCGCATCACCCATCCAAAAGTAAGTTGTGCCGTCAGGATGTGGAACACATGGATTGGTAAAAACACCACCTGGAGTTACATCCCATCCTGGGCCAGGTGTTCCGTCATCGAAGTTATTGTTGATCACGAAAGTTCCGCTATTGCCAAACGCACTGAGCTCAATAACAGCAGAGTCACCACAAGTAATTACAACTGTGTCTGCCGGAAACGCCTCAACCGAACATTGGGCATTAGAATTCAAATAAGAAAATGCAAGAACGGAAACGAGTAGTGGTATTAAAGACTTTTTCATCGGGTAATCGTTTTTCCGTTAATAGTCAGGTCTGAAAACTCAAACCCTGAAAGTTTAGACTCGGTTTTTGGTTCTATCATACTGGAAAACATATAAAGACCCTTGGTTAGTTTATCGCAACTTGATTCGACCGCACTTTTGGCTGGGATGTTGAAATCAAACTGCTTTCTATCCGCTTCAATCCATTTTCCGTTGTAAGCCCGCTTTAACTCATAGCCAAGGTCGATGTCTTTCGAAGTAAGATTTTCTATTTGGAACAAAAGATATCGGTTATGAACCCCTTTTTCTGGGTAATGACAATCACTTATCCGTGTACGAATGATTATCTGATCATTCTCCAGATATGTGCTCCAAGACTGTGATTCTTGAGCGATTGCGGAGTAAGAGAAAAATAGTCCAACTCCGATTAAAATATGCTTAAACATAGGTGTCAATTTGGGAGGCTGAATATAGATTATTTCAGGTAGCCTTCAAATTGTTTGCAGGAACAATAAAAAAGCCCCGCCACTTCAGGCGGGGCTTGGTTTACCCGGCCTCAACTTGGCGGGTTTGAGGCCTCGGGCCGACTTATCGTTGAGAGCAACACTTGGTTCTCCATTTGGCGAACTTCCAACTGCCACTTCGTAATGTTTGTAATAACTGTGAAAACGGGTACAAATTCGAACTGATGATGAATCCAATCCTGTTCTTCGCCATGAGCATTAAAGAACATTCCATTAGTCTGTAATCCGAGTTGATTTTCCATAACCAGCTGTAATTCGCTTGGGTAGCTTTCTAGCACCGTAGTTCGATAATTGCCGAACAGTTCGGTCAATTCTGTTGCTGAGAACTTGCCTGATTTCGGGTCGCCAGAATTACCGATAAGCAGATCATGCGGAATACCCATATTGTGTTTTCGCTCGGTTTCATAAAGGTCAGAATGCTGAACCTGCATTGGGTCGGTGTGCAATGCCCAAGCAGTCAATTCCCGCTTCAGATCATCTAAATGTGCAACCAGAATGTCCGATTCTTTTCTGAGCTGGTTCAGTTCAGTATTGACTTCAGTTTCGTACAGACTTTTGTTCAGCGCGGTAAGTTGGTCGGTCTGCTGAGTAAGGTTTTCGTTTGTAACCATTACTCCGTGTTCATACCAACCGCTGTTTCCCGTTTTCATCAAAGCGAAAATGAGAATGAGACACGCAACCGCCACCATCGAACTCGATAGCGTAACAGGTTTGTTGGCGCTGATCTTATACCGTTTGAAGAAATAGATCGGCACATAGCCGAAAGCCAAAACGGCCATTCCGCCAAGTAGCATAACACCTGCTCCTGGCCAATGCATGATCTTAAACAGTACCCCGACCGATGTCATAGACAAACCGACAAAACCCGTGATGTGAAGTAGTGCTTCGCCTTTAGGACTTTCTTTGAGTTTGTGCGTTAGGATCATGGGCAGATAAGCCAACACCAGAAGTGCCGCACCAAGTGTTACCATAATGCTGGCACCTGGCCAATGCATGAGTTTGAAAATCGTCCCCGCCAAGAGAAGAAATGTAG
>CAYWET010000027.1:0-53688 GCA_964457245.1 uncultured Chryseobacterium sp. | reverse complement strand
TCCGGCCACTTTTGATCAAGTTGACCGTGGTTTCTTCTTCCGTAAATACCCGATGGTCTCTTTGGAAGTGGCGGTTGGAATCAAGGATTTTCTGAACTCCGATTTCAACTATCAGCACTACAAACTGAAACTGGAATACCAACTCAAAGTCAATAAAGCTGGCTATCTGAACATCTTGGCAGAGGGCGGTATAATCAACGGCAATCTACCCTATCAGCTATTACATGTTCCTGATGGTAATCCTCTTGTATTCAATGATGACCACGGTTTCAACCTCATGAATTACATGGAATTTGTGAGCGACAAATACGTTTCACTGCAACTGGAGCACCATTTCAACGGTTTGCTTTTCAATCTTATACCTGGTGTTCGGCTAGCGAAACTGCGGTCGCTACTTATAGGTAAGATCTATTTCGGCACGCTGACCAACCAAAACCAAAATGGCAATTTCCTACTGGCCGGTGGAATGGAAGAAATGCAATATCCTTATGCTGAAGTCGGATTTGGCATCGAGAACATCCTCAAAATTTCTCGCATCGATTTCACTTGGCGATTGACGCAATTGGACAATTCCAACACACTTGGCTTTATCGTGAAGCCTAGTTTTTACTTTAGATTTTGATGAAATCATTAGTCATATTATTCTTGAATTTGACGGTTTTCCATTCTTATTCGCAAGAGTCGTCATCAGATTCTCAAACCTACTCCTCACAACTCATTGAATTGAAAAATGCGGATCAAGAAGCTAGAAGAGCGTTCGGAAGAGCATTGAAATCGGGAAGAACAACAGATTCATTGCGAACCGCAATGGCGATGAAAGACCTGCAGCATTCAGCAGAGTTAAAGGCCTTGGTTAACAGGTATGGATTTCCAGATGCCAGCAAGGTTGGCATGGATGCAACCCATTCTTTTTGGGTTCTTGCGATGCACCAAGATGCCGATACTGCGTTTCAGCAAAAAGTACTTATCTGGATGCAAGAGGCGGTAAAACGAAAAGATGTTTTGAGCAGAGACCTAGCATATTTGGAGGATCGTGTTGCTGTAAATTCTGGAAAGTGCCAGACCTACGGAACACAGGTAGATTTTGATGAGACCAAGCACAAATATGTTTCCTTTCCGATATGTGACCGAAAAAAGGTGAACCGCTTAAGAAAGAAAATGAAGTTGATGCCGCTTGAAGAACAACTTCGAAAAGAAAATCAGGCTATTCAGAAATAAACTCCTCAAAATCATCATTGTAGTAGATAAAAACTTCCTCGCCTTTTTTGATGGGTCGAGTTGATGCAAAGGTTTGTGTCAATGCTTCATTGTCTTGATGCAAGACTTTGGCATTGAAGTTCTTATCGTGATTGAAAAAACTACCGACATCGCTAAGACACAGCGCGTAGTATTCATCATTCCACGGGAATTCGAGCGTTGCAATCAACTCAGGAAGTTGCTCGTTATGATGCAAAAGCGTTACGTGGCTTACAGCTAAGACTTCATCTGCTTCAATATCGCGCGTTGCGAAAACACCTTTGCCGTGAATTGGACTTTCTTTGATTTCAACCTTCTGGTTCATGTACCTTTGAATTTCGCGCAAGGATAATGAAATCGATTCTGAACAAGGCAGCCCACCAGATTCTAAAACTGACGCATTCTACCGTTGAATGCTCAGCTGAAGAACGTGCTGCATATTTGACTCGTGCCGAAGAAATTCAGGCCGAAATCCGTGAATGGGTCGGCAACACAGAACGTGAGAAGATCGGTCTAGGACAGAATTGCAATGCGTCTTGGTACTTAAAAGCCACAGAAAACAAGCGCGCCTCCTACCCTTTCGATTGGGTCTTCACCACGCCAGCATTCATCTTGGATATGTTGGATGATGACTTCGAAAAATTCTTGGACAAAAGCCAATTGATCTCTCGTGGAATGGATGCCGGTCATGAATATTACCACAGCTGGTTGTTCGGGCATCGGAACCCTGCCAGTTCCAGTTCAGATCACGCGTTTTTTCAACGTTGTGTAAACCGCTGGAATGAGTTGATGCAATCGCAGAAACCTGTGGTTTTCCTTTCAGTCATTCTGAATGAATCGGACAAACGCAAACGCTGGAAAGAGGGTTTCAACAAGAATTTCAAGATGCCAACCAATCAGAAATTAGGTGATTTTGATGGCGTCATTGATAAGATTCTTTCCATCAATCCGAATTGCAAATTCCTGTTTGTAGAACAATACACGGAAGAACCTTTTGAGCTTTCGGTTATCCAGAAAACTGAAAATGCTTTCTGGCTGAAATTCTGTGCCATCGATTCTAACACTGGCGTTCAATACTTGAATGAAGTGGATGATGCAGTGATGAAAACGTTACTTAAAGACCTGCCATGAATCTGGTAACCATCAAAACGTTCTCTTACGACCACGAGACGCTAATTTACGAGCCTCGCTTCAAAGCTGAAGGAATTCAATACTTCCTGAAGGATCAGAAAACCGTTGCCATCGACCCGCTGGTTTCAAACGCCATTGGCGGCATCAAGCTTCAGGTAAATGTGGAAGACGAAGAACGTGCCCGCGCTTTAGTTGCTGAAATTGAGGCAAGCAGCCAGCAAAGCAATCTTGGAGATGTAATTTCCGTTGAAGGAAGTCAGTACGAGAAAACGCTGGATGAATGTCCAGCCTGTGGATCGGAGGAAGTTTATGTTTACAAGCAGTCGTTCTTAGAAGGGCTTTTCAAGCCTTTTCAAAAGCGAAATCGGTATTGTAACAGTTGCAGCCATAAGTGGCTATAGGTCGGTTAGCAGACACCACATTGGAAACAATTTCAACCTCTTCGGTGTATTAATTGTACGTTTAAGCACAGCGTTGATGTGCCGTAGATGAAAATCCATGTCAGAAACTCCAAATAAGAACCAAGAACCAAGTGTGGTTACCTGGGCCATAAAAGTGGCTTCATCGGCAGGTTTGGCAGCTATTCTGTGCTGCGTGGCACCTGCCATTCTGTTCATGTTCGGTTTGATGGGCGGTGTTTACGCCATTTCGTTTGCTGATTTCTTTTACAACGATGATGGAAGTGCTGCAGCGGGTGCATGGGCGTTGCGAATTGCAGCTGTTGCCATTGGTGCTTTTGGCGTGTACCGCTTCAGAAAGCAACAAGATCAGTGTTCAATTGACCCAAAGCGCAAGCGAAACAACCTCATTCTCGTCACCATTATCATTGCGGTGCTTGGTGTTGGAATTTACCTCTCGCTTGAGAAGTGGTCTTCTTGGTACTTCGATAAGCATATTGTGCCAGCACAACAGGAAGAGCTGTTCGGGCCGGAGAAGTGATTACTGTCCGAGAATCAGCTGCAATTCGCTGACCACCACGCCATCTTCATCGGCATACAGATAATACCCCGGTTTAAAATCCACCCCAGCAAAACGCACGGCAATATTCTCTTGTCCTTCGTTTCGCTTAATACTCTTGGTGGGGTTGGTATTCAAGGCTTTGACGCCCATTTTCATCTCACCAATTGGTTTTGAATCGCGAATGCAACCGTAAACCAGAATGCCACGCCAATTATTCTTGATGGCAAGCGTTACCAGATTATCGCCAACCAAAGCACAGCGCAACGAACCTCCGCCATCAACCACCAGCACTTTTCCTGTTCCATCTTGCTCTAAAGCTGCACGAACAAGTGTATTGTCTTCGAAAACCTTGAGGGTATGAATCTCACCTTCAAACATGGATAGCGCACCAAAATCGCTGAAAATCGGCTCAGCAACTTGAAGTTTATCAATGTGTTCATCGCATAGGTCAGCGGTAGCGTGTTGCATATCAATCTGTTTGGTTAACGGCTGAAATTAGATAAATTGGCCTTCGCATGAAGGAATTTGCAGCTTTTGTTCTCATGGTTGGTCTACTAATCTGTACGAACCAGACGCTTTCTGCCCAAACCGATTCTACATCTATCGCAAAAACCGATACTTCAAAGATAAATTCCGAACCAAAGTTTGACAACAAGTTTGGCGTGGGCATGAACTACACTGGGCTTTCTCTAATTGAGAGTGCGGCAATTGGGTTTCAATTCAAGTACACCATGAAGCATCATGGGGTGTCTTTAGGCCTGCATTTTGCTTATCACGACCTGTTTGAAGGACAAAGCAACTGGGCTCGGCATGGAGTTTCATTCACTTACGAGTATTTCCCGATTCGATCCAACAGATTGTTCTCCCCATTCCTTTTCTATGACCTTGATTATGCATATAGCAGATCATCTCGACAAGTTGACTTACCTAACCCTAATGGTGTGGACATCTATTTAGCAAACAGAATAGTTATCATGAATGGCCTATCTCACCATTTCGGTATTGGAACTAGGGTTAATCTCTACAAAGGCATATTTTTTCACGTAAGTGCAGGTGCTGGACCGGCTAGCTATGGAGAGTCAGTACAGATCAAGCCTCAATTGTATGCGATTCCAGATACGAAAGACCCAGAAAGTCCATTCGCCAACTACCAAACGGTTTATATGTTCCGCCTTGGATTGGCTTATCAGATACCGCTTAGCAAATTGAAAAAGGGTAACCCGAACGGGTGTTGTAATTAATATAGTCAATGGTCGACAGTCCATGGTCTATGGACTGAAAGCTATTGACCAACTTCCTCTCTCAATTCCTTCTTGTAATCCGAAGGTGTTTTACCTGTGTACTGTTTGAAAAGACTGTTGAAAGTCGATTTTGAGTTAAACCCACAATCGTTGGCAATGGCAATAATGGTCAAGTGATCGTAATCAGAATTGGCCAGTCTACGAACCACGGCTTTCAATCGGAACTCATTCACAAACGAAAAGAAGTTCTTTCCGATATGCACGTTCAACAGGTCCGTCAACTCATGCTTTGCAAGGTTGACCTGTGCCGAAAGATCTCCCAACGTGAGCTCAGCATTGAGGTATGGACGCTCCTCATTCATGTGAATGATCAGCTTTTCGATAAGCACTTTGGCTTCATCTTCTGAGAAGCGCGGCTTGTTCTCCTTCTCCGTTGTTCCGGATTTGGCAGGTTCAGGCTTTTTCGTTTCAACAGTATAACCTGTGCGGAACAACGATGGCTGGCGCAATCCGAAATAACTTACAGAATACGCAATGGTCGTCAGCCCCACATGCGACAGCAAAGATGTATCTACAATGCGTTCGAACATCATGGCGTTGTACGCACCAGCAATAATGACCACTAGTCCGCTGAGGCTGAACAGCACGGCTATAAAATTGAGCCACAGAAGCCGTAGTCTTCTATCCTGATAACTGAACTGTGCCTGAATGTTCTTTCTAAAGTTGATGAGCTTAACAAACGTGAGAATCGTATAGCTGATGACGGACGACAAGAAGACAATCGAGAACGTGACACGGACCCAAAGGTGTTCGTCCTGTTTGAGGAATGTCTCATCTGAAAAGTCGACCACATCTTGGAAGAACACGAAATACAATGCCGTTATGAGAACGAATGGCAGGAAATGCAACAAATCCATCGGTCTGAACCGCTTTCTATCTGCCACCAGATAAGAAGTATACAGGTACAGAATTGGTCCAAACGTGAGTGGAATCAGCCCCAATGAGAACTGCATATCGAAGAACTCGCGATGTTCATTGTGCAGGATCAAAATGATGAACTTGAGCGCAAACACCAGCAGACCACCTACCAACAGCTTATCTGGCAACGAAACACCTTTTCGTGTACCAAGCGCAAAGGCCGCAAACAGCGATTGCGCCAACCCGATGTATAATATGGCCTCAGATAGATTCATTTGAGGCCGTAAGTTTCAGGATTGGTTAAACGTTCCCAGGTCTTTGTTCTTCCAAGGAAAAAGAGCACACTGAAATACCCTTTCAGCTTCAGCTTTCCTTCATCCAGATAGATCTTACCGTTGTAATCGTTACCGGTTTGGTAATAGTATATCTCGCCCTTGCGCCAAGTATCCTCTCCATCCCATTTGAATCCGATCAGCATATCGGTTCCAAGTACGGCACGAGAACGCATTTCAGGCTCATCATTCAAAATATCTCTCCTAGATTGCCCGAAGACATCCAGCGAATCCTTTAACCAGACAATCTTCCCGAAATACATCCCATTATCCTCATAGATTCGGACAACGGTCTCTTGTTTTTCATCCAACCAGTAACCCAGAATATCATCTTTGCTCTGACCAGAAACCATCAGAACTGTGCTGAGTAAATAGGCTATTGTTATGATCAATGATCTTCTCATGGCACAATGAAACGGAAAATTACACGAATTGTGATTGACTTGAACGTACGGCCAAAAACGTTACGACATTTGTACGATGCAACGCGCCTATCTTCAAATGCACTTCGCTATCTTCCTTTGGGGATTTACGGGCATACTTGGCAGGCTTATTTCACTACAAGAGTATCCGCTGGTATGGTGGCGTATTCTACTGACAGTTATAGTATTAGGTGTTTTTCTTAAATGGAAATATGAACTGGAATCACCACCTTGGAAAGAGATCAAGAAAATTGCCTTTGTTGGCGGAACCATTGCATTGCATTGGGTTACGTTTTTCGGGGCGATAAAGTACTCCAATGTATCAGTTGCGTTAAGTGCCTTGGCCAGCACCGCCTTGTTCACAGCCATTCTTGAACCCATTATGTACAAACGAAAACCTAAGATTCCAGAAATCCTGCTTGGTTTAGTCATTATTGCTGGGATATACTTGATTTTCCATTTTCAGAAGTTGTATGCAACGGGTATTTCTTTGGGACTTATTAGTGCTTTACTCTGTGCCTATTTCACTATAGAAACGAAAACACTGCTTACTAATCACGGACCACGTAATCTATTGCTTTATGAACTTATCGGAGGGCTTGCCACACTCACAATTCTAGCTCCGGTTTACCTTTACTTCTTCCCTGCTCCAACACTCATTCCAAGTATATCCGACAGCGGTTATCTACTTATTCTGAGCACAATCTGTACGGTTTACGCTATGCAGTTGTCGTATCAGGCGTTGCAGCATGTATCTGCGTTTGTAATGAATCTTTCGGTTAATCTGGAACCTGTTTACGCCATTATTCTGGCGGCCATAATTTTTCACGAGCATGAAGAACTGAACTTTGGGTTTTACGCAGGCGCAACCGTTATTATTCTGGCTGTAGGAGCCAACGGATTACTGGAGTGGAATTTGAAACGATAAACAAGATTGCGATTGGTTGTTTAACTGTGGACAGCAACCCACTCCGCACATTTCCTGTAAACACTAAGCACTGATAAGATGACTTCCACTGAAACTTCCGTAACGAATCAGACAAACCGTTGACAAGCATTTTCGCTGAAACGAGCAAGTTAGAGATCATCTTACTCAAGTGGAATTGAGTAAAACAAGTGGTAATTCAAGAAAACCTGCGATTGAGTACCTTCGCGCCCCGAATCATGGCGAGCATTAGTAATAAGGACCGCGAGGGCGTTATCAAAGACCTGCAGAGCAACGATGAGCAAGTTGCTCTGAAAGCAATTGACAAGCTGAAAAAAGCAGGAGACGCGAGTTTTATTCCTGAGATTCTAGCAGCCCTGCGAGACACCTCAGAAGTTGGCATCGAAAACGCCATTTCGCAAATGCTTTTCGACTTGAAAGACCAAGAAGCAATTGAGGAACTGGTCACACAACTCACAAACCCAGAATTTGCCGAAGTAAGAGTCATTATGCTATCTGCCTGCTGGCAATGCGGTTTAGACCTGAGCCATCGATTGCCAGACTTTATAACCGTTGCCAGCATGGGCAATTACATGGAGTGTTTGGAAACACTTACCGTTATCGAAAACTGGGAAAAGATAAAGGACTCGGAAATGCTTGAAAATGAGGCGCTTCGGCTTCAGGCTTGTCTCGCAGAATCGGACACGCCTGAGAATGACGAAATGATATTCAGCATTATTGAGGTTCTAGAACGATTTGCTGAACAATAGAACCTGAACTAATGCGTTACCGAGGCACGAATATGAATTTTTCTCCGTCCATTCTGCGATTCATTTTGTCTTTGCTGCTGCTCTCCGTGCTATTTGGTACAGATGCAAATGCGCAAACGGAGAAGAATGACAGTCTGATTCAGTTTTCTGGGGTTCTGCTAACACGTGACAGTTTGAACGCGGTTCCGTTTGCCACGGTTATGATCAAAGGTTCCAACCGTGGTACTATTTCTGATTACTTCGGTTATTTCTCTTTTGTGGCCGAGAAAGGCGATACGATTCAGTTCACCTATGTTGGTTTCAAGGATGCTTTCTTCACCATTCCTGATTCGTTGGACCGAAAGAATTACTCGTTGATTCAGATGATGGATATGGACACAGTAGTGCTGCAAGAAGCGGTTATTTATCCGTGGCCAACCAAAGAACAATTCCGACAGGCATTCTTGGATCTTCGATTGCCAGAAGACGACAAGCAGATTGCGATGCGCAACTTGGAGCGTGCCGAAATGAAAGAGCGCATGGAAAACATGCAAGCTGACGGAAGTGAAGCGTATAAGATCAGCAATCGCACGTATGCCAATCAGCTTTACTACGCAGGTCAATTACCACCAAACAACTTGCTGAACCCCATTGCTTGGGCCAAATTCATCAAAGCGTGGAAAAACGGTGATTTCAAACGCAAGAAAAAAGGCAGGTATTGATCAATAGTCCTTTGAATAGCACCCTGCGGCTCTTCGCCTTCATCGTCTCCCTCCTACTTGTAGCGGAAGCTGTATTCGCTCAAAAGGCCACTGTAAAGGGTAAATTGGTTGATGAGAATGGAAATGGAATCGGCTTTGCCAATGTTGCCATTTTAGGATATTCTGGCGGCTCATCAACAGACTCTGTTGGAGAGTACAACGTGAATATTCCTGCAAACACAGATATCAAACTCAATTTCTCGCATATTCAATATGAGAGTCAAACGTTCGAGTTAAACCTGAAAGCTGGTGAGGTTCGAGTCATTGACCGCGTGCTTACGCTGAAGGAGAATATCATTACCGAGGCGATTGTAAAAGACGATGCCAACCGTTTGAACACCATGCAGCGCGTTGACCCGAAAATGGCAACCGTAATTCCAACTGCTTCTGGTGGTATTGAAGCGGTTTTGAAGACGTTTCCAGGAGTTAGTTCCAACAACGAATTGAGTTCACAATACAACGTACGTGGCGGAAACTACGATGAGAACCTGGTTTACGTAAACGATGTGGAGATCTACCGACCATTCCTGGTGCGTTCGGGCCAGCAAGAAGGTTTGAGTTTTGTAAATCCTGATCTGGTTGGAAGTCTGAACTTCTCAGCAGGTGGTTTTGAAGCCAAGTATGGCGATAAAATGTCGTCTGTACTTGATGTGAAATACAAGCGTCCACGGAAGTTTGCAGCAACCGTTTCGGGTTCTTTGCTTGGCGGTTCTTTACACTTCGAAGGTTCTTCCAAAGATTACCGATTCTCCTATTTGGCTGGTGTTCGTTATTGGTCCAATCAGTACGTTTTGGGTGCGTTAGACACAGATGGGCAGTATCGTCCGAGATTCATTGATGCACAGAGCTTACTCAACTTCGATATCAACGATAAATGGAGCGTGAGTTTCCTTGGTAACTATACTCAGAACCGCTATCAGTTTGTTCCAGAGAATAGAGAAACTGACTTCGGTACAATTAGCGATGCTTTGCGATTCACGGTATATTTCGATGGTCAGGAAGTGAACACATTTGAAACGATGCTTGGTGCGTTGACCACGGAATACAAACCCACTCCAAAACTTAAAACCAAGTTGATTCTTTCCGGTTTCCGCTCAAATGAAACAGAAACTTTTGATGTTCAAGGTCAATATTTCCTCGGACAGTTGGAGAACAATTTCGGTTCGGACAATCTTGGTGAAGTGGCGTTCAACCGCGGCATCGGAACGTTCCTTGATCACGCTAGAAATTACCTCACCGCTAACGTTGTTTCGCTTCGCCATATTGGCAAATGGTTTGATGGCTTTCGAATTCTGGATTGGGGAATCAAGTACCAGTACGAAGACATCAACGATAAGTTGAGCGAGTGGAATATGATCGATAGTTCTGGTTATTCCATTCCTCTGAATCAGAATGAACTTACGCTAACTGAAGTTCTGAAAACGGAGATCAATCTGCGCAGTCACAGAACTGCGGGTTACTTGCAAAACACCTGGATGTTCTCAGACACAAGCAAGCACCGATTAACTGCTGGTGTTCGCTTTCATTACTGGGGCGTGAACAAGCAATTCGTGGCAACGCCCAGAGCTAATTATTCGTTCGACCCAAAATGGGAAAAGACCGATATGATCTTCCGTGCTTCGGGCGGAATGTACTATCAGCCACCGTTTTATCGTGAGTTACGTGATCTTAACGGACAGTTGAACACCAACGTTCGTGCTCAGCAATCCTATCACGCGGTGGTCGGAATGGACTACAATTTCAAAGCTTGGAGAAGGCCTTTCAAACTGGTTGCTGAAGTCTATTATAAGTACCTGAATGATCTGGTGACATACGAGATCGACAATGTTCGAATTCGTTATTACGCTAAGAACAATTCTCGCGGTTATGCAACTGGGCTTGACCTAAAAGTAAATGGTGAATTTGTAAAAGGAATTGAGTCATGGGCCAGTATGTCGGTTATGACTGTTCAGGAGGATATTCTGGACGATTTCTACTACGATTATTACAATGCAGCTGGAGAAGAAATTGTTGTTGGGGTTACGGAAGATCAGGTAGTTGCAGATAGTGTCCGCAGAGAGCCTGGTTTTATTCCAAGACCAACCGATCAACGTGTGAATTTCGCATTATACTTCCAAGATTACGTTCCGAAACTGCCGCAGTTGAAGATGCACTTGAACCTGGTTTTTGGAACTGGAATGCCATTCGGACCGCCAGATTACACTCGCTACCGCGATACACTTCGAATTCCGCCTTACAGAAGAGTTGATATTGGCTTCTCTTACCTCCTACTCGGTGAGAAAAAGAAATTCGTTGGGCCGAAGAATCCGCTTAAATACTTCAAATCCATCTGGATAAGTTTTGAGGTTTTCAACCTTCTCGGAACAAACAACACCTTGAGTTATCTGTGGATCTCCGACATCACAAACCGCCAATATGCCGTTCCAAATTACCTGACGGCAAGACGTATCAATGCTAAAATTGTGATGAAATTCTAGATTTAGCTGATACGAAGTACGAATTGTTTACGAATATGACAAATCCGCCAAACCATACTTTTTACCGAGTTCCCGTTTTTCCTTTTCACAATTTCGGAACGAAATGAGAGTCGTTGGCCGCATTCCACATCCGAGTATAACCATTACCATTTTCGAGTACAACGAAAAGTACACGCTCAAATTAGAGGCTGGTCCGATGGAGCAATCATATAAGATTACGGTTGATCAGGCTGGCGGATTGGAGAACCTGCATAAAATCGCGGACTCGCAGTTTCTGCAGGAATGCCTGAAGCATTTCAATGCTATGTATCTTTCCTGGAAAGAAGCTGTGGAGCGTAATCTGACCGATTAACTTTGGCGCATTATGCCACACAGAATTCTGATTCTTTTGACTTGTCTCTTCCCTGCTCTTTCGGCCATTGGTCAAGCTAAAAAAGGGAAAGCCGAACCGCTGAATGCAGAATTCAATCACTGTCTTCCGCATCAGGCCAAGTACAAGCGGGAAATCTACAAGCTTACTGATGGAAGATGGAAAACCGTTGACCGATATCTAAATGGATCAATCCAAGGCGAAGCATACTACCTAAACAGAGCCCTCACCGAGAGGACAGATACCGCCAGAACGTATTACCTGAACGGCCAACTTGAATCTGAAAAAGTCTATTTCAACAACACTCGGAATGGGGTTTGGAAATGGTTTTACATATCAGGGCGACCAATTGTCATAGGAAAGTACTTTGACAATAAAGCGGTTGGAACCTGGGTATGGTTTGATACAGGAGGTTTTCAACATCCTACTGAAACTGACACAACCAATCTCGAACAATTGCACCCTGACAGACCGATTCTCGTTTCTGTATCAGGAAATCGTGCAACGGATTACTTCAAGGGAAACGATTACCCACTATCAGACCTCATAGAAGGATTCTATGGATTCAACTTCCTTTGTTTTAAGGTTGGCAAGGACGGGTTTCCTGAAGACTTAGAACTTGCAGTTCATGGTTCGACCGACATGGATGATTACACAATGTATTACGGTAACCGATTTACACGATTCAGACCTGCTTCGGTTAATGGCGAGTGGGTAGAATCCTGTCATTGTCTGCCCGTGATCTTCAAATATCAACATGACCAAAATGTAATTCACGACCAAGAAGTGATGAGTTATCAAGCGTTAAGTCACCGCCTGTTTAAGTACGCCATTGGTCAAATACAAGGGGAAAACTACCAAATGGCCAAAGCTGCCCTACATTGGGCCTTATACTACTATGACCAAGACCCCGCATATCATCATAATTTGGC
Source organism: uncultured Chryseobacterium sp. (assembly GCA_964457245.1). Taxonomy (GTDB): domain Bacteria; phylum Bacteroidota; class Bacteroidia; order UBA10329; family UBA10329; genus UBA10329. Next base: position 41,234 of record CAYWET010000027.1, on the reverse strand, counting down.
TGTGTGTTACGAACAACTTGGAGATAGAAGAAGTGCGTGTGCATATTTCGATATTGCGGACATGTTAAACCCGAATCTCGTCTCACAACAAATAAAGGACGCTTGCGAAATCGATTAATACGTACGAGTTCGGTAATCCTTGTCAGCTACTTGATTCTTCATGGCTGTTTTAACTGTTTTTCTCAAGAACAGAAAAAAGTGAGGAAGATCGAACTTCGCAACGCGGAAGTGTTGGAGTATGACGAATCGCTCGGTCATAAAGCTAGACGTCTCTTAGGTAATGTGATATTCGAACATGAAGGCGCACTCATGTACTGTGACAGTGCTTATCTGTACGAGGATAACAGCATGGATGCGTTCTCTGAAGTATTCATCAATAAGGGCGACAGTATTAAGCTTTGGTGTGATGAACTGAACTACAACGGCAACACAGAATTCGCCAAGGCTAAGCGAAATGTTACCCTCAAGGACAATGAAATGACCTTGACAAGCCAGAAGTTGGATTACAACATGAAAACCGAACAGGCTTGGTACAACACTGGCGGTAAAATCGTTGATAAGGAGAATACGCTGACCAGCATTATCGGCTACTACTACAGCGAATTTGAAGAGCTTTTCTTTAAGGATAGCGTGAAGCTTGTAAATGAGCAATATGACCTTGAATGTGACACACTTCGCTACAATACCAAAACGGATGTGGCCTTTTTTCTAGGACCGACCAAGATTGTTAGTGAAGAGAATACCGTTCTCTGCAACTTCGGTTGGTATGACACGGAATTGGATATTTCTCAATTCAGCAACGAAGCGACTGTTCTAAGTTCTGATCAATCCATAACGGGAGACAGTCTCTATTACAACAAGAAATTCGGATATGGATTGGCGATTGGAAATGTTACAGTGGCCGACACTTCTCAAGATATTGTTCTGGTAGGAGAACGTGCTAAGTATTACGAGGTCGGAGATATGGTATTGCTTACCGACAGCGCATTAATGATTCAGGACATGGGAGCCGACTCCTTGTTTCTACATGCCGATACGCTTCTTAGCCTTGTAGATACCGTAATTGATAGAAGGATTCTGTTCGCCTTTCATCACGTCAAATTCTATAAACCCGATATGCGTGGAAAATGCGATTCGCTGGTTTACTCTTATGCCGACAGTACCATTCGACTGTTCAGAGATCCGGTTCTGTGGTCGGATGAAAACCAATTGACCGCAGATAGCATGTGGATTCAAAACCGTTTCGGCAAGATTGACAAGCTTTACATGAAAGAGAATTCGATGATCATCTCTGAAGAAGACAGCGCCATGTTCAACCAGATCAAAGGACGTTATATGACTGGCTACTTTAAGAATGAAAAGCTACATCGAGTTTACGTGGAAGCCAATGGTGAAACCATCTACTTCGCTTCAGATGAAGGTTCTGAAAAACCAGAGAACGTGAACCAGGCCAAAGCGAGTAACCTGATGATTTACATCAAAGAAAATAAGGTACGCGACATCACCTTCTTGAATCAGCCAGATGCCACGCTCTACCCGATTGAGTTGATTAATCTCAGCGACATGAAACTGGATGGTTTCAACTGGCGCATTTCAGAACGACCAGAGAAAGTTGAAGATGTTTTTAAGTGGTAGTTAAAGTTTGAGAAGCTTCTCACTTCCTAGAACCTCACCCCCTTTCAATAACCTAATTACGTAAAAACCAGAATTAAGATGGTCTAAATTCAACCCTTTCTTTAACGGATTGGTCATTGAATAGATTGTGCGTCCTGAAAGGTCAACGATCTCAACATTCGATATCGTTTCATTAGAATTCCAATAAACCATATCGGTGAATGGATTTGGAAAGAAAATTACTGATTGTTCTGGAACAGCGTTTTCAATTCCAAGTACTGGAGAACATGACGCATCGTCAAATGGCACAAAATCTACTAGACCCAAGTTGATGTTGTCATAGCCATCATAAATCAAACTAGATATTATGGTTGAGTCCTGAGAGCACCAATAGTTATTATCGGCAATAAAATTATCACCAAACTCAACCAAATATTCAAGACCATAAGTTTGATTGTTACAAATACTATTACAGTATATCGGAGGTGGGCCTGACAAGCTTCCTCCTTGGTTTGTTGGGTATAATCTAATACCGATTTCATTTTCACCTATAACATTGTTGAGTAACAGAATTCTGTCATAATCATTGTTGCCAAACTCCGGACCACCCCAATTTTGAATCCCCACTCCATTATTTGTGATTTGACAACTAACCACAGAATCACCAGCAATATGTAAACCTATTTCCACATTACCAGTGACTAAGGTGTTTGAGATATATCCTCCAACACCACCAGAACCTTTGAAACCAACCGAATTGTTACTTATCGTGCAAGAATCAATGTCCACTCCACTCGCATCAATTCCATACTCGGTATTCGAGTTAAAAAGCGATTTAAAAATCAGGGCTTCCCAACCGTTTGTATGTTTTATGCCATTAATATTCTGATAAAACGAGCACAATTTTACGATACCCTCAAGTTGCCCATAAATACCATTTCCATTGTTTAAAAATTCACAGTTTTCAATGTTTGCTTCACCATCTCCACTATTGTGCTCAATGTAAATCCCATCATTGTTATTAACGAACTTAGAATGACTCACCTCCAGCCTGCGATGCGAATCGAACAAAATAGCCTTATCTGCGAATGAAAAGTCACAGAACGTAAAAGTTGAAGTGTCTTGGCAATCATTGAAAAGAACTTCAGCCCAAACACCAGAATATGGCGTTTGAGAATTGCTAGTAAAAAAGATAGAATCCGTTTGGGTACCAACAGCCACCAAACGAGCTTGTCTAATCTCAAGACGTTTATTGTCTTCAAATTTCACTTCCACCCCAGGTTCAATTGTTAACGTTACACCTGGAAATACAGCGACAGTATCCACAACTATGTAAGGACTGTTTGCTGCAGTCCAAGTTGTGTTACTGTAGATGCCACCACTTACATTGGTTTGAGCACATAGTTTGCATACGCCAATCGAGAAAGCCAATAGAGTTAAGTAATACTTCATTGCGTAAAATTAAGGTCGTGTCAAAAGAGTTTGATTTACACTTAACAGATGCGTCAGCATCCAAAGAAGTTACAGCCGAAATAGAAAAAAAAAGACTTTACAGAGACACTAATCTACTCCCCGCCCAGCTGCTCATCAACGGAATTCTCCAATTTGACTGTAGTTCCGAATAGGAAGTAACCATGTTATTGAAAACTGTCGTCTCTTCAGTCAAGGCTCCATGTTCAAATGCATCAGATACTTTGGAAGCGTGAACGGTTTCTAGCTGACCATCTGATTTAAGGTAAGCTAAGTTCATACGGTCAAACAGGTCGATATTCAGCTTCTGTTCAATAGAGCGTATCTGGGCAACAGAACTGTCGATGCTACATCCGCTAGCAGAACCTGCATCTTCATCCACCATCATTACCAAAAAACGATTGTAAAGCACATCTGCAGCGGCTTTCAATGCGGCTCCGTGGCTTTTCCACTCAGCAGCAAACGTACTGGCAAGTTGCTTCACTTCAGCGGCTTCTGCATCGGTCAGGTTACGAGATGCTTGGTACACCCATGTTCTTGAGTTGGGAGCAAATCCTTCGAATGTTTCCAGTGTTGTTTTCATTTTCAGTCTATTGCGTCATTGCGAACCGGGTGAAGCAATCTCCTGAAAAAGATTGCCGCGTTCGTTCCTCACTCGCAATGACGAACAATGGAAATCAGAGGTTGTTCGCCTCTGCAATAATTTCAGCAATATCGAGAACCTGTGTCTCATCTTGCTTGTCATTGTACTTAACACCATCAGTCATCATAGTGTTGCAGAATGGACAACCTGTGGCAATGACATCTGGCTTCAGACCAAGTGCCTCTTCTGCTCTTTCCATGTTCACTTCCTTGTCACCTGGCTCTGCTTCTTTGAACATCTGAGCTCCACCCGCACCGCAGCAAAATGAATTTCTGCGTGAACGCTTCATTTCGATAAGGTCAACACCAGTTGCTGCAATCAACTCACGTGGTGCATCGAAAATCTCATTTCCTCTTCCTAGATAACAAGGGTCATGAAACGTGACTTTCTTCCCTTTCAATGAAGACGAAATCTGAAGTCTGCCTTTGTCAATCAATTCTTTGATGAACTCAGTATGGTGCAGCACTTCATAATTGCCGCCTAATTCTTTGTACTCGTTCTTAAGCGTGTTGTAATCGTGAGGGCAAGCCGTAACAATCTTTTTCACGTTGTATGCATTCATAACTTGGATGTTGCTCATGGCCTGCATCATGAAAACGAACTCGTTTCCTGCACGTTTCGCTACATCACCACTGGCCGACTCTTCAACTCCAAGAATTCCGAATTCAACACCCGCATTATTCATGATCTTCACGAAAGAACGTGTGATCTTCTTGATTCTATCGTCAAACGCACCTGCCGAACCGACCCAGAAAAGAACTTCAGGTTCCTTTCCTTCGGCCATCCACTGTGCCATCGTTTTTACCTGTAAACCCATTTCTGTTTATTCTTCTGTTATCCAATTTTCTCTGTCGGACTGCGCATACTGCCAAGGCGCTCCGTTGTTCTCAATATTGCTCATTACGGGAGCAAGTTCTGCTGGCATGCTCGACTCTTCCATCACCAAATATCTTCTAAGATCAACTATGATACTAAGCGGATCGATGTTGACAGGACAAGCTTCCGTACAAGCGTTGCAAGAAGTACACGCCCAAAGTTCTTCTGGTGTAATATGGTCGTGAAGCAGTGACTTACCATCATCCACAAACTCGCCATTGTTAGCGTCAATGTTAGCACCAACATCTTCCAGTCTATCACGCGTATCCATCATGATCTTACGCGGAGAAAGCTTCTTACCCGTTGTATTTGCCGGACAATTAGAAGTACAACGGCCGCATTCGGTACAGCTGTATGCATTCATCAACTGAACCCAGTTCAAATCCTTAACATCCTTTGCTCCAAAACGCTGTGGTCCAGCATTCGGGTCTGGTTCGGGAGGTGCAGCATACGGATCTGCATTCGGGTCTAGCATCAGCTCAACTTCTTTCTTAACTGATTCCAAGTTGGTGAACTGCCCTTTCGGTGTAAGCTTAGAGTAGTACACGTTCGGGAAAGCCAACATAATGTGGAAATGCTTTGAGTATGGCAGGTAGTTCAAGAAGAACAGAATTCCCGCGATGTGTCCCCACCAGCAAACGCGTTCAATCATGTGAAGCGTTTCGTAACTCATTCCAGCAAAAGCACCCGAAAGCAAGCCACTAATTACGAACGGACCTTCTGAATGATGTCCTTCGGGATAAGCGCCTTCAGCTGCATTCATTACAAGAAGCGCGGTCATCAGCACAATCTCAATAATGAGAATGTAGTTAGCATCCTTGAACGGCCAGCCTTTCATTTCGGTTGAATGGAAACGACCGATCTTCATTACGTTTCTTCTGTACAGGAAAACCGCACAAGCTGCTATCACCAACACTCCAAGAATCTCGAAAAAGTTGATGGCTGCCGAATAGACGACCCCTAGATATGGTGCGAAGAAGCGATGTGTTCCGAACAGGCCATCGATCATGATCTCCAACACTTCAATGTTGATCAGTAGAAAACCTACATAAACAATGATGTGTAGCGTACCGGCAATCGGGCGGACAACCATTTTTGATTGTCCAAGGGCGACACGCGTCATCAACGCCCAACGCTCCGAAGACTTATCACTTCGGTTAATATCACGTCCTAAAAGGATGTTGCGTCTAATACGCATCACACTCTTACCGAACAGGCCAAAGCCCACGGCAATCAGAACGAGAAACAGTATTTGCGGAATGTATTCCATATCTGTGCTTTACTTCTTTTCTATTCGTTTTTCAGATGGTGCGAAGGTAAAAATAAGTCAAATGCAATGCGCGCATTGCTTCTACATGACTTTCCTTACTTCTTCTTTTTGTCTTTCTTGTCTTTTCTTCCAAAAACCGAAACATGAACGTATCGGTTCGGATTTGCCTTTATGTCAACAAAAAGGCTATCCAGATCAGCCGTTGCTGCTTCGAGATTTGTAAAAATGGATTCGTCTTGGAACAGCTTTCCAATTGTTCCTTCACCGTTGTTGATCTTTTCCATTGCAACCGCCAGTTCCTCAAACGTCTTGTTGGCATTATTAATAGTTGAAGCCAACTCAGCAGCAGCTAAGCTGTCGGAGAAACTTGAAAGGTTGTTCAACAAATTGTCAATCTCATCCTTGTTCTCATCTAACGTAGTTGTAAAACCTTCCACATCAGCCAGAATCTTTCCAAGCTTACCATCTTCATCAAGGATTCCATCAATCTTGCTTGTAGCACTTTCCAAGTTATCCATTGTTTGTGCGAGGTCACGGAAAGCCTTATTCACATCAGAATCACGTTCTCCTTTTCCAAGCACATCACGGATATCGTTGACCAACGAATCCAGCGATTCGAATAATCGGTCAGCTTTCACCTTTGTAGTGGCTAAACTTGATGAAAGGTCAGTGATACTTTCCATCAAAGCTCCCTCAATTTCTGAGACCAGCGTATCACCTTCCTTACAATACTCTCTGACTTCAGTTCGATTCTTTGGCTTCGCGCTCACAAGATTAATACTTGGCGTTCCGAGCAGATCGGAAACCAATATGGCTTTTGTTCCTTTCGGAATCTCATAGTTATCTGCCGTGAGCATAAACTCCACAATCAGTTCCTGTCGGTACCGAGGTTCGAAATAGACATCTTTCACCAAACCAACCTTATATCCGTTAACCGTAACTGCATTGGAAGTCGTTAGGCCTCCCGCATTTTCAAACTTGGTGTAAAACACGCGCTGCTTACTGAAAATGTCATTCCCCTTCAGGAAATTGTACCCCCAAACAAAGCCGAATATGGTGGCAATGGCTAAAAACCCAGTACGTAATTCCTTCGAATACTTCATTATTGACTGTTTAGCATTTCCCGGGCTTCAGACACTTTGATGCGTTCTCCGTCTTTGAACGCAACCACAAAAGCACCTTTGAACCCGAGATCTCTCAATTCGGATTGCAGTTTAGTGATTTCCTCAAAATCTTGCGTATTTCCGACCGTATATTTATAAAGACCGCTCTGTTGGTACTCCCAAACCTCTTTACCAAGGAATCTTGGGTCGTTGCTAGAAAGCGGATCAGCAGAGGTTACCACTTGCACTTTCAAGCGCACTCCATCTTTTGAAACGCTGTTTACCTTATTCTCAGGTGCGGGCTTGGATGCCGCCCGGTCTTCAACATCTTCCTTGGTCGGAGCCACCACATTCTTTCCTTTCAGTTTCGCTATCCGTTCTTCTAATTGTTTTTTACGCAGTTGTAGAAACAGCAACTCTGCCTCTTCTGGCGAAGTTGTTTTACTATCGCCTATTTCTGTTTCAATAGCTTCTGCTTCCGCCTTTCTTACGGCTGCAATTGAGTCTTGTCTGGCTTTCTGCTCAGCTAGATTTCTGGCTTTTTCTTCCTCGGCCCGTTTCATGGATTCCTTTCTGGTCTGTTCAGCTGTAATGACCGCAGCTATGGAATCCTTTCTGGCTTTTTCAGCCGCTTGAATCACAGCCAGAGAATCTTTTCTTGCCTCCACTTTAGCTAAGGAATCCTGAACCGCTTTTTGGCGTTCTTGTTGAACGCGGTTCTGAACAACTGCGTGAAGCGAATCTTTCTCAACTTGCTTTCTAGCTTCTTCTAGTTGTCTTCGTTTTTCTTCTGCAATGGCTTCCAATCGTTGTTTTTCATCATCAATTGCAGCCTGTTTTTGAGCTTCGGCCAATTCCCGTTCCTTCTCCGCTTTTATTTCTTCTAACCATTCCTTCGCATTCTCTTTGGCCTCCTGAGCTTTTCTGGCTTCTTCTTCTCTGGCCAACCGTTCAGCCTCTTCTTTGGCTTTTCTTTCTTCCTCCTCTTTTTGTTTTTGAGCAATTATTTCTTCTTGCCGCTTTTTCATTTCATCCAGCTTTTGCTGCTTGACCAATTCAAGTGAATCTGATTGAGCTTTAAGGCGGGCTTGTTTCTCTTCTTCCTGCTTTTTCAGTTCTTCCTCTCGCTTTTTCTTTTCGTCAAGTAACTTCTGCTTTTCTCTCTCCAACGAATCAGCAACTGCCTTGATTCTAGCTTGAGCTTCAGCATTTTTAATGGAATCGAGTTTGGCCTGAGCTTTTCTGTTCATTTCAGCATCCAACTCTTGTTGCTTAACTTCTTCAGTTTCCTCGTTTGCGTTGGATGGTTCAGGAACATATCCCTCAGGAAGTGGGTCTTCTACAATTTCTTTGTACTCTTTAAAACCTCTGAAAATAGCCGAGGCCATGTAAGCTTTTCCGTTCTCCGAATTGAGGAAATCTTCTTCCACCTGATTGGTCAGGAAGCCAAGTTCAATCAAAATACTTGGCATGGTTGTTCTCCGAAGTACAAGAAAGCCTGCCTGCTTTACGCCTCTATCTTTCCGTCCAACGCGCTCTTTAAACTGTTTTTGAATGTAGGCGGATATTGAAAGGCTTTGTTGCAAAAACGCACTTTGCATAATGGTCAAGGCTATGATACTCTCTGCAGAGTTTGGATCAAAACCCTCATACTTGGTTTTGTAATCTTCCTCCAAAAAGATGGCGGAGTTCTCTTTCATGGCCACCTCCAAATTCTCTTGGTTCCGGTGCAAACCGAGAACAAAGGTTTCGACACCATTTGAATTTGGATTAGAAAATGCATTGCAATGAATACTTAGAAAAAGATCGGCCTTGGCCTTGTTAGCAATGTCGGCTCGCTCATTCAGACCAATGAAAACATCGGTGTCTCTGGTGTAAATGACATTAATTTCTGGGAACTGTTTTTTGATGTATCCACCAACTCGAAGTGCAACATCCAGTGCAATATCCTTTTCTCGGGTTTTATACCTCCCCGTGCCCAGGTTACCTGGATCCTTACCACCATGGCCCGCGTCAACCACAATGGTCTTCATTCTGTACGGCTCAGACCCATTTTGTGCCGAACCAGAAAAATATACCAGTGCTAAGGCAAGAAAAAAGAAGATTGACCGTTTAACGATCGGTTTCGCCTGCATCATTATCCAACCCGTGTCCCCGATGAAATGGTTAGCTTTGAACCCCCAAAAATAAAGCCTTTTCCCCGAATAGCAGGAAGTTCAGTTGTTTAGTCAGGTACGTGGTCAGATCAGTATTCGTAGGCTTGTTTGTTTTAATGTCGGTGAAGTTAGGCTTCGCGCAAGAGTTGGAGACTCCTATTGCGGCAGACTCGCTAGAGCTGAACACCGCATTTTCCGACTCTATTTCTGTTTCAGAAAAGGATACCACCATCAATCTTCTTGGCGCAGAGCTTTTGGTCAATGATTCAACCAAAAAGGATTCTATTGTAATCCCAAAGCCGAAAAAAGGAAGTGAGCTGGAGGCAGAGATCAAGTATCATGCTCGAGATTCCATCCGATTCGGAGTTGACGATAAAAAGGTTTACCTCTTTGGGGATGCTCAGATCAATTACAAGGACATTGAACTGAAAGCCGCTTACATCGAGATCGATCAGGAGACGAAAGAGGTTTATGCTGAAGGTGTGGCAGATTCAACCGGAAATATTATTGGAACTCCGGTTTTCAAGAATGCTGGACAAGAATTCGCGGCCAAGAGAATGCGTTACAACTTCGATACGAAGAAGGGAAAGATAATGGAAGTGGTGACCCAAGAAGGAGAAGGAAATCTTCGAGGTGACAAGGTAAAGAAGATGGAAAATGACTTCTATTATATTCAGGATGGCGGTTATACCACTTGCGATGCCGAACACCCACATTACATCATCAAAGCGAAAAAGCTGAAGGTGATTCCTGATGACAAGATTGTTAGTGGTCCGGCTTTCTTAATGTTTGAAGGAGTTTACACTCCGCTGGTCATTCCATTCGGGTGGTTTCCTAACAAACAGGGAAGAAAGTCGGGTATCATTTTTCCAGAATACGGTAACTCGCCAACTCAGGGTTTTTTCTTCAGAAACTTAGGGTATTACTTCAATCTGGGGGATAAAATCGATCTGGCACTTACGGGAGACATTTACACGGGAGGCAGCTACGGTGTTCGAGTTTTCTCGAATTACAAAAAGCGATATAAGTTCAATGGTTCGGTTGATATCAGCCACAACAGCTTGCGTAATAGCCGAAAGGAATTTCCAGATTACTCTGTTCAGAATAATTTCTTCTTGAAATGGCGGCATCAACAGGATCCGAAAGCTCGACCAAGCACTTCATTCTCAGCAAACGTGAATGCTGGAACAAGTACAAACTTCCAAAACGGACTAACTACTAGTACTCAAGATTATTTGACCAACACCTTCACCTCAAGTATTGCTTTTTCTAAACGATGGATCGGTAAACCCTACTCACTCAATATTAACTTCAGTCACAGTCAGAACACCAGAACCAAAATTGTTAGCGTTACGTTGCCTCAAATAGCATTTAACGTGCAACGTATCTATCCATTTAAGAGAAAAAATGCAGTGGGCAAACAGCGTTGGTACGAGAAAATCGGGGTGAGTTACTCTCTTCGAACAGAAAACCGTGTTACCACAGCCGACTCTACATTTTTTACCGCAGCCACTTTGGATAAAATGCGAAACGGTGTGATTCAAACCATTCCGATCTCTACTTCTTTTAAAGCGTTCAAATACTTCACCGTTTCTCCGTCAGTAACCTACAACGAAAGGTGGTTCTTCCAAAGCCTTGATAGAAATTGGAATAATGAGACCCAAACGGTCGATGTTGATACAACCTATGGATTCTACTCGAATCGAGATGTAAATGCCAGCGTGACCATGAATACCACACTCTACGGACTTGTGCAATTCAAGAAGGGTTGGATAAGAGGTATTCGGCATGTATTCAACCCGCGTGTTGGTTTTACCTACAGACCCAAGATGACCAATGACGAGATTGGTTATTTCGGTAACAACGGAACTATTTCGCGTTACAATCATGACGACCTAAGCATTTACGGCAAACCACCAACCACCAGCACCGGAGCAATTACCTATGGTTTCGGCAACCAATTGGAAATGAAGGTCCGCTCGAAGAAAGACACCATTACTGGTTTCAAGAAGATAAAACTACTGGAGGCGTTGAACATTTCGGGTAATTACAACCTGTTTGCCGATTCAATGAATCTCTCGGACATAAGCATCAGTGGGCGCACAAGAATACTGGAGAAACTGAACGTAAACTTCAACATGAATATGTCGCCTTATGCGCAAGACTCACTTGGAAATCGAATCAACAAATGGCTGGTAAACGAGACCGGGCAATTGACACGATTAACGCGGGCAACAGTGGCCATCAGCTTCAATATTGCAGGTAAAAGCCGCCAGAAAAATTATCAAAGCGATAAAGGAACTGAAGCTGAGTTAGAGCAGATAAATGCGAACAAGGCTGCGTATATAGATTTCAACGTTCCGTGGAATTTGAACATGAGCTACAACCTTACCATCAACAACACCAATTCTGCAACCGAACTTAACCGACTGGTGCAAACCCTGCAATTTTCTGGTGATGTATCAATCACTCCAAAGTGGAAGATCGGTGTAACATCTGGTTATGATTTCGTGAACAAGGACCTCAGCTACACCTCAGTTAGCATCTATCGTGATCTCCATTGTTGGGATTTCAGCATGAGCTGGGTACCATTTGGAGCACAGCAAATGTGGAGTTTCGATCTGAAAGTAAAATCGAGCATTTTGCAGGATCTGAAACTTTCAAGACGAAAAGATTACTACGATTTCTAGCACCTATCGCACATTCGAGCTATTATTGTGTGCAATTAATGCGTTTATGCCACTCTAAGCATTCCACATGAAGCTATGTATAGTCATTCCAGCGCTTAACGAAGAAGACAGCATCGAAAAGATAATTGTCCGCTCGCTGGAAGCTAAAGAGTACATCATCAACAATTCGGATGTAACAGATGTAACGGTAACGGTAGTCAGCGATGGCTCAACTGACCAAACTGTTGAACTTGCCAAGAAGCATATCGATAAGATCCATCTCATCGTTTTTCCTGAGAACAAAGGATACGGAGCGGCCATTAAGCAAGGCTGGTTGGAATCTGATGCTGACCTATTGAGTTTCTTAGATGCAGATGGCACTTGCAACCCGCAGTTTTTTGCCGATCTGGCCAATCTGGTTACCAAAGAAGAGAGTGATGTTGCCCTTGGGTGTCGTTTGAATAAAGACAGCAAAATGCCTTTAACACGGAGATTCGGAAATACCCTGTTCTCCATTCTTCTAACCTATTTGGCATCGGAGAAAGTAAAAGATACTGCAAGCGGCATGCGTGTGGTAAGACGAACCATCTTGCCAGAATTAATGCCGCTGCCAGACGGCCTTCATTTTACCCCAGCAATGAGTGCGCGGGCACTTTTGAGCGAATCCATCCGAATTAAGGAAAAGGACATGCCTTATGAAGAACGAGATGGAGAATCGAAGCTGCATATATGGAAAGATGGGGTGAGATTTTTGCGCGTAATTCTCGAAACGGCCATTCTTTATCGACCAAATCGTTTACTCAGCCTAACCGGAAGCTTGTTTCTGTTGTTAGGTATCGCGCTATTGATTATTCCAGTGGTACATTATCTGCAAGAATCGGTTATTGAAGATTGGATGATCTATCGATTGATCGTAAGCAACCTCTTGGGCATTACATCTCTCCTATTCTTCTCTGCATCTTTCATTACAGAGAAGATGGTTTCCCTTACAGTATCCAAACCAATTACGGGAGCCTCGGCTAAAAGCTGGATCTCCAAGATCTATGAATCGAAGATCATTTGGGCTGTTCCAGTGCTTGGTACACTGCTTGGTCTGTTTCTGATTGGAGATAGTTTAATTGACCGACTGTTGATCGGTGAAACCTACGAGCACTGGTCTCGATACGTGGCCATGTCTTTCTTCATCTCAGTTGCCTTTATCATTCTTGCTACCAAGAGTATTGAGCACGTTCTGAAACTAATAGGTGCTAGACTCAGCTACATTCAATCTGACGAGTACGACAAGTTCAATAGCTAATGGAACAACTGTTTGACAAGGCGGATGAGTATGACGAAATGCTCAACCAAGGGCTGAAGCTTTCTGGAGAAAGCAAAGAGTTCTTTATGATGGGGCGATTGGAGCTGATGAAAAAACATCTGCCGAAAGGTTTTTCTCCAAAACGAATTCTCGATTTCGGATGTGGTATTGGAGATACAACCGAAGAGTTGGCCCGTATGTACCCAGAAGCTGAGGTGGTTGGAATTGACACGGCTGAGGATGCTCTTCGTTTTGCAACAGAGAATAAAAGCTCTGACAGGATCAGCTACGAAACAGTAGAAGCATTCTCAACATCGGATGCGTTTGACCTTGCCTACACCAATGGTGTTTTCCATCATATTCCATTGCATTTGAGAGATACATCGGCAAAAACCGTTAGCCGCGCACTTAAGGCCGGTGGTTACTTCGCGTACTTTGAGAATAACCCTTGGAATCCGGGTACAAAAATGGTGATGAGCCGTATTGCGTTCGATAGAGATGCAATTACGCTAAGCTATTTGGAGTCGAAAAAGCTTTTATCTCAGAATGGGTTTTCGGATGTCAACACCAGCAGATTTGCTTTCTACTTTCCCAATGCATTGAAATTTCTGCGCCCCCTGGAACCAGCGCTTGAAACACTACCTCTTGGTGCGCAGTATCTGGTATTGGCAAAGAAGTAAGCCTTACTTGGCTATTCTAAAGCCGTCTTCTAGTTTATCAGTACGCATTTCCAGCCCTTCAATATACCTGTTGGTGCAAGGCAATTCGTGATTCCAGCATTGGTCAAACTCCGTGGGATAGTAAATAGGCAGCGCACTCCCATCCATAGTAGCATAGGTTTTACTCAACACGGGCGCTGGCGGCTCATGGCTTACCACCATTACAATTCTGGCAAACATCAATATCCCACCCAAGACAACGGCAACCATTGGCCATCGAAAACGATGAAGCCCAACACGCAACATCAGGTAGACGAAATAGAAAAGTAAAACCCCGTAAGCGTATCTTATTTCCGGAGCCAATTGGAAGACAATGGCCATGGACAAGAGAAACACCAAGTGAACGAGCGCATCTAACGTTTCCCGATATTCGAACTTAGAACGTATGGCTCGATAAGCATCAAATGGAATGAATATCAGAAGCAACCCGAAGCAGAATACTAACATCAACTTAATGATGGTGGTCTGGTGTCCTAGCCACAAATGGCCCCATTCGCTTACAGGCCTGCCAACCATCTCCACATCATACCGACCGAACTTACCGTGAGATTCGAGTAGGGCATTTACATATTCCAAACTTTCTACAGGTGCTTGAAAATCTGGCGAGCCAACCGCTGTAAACTTGGCCGGATACACCAAGTAGCCACTGAACGTGTAGTTACGGGCCAACCATGGCAGCAACACAAAAAGCCCAACCAGTAAAGCAAGCCCAAACTTCTTCCACTTTATCCCTATCAAACTTGGCAATGCAACACCAAGTAACAGAACCGAACTCACTTTAATGCTCACCATCAGTCCTCCTACCACGGCCAGTACCAACAGGCGTTGGTCGTTCTTCCAACCTTGATAGAACGGAATGGCAAGCACCGTGAATCCAATGAGCGAATTCGGCAGATCGGGTGTATCGGAAGTGAAAAATCGGGCCAACAGATATAACGGCACTAACGATAGCGCCATTAAACCATGCAAAAAGTTTCGGTTGGCATTGGTAATAAGCGCTTGAAATGATTCTACCGATGCAGCAAGAAAAACCACCATCAGCAATGCACCCATATCGTTGAAACCGGAATTGACATACGGATACCCGTTGAAACTGGCGGCCAGTAATTGCCAATGCGAGTTGAAGCCAAAACGCTCGTGCAGATTGGCCAGACCCGGAACTGCCGAATATTGATTCATCCACATGATGAATTGGTCATGGTAAAGCCCCGTGTCGTAATTGAGCGATGGAAGCCCCGCCACCCAAAGCACCGCAGCACCTAGAAACAGTAACAGCAACTTTGAATACCACGCCAAAGAGCTGATTCCGTTGATGCCAAGTGCCGCTCTTACCCTAATTTGAGGCACCCACAACCCAGCTAAGCATAACCCAACAATGGCCATGGTGAGGTTTGCGGTTACGGGCATCATTAAACTGGCAATACCCACCAACACATTGAAAATGGCAATGCCCGAGAGAACCTGAACCAGATATTGGAAAAGCTGGTCATTATTGTTGCGACCAACCTTCAGTGCATGAAAGCCTGCAGCCCCCAGCACAGAGAAGGTGAAAAGCGCTACCGCCCAGCAAATAAGAATACCAATGAGTTCTAGCATATTTCGGTTCGGTAAAAATAAGACCCTATCGGGATGTGATTGAACCGCACCATAAATGATGCATGGGCCAAGGCCCGACCGCCTTTTGGTGCAGAAACACAGCTTCGGGCGGTATCCCGAAGGCCATTAGGTTGAAAAAGTTACGCTCGGAACATCGCCCGAAGGCAATATGGCGCAGAAAATCGTTCTCGGGCCACCGCCCGAACCCATGTTTGCGTAGAAAAATACCCTCGGGCGCGGTTACAGATGTGGAAACGCGGACAAAATTGACCTTGCAAGGTCTTACAGACCCGATTCTGTCCCGATAAATGAGTTTGTAAGGGCTTACAACTTCAAAATGCTAGGCAGAAATACATCTGTAAGACCTTACAGATGCGTTTTCGTCAAGAAAAATGGGGTTGTAATGCCTACCTCATAAGGTTGATGTAGCCTTCCAATGTTTTCTCCTCATCGCGCCAAGTAAGCGCTTTGATCTGATAGGCATATACATCGTTGTTCTGCAGCACCCCTTTGTAAGTGCCATCCCAACCAATTTCCATATCAGTAGAAAGGAATATCTCCTCTCCCCACCTATTGAATATGCGGAACTCAATAAGCTCCTTCACACCCCAACCTTCTACAGTAACAACATCATTATGCTCATCTCCATTTGGTGTAAACGTGGTTGGCATAGAAATGAAGGTTTCTGGATAGATATCTACGGTGTAATCCGCATTGGCCGTAAAGCAACCAAGTATATCTGTTACCCCAACCGAATAGGTAATTTTCTCCAATGGTTGAATGCAGGGACTTCCGCAAGTATCGCAGTCCAGACCATCTTTCGGTGTCCAGTCAAAAATGTACAGACCAGCCTCAGCACTTATAGGCAAACAAATAGAATCTCCAATCACAATGGTCGTATCCCAGTTGGATAAGACCAATGGGTTAATTACAAATATGGTTGCAGTATCAGCATCTGTACAGCCATTGGTATCTACCAATGCTATGGGATAATCCGTTGTGAACAATGGTGAGGATGTAGTTGCGGTAGCACTTGGGTTTGCAACTGGTTCCACCGAATCATCCCACAAGTAAGTAGAGGTTGACTCCGGATTGGTTACCTGTAACTGTCCGGTTTCTCCTTCGCAAATGGTATCTCCTTGCGTGAACACCTCTGGTAATGGATGCAGGACAATTGACTTAACTATGGTATCGTTACAACCCAATTGAGAGTTGGCAACGCCCAATGTAATGTCATACGTTCCAGGTTGTGGAAAATCAACGTCACCTGGTTCTTGTACCGTGCTAGGTTGACCAAAACCGAAATCCCAATAGAACTGATCTGAGTTCAGAGATTGGTTATCCAATGGGAAAGTCTGGAAACAAATGGCCGTGTCACCACCATTATTACGCAGAAACTCGGCCACAACCTCATGAATAAATATGGGCTCTGAGGCCTGCTCTGGACAAGCACCAAACGGTCCTGACACTACTAGCTTACCAACGGTTTCCCCGTTAGGCGGCACAAAGGTATAGGCATGTTCCACAGGGCTTTCATTGGCAACGGAAGTACCGTCACCAAAATCCCAGAAGAAATCGAAAACTCCACTGGTATCCTGTAGCGTAAACGTAATGGACTCGTTACGACAGATGGTATTCTGATCGATGGTGAAGGAGCCTTCAGCATTAACCCCCAATACAGTTTGGTACGCAGTATCAGCGCAACCGTAGGATGTATTTACTATCAGCCTGACTTCGTATTCGCCAGTTTGAGATAAACTAGCGGAAGCCGTTGCACCAGCTCCGGCACTGGTATTTTCAATGGTCCAAAACCTAGAGTAAAAACTGTCTGCTATAGTTGTATCTGTAAACGTTGCATTGGCCGGAGCACAGTAAATAGCTAATGTATCGGCATCGTTACTGAATCCGGCAATTGGATAATCCTGAACATTGACAACTCTAGTAGCAGATCCTGTACAACCAGTAGCAATCTCCGTAAAGTTCAAGGTTACCACATAAGATCCTGCATCGTCAAATTGGTTACTGGGGTTTTGATCCATACTTGTATTGCCATCCATGAAATCCCAATCAAACTCCAAGTTTGAATTAGCTGCCGTATAATCTGTAGCGGTAAAGTTGACCTCCTGCCCTACGCAGATATTCGGTGTAAACGGAGTTGAACTGATATTACTGAACGGTTGATACATAGTAATCAAACCAGAAACGGTATCTACACAACCAGCTTCGTTTGTAGCTATCATGTTCACATCAACCGTGTCTTGGTAGATTATATATGTGTGATCAGGATTCTGATCGGAACTGAAACCGAGATCACCAAAACTCCAAACCCATGACGTAATGGCGGTATCTGATGTGGAGAGGTCCGAAAAGGTAACTTCGGTTGGTGTACAGATATGATCAGCCGATAAACTGAAATCGGCATCTATACCATACACTCGCACGTTTGTACTTGCCGTATCTCTACAACCATTAATGTCTCGAACAATGAGTGTAACACCCACACTACCACTGTTCTGAAAACCTATTGGCTGGTTGGCATTTGGTGTAGTTATCGGCCTTAGCGCGGGGTCATCGAACTGATACGTATAGCCACCCCAGCAATCTGAGAACACATCTTGAGAAGCCGAAGCATCGAATGGCTCTGAAACACCTTCACAGAAAATGGAATCTGAGGTAAACGATGCTTGAATATCACGAATGCGCACAACCGCTGTATCGTAAGAAGTTGGGCAACCGCTCACTGAGTTCTCAGCAGTTAACACAACGGTATAATCTCCTGTGGCAGCATACGTATGGGTGTACAGACTGTCCGTTGATGTGTTACCATCTCCAAAATCCCAACTTATGGTGGTAAAATCCTGACTCACATTTGCAAAATCCACATCGTATGGAGCGTCACATTCGCAATTCAAAAGGATTTCGGCAATTGGGCCGTTTACCTGAATCAGGTCACTGATTGTAGTGGTTGAGAAACAGCCGTTCCATCCTACCATTAAAGTCACGTCCTGAAGGCCTGTTTCATTATTATAGGTCCAACTTGGGTTAGGATCATCAAAACAATGGAACTGGCGATTGGTTTCGGAATAGTAGTGCCAATAATCTACGCTGTCTGAAAGTGCCGTGGTATTGGTAAACTGCACCACATCTCCGGGACAAACCTCTGTTTGATCGACCGTAAAATCGGGTGTAAGCTGATCACCGACAATCGTAACCACCGTATAACTTGTGTCAATACAGCCGCTTGCGTTTTCAATTACAAGATAAGTTCCAAAGTGTCCAGGTTCTGAGTAGGTAACTGATACCGGATCGCCATTTGATGCGTTGATCACGGTGCCATCACCTAAATGCCACTTCCAAGAAACAATATCCTCCTTAGATGTACTTGAATCAGAAAACGTAACCGTCAAAGGAAAACAGCCATCTACAACATCTGGAAAAAACACGGCATTTGGCAACCAAAGCGTGTCAGTGCTCCAAGCGGTATCCTTACAACCAGCAGATGATGTTACAACAAGAACAGTATGTAAGGTGTCCATGTTGTACCAGGAATACTCGGTGGTATCCTCATAATTGTATGTGTGCAATGGAGCTGTGAGGTTACTTGTTGCGGAATCACCAAATAACCACTCGTAAGTTGCATAACCCTGATTTACGGGAGTAAACTGGACATCCCACGGAATGGAACAAGAAAAGTCAGTGTTTGAAGTGAATTCTGCTGTTGCTTCTTCTACAAATATCTGCACGGTCATGTCAGAACTACATTGTCCGGAACTCGTTGTAAGCGTCACATCCTGAAGACCTGGAGTAAGAAAAGTAACTTCAGGAGCTGCCTGAGAAGATATTTGCGGAACGTTACCAGCTGCAAACGTCCACTGATAAAAACCAGCAGAAGAATTGTTAACCATCATAATAGTCTCACCCAAACAGACCGTATCTGGGATAAGAAAATCAGTTTCTGGAGATCCGATGGTAACTGGTCTGGTAAAAGTGGAAGCACAACCATCTGGGTCAGTGGCAGTCAACGTTATGGTATAGTTACCATTCTGGGTGTAAGTCTGGTCGGCCGGGTCTTCATCTGTTGAAGTACTGCCATTTCCAAAATCCCAATCGTAGGTCAGCGTTTGACTGGAATTACTAAGATTGTTGAACGAGACTGTTAAAGGAGGATCACACGATGATGCCGGATTAGGAGTAGTAGTAAAACTCACAGCAGGGCCTTGCGTAACAGTTATGGCATTATTGTAGATTTCTGTGGCGTTACAAGAAGCAAGGTTGGTAGTTATCTGCAACGAAACTGAGTAGTCTCCCGGAGTTGTAAACCAATGAGACGCTGGAGAACCAGTAGCACTACCGCCATCTCCAAATACCCAACTGTAGCCAGTGATGTTAACGCCCGCACCTACTTGAGTAGCATCTTCAAAATTTACCTGCAACGGTGCGCAGCCCATTGTTGGAGTTGCGGTAAACTCCGGCACTGGTTGCTCATATACGTTAATTGTCACTGTACCAACTACTGAACCGTTTGCAGAATACTCTACGGTGTAAGTTCCAGGGTTAACAAATGTATTACTTGGGTTTTGTCCTGTTGCGGTTGCACCATCTCCAAAATCCCAGAAATGCGTTGTTCCACCGGCAGGAGCTGTAAAGTTTACCGTTAGCGGTACACAGCCTTGCATTGGGGTCGCGGTCTGCGAAAAAGTGAGTTTTGAGAAAAATAGAAAGAAAAAGAGCAACCAAACAGACCGCATTCGTTTCAAAATAAAGATGTTTCTTAGCGGACGTGAAAATAGAAAAAGGATGCTTCTAAACACTACGCCTACTTTTTGTAACCTTTTGCTGAATACATTTGTCTGAAATTTGAACCACTGAAAAACCATTGTTGCAGTAGATGAGTAAAATTCTAGTAAGGTTACAAGTAGGGCTGATGCTGGTGCTTCTTTTGATAGGAAGCGTGAGTTTTGCTCCAGTTGAAGACATACCCAAACAGGAATTACCCTGTTTGGACAAACGCTTTTCTGTTGTTGTACATGTAGTCAAGGATAGCCTTGGTGAAGCCAATGTGACAGAGGCCGACATTCAGGCCGAAATGGATGGTGTAAATGACCTTTGGAGTGAAATATGTGTTTCGTTTGAAATATGCGAGTTCAACTACATTGAAAATTTTCAATGGGACACATTAGATGAACTAGGCGGTGTGGAATGGGAACAAATGCTCACGGCCCATCATCAGGCATACCGAATCAATATCTTCTATGTAAATCACATTATCGAGCCCGCAGGTGTGGCAGGCTTTGCAGGCCTCGGTGCAATAAATAACACGCAAGGTGATGGTATTTGCATCGTAAAACCCGGAGGTGCTTTGTCTCACGAAATGGGACACTATTGGGGTTTATATCATCCATTTGAAGCAGATGCAAATGGGGTTGAATTGGTTGATGGCAGTAACTGTCAAACAGCAGGTGATCTAATCTGCGACACTCCTGCTGATCCCTATGAGCAGTTCAATCCATCCAGCGACTATGAGTCTGATTGCATTTTCAACGCAATGCTTCAAGACCCGAATGGCGATTGGTATGATCCGGACATCGGGAATATCATGTCCTATTATGATTGTGCCTGCCACTTTACCTACGATCAGTATTGGCGTATGGCTAATACTTACACCAATAACTTGACACCTAACGGTGAGCATATGTGGTAATGAGGGTAATCGTTTTCGCCATATCAATACTAGTGTCCCTTAGCGCAATTGCTCAGGACATTCACCTTACTCAGTGGTACACCAACCAGCAGAATCTGAATCCTGGTATGGTTGGCATGTATGAAGGTGCTTACAGAGCGGTAGGCAACTACCGACATCAATGGCCAGAAATCAACAAGGCCATCACTACTGGCATGGTTGGGTTTGACAAGAAGTTCTTCTTCTTTAAAGATGAGATAGACGCGGGAATTCTGATTGCTAACGACAACTACGCTCCATTTGCCCTGAACACCTTGAAGATCTATCTGACGGGAGCTTATGAGAAGATAATCAAAGGTCATGAAGTACGCGCTGGTATCCAGATGGGAGCTGTGATAAAAAGTACCGATTTGAGTGGGCAGACATTTCCTGAGCAGTGGGTGTACCAAGATGGAGTGTTCGACCCAAGTGTTTACAATGGCGAAGACAACATCAAAGCCTCTCAGGCTTTCTTCGATATGAATCTAGGATTTGCTTGGAGCTATCAGTTCAAGAAATTCAAACCTACTGTTGGGTTTTCCATTTTTCACGTAACAAGACCAAAAGACACCTACTTCAGTGCCCAAGCAGAACGATTGAGAACAAGGCAGTCTGTCCACTTTATGGTTGATGTACCGATTAACAAAAGCTTCTCAGCAGAACCACAATTCCTCTACATGTGGACCACCAAGGTCAGCGACATGGTTCTGGGTGGAAACATCAAATACCATTTCCAGAAATCAGTGGTTAAAAACGTTTACCTAGGCGTACAGTACCGTGGTGGTTTTGGCAGAAACAGTGATGCGGTTGCTCCTGTCATAGGCGGACACATCAAGAATTTTGACGTTGGTATCAGCTACGATGTAAATGTTTCCAAGTTAAGTGCATTCAGTTCTCAAAAGACCACTTTTGAGCTGTCAATTATTTACACAGCACCATTATTCATCCCTAAAAATATGGCCATCCCTTGCGACAGGTACTGATTCTCACACTGTTGCTTCTGTTCTCAGCAATGTCTGTAGAGACAATTGCTCAACAGGGCATGCCGGAAACAGAGAAATTGAGCATGCGGAAGATCAAAGGTCTTGCGCAGAATTCGCTTCGTTTGGGAGACAGTTACTCTGCGCTTGTCTATTACAAAGAGTGGGCAAAACGCAAGCCAGAGAATGCGAAGGTTACGCTTCAATTAGCGGAGCTGTATCGCGGTGCAAGAGATTATGAACACGCTTCAGATGCGTATTGGAAATATTTGAAGCTTACTGGCGGGCAGCAAAACGCTATGGCATTGTATCATGCTGGCGATATGTTCATGCAAGCGGGAAAGTACAAGGATGCCAAAAGCAATTTCATCAAGTTTAAGCGGTATGCGGCTAAAATGGACGACCGCTGGTTCAAGCGACTAACGGAATACAAAATCGAAGGTTGTGAACTTGCCATAAGCCTCATGGATTCTGTGAATAAGGCAGAAACGGCTCACTTGGACAAAAGCATCAATAAGGCTCATATTGAGTTCTCTCCTATCCCTATGAATGAAGAAACCTTGATCTATGGTTCGCTTATCAGCGATGAGGTAGAATTCTACGATATGGATGAGCTTGATACGGCCGATCTTCCGAAGCGAAAATTCTATTTAGCTAAAAAGGAAGACGATAAATGGGTGTCGGCTGGTGAGTTCAAAGAACCGATCGGAGAAAATAACCTTCATGTAGGAAATGGTGCACTATCACCAGACGGAAACCGATTTTACTTCACCAAGTGCCAGGAGAATTTTCAGGGAAAGACCATTTGCCACCTCTGGTATTCTGAAAAGGAGAATGGAAAGTGGGGCGAGGCGAAGGAAATGAATGACCTTATTAATCTTTCTAACTACACTACTACGCAACCTACGGTTGGAAGAGAATCAAAGCGAAATCAGGAGGTGGTGTACTTCGTTTCTGACCGACCAGAAGGAAAAGGCGGAATGGATATTTGGTACACAGAATATCACGCCCGAACCAAGCGATTCAGAGCACCAAAAAACCTCGGAGCAGCAGTCAACACTCCAGGAACTGAATTCACTCCATACTACGATGTTTCAACCCACTCTTTGTACTTCAGTTCTGATGGTAGAGTCGGGCTAGGTGGTTTGGACGTTTACCGCATCGAGGGCGAGAAAACGCGTTGGAGCAAAGATTCCATTTCGCACTTAGGTAAAGACATCAACTCTCCGGCAGATGACTTTGATTTTATTCTGAACAAGGACAGAAACTCAGGATTCTTGGTCTCAAACAGAGAAGGCGGTGTAGCGCTTCTTAACGCCACCTGTTGTGATGACATCTACTCGTTCGAGTTTGTCGAATATGTGAATATTCATTTGGACGGTCTTGTTATTGATTCCACATGTCTTGACGAGGTTGACATTCTCCTTTATCTGAAAGACCCGACAACGGGAGAGAAGTTCCTTGCTGAAGAATTGAAGGTAAATCCATGTCAATTCAGCTTTACATTGGAGCCAGATCGTGATTATACTATTGAAGCCAAAAAGGTTGGTTACTTCAATGATATAGTTGATGTGACCACCAAGAACAAGACTCCAGCCGATACGCTGAACATTCAGCTGGAATTGAAGAAAATTCCGAAAAAACCAATTGTGTTGGAAGGAATCTTGTACGACTACGATAGTGCAAATCTGACGCCTTCTGCTAAGGAAAGTTTAGACACAGGTCTCTATCCTATCATGATTGAGAATCCGCAGATTATTATTGAACTTTCTTCTCATACAGACGCTAAAGGTTCTGATAGTTACAACCTTAAATTATCTAACGAACGTGCTCAAAGCGTTGTAGACTACATGATTGAGAAAGGCATCATGGCGAAACGTCTTCAGGCCAAAGGATATGGCGAAACCAAACCGATAGCTCCTAACACAAAGGAAGATGGTTCAGATAACCCAGAAGGTAGGGCTTTGAACAGAAGAACGGAGTTTGAAATTGTTGGCGAGCTTACCGAAGACGAGTACTTGCCAGAGCAAGACTGATTTACTTCCTGTCTTCTTTTCCATAGCGCAGCTTGGCCATCATGCTAGGATCGGAAGCTAGCTTTACCATAACCTCCTCTCCACCTGGGTATTCTAACGGAGTTGCATCAAACAGAAAGGTATCCTTAACCATTTTTCTGCACGGGTCATTATTAGGGTTCAAATGCTCCAACGCTACCAACGCCTGTGGCGGCATTGACTTTAACCACGAGCCAGAAAAGTAAGCGTTAAAATCGTGCTGGTCACAGCCACCGCTGTATTGCACAACCACTTCAAGAATTCCTCGTTTCATTGTCCAGTTCGAAACCGAGAAATCAGGCTTAGCGACTGGGCCTCTTTTTGCATCCACAATAATCTGTTTCACCTCATCATTTGCTGATTGGACGTTTTCAGTTCCTTTAGAAGCCTTGGTTCCAGCTCCATTATTCTTGCAGGAAAGAAAACCAGCAAGCATAAGTAAAACGACAGAGTAACGCATTAGAATTCCTAAGTAAAGAGTTGAACCTAAGTTTGATTATTCGTTCATCAGAACCACCTTTCTACTAACAGTTCCTTCTGTAGTAATCAGGTTTACACTATAAATGCCGTTCACCAGACCTTCCAGGTCAATTGCCGACCGATTTTGACCAACAACTTGATTCTGAATCAATATTCTACCAGCAAGATCAGTAACGTTGATACTTTCAATGGATTCAATATTCTCTACTTCAACGAAAATCGTACCATTTGATGGATTGGGATAAACATTAAAGTTGCCCAAAACGGTCTTTGATATAGAAACATTTTCTGTCATTCCGAATTCCCAATGCTCCTCATCTCCAAACTCTCCTCCCTGTGCAAGAATCATGTTATTTCCATCAGTAAGTGTGTATTCGCCACCTGCTCCAGAAAAAATATTACAACAAATCCCGTCCCCAAAGTCGTCAACCATCAAAAACGTGTAGCACCCATTGCCATCAAGCTCAATAGTTTCCGTAATCGTTGTGTTACTAGCATAAGCCCCTGGGTCTCCCTGCTGAGCGGCCTGTTGCCCACCCCCATTTGCTCCAACATTCGGGTTGCCTCCTGATGCAATCAATTGATTACTTGCTCCTCGAACTTCCCAGTAGGTTTCGTAACCATAGTCGTCTGTTTCCAGAGTCAATCTCAATTCTGTCAGTCCAACGGTAAGATCAAATGATGTGGACGAATAATTGTTATTGATGTTCTCATCGTTTTGTCCGTTGGGTGATATCACTTCAACTTCAATTGTGTTTGCCCCAATCTGTGCATTGAAACCCAAAAGATCTACACTCTCAACCTCGTTCTGCGCAAGACTACCTGCCCAGTTTATAGTCTGACCATTTCCACTATTATAACTGTAGTTTATGATTGCGGAAGTAAGCGTTGTGGTACCGTTATTCTTAAGTAAGAACATCGGCTCTATAAATTCAGATTCGCATAGCTCCAAAGGAACATCCTGAAACCCACTGCCCGCTGCATCCAAACTGTAAATGACCGATCCAGTTGGATATCCGTCTAGCGTGGTTATACCTGTGTTATTAGGATCAAGCCAATCTCGAAGTCTTGTAGATGAGTTGTTCCCATCCCAGGAAACCCCGAATCTCCCGTACCAATCAGCTCCACTTTGATTCTGACATGAGGCAGCACCACCGTACAACTGACCAATAATTCTATGATCTTGGTTGAACAATGGACTCCCTGAAGAACCGCTTTCCGTGGTTCCATCTTCCCACTGGTCAATGTACCACACCGCAGCCCCACTTTGGTTGTCATGATAGGGACCATCTTCATCATGACTGATCTTCTTAACATCTCCTGAAGGATGATGAATTCCCGTAGCAGCCGTAACAGCATTTTCACTATCTGAGTTGTCCCAGCCCGCCCACTCCGCATTGAAGCTTCCCGGAATGGCGTTTCCATTGTTTATTTCAAGCAATCCGAAATCAGAGTCTGGATTACTGGCTTTCGTTTCTGCACCAGATACAGATTGATTCTGTGGGCCATTACTTCCGCCACAGGTAGTTGACTCATGATTAAAATAGAATACCCAATTACCAACACCTCCAAGACAATGATTAGCTGTTAAGAAGTACGGATGACCATCGTTTGCTGTATTATTTACAAGCGCTCCAGTACATACGGCAGTTCCTCCACTTACAATTAGCGCAACAGACTTTTTCTCAACCTGCCAATCATCCCCTTCAGGACAATTCACATTTATATTGCAAGAACCACTATTTCCGAAAGGGCCTCTTCCATACTTTACCTCTTCAATTTTGGAGTTGATTCCTCGATAAGCATGCACGATTTGCCCAATTTCCAACTCCAAACTTGTAGGGTCAGCACTTTCAGGAATGCTCACTTCAACAATAACCTTCTCTCCATACACAAGGCTTGTTGCCAGCATACCGTTGGCCTGCTGGTTCCGATAGTTGAAACCTCCAATGAAATGTGTTTGCTCTCTATCGTAGATAAAAACAGTTGCGCTTTTTGGCAGATTGAATTCTGTGAACAGGAAGCTAACCGCTTTTGCATTGGGAGCATGAACCCCAAGTCTCCAAACATTCTTTTCGTTTTCTACACTCCAGTAACCACTGTTTTCCGTAGATAGACTTACCGTTCTTTCTATACCGAAACGATAGCCAAACTCCTTGTACTGGTCATTAACCTCATCTTCAGATTGAATTGCAGCCAGGTCAAGTTCTGGAAGTCGAAGAAATTCTGAAGCAAATTCAGCCTGCCTCCAATTAACGGGTTCACCACCTTGACTTACCTGAGCCTTGGCAACTACAGAAAACACAGCAAACAGAATTAAGAAGAAGTAACCTTTTTTCATTTGGAGTTAGTTTGAGATGCGAATATATAAGGTTGAATGATTGCGAATTGTCTTTCCCGATCCTTTGTTTGGTAATGCAAATGGAGCTAAATGCATTATCAAACACCATCTGTAGGATCGCATTCAGCCTTTCAGTAATTTTGGCAGCCGTGCGTTTCGATATAGTCACCATACATCCAGAACTGCTTTCAGGGCCATTCAGTCACAGTATTCTCAAGCGTGGTATTGACAAAGGTTTGGTTGAAGTTCATTTTCACGACCTCCGCGATTACACTTTAGATAAGCACAACCGCGTGGATGATTATCAGTTTGGTGGCGGTGCAGGCATGGTCATGACCATTGAACCGATCGATCGATGCATTTCTGCACTTAAAGCAGAACGGGATTATGATGAGGTGATCTATATGACGCCCGATGGCGAGCAATTTGATCAACCAATGGCCAACCGCCTTTCAACCAAAGGCAACATGATCATACTCTGCGGGCATTACAAGGGCATTGATCAGCGAGTGCGTGATCATTTCATCACCAAAGAAATCTCCATTGGCGATTATGTCCTAACGGGAGGCGAACTGGCGGCTGCCGTGGTCTGCGATTCTGTTATCCGCCTCATCCCTGGCGTTATCTCAGATGAAACCTCTGCCCTTTTTGATAGCCATCAGGATGGGATGCTCGCTCCACCTGTTTACACTCGACCACGCGATTACAATGGCTGGGAAGTTCCAGACATACTCCTTTCCGGAAACGAAAAACTGATTGAAAATTGGAGAAACGAGGAAGCTTTGAAGCGCACGCAGGAACGAAGACCGAATTATTTGAGTGATGAGGATTTGAAGAAATGAAGCAATGAGTGGTATTCAGTTTCTACGAACAATTCACTCTTAGCAACTCACCAATTTTTTCTTGAAACTTGCCGCTTGAAACTTGAAACTAAATACCTACATTTGCGCTCCCAAATTTCGGGACAGACATTTTAGAAAGCATGGACGCAATACTAAATCACGTTAGAGATACATTCAGCAAGCGCGTTGAAGCGCCTGAGTTTGCTGCTGGAGATACAGTTACTGTTGAGTACTTGATTCGCGAAGGCGAAAAAACACGTCCTCAGAAGTTTCAAGGAGTGATTATCCAAAGAAGAGGTTCTGGTAACACGGAGACTTTCACCATTCGTAAAATGGCCAGTGGTGTTGGTGTTGAGCGTGTTTTCTCGTTCAGCAATCCAAACCTTACAAGCATTACCGTTAATAAGAAAGGTATGGTGCGTAGAGCTCGTATTTTCTACCTACGTGAGCGTACTGGTAAGAAAGCTCGTATCAAGGAAAAGAGAATGAAATAAGCTTCAAAAGCTTTTCAATACAAAATCCTCATCGGTTTCGATGGGGATTTTTTTGTTTCTGACGGACGGTACGTAGCGAGGCATCCGAGACCCCCAGTTTTCGTTCTTCATTGCAACGGCATCAATGAGGAGCAACTATGAGGTAACTTGCACTTACTCAATTTGTTGCGCATATTTGATAGTTACGACCAAACCAAATGCGACCAACCCTAACCAAGCTTTGGGCTTTTCTAACCTTTTTCATAAGCATATTCGGTAGTTCCGGATTTGCCCAACAAGGTTGCGATAATGCCGATTTCAGCGCTGGTAATTTTGTGAATTGGGAAGGGCGCACCGGTAGTTGTTGCGGTATTAACACACCAGCAACAGGTATTGTTAACGGTCGGCATACAATTATGACGGGTGCTGCAACTGATCCCCTTGCATGTGATGACATTACGGTTGTGGCTCCAGGATATCCATCCTCTGCTAGACTTGGAAATAGTAATGTGGGATGTGAAGCAGAAAGGCTTTCCTACACCTACACGATAACCCCTCAAAATGCGCTATTCATATTCCAATATGCAGTGGTTCTTGAAGATCCTGGGCACAGTATTGCAGATCAACCAAGATTTGAGATTCGCGTGCTGAACGCCAACGGTCAGCTCATTTCTCCTCAATGCGGTTATTACCAGGTAACAGCTGCTGCGAATATTGAAGGTTTCCGATCATGCGGAGCGGTTCGGTATCGCGCTTGGACTCCCGTTGGAATTGACCTATCGGCCTACGTTGGGCAGGATATCACCATTGAATTCTCGACTGGAGATTGCGGTTTATGTGGACATTTTGGCTATGCGTATGTCGTTGCAGAGTGCAGTCCGCTGGAAATCTCAGTGGATTACTGTCCTGCTAACAGCAGTTCGGCTGTTCTTACAGCGCCTCCAGGTTTTGATTACCAATGGAGCACAGGCCAAACAACTCGGGAAATAACTGTTCAAAATCCAACAAATGGAACACCTTATTCCTGCACGCTAACTGCAGTTACGGGATGTCAGGTAACGTTGGATGCAGTTATCAATGCGACCAACGTAGATACTGACTTTGATTTTCCACCACCGTGCCCAGGAGATGCAATTCCCTTTACCGACCTGACCACTACCAATCTAGGAAACGTGATTTCTTGGGATTGGAACTTCGGTGACGGTGCCGCTTCGACCGACCAGAATCCAACTCATTCTTATGCCCAGAGCGGTCTCTACAACGTAAGCCTTACCGCAAGTACCGATAATGGTTGTTGGGCTACATATACTGCTACGGTTGATGTTAATCCAATTCCGAATACTGGATTTGTTGCGCCTCAGGTCTGTAATCAAACTGCTACTGAATTCATCAACACCACCTTATTCCCTCCTACAATCGGTTCTTGGGAATGGGATTTTGGCGATGGTTCGCAAGTTGACAACACGAACTGGAGCACATCGCACACGTATGGTTCGGAAGGAACTTACTTCGCAACGCTTACCGCGTATTCGCAGAATGGAGTTTGTACCAATAGCGTAACGCAACCAGTTGATGTTGCCCCACTGCCAATTCCAGATTTTGAATTTGAGGATGTTTGTTTCGGTTATCCGGTTGAGTTTACGAACACATCCGTTGGAACGATAACAAACGCCAACTGGAATTTTGGAGACAACACACCTCCCATTTACACTATTTCAGCAGACCACGATTACATTTCTCCGGGAACCTATGACGTACAATTGATTGTTACCACACCAAATGGATGTACAGATTCAATTGAGCAGTCGGTAACGGTAAGTCCATCTCCTCAATCATTCTTCGATTTCGAAAACGAATGTTTTGGAGACCCTGTGAGTTTTACAAACAGTAGCATTCTTCCGCCAAACGGAACGATACAAGATTGGTCTTGGGATTTTGGTGATGGTTCAAATCCGAACACAACAAGTTGGGAGCCTCAGCACAACTACCCTACTGATGGCGTTTTCAACGTTTCATTGATCACCTACTCTCCCGATCTTGTTTGCTCTGATACATTGACTGATTCTGTTCGTGTTTACGCAAGTCCAATTCCGGACTTCACTTTCGAAAATGTCTGTCTTGGCGAGCCGATGCAACTTACCAGTATATCTACTGGAGGAATCTCAAGTTGGAAATGGGAATTCGGAGACAACACGTCTCCTAACTTGAATCAAGCGGTTAGTCATACATTCGATTCTGCTGGGGTTTACACCGTGCAATTAACGGTTACAACCATCTACGGCTGCACAGATTTCATTCAGCAGGATGTAACCGTATACCCAGCACCACAGCTATCATTTACCGCACCGGCCGTTTGCCAAGAAACTCCGTCAGAATTTACGAGTACATCTTCGGTTGCTTCACCAGCTAGCATAGTGAGTTACGATTGGAATTTTGGAGATGGTTCGCCCCCCGAAAATGGAATGACGATTGACCACATTTATCCATTTGATGGAACAATCAACGTGGTACATGCAGTAACCACAAGTGACGGATGCGTGGATAGCGTTTCGCAACCCATCACCGTGCATCCAAATCCGATAGTTGGCTTTACAGGAGAACCCGATGAAGGTTGTTCTCCGTTGTGCGTTCAGTTTCAGGAGCTTTCAGGAATTTCCAGTGGTTACAATCAAAGTTGGTTCTGGGATTTTGGTGATGACAATCAATCTGCTGAGCAGAATGTAGAGCACTGTTTTGAGAATGAAGGCACTGATACTTTGGCATCATTCGATGTTTCGCTTACCGTTACTTCAAATGAGGGTTGCGTTACAACGAAAGTGAAGGACGATTACATTTCGGTTTTCCCAACGCCAGCATCAAGATTTGATTACAGTCCGAAGAATACAACCATCGTCTTCCCAACAATTGACTTTACAGATTGGTCATTAGGAGCAAATTACTGGGCTTGGGAATTCGGAGACGATCAGGCCATAAACACTTCCGGTCTACAGAACCCAACTTACACTTATCTCGAAGTAGGAACTTATACCATCACGCAAATTGTTTACAACAATTACGAGTGTTCAGATACGTCAAAATCTACCCTTTCTGTTGCTCCAGACTTTACCATCTACATACCAAGTGCATTTACGCCAAACAATGATGAATTGAATGATCGATTCAATGTAAAAGGTGTTGGAATTGCAGAGTTCAAGATGTCGATTTTCAACCGATGGGGCGATGAGATCTTCACAACCGAAGACATAAATGAAGGTTGGGCGGGAGACTACAAGCGCAACGAAAAACCAGTTGAGAACGAAACCTTCGTGTACAAAATAGAGGTCGTGGATATTACAGGGCAGTACCACGATTTCGTTGGCCGAGTAATGCTAC
This sequence comes from uncultured Chryseobacterium sp., assembly GCA_964457245.1. GTDB lineage: Bacteria > Bacteroidota > Bacteroidia > UBA10329 > UBA10329 > UBA10329. The sequence continues at coordinate 9,560 of CAYWET010000027.1, read as the reverse complement.
TTCGATAATCCTGTGAAACGGCACCTGTCAACCATACTATTCCTGCTGTTTGCGCTATCCGCAAAATCGCAATTGATTGTTGACCCGAACTACTCAGCCGAAGAATTGGTCGATTTGATAGTGGTTGACGGAATTGCTGTGAGCAACGTGGTTCTGAATTGTCCTCCTGGCGGAAGTGCTTATTTCGATGCCACGGCAACTGGAATTAACATGACAACCGGTGTGCTGCTCACAACGGGTTCTGTTGCAAACGCGGCAATGGGCAACAACGACCCTGGAGCAAGTGGTTGCAATGGAGCAGCTGGAGACCCGCAAGTTGAGGGAGTGGCCAATGAAACAACCTATGACGCCTGCATTCTGGAATTCGATATTGTTCCAACCTGCACGCAATTGGATTTCACGTTCGTTTTCGGATCTGAAGAATATCCGGAATACATCAATCGCGAGTTTGCAGATGCCATGGTCATCACTATTTCCGGACCTGGATTTGTCGGTCAGGAAAACATCGCGCTGATTCCGAACACAACCGATGGAGTTGGTATTCACACGGTTAACAGTAACGAATACAGCCAATATTATGTGAATGGCGGTAACATTCAATACGATGGTTTTACCGTTCCTCTTAACGCCAGTACAACTGTAACGCCTTGCGAACAATACCACATTAAACTCGCAGTTGCAGATGCGGCAGATTGTATCTTCGATAGCGGAGTCTTTTTCGCAGCAAACAGCATGGATTGTGGCATTAATAATTCAGTAACCACAACCATTTCTGTTGATCCATTGCAACCCATTGAGGGTTGTAGAACCTACGACATTGAACTTTGCCGTCAGGGTGATCTGACTACTTCTTACGACCTGAACCTCGCCTACGAAGGCACGGCTACGAATGGCGTGGATTACACCATGCTTCCTAGCGTCTTGAACTTCCCGGCCGGAGTTCAATGCCAAACCATTACGGTAGAAGCAATTAATGATGGCCAGTTTGAGGGCGCAGAAGATATTCTGTTTGTGTACGAAGCGATTTCTGGTGCTTGCTTGGTTTACGATACCGTTCAAATTCAGATAATCGATGATCAGAATATGGTTCCCGATTTCTATTACAACGATGTTTGCGATGGAAGCACCGTTTTCTTCAATAATGGAACAAGCATTTCGCCACCGGCAACGGTTACCGATTTCACTTGGAAATTCGGAGATGGAAATGTCTTGAACCAATACAATGCCTCGCATCTTTACGCCACTCCGGGTGATTACGATGTGTGGATGATTGCCACCAGCAACGACAACTGCATTGACTCGGTGATGTACACGGTTCATGTTTACGATTATCCCGAAGCTGATTTCACGCTGGCGGATGTCTGCTTGGGAGACATCGCAACTTTCACCAATCAATCTGTTGCCTCAACCAACGATAATTTTGGTGATGTGCTCTGGAACTTTGGCGATGGCGGAAGCGCAACCTCTTGGGATGCATTCCACTACTACTCCATTCCAGACACGTTTGTGGTCAGTCTCTCGGTTTACACGGACATATTGAGTTGCGTAAGTACGTTCACAGATTCCATCATCATCTACCCTCCTATTATCACGGATTTCACAACAGCCGATGTCTGCTTAGGCGATACCGTGCAATTCGCAAATGAATCTACCGGAGATGCAACGTGGGAATGGAATTTCGATGATAGCAGTCCCTTGGCAACTGAGTTCGATACAGTTCATTTTTACGCTTCGGAAGGCGAATATGATGTTCGTTTGGTGGGTATAAGCCCGAACGGATGCAACGACACAACTTTTCAGCAAGTAACGGTTTATGATGCTCCGCAAGCCTCCTTTACGGTGGATGATATTTGTGAAAACGAACTGGCTCAGTTTACGAATACAACCACTTTGCCTACTTACGGTGGCCTCGGCTCTTGGTTCTGGAATTTCAGTGACAATACGAATTCATCGGCTTACAGTCCGTTGCATGTATTTCCTGCTCCTGGCCAATATTCAGCAACACTGGTTGTTTACAACGAGATTCTTGGATGTTCTGACACCATTACCGAAAACCTTGAAGTTTATGCGGTTCCAGAAGCGGAATTCTCCGTTCAAAACGTCTGTCACGGTATTCCAATGGTGCTCGATAACCAAAGTTTGAACACCGCCAGCTCTTGGGTTTGGGATTTTGGAGATGCAAGCGGAACGGTTACAGGCGCAGATCCTTTTCACATTTATGACGAACCGGGCACCTACGAGGTAATCATGGTTGCCACGTACGTGGATCAATGTTCTGATACGGCTATGCACACGGTTACCATCTACGAATTGCCTGAAGCAGGTTTTGAATGGAATTATGTCTGTGAGGGTTTTGCTACGCCATTCTTGAATCAAAGTACGGTTCCATTTCCGGAGAACATCATTAGTTGGATTTGGAATTATGGTGATGGTTCACCAGCTGACACGGTTATCAACGGTTCGCATATTTACCAAGATGGTGGCAATTACAACGTATCGCTGAACATTGCCACTGGCCACGGTTGCACAGGAAGTACAAGTGGAGAAATTTGGGTGAATTACGCGCCAAATGCTTCCATTTCAACTTCAGACCCTTCTGGCTGTCCAGTTCACTGTGTCGATTTTACAGACTACTCTCAGATTCCTTTCGGAGAGATTATTGATCGCAGGTGGAATTTTGGAGACTTCCAGTTCGGTGACAGCACGTTTGAAAGTCATTGCTACACGAATGATGATTATCTGGAATCAGCCTTTTACAACATCCGGTATGACGTAGAAAGCGACAGCGGATGTACAGCATCTTTGATATTAGATAGTTTGATTGAAGTCCATCCAATTACCTACGCTGCCTTTGAGTGGACACCAGATTCTGTAAGCACCTTCAATCCTTACGTGCAATTCGTTGATGGAAGTTATGGCGCCAGCTATTGGGAATGGAACTTTGGCGATACCAATCAATATTCATTGTCTGACGACCAAAATCCAGATTTCACCTATTCCTCACACGGGTTCCACAACATCACCTTGGTTACCGACAACCAGTATGGATGTTCTGACACAACGGCAAGAGATATTTACATCTATGCCGACATTCGGTTTTATGCGCCCAATGCATTTACGCCAGATAGTGATGGTAAAAATGAGGTATTCCGTGGTTATGGCTCGGACATTAACACATACCACATGCGCATCTTTAATAGGCTTGGCGACCTTGTCTTTGAAAGCAACGACATTGATTACCCTTGGGATGGTAAGATAAAAGGCCACCCGGCAAAGGCCGATGTATATGTGTACGAGTTTATTGTGACGGATTTTAATGGCAATCCGTACGAACACACCGGACACGTTACCTTGCTTCGATAAACAACGAAAGTTGGTCAAGCCAACTTTCTTCATTGTTGTATCTTCGCCTCCAGTCTGACCCAACAACCATGACACCCCACCGTCCTGTAAAAAACCAGACTTCAGAATTGGTGAAGTACGCCATTTATGGTGCGCTGTTCGGGTTCTGCTTCCCAATTATCGGCACGCTTATTCAGAGTCATTTCTTGTTTGGCGACTTTCAATTAAATCATTTGATTGAATCTCAAAAGAACTCTCCTCTTCTCTGGATCATTGACACAGCACCAATATTTCTTGGGTTATTTGCTTCGTTTGGTGGAAGACAAATGGACGTGGTTAAGATGCAAAATCACGAACTGGAAGAGAAGTACGACCAAATGAATCAGCTGCGCGAAATGGCCGAAGATGCCAATCGCGCCAAAAGCGACTTCTTGGCAAACATGAGCCACGAGATCAGAACTCCAATGAACGCAATCATTGGACTGAGTTATCTCACCCTCAAAACAGCCCTTGAACCAAAGCAGCGGGAAAACCTACTTAAGATTCAGCGAAGTAGCGAATCGCTGATGGGAATTATCAATGACATTCTTGATTTCTCGAAAATTGAAGCCGGAAAATTGGCCTTCGAAGCGGTCAATTTCAACCTCGAATCATTGATAAATGACGTTGCGGAAATTGTGAACGTGAAGCTTCGAAAAAAGCGCGATATCGAATTCATCATTGAATACGATAGAAGTATTCCTGCTGAGTTGAAAACCGATTCGTTACGCTTGCGCCAAGTGCTTCTGAATCTGTTGGATAATGCAGTAAAGTTCACGGAGAAAGGTGACCTGAAGCTGATCTGTCAGCTCAAGCATAAAGATGGTTCCGGAACGTGGGTTCATTTCTCTGTTTCAGACAGCGGTATTGGTATAACGACAGAACAACAGAAGAACCTGTTCTCTGCTTTTCAGCAAGCAGATATTTCTACCACGAGAAAGTATGGTGGAACTGGTTTGGGCCTGACCATTTCTAGACGGTTAGTTGAGATGATGGGCGGTAATCTAGAGGTGAAAAGTGAGGAAGGAAAAGGCAGTACGTTCTATTTTGACGCGTTGCTGGGAAGTGCCGATGCAGAACACCTTAAAGCCACTCAACGGCCAAAGAATGTGGAAGGCATCCGTGTGTTATTGGTAGATGATTCAGATTCCGCGCGTAGTGTTCTGAAAGCCATGCTTTTATCCTTCGGATTTGAGGTAATTGAAGCATCCAACGCAACTGATGCCATTGAGATTTACCGAGAAGAATCGAAGATCAGCCCGGTCTCATTGATCATTACTGATTGGGCCATGCCCGATGTGAATGGAATTCAAATGTTGGAAACGTTGCAGCGCGAAAAAGTTAAAACCAGTCCAAGCGTGTTGATGGTTTCTGCTTACGGTCAGGATAAAATTCGCGTTGAAGCACATAATCAATCATTGGTTGATGATTATCTGGTGAAACCGATAAGTCCGTCTGTGTTGTTTGATGCCATTCAGCGAACGCTGTACAAGAATAAGTTTGCTACCCTCAGCGGTACTGCCGCATCTGGCGATGTTGACCGATTCAATAGCATCCTGAAAGGAAAACACATTCTACTTGTTGAGGACAACGAGATCAACACCGAATTGGCCATTGAACTACTTAAAGATGTTGGAATTGAGGTAACGCATGCGGCCAACGGCATGCTTGCCATTGAAGCACTACGCGAATACGAGTACGATTGCGTACTTATGGATATTCAGATGCCAGTTTTAGATGGTTTAAGTGCAACAAGACAGATTCGTTCAGAGAAGCTCAATAATGGAAAACCAATCATTGCCATGACAGCGCACGCCATGGCCGGTGAGCGAGAAAAAAGTTTGGCTGCTGGAATGAACGAGCATATTTCGAAGCCGATCGACCCAAAGAAACTTTACCAAACCTTGGTTGACTTTATTGCGCCTGAAGCTGTAGTAGAGACGGATTCTACCGCTGATGTAGCATCGGAAACTGATAAGTATGATGCTCCGGTGGTATTTCCAACCATTGAAGGCGTTGATGTAAATGATGGACTACATCGTTGTGGTGGAAAGGCAGATTTCTACACCAAAATTCTACTCACGTTCTCCAACAAATACGGTAAGCTTAATTCGCAGATCAAGCCACTCATTAACCAACAGGAGAATGACGAGTTGAGTGACCTGATGCACGCTTTGGCTGGAGTGGGTGGAAATATTGGTGCCAGTTCTGTTGGCAAACGAGCAAGAACACTGTCTGTTTCGCTCAAAGAAAATGCTGAGTTGGATATTGATCTGCTTTACACAGAAGCTATTGAATTGGCCAATGAGGTTGAGAAAATCGCTGGTGCCATTTCGAAGAAATTCGAAGGCAATGGGGAATCCGACCAAGCAAAGGAAACTGTTTCTGATGAAGCCCTAAAAGCCATTCTCAAAGAAGCAAAACAGCGTATCAATGACAGCGATCCATCAGCCGTTGAAATTCTAGATGAAGCCTTGCAGAAATACGATTTTGGTTCGCACCAAGAAGCAATGGAAAATGCACAATCGGCTTTAACTGAAATGGAATTTGACGCTGCTTTGGAGCACTTAAACCACCTCGCATCCAATGAATAATTTCGGTTTAAGACTTCAGGATAAACAAACCATTTTGGTTGTTGACGATTCGGTCGAAAACCTACAACTTTTAACCGCGCTTCTTCGAGACGATTATAGGATCAAGGTGGCGAAGAATGGTAAAAAAGCGATTGAACTCGTTCAAAAAGACCCATCCATCGACCTTGTTTTGATGGACGTGATGATGCCTGAAATGGACGGCTACACTGCGTGCCAACTTCTTAAAGAAGATGACGTAACTGCTTCACTCCCCATCATTTTCCTCACCTCATTGAATGAGGTTGCAGATGAGACAAAAGGATTTGAAATAGGTGGTGCGGACTTTATTTCTAAGCCATTCAACGCTCAAGTTGTAAAGGCAAGAATCCGAACTCATTTAGAGCTTCAGGAGGAACGAAAAAAAGCCGACAGATTACTTAGATATCTTCTTCCAAACACGGTCATTCAAGAACTGAAGACAAACGGAACTTATACACCGGTAATCCATCAGCATACAAGCATCATGTTCTGTGATCTGGTTGATTTCACATCAAAAGCGGCTCAGTTAGAGCCAACTGAATTGGTGAATGAATTAACGGAGCTGTTTTCCGCATTCGATGAAATTGTAACAGGCCTAGGAGGCTTGCGGATCAAAACATTGGGAGATGGTTACATGGCAGCATCAGGTTTGGGAAAATCAACTCATACCAACCATGCGGCAAATCTTGTTTCAGCTGGCTTAGACATGATCGACCTGTTGAAGCAGCGAAACGAGTCAAGTCCCATTGACTGGGAATGTAGAATTGGAATTCACTCCGGCCCGGTAATTTCAGGTGTTGTTGGAAATGCCAGATGTCAGTTCGATATAATGGGAGACAACGTAAACATTGCGTCCAGAGTGGAAAATCACGGCACGCCAATGACAGTAACTGTAACCGAAGCTACTGCTACTCTCCTATCTTCAAATGAATTTATCCTGAAACCACTTGGAATGGCAGACCTTAAAGGTCGTGGTCAAATGAATTTGATCGAGGTATCTAAACCTTAGTTCAATTTCGCTTTCTGAGGAAGCCGACCAGTACAAACGCAGTAGCGAGAATTGAAACCAAAATTAGCCCCACAAGTCTGTTGTGAGACTCGTCTTTTAGCTCAAGTAGTTCTTTCCTGAGACCACGTTCTCTGGCAACTCTTGCCAGATCGGATTCGTTCAAAACAGCAATCATAGCCTTCAGAGCTTCCTTATCCAGCTCATAATGACGCTGCTCCCAGATCAAAGCACTATCTGCTGCCACAAGGGCAAGCTTATCTTTTCCTTCAGAGCGAACAACTTCACTTCGTAAACGATAATATTCCACCATCATCTCCGCCCGTCTGGATGGTTGCTGAGAATATTTCTCCAGAAAATAGAAAGCCGAATCCAGTGCTTCATCTGCACGCGAAACATTTTCCAGTGCCCATTCCGTCCGAACAATTCCCAACCAAGATTGAGCTAAATGCAACGTATCATGATACTTGGCAAACCGACCAACATTCTCCTCATGTCGTTGTTTTGCTAGTTCATATTCCCCTTGATTTTCATGCCACTCTGCTAAGTTATCCGTGATGCTTCCAAGCAAATGATCATGAGCCTCGTTCTGATCACTTAAATCGAAAATGGAAGAATTATAATGAACGTATGCCGAATCGTACTTCTTAGCCGCCATCCAAGCCATTCCAAGATTATTCATGGCAGATGAGTGCCAGATCGGATCGCGCATGGTATCCGTATATCTTTCAGCTCTTCTGAAATAGAATAGCGCGCTATCTAATTTTCCTCCCAGCAAATGAAATGAACCAAGTTTACCGATCATGTTACATACTCGATTTGAGTTGTAATCCGAGCAAAGCTGTTCGTGCTTCAAACCCCGATGTATGAAGTTCAAAGCATCGTTGGAAACACCTACACGCATCAACAACTCAGAAATCCTGCTGTACGCAATTCCAAGGTTACAGTGCGCGTCTTCAGAATATGGTTCTAGAAGCAAAATTGTCTGAAGCACCGAAACCTCAACCGCCAAGTTGGTGGGTTGAAGAATAAGCTCAGTAAGCTCTTCAATTTTAGCGTCAACTTTAACTGAAGAATTGATAATTGTCTGAATTTCCTCCTCTGCCAAATGCAGTTTGGCCGACTGTCCAAATGCAGAATAAAAACAGGTCAGAAAAACAATAACAAACAGTGGTACCAATCTCATCGCCACAAAGCTACGTGGCAACGACACAACCTCATCTACATATTGTGCGAAAACATCCAAATAAGTCAATCACACACCGCCATAGGTATCTTAAATTTGCGGCATGAAAAAGAAGGATGTTCCTCAGGATGACGAAAATCTCTTTGAGGGAAAATTCAAAGTGGTTAAGTATGCTGTTGACGATGATGGTAATTACGGAACCGTAGGTAGCGTTGGTTGGGAACCTGAAAACACGGTGCTCAATCAAGCTTGGGATGAGATCAACAAGAAGGTTGAGGAAACCAAGAAGAAAATTGAAGCTGGCGAACTGAGTCCTTTAGCTTACCACATGGAGAAGAACATCATGGATGTGGGCATGCTGAGCCAGTACATGGATATTTCAAAACGAAAGGTTGCCAAACATTTAGAACCGTCTGGTTTTGACAGTTTGGATGTTAAAACACTCGAAAAATATGCTGAGGTTTTCGATATCTCGGTGGATGAGTTGAAGAAGACAGAATGAAGATAGATTTCGAGCACCGCCAATCGGCTCATTGCGAAACAGGCGTTATTTCAAACCTGATGAGACACCACGGTCTGGACATTTCAGAACCAATGGCGCTGGGTATCGGCTCTGGACTGTTTTTCAGCCACATGCCGTTTATCAAGGTCAACGGACTGCCTGTTACCACCTACCGCATCATGCCTGGAGACATCTTCAAGAAGTTCTCTAAGCGAATGGGCGTTGAAATGAAACGACAGAAGTTTTCATCTCCTGAAAAGGCCATGGCAGAATTGGACAACTGCTTAGAGCAAGGCTTGCCAGTTGGAATGTTGACCAGCGTCTTCTATCTGCCCTATCTGCCTCGTGCTTTCCGTTTCCACTTCAACGCCCACAACATTGTGGTGTATGGAAAAGAAGGCGATGATTACTTGGTTTCCGATCCGATTTTGGAGGAACCCGTTACCATCGACAAACGAATGTTGATTCGCGCTCGTTTTGCGAAAGGCATGCCGAATACGAACGGTAGAATGTATTACCCGACTCATGTTCCGCAAGACGTGGATATCAATCAAGCATTGATCAAAGGTTTGAGGTACACGGCAAAGGACATGGGAACTATTCCGTTGCCAATTTTCGGTGGGCGAGCAATCGGATTCCTGGCATCTCGTGTAGCAAACTACGAGAAGAAATACGGCAAGGAAGAAGCGAAAAAGTATCTCGGCAACATTGTAAGGATGCAAGAGGAAATCGGTACAGGAGGTGCTGGTTTCCGATTTATGTTCGGTGCATTCTTACAGGAAGCTTCAGCCCGATTGGGAAATCCTGTGTTGCACAAGAAGAGTTTGGAAATAACCAAGATCGGTGACCTCTGGCGGAAGTTTGCCTACGACT
>CAYWET010000026.1:0-54873 GCA_964457245.1 uncultured Chryseobacterium sp. | reverse complement strand
GTTAATTTTGATGTAAAGCTCGGAAACGAGAACAAAAACCAAAGTTAAATCAAAACGAAACGGCAATGAAACAGTTAACAGGATTGATCGTGGCGGCCCTTACGGGAGCGATTGTTTCGGTGGGAACGTACACGTATTTGGATAAGAAAAATGGAACGTTGGTGGAGACGGTTTATCAGGCTCCCGTTCAGCGGGTTAATTACCCAATGGCTGCGCCCGAGGGCTCGGTCAATTTTGTGAATGCGGCCAGTAATTCCATTCACTCGGTGGTACACATTAAGACCAAGGTTATGAGCAGCGGAAACGCAAATGTGCATCCGTTTTACAGGTTCTTTTTTGATCAGGGAATGTCGCCCCAGCCACAAATGGGAAGCGGTTCTGGTGTGATCATCAGCAGTGATGGATACATTCTGACAAATAACCACGTAATCGCAAAAGCGGCCGAGGTTGAAGTAACCTTGAATGACCAACGCAGTTATACGGCCGAAGTGCTTGGCGCAGACCCGAACACGGATCTTGCTTTGCTGAAGATTAATGAAGATGAATTGCCTTACATCCCGTATGGAAATTCAGAGGAAGTTGAAGTTGGCGAGTGGGTTTTGGCGGTTGGAAATCCGTTCAATTTGACATCGACTGTTACGGCTGGAATTGTGAGCGCGAAAGGACGAAACATTGACATTCTTCGTGAAGAATACGCCATTGAAAGTTTCATTCAGACCGATGCGGCTGTGAACCCTGGAAATAGTGGAGGTGCGCTGGTCAATACGAATGGAGAACTTATTGGAATCAACACGGCCATTGCTTCGAATACTGGAAGTTACGCGGGTTACTCGTTTGCGGTTCCTGTGAATATTGCCAGAAAGGTGGTGGATGACCTTCTGGAATTTGGAAAAGTTCAGCGTGCGTTCATTGGTGTTAGCATCCGTGATCTGAATGGAAAATTGGCTTCTGAAAAAGGTTTGAAAACCACAGAAGGTGCTTACGTGAATGGCCTGACCAAAGGTGGCGCGGCTTACGCTGCTGGTATTCGCGAAGGCGACATTATTGTAGCGGTAGATGGCGTTAAAGTGAAGAATGTTCCTGAATTGCAAGAAAAAATTGGAGAATACCGACCTGGTGATCTGGCGCAAGTTACCGTGCTGAGAGATGATGAATTGAGGAAGTATGATGTAGAGCTTCGCAATAGAAATGGAAGTACAGAACTAGTGACAAAAGAAGCTGATGTGCTGGTTCAGTTGGGTGCGGAGTTGCAGCCGCTTGACGAAGGGAGTATGAGAAAACTGGGTCTTCGTAATGGGCTTCAAGTGAGGAATTTGAGTAGCGGAAAGCTGAAAGTTGCTGGTGTGAAAGAAGGATTCATCATCACAAGAATTGATAGAAAAACCGTTCAGTCGGCTCAGGACGTGATGAATGCCTTAAGTAAGAAAGAGGGAGGAGTGCTTATTGAGGGTATGTAGGGAAGAAGTGGAATAGGTTGGTTGATGGGGCGTCTCGAAAGGGGCGCCCTTTTCTTTTTACCGTCAGCAAAGAAACATTTGTGCTCGAATTACGTTCAGGTTTTAGGCGAATGAACGAATCGCGCGTATATATTGTATAAGCCGTGTATTCTGCGTATCTTCGCAGCCCTTTTTAGCAAGTGTAAATACACGTTCATTTAAACTGAAACACGACACATGAGACAACTCAAGATCACCAAGTCGATAACTAACAGAGAGAGTGCTTCTCTTGATAAGTACTTACAGGAGATCGGTAAAGAAGATCTGATTACTGCGGATATGGAGGTAACTCTGGCGCAGAAGATCAAGCAAGGTGATCAAGCTGCATTGGAGAAATTGACCAAAGCGAATCTTCGTTTCGTGGTTTCTGTGGCCAAGCAGTATCAGAACCAGGGTTTGAGTCTTCCTGATTTGATCAACGAGGGAAACTTGGGATTGATCAAGGCGGCTCAGCGTTTTGATGAAACGCGTGGTTTCAAGTTCATTTCTTACGCTGTTTGGTGGATTCGTCAGTCGATTCTACAGGCGTTGGCGGAGCAATCAAGAATTGTTCGTCTTCCATTGAATCAGGTTGGTTCTTTGAACAAGATCAACAAGGCTTTCTCAAAATTGGAGCAGGAGTTTGAGCGTGAGCCATCTGCTGAGGAACTTTCAGAAATCCTTGAGATTCCAGAAGAAAAAATTGCTGATACAATGCGCGTTTCTGGACGTCACGTATCGATGGACGCACCATTCGTTCAAGGTGAGGACAACAGCCTTTTAGACGTATTGGTTAACCACGATTCTCCACGTGCAGATAGCACTTTGATGAACGAATCACTTCAGAAGGAAATTGAGCGTTCGCTTTCAACACTTACAGAGCGTGAAAGAGACGTGGTGAAATTATTCTTCGGAATTGGCATGAACCACGGACTTACCTTGGAAGAGATCGGAGCGAAATTCGACCTTACAAGAGAGCGTGTTCGTCAGATCAAAGAAAAAGCCATCAGAAGACTACGCCATACTTCGCGTAGCAAACTGTTGAAGGCATATCTAGGATAAACCAACCAAATCAATCCATTTTCATGAGTACTGAAACGATTGCTTCAAACACAGGTTTCGAAGCAGAGTTGAACGATTGGATCGCACAGGAAAAAGCTGCGATTCGCTTGATGTCTATTGTCGGAACTTTGCGTTTCGATAGCGCTGTTGAACTGATCATCTTCCGTCTGCAATTGCACGATAGCAGCGTGAGCGAGATTCTATCTCATCACGATTATGCTCGCAAAGTTGTAGGTAAGAACATTACTGTTTTCGACAGTTTGGAAGTTGCAGAAGCGTTGCTTCAAATGAACTTGGCACCAGCTAAGATCGACCTTGGTAAACTTGCTTTTGAGTGGACGGAGGCGAAAGGAACAGGTGTTGATGTTACTTCTTTCTTGGAAGGTAAAATCGGAAGCTTTGTAAAGGATGGTCGCGAGCCATCTGCGCCACGTGATGTGGTTCTTTACGGTTTTGGACGTATTGGTCGTTTGGCAGCACGTGAGTTGATCACGCAATCTGCAAAGGGCGATCAGCTTCGTTTGAAAGCTATTGTGACTCGTTCCAACTCAGAATTGGACATCCGCAAGCGTGCTGATCTGCTAAGAACAGATTCTGTGCACGGAGCATTCGGTGGTTCGGTTCAGGTTGATGTGGAGAACAAAGCGATCATCGTTAACGGTCATACGATTAACATGATCGCTGCAAACAATCCATCAGAGATTGATTACACTGCTTATGGCATCAACGATGCGTTGGTAATTGATAACACAGGTGTTTGGAGAGATGAAGAAGGTTTGGGACTTCACCTTAAGTCGAAAGGTGTGAGTAAAGTGATGTTGACGGCTCCTGGAAAAGGAGATATTCCAAATATCGTGCATGGTGTAAATCATCAGGATTTCAAACCAGAAGATTATGATATTTGGTCTGCGGCATCTTGTACTACAAACGCTATTTCTCCAGTTCTTGATGTGATTGAGAGAAGGTTCGGTGTAGAGAAAGGACACATTGAAACCATTCACGCTTACACCAACGACCAGAACTTGTTGGACAACTACCACAAAAAATATCGTAGAGGTCGTTCGGCTGCGTTGAACATGGTAATTACTGAAACAGGTGCTGGAAAAGCGGTTTCAAAAGTGATTCCAAACCTTGCTGGCAAATTGACGGCTAACGCGGTTCGGGTACCAACTCCAGATGGTTCGTTGGCCATTCTAAACTTGACCTTGAAGAAGGAAACCTCTTTGGAAGAAGTTGATGCGGCCATGAAAGATGCCGCATTGAACGGAAACCTGGTTGAGCAGATTCGTTATGCTACTTCACATGAGTTGGTTTCGTCTGACATTGTTGGAGATAGCTGTGCTTCGATTTACGACAGCAACGCAACCATTGTATCTAACGATGGAAAGAACGTTGTGATCTACGCTTGGTACGATAATGAGTACGGATATACTCGCCAGGTTCTTCGCCTTTCAAAGTACATCTGCGAAGTTCGAAGACTACACTATTATTGATTACACTACGTATAACACATGAAAAGGCCCGTAATTGCGGGCCTTTTTTATTACGTGAATCACGGAAAATAGGTTATTTGATATTAAATGACCAAAAGTGGCTATGGGTTTTAACATAATGTTGAATATGTTCGCTGTTGAATTTAGTTGTTCATGCGGCCAGAAGAAGTCCTTGTGCTTAAAGTTCTCCGATTCGTGATTGTTGCGGCATTGGCAGCAGCACTCATCTACATGGCCTATTCTGGCTGATCAACTGCCCGTTTTGTCTTTTCTTCTTCCGCCTTTGCTAGCGTAGAAATCTACTTGGAATGCCAAGACTGGTATAAATCCCATTTGGTATTTATAGGCCAGTTCATTGTGCTCTTTGTCGTAATACTGGCGCAGAATGTTCTTGTAATCGACAATGTTGCCGAGGTCAAGTGAAATGGTCCAAGAGTACCTGGGTTTGTCTTGGCGATATGCAACCCGCAGATCTGGTCGGAAATAGTTCTTGTACGTTTCGGTGTAAGCCAGTGAATCAATGGTTATTGCTTCACGAGCTTCGGTTGATGCTGCAAGGTCGATAGGCGTGTAGCGGAACCCACCCATAAAACCAATTCGGAATCCAACTTCTAAAGCACTGTTCTTGAAACGGAATTCGTAACCGCCCATTGCTGATAGCGAAAATCGGCTGTCGTAAGCGCCCGAATATGTTTCTCCATCAAGTGGAGTGTAGGTGGAGCGGAAAATCGAACCATTCACCAAGAAGAACCAGTGGTTGGCATAGTAGCGTTGAATAGAAATATCCACTCCGTAATTCATGCCTTTTCCTTTGTTCACCAACGAATCTTTCGCGTAGCCGCTGCGCTCATTCAGAACCATATAGGTGCTTTCAGGATTTGCACTCACCGGTAAGTTGTAGAGGTATTGGAAGTACGGCTCAATCTTGAATTGATAATGTTTCAGGAACCGCAACTCGTAACTCAACACAAAATGATGACTCTGAACCATTTTCAGGTTCAGATTCGGGTAATACACGGAGCCGTCATTCCGTGTAAATCGAGTGAAATATGAACCAAGCGGTAAGTACTGTCCGTGCAATCCGTAACCAAAACTGAACTGCGAACTCTCACCCACTTTCTGTGTAATGCTGAGGCGCGGTTCAATGCTGTACGTGTTGTTCAGCCGCAAGTAAGTGGCATGCACACCACCAACGAGTGTAGTTGTGGCTGTTGGCCGATACTTCGCCTGAATATATGGCTGAATGGTGGTTGTGTTCCCAGAGCCATCAATAAGTGTCACGGTGTGGTTGAGGGAATCGATGTATTTCGATTCTTCGAATGAGTAGAAATTCTCATCGGCATGAATTCCTGCTCGCAGACTGATTCTACTACTCAATTTCCTGTTGTAGAAAGTGTGAATGGCAGCACGTGTATTATTGAAATGCGTGTTCCTTACGGGATGGAGATTGATGTTGAAATCGAGGGTGTCGTCTCCATCAACCACGTCATTATAGGTAAAGGCCGCAACGGTTTTCAGGTAGCTTTTATCGTCTAAAAGCTGTGTCCAAGAAACACCTACCACGCCCAGATTCGTTTTGAAAGTGGTCTTGAACCGATGCACATATTCTTCCCACTCGGCAGTGTCTTTTTTGACAATTCCGATTTCATCGCTCAATCCACCGATTCCGAAAATGCTGATACGGGCCTTTTTCATGTTCGGAAGCTGAATCTTGAATGAGAGATCCTGATAAGTATTCGTGGTGTTCTCATCTACAATGTAAAGCCCCATGGCACCCAAAATGCCAAGAGTAGAGTAGCGGTAATTGAAGAGATAACTGGAGCCGTCATCTTTTTTAGACATCGGACCTTCGGCACCTGCATTCAGCCCAATAACTCCTGCACGAACCATGAACTCGTGACGCTCTGTATTCCCGTTTCGGAAACTCACATCAAACACGCCAGAGAATGCATTTCCGTATTCAGCAGGAAAAGCTCCCGTGCTGAAATCGGTATTGCCCATTACGTGTGGCGAAAGTGCCGTAATGCCACCGCCTGAAGACCCAGGACGGGAGAAGTGATTGAGGTTCGGAACATCAATGCCTTCCAATCGCCAGAGAATACCCGCAGCTGAGTTGCCACGAACAATCACATCATTGTCATTATCCTGCGCGGCTGTTACACCAGGTACGTTCAACGCAACCCGACCAGGATCGTTAATGCTACCAGCAAACCGTTGCGTTTCCTTAATGCTGAAAGCACGAGAACTCACCGTCATCATTTCATTCTTGGTACGGCCATCTTGCGTGGCAGTAATAGTCACCTCTTCCTTTACATGTACATTCTCTTCCAGCGTAATGTTGAGCAACATTTCCTTACCAGATGTGAGGGTAACCAGTCCGCTGCTCCAAGGTTCGTAGCCAATGTAGGTGCAGCGCACTTCTAATCGTCCTACGGGTATATTTTCAAGTTTGAATTTTCCATTGATGTCGGTTGATGAGCCTATGATCTCTTCCAACTGAACGAAAACTGTTGCACCTACCAAAGGTTGTTTGGTTTCGGCATCTACCACCGTGCCATGTATGGTCTGGTTGCGTTGGGCATAAACGCTGGTGCAGACAGCCGACATCAAAATAGTGAGGAACAAGAATCTCAACATGTCTGCTATTCAAATTATTGATACTCTGTTTGAATGTAATACCTTAATCCAATATCTAAGTCTATCCTAGAGAGGTTATTCGATTCGGCTACGTTTTCTCCTACAAAGCTGTTATCCTGAATGGACGAAATCAAAACTTCGAAGTCAAATCCGAAGTATAGACCCCTTATGAGTCTGATGTCGGCACTAACACTAGTTGAAACACCGAAAGTTCTGGCATAGGCATATTCAGGCTGACCCGTAAAGAAGTTTTCGCTTATCTGCGCCTTGTATGCCATATATCCTAAGCTAAGACCAGGCAGGATTCTAAAGCCGTTGTTTCTAGTTGCAAATCTTGAACAGAATTGACCTCCAACGTAATGCATTTGAATGTGATGCTGGTAGTAATAGCTGCCGAAAAAACCACTTAGCACATCGGACTTACCTTTCAGATTGACAAAAGAGTATTTGGGGCCAAGGCCAAAATATGATCCAAAGAAGTATAAGATGCTAGCGTTAATGTTGATGCCAGATTTACTTTTTTTTAGGTACCGATTAATTGCTTGGTCGGAATCTTCGGCAATGGGAGCAAGCATGTAGGTGTAGCCGAAGCAGAAATTTATTCTCAATCCCTTGTTCTTGTTTCCAGACGGTTTGTTCAAGTTTTCTAAATCCGCTAGCGGATCAGGTTGGAATAAAGAATCTTTCGATGGCACATAGATCTCGTATGAATTCACCAACTCGAGAGGAATATCAGTTACCGATGAGTCAGGAGGTGTTACAAAATGCAATAGTGTTTCATCTACCGATACGATTTTGCAGGAAATGGTGTCGCCACTGTTGATTACAATCCAATCCTGCGCTTTTAGGGAGACGCCAGTGAACACAAGACATATCACCAATAACCAACTTTTCATGCTGGTAATTTAGTGATAACATTGCTACATGATGTTACTTGCTTGTCAACTCAGCAATGATGTCCTCAACGGTAATGCCTTCTGCCTCTGCTTTGTAGTTCCGTACAATACGGTGGCGTAGAATCGGTTCCGCAACAGCACGAACGTCTTCAATATCTGGTGAGTATTTGCCGTTAATGGCTGCGTGCGTTTTTGCACCGATGATAAGGTATTGTGAAGCTCTCGGCCCTGCTCCCCAGTTTACAAACTCCTTCACTTTAGCGTTTGCCATATCAGTATTCGGGCGGGTACTTGCAGCCAGTTTAACTGCGTACTCAAATACGTTATCTGGCACCGGAATCCTTCTAATGAGTTGCTGGAAATAGATAATCTCCTCAGCAGTCATCACCGGACTGAGCTTTACCTTTTTATCTGTTGTTGTCAGTTTGACCACATTCAGTTCTTCTTGATAAGAAGGATAATCCAACCACACATTGAACATGAAACGGTCCAACTGAGCTTCTGGCAACGGATAAGTTCCTTCCTGCTCAATTGGGTTTTGTGTTGCAAGGACAAAGAACGGATGTGGTAATTCGTAACGTTTTCCGCCAGCTGTCACCGCTTCTTCCTGCATAGCCTCCAATAAAGCAGCCTGTGTTTTTGGTGGCGTACGGTTGATCTCATCTGCCAAAATGATGTTGGCAAACAACGGCCCCTTAATGAATTTGAAGTTGCGTTGGTCATCGAGAATCTCGGTACCAATAATGTCAGATGGCATCAGATCTGGCGTAAACTGAATACGATTGTAGCCCAAACCCAACGCATCTGAAATGCTATTTACCAAAAGCGTTTTGGCCAAGCCTGGCACACCAACCAACAGACAATGACCATGGCTGAAAATGGAAATGAGCACATTCTTTACCACGGCCTCTTGGCCAACAATGGCTTTCCCTATCTCGTTTGTGAGGTTCTTGTAAGCACCTTGCAGCGCTTCCATCGCCTCAACATCACTTTTGAATTGTGTCATTATTCAGTTCGATTAGTGAATCGGTAAATCAGTTAATTAGGAATTGAGCTTCGAACAGTTTGTACCTAATTAACTGGTCAACTGGTTATTTTTTCTCTTTGTCCCATCGGTGGGTAAACGGACAATCTTGGTACGCCTCATCTATACGAACATAGGTTTGGCTCGCTTTGTCGTTGATCCACTTTTCGATGGTTTGATTCTTTTTCTGCGCCAATGCCGCTTGCTGAATGCGCTGATAGTCATCCTTCATGTTGGCAACATGCGGCTCTGTACGAGATTTCAAATAGTACAAGTTGTACGACTCTTTGCCATCTGGCGATTGCGATTTTACGGCCTCAGAAATATCACCCGCATTCATATCTTCAATTGTAAACACCAAACGCTGGTCTATGGAACCCAATTGGTCCATATCGAAGAATGGCGCACCTGTCATTGGGTTGAACATCATTCCGCCATTCTGATTGCTCTCCTCATCATCAGAAAATTGCTCTGCAGCTTTCGCGAAGGTTATTTTATCACTTACAATAAGGTTTCGGATGCTGTCCAGAAAAACGCGGGCTTTTTCAAGGTCTTGATCGGAAGTTTTAGGTCGAATAAGAATGTGACGCACGTTTACCTGCTCGCCTCTACGTTCCAGCATTTCCATAAAATGGAATCCATAACTGGTTTGGAATACTTCTGAAACAGAATCTTCTTTCAAACGGAATGCAACGGCATCGAATTCTGGAACCATCATTCCACGTTCGAAAAACCCAAGATCGCCACCGTTTTTAGATGAACCTGGATCTTCTGAATAAAGGATGGCCAATGCTCGGAAGCTTTCACCATCAACAACTCTTTGTCTTAGTTCTTCTGCTTTTGCACGGGCTTCAGCCTTCTGAGCTTTGGTGATTTCCGGCCTTTTCATAATCCGGCCGATTTCAATCTCGGTGTTCACATAAGGAAGACTGTCTTCGGGAATCTTATTGAAGAAGGCACGCGTTTCGGCAGGGGTTACTTTGATGTCGCCCGTTATCTGCTGCTGCATACGTTGCGACAATAGCTGTTCCTTGATGAGTTCGCGGAATTCATCTTTGATCTCAAGAATGGACTTTTCGTAATACTCTTCCAGCTTTTCTTGCGAGCCAAGCTGCGCAATAAAGTATTCCAATCTTCGCGAAAGCTCGTCTTCCACTTCTCCATCGGTTACTTCCAAACTGTCCACTTTGGCGCGGTGAAGAAGCAGGTTTCCGTAGAGTAATTCTTCAAATAGAACGCATCGGGTATCATCATCTGGCTCGTAGCCCGAAGCCAGCATTTGCAGGTATTGTGTTTCCAGTTCCGATTGCAATGTGATGTTGCCACCAACAACCGCAATAATTCGGTCAATTGACTGCGAATTGTCTTGCCCAAAAGAAGTCAGGCACAGAATGGTAAGGAATCCTGATAGGAAAATACGCTTCATATTATTGTTGTACGATCTGGAATTCATTCTTGCTTGTGGCCTCATCCAATATGTCCTTTTCCAGCTTTCGGATCAGTTCGAGTTTTCGCTGGTTCAAAAGTATGTTTCTGATGTTTTGTTTTTCAAACTCAATTGGAGAAACGCTGTTCTTGTATTTGATCTCTTTGATGTTGAGCAGATAATGCGCAGTTGAATCCGATACCTGCGCAAATCGATACGCTGAGAAGTAGTTGAGATTCAGGTAAGAAGTTTTCGGTAGTTGCTGTATCAGTCCTTCAAACGGCACCCATTGCTGGTCGTTCAAATGGTAGGAACGAGCATGTTGCATGCAGAATTCCTCCAACTTTTCTCGGTTCTTATCATTATCCGAGCGCATCCACTTCTTCACCTTCTCAACGTCCTTCGATTCCTTGTCAAGCGTAACCATAGTTGCCCTTGCAATGTTGTCCTGTAACTCGAAATTATCCTTGTTATTGTTGTAGTATTCTTCAATATGAACTTCGGTAACGGTGGTGTCCAATAGTTGCCGGATAAGCTGTCTCTGATACTTGTAAATAATGAGTGACCTGCGGTATTCCTCAAGCTGATTCTGAACATCTTTTTCCTCTTCGGGAAGGTTCAACTCTGCTTTGTCCAGCAACAGCATTTGCGTTGCCCAAGATTCGATGAAACCCGTGGCAAAATTCAAGCTGTCTTCCGAAGAAACATTTGCCGGAAGCACGGCTGTGAGCTCATCAAGATAGAGTTGATGCTCTTTGACCTTAGCAATGACTTCGCGTTCTTCTTCCTGCTTAAAAACATCACACCCCGCTGTGAATATCAGCAGGGTGAGAAATAAGACAAATGTTGACGCGTAATTCAAACGCTTATTTGATCAGTTTGAGCAATTCTTCATTTGCGGTGAACTTATACTTTCCACGAAGTTCTTTGATCCACTCTTTTTCCAAATGATTCTGGTATTCCGCAGTAACAAGCCCACGAGCTTCTTTCAAGGTGCGAGGCTCTGGTTTTAGAACGTCTTTTACCAAGACAAACACCTGATTGTCGCCATCTTTAAATGGTCCTTGAAGTCCTTTCTCCCAAGCAACGTTTTTCAGGATTTCCTCTTCATCCTTTTCGTACTTGTCTGCCTCAACTCGAAGGTTTAAGGCTGAGTTAGCGTTGAATTGAGTCAAGAGTTCATCCTTGGCAGGAGCTCCCTTCTTAGCTTTTTTCTTCAACTCTTTTTCAAGCGATTCAAGAATAGAATCTTTCTGGCAGTAGTAGATTTCAGCATCCAAACGCTCGCCCCACATAAAGTCATTCTTGTGCTTCTCATGGAAAGCTTTCAATCCAGCGGTGTCTTTCACTGCCTTAGACCAAACCTTCTGATCCGTTAAATCGAAAAGAAGAATTCCATCTCGGTACTCTTTTAGCAGCGCTTTGTACTCAGGGTATTTCGTTGGAAGCTGGCTTTCCTCGTATGCAAGCAGACTTTCATCTACATACTTGCTGTACATGCCGTTCATAATCACCAACGGGTCTTCTTTTCTTCTTCTAGTTTGGTGTGTGCCGATGTATTCAGCAAAATCAGCCTGAGTGTATTTTTTCTTGCCAATAGTGAACAAAGCTTCGTTCAAACCTTCAGCTTTGGCAGCATCCCATTTGCCTTCGATCAAAGTTGTGTCCAAAAGCGCACCAACAGCATCCAACGCTTTACGGTTTTCAGTGAATCCATACTCTTTTTTGATGCGGTTAAGAACAACGGTCTGACTCATCTGCGAACGGCTGTCTTTCGCAACTTTGGCTTTCAACGTTTCTTCGCTTTCTTCGAAAGATGCAACTGGGAAGCGCTCAATACGCTTAACGATGTGCCAGCCGTAATCTGTAAGAACCGGCTCTGAGATATCACCATCTGCTTTCAAACCGTACGCAGCTGCCTCAAACTCAGGAACCATACGCCCAGCTCCAAATCTTGGTAGCACACCACCTTTGTTTGCAGAACCTCGGTCTTCAGAGTATTTTCTAGCAAGGTCTTCGAAGTTTTCGCCCTTGTCAAGCAAGTCTTTCACCTCGTCAATTTTCTTCTTAGCGGCTTGACGATCTTCCTCACTAGCATCCTTAGCCGATTTGATCATGATGTGCGCGGCACTCATTTCGCCTTGAGCATCACGTTGCTCTTTTACTTTAACGATGTGATATCCGAATCGAGTTCTCACCGGCATGCTGATTTTTCCGGGTGTAGTGTTGTATGCGGCTGATTCGAAAGGGTAAACCATGCGAAGAGCGGAGAACCAACCTAAATCCCCACCATTGTCTTTGGCAGATGGATCTTCAGAAAATCTCTTGGCCAAAGCGGCAAAGTCTCCTTTCTCAGCTTGCTTGCGGATGTCCATAATGCGATTGTAAACTTCTAAAGTGTCTTTCGGCAAAGCATCAGGACCGATCTTCAATAGAATATGACTTGCACGAATGTCCTTTAGCGAACGCTCATACGCTTCTTTCACAAGCTTTTCGGTTACTTCCTTGTCTGTGAGATATGGCTTGGCAAGTTGCTTTTGGTAACCTTTCAACTCTTCAATGAACTTTTTCACGGTGTCCATGCCAAGCTCCTCAGCTTCGCGAACCTTAAGTCGGAAATTGATGTAGAGTTCGAGGTATTCCTTTAGGTCGTTCTGGTCAACCACCTCATCGCGGTTGTTCTTCTTATAAACAGCTTCAAATTCTGAAAGCGTAATGTTTTGACCATCTACGGTCAGTAGAACAGGGTCTTTCTTTTGTGCAAAAAGATCAACGCTACCGATCAGTAGAGCAATAAGCAGGGTTGTTTTCAAGATATTGTTCATCATCTTCACTTAGGTTTGATTATCGGGTCGCAAAAATAGAAAATTGACTATGCCAATGAAGCCTTTTGTGCTTCGCGAAAAACACGACTCAGTTGCCATTATACAAAGCATTCACGTTTTGTGAATTTTTAAGAAAGAAGCTGACCGGTTTTCAGCTGCTAGGGACTGTAATTCGGTGCTTCGCTGGTAATGGTAACTCCATGCGGATGGCTTTCTCTGAAGCCAGCAGGAGAGATCTTAATGAACTTAGCATTCTGAAGATCTGCAACTGTTTTCGCACCGCAGTAACCCATTCCAGCTCTCAGGCCGCCAACCACTTGATACATCACTTCAGTCAAAGTTCCTTTGTACGGAACTCGGCCAACGATTCCTTCAGGAACCAGTTTCTTCACATCATCTTCCGCATCTTGGAAGTAACGGTCTTTCGAACCTTTCTGCATGGCTTCTAAAGAACCCATTCCACGGTAGGTTTTGAACTTTCTTCCTTCGAGAATCACAGTCCTTCCTGGCGATTCTTCTGTTCCAGCAAACATACTTCCGGCCATTACAACATCTGCTCCGGCAACCATTGCTTTCACAATGTCTCCTGTGAATTTTACACCACCGTCAGCTATTACAGGAACTCCGCTTCCTTTCAATGCGTTGGCCACATCCATCACGGCAGTAAGTTGCGGAACACCAACACCAGCAATGATTCTCGTGGTACAAATTGAGCCAGGGCCGATTCCTACTTTCACGGCATCCGCACCATGTTCAACGAGCATTTTGGCCGCATCTGCTGTCGCGATGTTTCCAACTACGACTTGAAGGTTCGGGAAAGCCGTCTTTGCTTTTTTCAATGCATCCAAAACTCCTTTTGAATGTCCGTGTGCTGTATCGATAATAATGGCATCCACACCAACGGCTTCCAACGCAGTAACTCTATCAAGCATATCGGGCGTTACGCCAACGGCTGCCGCAACTCTTAAACGTCCGTGTTGGTCTTTGCAAGCATTCGGACGAAGCTTGGTTTTGATAAGGTCCTTATAGGTGATTAGTCCTACTAGTTTGTAATTCTTATCTACCACAGGCAGCTTCTCAATTCTGTGCTTTTGAAGAATTGATTCAGTCTTCTGAATGTCTTGAACTTCGGTGGTAGTAATCAGGTTTTCTGAGGTCATCAGGTCGCTGATTGGACGCTTCATGTTCTTTTCAAAACGCAGATCGCGGTTGGTAATGATTCCTACCAATTTGTGGTCGTCATCAACCACAGGGATTCCACCGATCTTGTACTCCGCCATCATGTTCTCAGCATCTCCAACCAAGGCATCAGTCTTCAAGGTAACCGGATCAAGTATCATCCCGCTTTCAGCGCGTTTTACTTTCCGAACTTCTTGGGCTTGCTGATCAATGGTCATGTTCTTGTGGATGACACCGATTCCACCTTCCTGTGCAATGGCAATGGCCATGGCAGCCTCTGTAACCGTGTCCATCGCGGCCGAAACGATCGGCACATTGATGTTGATGTTACGCGTGAATTTGCTGCTGATGTTAACATCGCGCGGCATCACTTCAGAGTAGGCTGGGACTAAGAGAACATCGTCATAGGTAAGTCCCTCTCCTTGGAACTTGTTAGGGTCTAACGACATGGGCGAATTTTTTCGTTGCGAATAAAATTCGTGCAAATGTAAGAATCTACACCGCTAAACCGAAGACTTAACGGTCATTTAAAGTGTGACTTTTTCAGCTGGCCTCAATCCTTATTTTTGAGTTTATATTGCAAACGATGAAAAGAACGGTTTTAGCGGTTTGTGCGGTTGTCTTCTTGGTTTCTGTTACGCTCAGTTCGTGCGAAGTTTTTGTTGATTTCGGTCTGAAGGATACCACACAGGAACTGTACGATGCGCGATTACCGGAGGTTGAGTTTCTCTCTGGAAACACGCTGCCAGCAATTTTACCCGGGTACGAAGTTGGTAATCCAGCATATCGTTATCTGATCAATTTCTACGGTGGCGGCAAGTGTGTTGGTTCTTATTATGCGGCCGATACATTGAATTACGAAGTGGAGGGAACGTGGTCTTTGCCTAAGCATGATGTGCTCCGAATCGCGCTTGATGAATATGTTGACGGAGATTTTCTGATGACCAAGCTTGAAAAAGACGTTTTTCACTTGACCACGGAGGACAACTATATCCATGCGCTTCAAGCCGATTCAATTGAGTTTCACATGTATATCAAGCGTCATCATTGATGGCTGAAGGAAAGATTAACGACCATATTGTTATCGGTTCTGGTTTTGGCGGAAGCGTTTCGGCCATGCGACTTTCTGAGAAAGGATATGATGTTCTGGTGCTTGAAATGGGAAAACGCTGGGAATCCAAAGATTTCCCAAAAACCAACTGGAACGTTCGTAAATTTCTTTGGGCTCCAGCCCTGAAAGCGTTCGGGATTCAACGTATCAACTTCCTCAATCGAATCATGGTTTTGGGCGGTGCTGGAGTTGGCGGAGGCAGTCTGGTTTATGCCAACACGCACATGTTTCCGCCAGATGAGTTTTTCAATAATCCTGCTTGGTCTCATCTCAGAAACTGGAAAGAAACGCTTACTCCGTTTTATGAGAAGGCCCGTTTTATGTTGGGTAGTACCAAGTACGAAAAAGAAGGGCCTGAAGACCTTGTCCTAAAGGAGATTGCTGACGATATGGGGCAGTCTGAAACCTACAAAACGGTTGACCATGTTGGTGTTTATCTAGGAGATAGAAAAACGGAAAAAGACCCGTATTTCAATGGCCTTGGTCCAAAACGGAAGGGTTGTATCGAATGTGCCAATTGCATGGTCGGTTGTCGGTACAACTCCAAGAATACATTGGATAAGAATTACCTCTATTTCGCGGAGAAATGGGGCGCAAAAGTGGAAGCTGAGACCAAGGTTGTGAAGGTAGAGTACAAGGATGGTCTGTACCACGTTCACACGGAATCGTCCACATCTTGGTTCAGCAAGAACCGAAGAGTTTTCAAGAGTCGAGGAATCGTTTTCTCGGCTGGCGTTTTGGGAACAATGAAGTTGCTTTTCCGTCAGAAAGAAGAATTCAAGACACTTCCGAACCTTTCTGATAAACTCGGAGCAAATCTTCGAACCAACTCCGAATCATTGTGTGGAATTGCGGGTATTGATAAGAAAATGAATCACGGCTTGGCCATCAGTCGTGTGTTCAATCCCGATGAGAACACGCACATTGAATTAGTGAAATATGGAGACGGTTCTGGCGCCATGGGTTTGCTTTCGGTAATTGCCGCTGGCGATGGCCCAGCAATTGTGCGGACCATCAAGATGCTGTGGAATTTCATTACCAGTCCGCGTAAGGTGTGGAACGTTCTGCGAAGAGAATTTGCGCACCATTCCATCATTCTCTTGGTGATGCAATCGTTGGACAACGCGCTTCAGATGCAATGGAAAAAAGGACTTTTCGGTGGAAGTCTGAAAGTGGCAAACAGCGAGAACACCCAAGTGCCTGCCTACATCGAAGTCGGTCAAGATGTAATGCATCGCTACGCGGAAAAAACCGATGGTGTGGCTATGAATGCAACCACGGAAGTGTTATTCAACATGAGCTCAACTGCGCACATTCTGGGTGGCTGCCCAATGGGAATGACCAAGGAAGAAGGTGTTGTGAACGACAAGTTTGAAGTACACGGTTACCCGAACATGCGGGTGTTGGATGGATCGATTATACCGTGCAATTTGGGAGTCAATCCGAGTCTTTCCATTACTGCGTTGAGCGAGTATGCGATGAGCCACGTGCCTGAGAAAGAAGGCAACACGCGGAAAACGCTAGAGCAGCAAATGGCCGAAGCTGCGGCTTAGCTCGCTTTTTTGGAGATGGCCAGTAGACCGACAAAGGTCAATGCTCCATTCAGTATCAGAAGCTCAAAACCGAATTTGTAGCCGCCAAGAAGCATTTCTGAGTTGGCGTTTATCGCGTAAGTGAGAATAGGTGAAGCAATGCAGATCAGTGGCACCAGTTTATCCCGCACATTCAGCTTGGTGAAAAGCCCGAAAGCATAAAGCCCAAGCAATGGGCCGTACGTGTAACCGGCCACTCGGAAAACGGCACTGATCACGCTTTCATCGTTCACCCATTTGAATATCATGATGGTGAGAACGAGCAATCCAGACATCACCACGTGAACCTTCTTACGCAATGGCGTACGTTCGTTCTCTGGGCGTTTTTCAATGTCGAGAATATCCACACAGGCGGAAGTCGTTAAAGCCGCCAAAGCTGAATCGGCACTCGAGTATGCCGCAGCAATCAATCCTAGAATGAACAGGATTCCGACAATTATTGGTAGGCTTCCGTTTGTAGCCAACATGGGGTAGAGGTCGTCTGTCTTGGCAGGAATTTCAAAACCTTTTGCCGTTGCAAACAGATAAAGCAACGCGCCAAGCGCGAGGAAGAAAAGATTCACGAAAACCAGCACAAAACTGAAGCTGAACATGTTCTTCTGAGCTTCGCCAATGTTCTTGCAACTCAGGTTCTTCTGCATCATGTCCTGATCCAAACCCGTCATTACAATGGAAATGAAAGCACCCGCCAAAAACTGTTTCCAGAAGTATTTCGGGTGATTCACATCCTCGAAAAAGAAGATTTTGCTGTAGTCGCTTTCGCGGATGGTTGAGACCATTTCACCGAATCCGAAACCGAGTTCTTGACTGATGATTCCAACGGTAAAAATCACCGCCAAAAGCATGAATAGTGTTTGCAACGTATCCGTCCAAATGATGGTTTTAATGCCGCCTTCTGCGGTGTACAACCAAATGAAAATGATGGTTCCGATAACCGTGGCAATAAACGGAATGCCCCACGCATCGAAAATGGTGAGTTGCAAAACGCCAGCTACCAAGTACAGCCTAAATGCCGCGCCAATGGTTCGCGATAGCAAGAAAAAAGAAGCGCCCGTTTTGTAACTGGCCCGGCCAAAGCGGTCATCCAGATAGGTGTAAATGGAGGTGAGGTTGAGCCGATAGTACAGCGGCATCAGCACCGTGGCAATGACCGTGTAACCGACTAAGTAGCCCAGCACCATTTGCATGTAGCTGAACTGTGATATGCCCACCCAACCAGGTACGGAAATGAACGTTACACCGCTCAAACTGGTACCGATCATCCCGAAGGCTACCACCCACCATGGCGATTGCCGATTGCCGATGAAGAATGAGTTGTTGTCAGCGCCTTTTGAAGTGATCTTTCCGATAATGAAAAGCACCACGAAATATGCGGCAATGATGGAGAGAATGAGGGTCGGTGACATTGAAATCGAAATTATGGAGTAACCGCCAGAGAATTGCTGAGCTTTGAACTAGTTATTAAACCTAGAATTGTGTGTAACTCAAAATGGTTTGATGGTCTCAAGAACTATCTTCGCCTCAATGAATCTCGTTTCGAAAGTATTGCAGCAGGCGGTGGAGGAATTTGCCCAATTGCCAGGAGTCGGTCAGAAAACGGCTTTCCGATTTGTGTTGCATTTACTGAAGAAAGAGCCTGAAGAGCTGCGCAAATTCGGGAATACATTCTTGCAATTACAGGAGCAGGTTCAATACTGTAAAGAGTGTTTTAATATCACAGATAAAGAGGTCTGTGAAATCTGTGCTGACCAAAGGCGTGACAGAACAACCATTTGCGTAGTAGAAGATATCCGTGATGTGGTTTCCATTGAAAATACCGAGCAGTTCAAAGGTTTATATCATGTGCTTGGCGGAATCATATCACCGCTAGACGGTATTGGCCCAAGTGATCTACACATTGCCCCATTGGTAGAACGGGTTCAGTCTAGTGAAGTGAATGAAGTGATCTTTGCTTTGAGTACGACCATGGAAGGTGATACAACCAATTTCTATCTCTCTCGCCAGCTACAAAAATTTGATGTAAAACTGAGTACGCTTGCCCGTGGCGTATCTATGGGTGGCGGATTGGAATACACGGATGAACTGACGCTTGGTCGCTCGTTGGTAAATCGTGTGCCTTACGAGAATTCAGTGGCGAAATAGACAATAACGCAAGCTTGCCCGCGATTTCAGATATTCGCGAAATCAAATTCCGCCTCTGAAACTCTCCGTTGTCATAGTCAATTATAATGTGCAGCACTTCTTGGAGCAGTGCCTGCAATCGGTGAAAACCGCCATTCAGAATATGGATGCGGAGGTCTTTGTGGTTGACAACAATTCTGTGGATGGCTCGGTGGCTATGGTGGGCGCGAAATTCCCTGAAGTCATACTTATCGCTAATAAGGATAACGTTGGCTTTTCCAGAGCAAACAATCAGGCAATGCGCCTGGCCAAGGGCGAGTATGTGTTGCTTCTCAATCCCGACACATTGGTCGAAGCCGACACTTTCGAGAAAGTTGTTCAGTTCATGGATGAACACCCTGATGCTGGTGGTCTCGGTATAAACATGGTTGATGGGAAGGGAAACTTTCTTCCTGAGAGCAAGCGAAGTCTGCCAACTCCAGAAGTGGCCTTTTACAAGATCTTTGGATTGAGTTGGCTTTTCCCAAGGTCGAAACGATTTGGTAAGTATCATCTTTCGTACTTAGATAAGGATAAAACGCATGAGATTGAAGTGCTTTCGGGCGCGTTCATGCTCATGCGAAAAGAAGCTTTGGATAAGGTTGGGCTGCTAGATGAAGACTACTTCATGTACGGTGAGGATATCGATCTTTCTTATCGCATTATCAAAGGCGGTTACAAGAATTACTATTATCCTGAGGCGCGTATCATTCATTATAAAGGTGAAAGCACCAAGAAAGGAAGTCTGAATTATGTGTTCGTGTTCTATAACGCAATGGCCATTTTCGCCAAGAAGCATTTTTCGAAGGAGCGCGCGCAGATGTTTTCGCTGCTTATCAATTTCGCCATTCTGTTGCGAGCTTCCGTTTCAATCGCCAGCCGATTTGCCAAACGAATAGCCTTGCCCATTTTGGATGGCACGCTCATCTATGCTGGGTTGTTCTTCGTTTCCCGTTATTGGGAAACCATGGTAAGGGCAGAAGATGGGCTGCATTATCCGAAGGAATTCTTTCTGCTTGTTCTACCTGCATACGTTTTGGTCTGGTTGATATCGATGCACTTTTCGGGTGGATACGATAAGCCGGTCAAACTCTCCAATGTTGTTCGCGGTCTTGTTGCTGGTTCAGCCATCATATTAATAGGTTACGGATTGATGGGCGAGCAGGTGCGATTTAGCCGCGCGGTAATTCTGATCGGTTCTGTTTGGGCAATTGTGATTGTTTCTTCCATTCGGTTGCTGCTGCATTTGCTGAAGACGGAAGGTTTCAACCTGAACAGCGAAAAGACCAAACGATTCCTTGTGGTTGGAAGAGGAGATGAGATCGATCGGGTTGAAACATTGCTGAAAGACACGTTCAAAACTCCGGGGTTCATTGGTCGGTACGCAGTTTCTGATGATAACGACCTATCAAAACTGGATGACTTTATCCGCATTCAGAATATTGGTGAGGTGATCTTCTGCGCGAAGGACATTCCCGCGCAGCGGATTATTGATTGTATGACGCAGACCAAATTCCCTCAGGTGGATTTCAAAATTGCGCCAAGCGAAACCATGTTTCTGATCGGTAGCAATTCCATCAACACGGCTGGTGATCTTTACGCTTTCGGTATTAACGCCATCAGCAAGCCGACCAACAGAAGGGTCAAACGATTACTCGATGCGGTTTTATCAGTTTTGCTATTTGTGCTTAGTCCGGTTATTATCTGGTTCATGAAAAAACCTATCGGATTGCTGAAGAATGTTTTTCTGGTTCTGATCGGAAAGCGCACCTGGGTTGGCTATGTCAAGGATTTGAATGCCGATCAGAATTTTCAGTTGCCCAAAATTGCAGAGTCGGTACTCAATCCATTAGATGGGTTGGAAGCAGGTGAACCCGATCAGGAAGGGCTATCGCGATTGAACATGCTCTACGCCAAGGATTATCGGGTAGCAAATGATCTGAATATTGTATTCAAGGGTTTCCGAGAACTAGGTAGATGATAAACCTCGTAGGTTTCGAAAGCCTACGAGGTTTGGTTCGATAATTATCTTTGCACCTCCAAAATTGTAGCAATGGCTAAAGTTGAAGTGTTGATGCCCAAAATGGGCGAAAGTGTAGCAGAAGCAACGGTTATCCGCTGGCTTAAAGAAGTTGGCGAAACGGTTGAGCTGGATGAGCCGATCATGGAAATCGCCACCGATAAGGTGGATAGTGAGATTCCGTCTCCAGTTGAGGGCGTGCTTGCAGAACAATGCTGTCAAGCAGATGATGTGGTTCAGGTTGGAAGCCCAGTTGCCTACATTACTACCGAAGCTGAAGCAGCTTCAGAGTCAACACCAAAGGCGCCAGAACCAGCAAAGGATGAAAAACCGCAACCGGTTGCCGAGACGGTAGCAGTTTCGTCTAATGGTTCTTCGTCAAATGGAGTTGCGGAGGTTGGCGATATTCCAAAACGTTCGGATAGTGGTCGTTTCTATTCTCCATTGGTCAGAACCATTGCCAAAACAGAAGGTGTTTCTGTGCAAGAATTGGAAACCATTGAGGGAAGTGGACAAGGTGGAAGAGTTACCAAATCTGACATTCTCAATTACTTGCCAAATCGCGGTACGCAAACTGAAACACAAACGGTCGCTCAGCCCGCTGCTGCACCTGCGGTAACAGCGCAAAAGTCGTCAACGGCTCATATTGGAAAAGTTGCCGTTCCGTTAATGCCTGGTGATGAGATTGTGGAAATGGATCGCATGCGCAAACTCATTGCGGAACACATGGTAATGAGCAAGCAAACATCGCCTCACGTAACCAGTTATGTTGAGGCCGATGTAACGAATCTGGTGACTTGGAGAAATAAGGTCAAAGGCGAATTCCTAAAGAGAGAAGGTGAGAAATTGACCTTCACGCCAATTTTTATCGAATGTTTGGTGAAGGCTATTAAAGATCTGCCCGGTGTAAATGTTTCGTTGGATGGTCAGAATATCATCAAACGCAAGTCTATCAATATGGGAATGGCAACTGCTAGACCTGATGGAAACCTTATTGTTCCGGTTATCAAAAATGCCGATCAGATGAGTTTGCTTGGCTTGACCAAGTCAGTGAATGATCTGGCAGAAAGAGCAAGAAGCAACAAGCTTGCTCCAGAAGAAATTCAAGGAGGAACATACACCATTACCAATGTTGGAACTTTCGGCAACGTGATGGGAACTCCGATCATTAACCAACCGCAAGTGGCCATTATGGCTGTTGGAGCTATCCGTAAAAAGCCTGCTGTAATTGAAACACCAACGGGTGATGCCATTGCAATTCGACACATGATGTTCCTTTCACATTCTTATGATCATCGCATTGTTGATGGTGCTTTGGGAGGTTCATTTGTGCGGAAGGTTGCAGATTATTTAGAGAATTGGGACATCAATAGAACCATTTAGGATTATTTACGTATTGGCTGAATCCGAAGCTGTTTTCGGAGAAAAAACCTGATCTGGATGTCAGAATTCCAGCGATTCGATACGTATAAAATGACCCGACCGCTACTCATTCTTGCATTTGCATTGTGTTTGTTTGGCTCTGACGCCTTCGCCCAGCGAAAGGTTGACAAGGCTTCGCACTTTAAACGAGTGTACCCAGCGGCCAATGAGCAATTGGAATCTGGAAAACCAATGCGTGCCGTCAAGAATTTTCTTGACCTCTTGGAAATCGACCCTCAAAACTCACACATCAATTACAAGGTTGGAAGAACCTATTTGCTGATCAACGGCCAAAAGAATAAGGCGGTTCCGTACTTGGAAAAGGCCGTGGTCAAAGCAAGTGCCAAGGCCAAGGACAGTTACAAGGAAACCGAGTCGCCACTGGACGTATATTTTTATTTGGGAAGGGCATATCATCTTGATTCGCAGTTTGATAATGCGATTGCGGCTTATCGCAAATACCTCGAAGTAGATAAATCTGTCACCAAAGACCGGAAGGAAGAGGTTGAGTGGATGATTCAAACGTGCCACAACGGTAAACTTATTGTGGAATCGCCTATCAGTGCGACCAAAGAAAACTTGGGCGAAAACATCAATTCTATTTACGATGAGTATGCAGCAGTTGTTGATGCAACCGAAAGCATGCTGATATTCACTTCAAGAAGACCAACCTCTACAGGCGGATTACTTGATCTTGATGACAAGTATTACGAAGACATTTTCGTTTCTCAGAAAGAGGATAGCGTTTGGTCTAAACCTGTAAGCATCGGTTCAAGAATCAATACAGAAGGTCACGAGGCAACCATTGGTCTTTCGGCCGATGGACAAGAACTTTACATCTATCGCGATGATTTTGGCGATGGCAACATCTACGTGAGTAAAATGGAAGGAAGTGCTTGGGGAGAACCTCAGATATTGAATGATAATGTCAATTCTGTTTTCAGAGAAACTCACGCGACCGTTTCTGCTGATGGACAAACGTTGTATTTCACTTCGGATAGAAGCGGAATGGGTCGAATGGATATTTTCAGAAGTAGAAGATTACCAACTGGAGAGTGGGCGGTAGCCGAAAACCTCGGTGAAGTTGTCAATACAAAGTACGATGAAGAGGCTCCATTCATTCATCCTGATGGAAAAACACTTTTCTTCAGTTCTAAAGGGCATAATAGCATGGGAGGTTATGACATCTTTTTCTCTATTGAGGAGAATGGAAAATGGTCAACTCCAATGAACATTGGTCACCCGATGAACACCGCAGATGATGAATACTTCTTTGTGATGTCGGCCGATGGTAAGCGTGCGTATTATTCTTCATCGAGCGGAGAAGGTTATGGTGGTAAGGATATCTATCTCGTTAATCTGGACACTGACCGTGAAGTTCCGCTCACAGTTTACAAGGGTGAAATTATAGCGGATAAAAACGGAAAGAGACCAGCGAAAGTTGAGATACGCGTTACGGATAACGAGTCTGGAGAGCTTTTCGGGCTTTATCGCCCTCGACAGGATAACGGCAAATTTGTACTAATTCTTCATCCGGGTCAGAACTACAACATTGCCTACGAATCTGATGGTTACATGTACAAGTCAGAAAAACTATATGTGCCAGAAAATACAGCTTACTTTGAGATTAACCGGGCTATTCAGTTAAAACCGGTCACGTTGAACAAGTAAGGTGGTGTTTCAGGCTGGGTAAATCTATCCCAGCTAGTGAATTCTTATATCTTTGCGAGCTTATGGAATGTTGAACAAAGCGGCATCCATAAAAAGTGGAATCTACCATCTCTAAGGGTTGAGGAACAGGACTATGAAACATCTGGTTTCTTTTGTTGTGTTGGCAGTGCTATGTTTTAATGGCTTGGCGCAGGAATATGGCTCGTCAGACTTCAAGAAAAAATTCGGCAAAGCAGATGCATTGGTTTACGATGAGTCATTCTTGGAGGCGCTTCCATTGTTGGAAGACATGTACAAGTACGATACGCTCAATGCCAACCTGAATCACCTTCTTGGTATCTGTTATCTGCGTGGAAAGAAAGATCATGGCAAAGCCATAAAACTGTTGGAAAGTGCTACGCGAGATGTAGCAAGCCCTGACACGTATCAAGAGAGTAATTGGAAGGAGCGGAAGGCTCCCGGTATTACCTATTACTATCTTGGCAAAGCCTACCATTACAAGAACAGATTCGATAGGGCGGTTTCCAACTACTACAACTATCGTTCGTTCATTTCGCTGGATGATGTTGAGACCTACAATACGGTTCGTCAGCAGATTCAATATGCAGAAAATGCGATGGAGTTGGTAAAGCATCCTGTTGGAGTTAAAGTGACCAATCTAGGACCGGAGATAAATACCAAGTATCCAGAATACGCTCCGGTGGTTTCGGCAGATCAGCGTGTGCTGATTTTTACTTCAAGACGTGAAGGTGGTACGGGTGGTGCAGTTGCTGAAGATGGTACGTACTATGATGATATTTACATCTGTACAAGACAGTCAAATGGTAAGTGGAGTAAGCCCCAGAGTATAGGTTCAAACATTAATACAGCAGGCCATGAGGCGGCTATTGGACTTTCTCCAGATGGACAGTTGTTGTTCATCTACAAAGACGACAACAACGATGGTAACATTTACCAAAGCCGAAAAACGGCTGATGGTTGGAGTAAGCCAGAGCCGTTAGGTTCTGACATCAATACCAATTCTTGGGAGACGCATGCTACTGTTACGGCAACTCAAGACCTATTGATTTTCTCATCAAATCGAAGCGATGGCGGTCATGGGGGGCGAGATCTTTGGTTCAGTAAGAAACTGCCGAATGGAGAATGGGGTCTCGCTCAGAATATGGGTAGCGTAATCAACAGTAACTATGAGGAGGATTCACCCTTTATCACAGCTGACGGAAGGACGTTGATCTTCAGTTCTCAAGGTCACACCTCAATGGGTGGTTTCGATATTTTCCGTTCTGAATTTGTGGAAGGTGCTTGGACAAGACCTGAGAACATTGGTTATCCTATCAATACATCAGAAGATGATGTGTTCTTCGTCCTAAACCCAGACGGGCGAACGGCTTACTACAGCTCGCGGATGGACGGTGGTTATGGTGATACCGACCTGTACAAATTGCGTCTCGAAAAGAAAGAATCTGATGCCTTGGCGGTTGCGCGAGGAATCATGAAGGTGCCCGCCATGGCGTATGCAGACATTCAGGCCAAGATTTTGGTGACAGATGAGGGTGGTGCAGCGATTGGAACTTACAGGCCAAATCCGGCAACTGGATTTTACGTTTTGGTTTTGGATCCGGGAGAAACCTATGATATCTCTTATCAGGCGGACGGATATGAACCGATTGTGGCTAAGCTTCCGGTTGGTGATGAGGAGTCGTATGTCGAGTACGATGGAGTTCTGGAGTTGGATGAAGTGGTGTTCGGAGAAGATATTTTGGCTCTGAACAAGGAAACGGAAAGACTCAAGAAGGAAAAGGAGGCTGCCGCTGCCAAAGCTGCGGAGTTAGAACGGTTGGCCGCAGAGGCTGAAGTCAAGGCGAAAGCCGAAGCCGATTCATTGGCAATTGTTGCTGCCAAAGAAGAGGAAAGACGCAAAGCAGAGGAGCTGGCCGCAAAGGAAAAAGAAGAAGCGGAAAAGGACCTAGCGGCTGAAGAAGCAAAAGTTGAGGAAGTTGATCTGGAGCGCAGAAAAGCTGAGGCGCAGGCGAGGTTTAAAGCTATGCAAGAGGCTGCTAAGAAAAAGGCTGAACAAGAAGCCGCGGCTAAGGCTGCTGAAGCGGCCAAGTTGGAGGAAGAACAGGCACTAGTTGCGCAGCAGGCAAAAGAGGAAGAGGGTCAGAAGGCTATTGAAGAAGCGGCTGCCAGAGAAAAGGCAGAGCAGGAAGCTCTGGCCAAAGCTGCTGAGGAGGAATTGGCGGCTCAGAAAGCTAAGGAAGAAGCGGATAGGAAGGCAGCAGAGGAAGCTGTAAGAATCAAAGCGGAGCAAGAAGCTGAAGCAAGAGCGGCAGCTGAAGAGTTGGCAAAGAAAAATGCTGAAGAAGAGGCAGCCCGTTTAAAGGAAGAACAGGAATTGGCGGCTCAGAAAGCTAAGGAAGAAGCGGAGAGAAAAGCAGCCGATGAAGCCGCCAAGCTCGAAGCTGAACAAGCTGCGGCTGCTAGGGCTGCGGAACAGGCTGCTGCTGAGCAAGAAGCTCAGGCAATGTCTGATGCGCTGGCGCAACGGGAGGCTGAGGCTCGGAAAAAGCGTTTAGAGTTGCAGCAGCGAATTGAAGAGCTTAAGGCCAAACAACAGAAGCAAGAAACTGAAGCGGAAGAGGTAAAAGAGGTTACTGCTCAGAAAATGGAAGCTGTAAAGCAGGAGATTTCTGTGGATGCTGATGCCATTGAAGCTAAACGCAAGGCCATGTTGGCAAGGATTGAGCAGTTGAAGAAGCAAAAGTCTCAAGTTGATCAGAAGAAAGAGGTTGACGAAGCCGCGGTTGTTGAAGCCTCGGAGAAGGAAAAGCAAGCACTTCAGAAAAAGCAGCAATTTGTAAAAGAGTCTGATGAGAAGAAGGAAGAGATAAGTGAGTTGCAAAAGGAGCTTGCTGAGGTTGAGCAGAAGATTGAGAAAACCGAGCAAGAGGTCCAGCAGGCCAGAGAAGAGGTGGTTGAGGCTCAAAAGAAAGTGGAAGAAGACATTGCTGAGCAGCAACGACTAGCTGCTGAGGAACAAAAGAAGAAGAAAGAAGCCGAAGAAGCAGCGCGTCAACTGGAGGAGTTGAAAAAGCTTGAGCAGCAAAGGTTGGAGCAAGAGCGTTTAGCAGCTGAGCAGTTCGAAAAAGAACAGCGCGAGGAAGCAGAACGAACGAAGCGTGAGCTAATTCAGTTGGAAGCTGTGGCGGAGCAACAGGCGCAGGTGCAGGCGGCTTTGCAAGCTGAGGAAAGAAAGCAGAAAGAGATAAGGGCCGCTGAAGCCGATGCATATTCTCAAGAGGAGATTCTTGGAAATGCCAGCACTATCGAAGAGTTAAGAAAGTTGAACCAGCAGTTGATCAACGATAATCTTGAGTTGAAAAAGCAATTGAGTGAATTGAATGCAAAACTCGATCTCATCCTTCAACGATTGGATTACCAGCCTGAAGCAGAAAAAGTCATCATGGAGTCGAGTTCAACCATGAGGAACCTTCAACAGGGAAGACGACTGGTTCTCAGAAATATTTTCTTCGATTATAATCAGGCAACCCTGCGTTCTCGGTCAAAGCATGAGTTGAACAGATTGTTCGACTTCTTGAAATCAAATCCGACTGTAAAAATTGAGGTTTCTGGCCACACGGACTCAAGAGGAAACGATGACTACAACATGCGTCTATCCAAAGATCGAGCTCAGGCTGTGGTTGATTATCTAGTTCGAAACGGAATATCCTCAAGTAGGCTTACCGCTGTTGGTTATGGAGAAACCCGACCAATTGCACGTAACGAGAACGCTGATTTAAGTGATAACCCTGTCGGAAGACAGTTAAATCGAAGAATTGAAATCAGTGTTCCCAAGGGTGAGGTGAGCGGTGTTGAAGTAGAGGAGATCGAGGTTCCCGATGGTTCTAAGATCAAATAGCGCCACCCGGTCATTTATTTCCGTCATTTTCTTTACATAATTGTACCTTCGTTAGCTGTGTAATTAGAATGATTTTCTATAGTTTTCCGATTCAAGTAAAGCTATCAAGATACTGGAAAGGCCGTTAGGAATGATCCGAAGATTTACGTTTGTCAAATTTCTCTGCTTATTCCTTGTTTTCGTCAATGCTGATGCATTTGGGCAGTCACGCGATATTCGGGAAACCACCGAAGAAGAGTTCAATCAAGAAATAAACGAGACCGAAGAAGAAAGAGCAAAGCGTCTTCTTAAAGTGAATAAGAAGGGGGCGATGGAGCACTATTGGAACGGTAATTTCCGCGCTGCACTGGAAGATTTTCTCATTCTGTTGGCCAAAGATCCTACTGATGTTGATATAAATTTCTACATCGGGGCATGTTACTTGGAAAGCAATATTGACAAAGAGAAGGCTATTGGTTACTTGGAGTTTGTTGTCCAACAGGACAAGTTTCCAAAGGAGGCGATTTACCAATTAGGTAGAGCCTACATGTTCGCACATCGGTTCGATGAGGCAATCACCACCTTCAATAAGTACAAAGACATTTCTCGTGGAGACAATGATAATATCATCACTGGTGGTCGGATGATTGAGCAATGTTTTACTGCAAAGCAACTCGTTAAGTATCCAATAGATGCAACATTTGAAAATCTTGGGCCGAACATTAATACCCCTTATCCTGAATTCAATCCGTTCATTCCAGAGGATGAATCTTTCATTGTTTTCACTTCCAAAAGACCCGACTGTTTAGGACTTCAATTGGATTTCGATGGTTTTAAGACTCCGGACATTTTCAGAGCAAGGGAATATCGTGGAGAATTTCGTCAATCACGAAACATCGGGTCTTCGGTCAATACAGAATGGTATGAAGAGGTGGTCGGTATTTCAGCGGACGGTCAGGAGTTGCTCGTTTACGTGGACAACTTCGATGGCTATGATGACATTTTCGTGTCTCCGAGAAAGGGCCGTTTCTTTGATGATTATCTTGACCTTGGGCGGAATATCAACTCAGACGATATTGAGACCACTGCGAGTCTGTCCACAGATGGCAACTTGGTTTTCTTCTCTCGAGAAACCGCTCGCGGTAAAACGGGTACTGATCTTTACATGTCAAGAAGGCTGCCGAACCGTGATTGGGGAATACCACAGAAATTACCGGATATCATTAATACCCCATTCAACGAGACCTTTCCTCATCTGATGGCTGATGGCAAAACGTTTTATTTCAGTTCTGAAGGACACGCTGCAATGGGGGGATTTGATATTTTCATTTCAGAGTGGGATGAATTGACGAACACATGGTCGCCACCTAAAAACGCAGGTTATCCTATTAATACAGTTGATGATGATTTCAACGTGTCCCTGTCCACAACTGGTAGGTACGGATACATTTCCCAGTTCAGGAAGGATGAGGGCTATGGTGAGCGTGACATTTACAGAATTACGTTCAATGATGTTGATCCAGTTTACACAATTGTGCGAGGATCGATTACCAATATCAAAGATTCCATGTTGGTGGATCCGTCAATAGATGTCGGGACATTTGAAATGACAGTAACCGACATGAACACTGACGAGTTCATCGGAACCTACCGTCCTAATATGAAGACCAGTAATTACGCTCAAGTGCTAGAGCCTGGAGAGTATTGCGTATATGTGGAAGGTGAACTTTACTTTGATACTTCGGCCGTGGTTGAGGTTATGGGGAAAGCATCTCAGGTAACTGAAATTATTCAGAACTATACACTTCGTCCAGATCCGGATGCGATCAGGCGTAAACGAACTGGAGAGAAGTACGGTGGTCTGATCTATGCGATGTCTGGTAGCGATGATGGTAAGGCGAAGCTTTGGGATCTTCCATCGGGGCGACAGGTGCTTTCACTCGATAATCGTGATAAAGTGTCGTCTGTTGTTTGTCCTTGTAGCAATAAGGTTATTTCCGCTACGGAAAAAGGTGATATCAATGTCTGGACCGTTCCTGATGGTAACCAGTTGACCACGTTGCGTGGTCACAGAAAACGTGTTACACAAGCGGTCTTTACGAACGATTGTCAACGACTGTTGACTGCGAGTGCTGATTCATCTATCCGTCTTTGGAATTTGACCACGGGACTTATGGAAAAGATATATGTTGGGCATCTGGATAAGGTGAACGGAATTTCCATTTCGCCAGATGGCAACTACTTTGTCTCATGTTCTGATGATGGAAATGTTCTGATGTGGGAAATAATGACCGAAGAACTTGTTGGAATATTTGAAGGACACAAAGGGGCGGTCAGTACCGTTGACTTCTCTCCATACGGCAACTTCATCGTGACTGGTGGTGCTGACGGAATGGCTAAGAAGTGGGACGCATCGTCTGGTCAGGAAGTGCTTGAATTCAAGTTACATAGCTCCCCGATAAATGCGCTGCAAGTTTCCCCCGATGGTTCTACGGTTGTTTCTGGAAGCAAAAATGGCTTCGTTTATGTATGGGATGCGGAAACTGCCGAAGTGAAGCATGTTCTTCTCGGCCACGACAAACCAGTTTCTTCCGTGTTCATCTCAAAAGATTCTAAATACATTATTTCTGGCAGTCGTGAGCGTCAACCCATTGTGTGGGATTATTACTCAGGTGATGAGGTTACCCCGCTCTCAGGCCACACGGCTCAAATCAATGATGTGTGTTTTACCCCACATATCAAGTTTCCAGAGAAGGAAGAAGTTTCTGCCCGTCAATTGGCTGCTGAACCAGATGAACTGGAAGAAGAAATTCTTCGTCTAGAAGAAGAGCTGGCGGCAATGGAGAAGCAAAAGGAGCTTGGTTACGATCCGACCCTTCTTGATGTCGATGTTTACAACGAGAAAGAGCTCAAGGTCGGTCAGAAAATTATTTTGGAGCGTATTTATTTTGATTTCGATAAGTACAATATTCGGGATGAATCCGTGGTGGAGTTGAATAAACTTTTGGTCTTCATGCAGAAGAATCCGGATGTTATCGTTGAGATATCCGGTCACACCGATTCGCGTGGTGCGGACGATTACAACATGAAGCTTTCTAGAAATAGAGCTAAGAGTGTTGTAACTTGGTTAAAACAAAGAAAGGTTGCTGGTAAGCGTATGGTGCCTAAAGGATATGGAGAAACTCGCCATATCGCACCAAATGAAAACCCAGATGGTTCAGATAATCCGGAAGGCCGACAGATGAACCGTAGGATTGAGCTAACGATTATCGGTGTTGGCGGAGAAAAAATTATAACTACCGAAGGCAAATAATGAGATGAGACGTTTGATTTCCATAGCGCTCTTCTTCACTGTTGCAATCTTTTTTGTGACAACCAATAGTTCCTACTCACAGGTAGATCAGGAAATCACTCAGGAAATGTCCGATGAGTTGATGAACCAATCCAAGATAAAGGGGCCATTGGAGTTCAAAGGAACGGTAAAGGAACTATCAAAAAAGCTAAAGGGAGCTATCATTACGCTTTACGAATCACCAGATGGTTCGCATGACAATCTGACGGAGATTTTCAAAACAACATCTCCGGGTAGCGGACAGTTTGAGTTCAAGGCGGAGATTAATAAGTTCTATGTTCTATCGGTTGAAAAAGGTGGATACACCACTAAAAAAGTTGACATAGATACAGATGTCACCTTGGCTAGGGAGCAACATACTTCAGTGCCAAAGTTTGAGTTTGAGGTGGATATGGTCAAGGACTTGGACGGATTGGGTTTTGTTGGTTCGGTAGCCAATGTTTTCTATCAACTTAAGACTAACAAGTTCGACTACGAACTTGATTACTCTAAGGAAGAGATGGAGGATGAGGAGCGCGAAAGACGGGAGAGGAAAGAGAAAGAACGATTAGCTCAACTTGCTTATGAAAAGAAGAAGGAGCTAGAAGAGGCTGCGAAGTTGTTGCTGGATAAAGAAAACGCTACCGCTCAGCAATTAATCGAAGCAGCAATTACCGTTGGTGACGGTGATAAGGAAAAGACAGTAAAAGGCTTTTTAGAAGTTTTTCCAGAGGTAGATACGCTTAGAGAAAAAAAGGCATTGGCCATGTATGACAGGCTGATGGAGGAGCGCAAACGTACTTCAGCTACGGGAGACAAGATTAATTTCCAATCGATTTTCAATGCAGCAAAGGCGTTGGAGGAAAAAGTGGTTGCAGCAAAAGAAGAAGAGCGGCAGGCCAAGGTTGCGGTGCTCAGAGAAGAGCAGGAAGAGGCCGAGAAGAAGGCAAAGGAAGCAATGGCAATTCAGCAGAAAGCCATTGAGGAAGAAGCAAGAGAAAAACTCGCGTCTGCCATTGCTGAGGAGGAATTGAAAAGAGCCAAAGAGGAAAAGGAGAAGAGAGATAAGGTCTATTACGCAATTTTTGAATCGAATGGAGATAGCGAAACGGCTATTCAGAACTTGGTAAAGACCTATCCAAAAGGCGACCCTTATAAGGAAGAAAAAGCTAAGGCTATTTATGCGGAGTATGAGAAAACCCGTTTGACTGGGACTACCCTTTCTAACATGGATTTTTCGAAGCTGTTTGCCGCGGCTAGTGCAGCAGAACAAGAGGCTATCAGCAAGGAAATCAGTGCAGACAACGAGAAGAATCAGTCTAAACTAGACGCGTTCATGGCCAAGGTTGAGGAGCGCAAGCGCGAAGAGCAGGAACAGACGATTGCTAAGATAGAGGAAGGCTTGAAGGGAGCCTCGAAAGATAGAGCGAGTCAAATTGATGTGTTTGAAAATGCACTTCCAAAGAACGATCCTTACAAAGAGCAGAAGGCAGAAGCTATGTACGACCAATACGTGCAGCAGCAAGGTGCCGTAAAGACCATTCAAGAAAGGTTGAAGTCGGTTCCGAAGGACAAGAAAAGTCAGTTAGACGTGTTCTACAACGCGTTACCAGAGGAGACAGAAAATAGAAGAGAAACAGCGCAGAAGATGTATGACAACTATGTTGCCTCTGTTGTTTTTCAAAAAACGTCTGACCCGACCTCGCAGGTTGCAGAGGAGAAGCTGATTGAAGAATCACTTCCTGCCAACATTCCTGGTAAGGAGCAGATTGCTAAGGCTATTTATAAGTCCGGAGCTACCAGTTCTGGAAGCCGAGCCAGCAGGCAGCAGCAAATTGATGCAATAGTCAAAAATCTTCCGGCCAATACGGCCAATCGTCAAGAGGTTGCTGAAGAGATTTACGAAACCTATGCTCAAAAGAAGCAGGCACAAGGTGGTACAGGTACCGTTGCCTTAGATTTCGCATCGCTTTTTGGCGCTGCGGATCAAGCGGCAGATCAGGCCAGAGAGGAAGAGAAGGCTCAGAATGCTATTGAAAAGAGAAAGGCTCAAGAACAACTTGAAGCGAGAAGAGAAGATGTAAGAGAACAAAAGCGCGAATTGGCTCAGCAAACAGAAAAGGAAGTTGTGCAAGTTCATAATGTGGAACTGGCCAAAGCCAAAAACAAGAAGGAGCGTAATCTGGCAAACGCTCTGGAGCAGGGCGCTGGAGATCGAGACCGAGACCGAACAGTAAGCGAGATAAAAAAAGTGCTGCCTTCAACCAATGATAAGCAGTTGGACGAGGAG
Organism: uncultured Chryseobacterium sp.; assembly: GCA_964457245.1. Lineage (GTDB taxonomy): Bacteria > Bacteroidota > Bacteroidia > UBA10329 > UBA10329 > UBA10329. The sequence continues at coordinate 21,361 of CAYWET010000026.1, read as the reverse complement.
AGGGCAAATGCGGTTTACGATGCCTATTTGAAGGAGAAGTCTTCGCTTCAGAATTCGGGCAACACTGGTGGAAAAATAAACTACGCTACACTGTTCGAAGCAGCGGATAATGCCGAATTAGCAAGACTTGAGAAACAGTTCCAACAAAAGGAAGCTGAGCGAGAAAAGGAATTGGCGGTGTATGAGGAACAGCGAACCGAAAAGTTGATTGAGGTTGCTCAAGCTCAGCAAAAACAAGCGGAAAAAGATGCCGAGGCGGCTGAAATCGCGTACGAAGAAACCTTGCACAAAGTTGAAGCCCAACGTCAGGAACGATTAGCTCAGGAACAAAAGGAAAAGGAAGAGCTCGCCAAGCAAATAGCCATGGAGCGTGCTAAAAGGGAGGCGGAGGAGAAAGAAAGAGCGGATGAGATTGCTGCTCGTGTAGCTGCGGAAAAAGAAGAACGTCTTGCCAAGGAGCGAGAGGAACAAGATCGATTGGCTGCAATTGCTGCTGAACAGCAAAGGAAGGCTGAGGAAGCAGCCCAAAGAGAGGTTGAGGAACAACTTGCTTTGTTAGAAAAGCAGAAGCGGGAAGCGGAAGAAGCTAGAAGAAAGCAAGAGGAGGCAGAAAGAAAAGAAGCGGAGCGTCTAGCTCTGGCTAAACAGAAGGAAGAAGAGGCTGCTAAAAAGGCCGCTGCCGATCAACTTGCTATGCTCGAAAAGCAAAAGGAAGCGGAACGGAAAGAAGCAGAGCGTTTAGCATTGGCTGAGCAGAAAGCAGAACAAAAACGACTGGAGGAAGAGAGAAAGGCTAAAGAAGCTGCTGACCTAGCTGAGGCAAAAAGACTTGAAGATGAAAGAAAAGCTAAGGAAGCTGCGGAAATTGCTGAAGCCAAGCGACTTGAAGAAGAGCGCAAGGCGGAAGAGCAACGACTGGCTGACCTAGCTAAACAGGAAAAAGAAGAAGCTGAGCGTCAACGAAGAGCGCAATACGATAAGCTGATTTCGGAAGGTGATGCTGCTACCGCCAAAAACGATGTTCGTACCGCGTGGAAGAAGTACAACGATGCCTTGGCCATGTATCCTGATGAAAAGGATGCCTCACAGAAATTCAAGACGGCTGATGCTGACCTGAAAGTTTTAGAGAAAGAGGAAGCAGAGCAATTGGCTTTAGATCAGAAGTACCAGAACTTCATGTCTGAGGCAGAACAGGAGTTGGCGCAGAACAATTACGATGCAGCCAAGGACAAATTTCAGAAGGCCTCCGACCTTAAACCAAGTGAGCAAGAACCAAAGCAAAAGATCAAAAGTATAGACCGTACGTTGGATCAACTTGCTGCGGAGGAAAAAGCTCGTCAGGACGAGGAGCGCAAATATGTGCTAACGTTACAGGAAGCAGCTAAAGCGCTGGAGTCCGACAATCTTGAGGTGGCGCGAGAGAAGTATGAAGCGGCACGTGATATGAAACCAGATGATCAAGTGCCAGTCGATAAGCTGAACGAGATTGCAGACCGTGAGGAGCAATTGGCTTTAGCTGCTGCTGAGCAAAAGCGAAAAGAGGACGAAGCAAAACGTAAGTTTGAGGAGGATCAAGCCGCAGAACAGAAGAGAAAAGAAGAAGAGGCAGAAAGATTGAGAACGGAACGTGAGGCGAGATTAGCTGCTTTGGGTGAGGTGGAAGATGCGAAAAACCAGCAATCGCTTTCAATTGCGGATCAGGAGAAATTGAGGATTGAAAGGTTTGAGCAACTTAAGCAGTCTCTTGAAGAAATTGACCTGAGTGAGGAAGAGAGAAGACAGGCATTCCTTTCGGAGTTGGCTCGTATTTACCCTGAAGGGGTGACCAAGGAAACTGTGCAAGGCAATAATTTCGTTTTGTTACGTCATGTGGTCAACCAGAACAATAAGGTTACAATTTATGAGAAGAAGACCTGGGACTGGGGAGGAGTTTTCTACTTCAAAGATTCGGACATTGCAATTACCCAGGCCATTTATGAGCTAGAAATCGGCAAGTATTAAGGTCAATGAGTTCAAAATTATCTAACAACTATTTCTTAAAGGTCTTTGGTGCTATTGCACTTTTGATGATGATTCTTCTTGCGAATGAATCCAATGCTCAGACGGACGTGGATACCAAAGGTGCTACACCTATGGCGAGGGCAAAGAACTTGTTCGAAATAGGTGATTTCAAGAATGCGTTACTTGAGTACATTCCACTTTTGGCCGAGAGCCCAGAAGATGTGTTCCTGAATTGGAGGGTCGGTCTTTGCCACTTGAATCAGAATATCGACAAGAGCCGATCAATTCCTTACCTGAGAAAAATTGTTGTTACTAAGGATGAGTTTGATGATGAGATTTTCTACGACCTTGGTTTAGCATACATGTTCAATGAACAGATTGACAGCGCTTTGCTTTTCTTCAATAAGTACAAAATGAAGACTACAAAGCCAGAGAAAATCGTAGACGTTACTCGGCAGATCGAGTTTTGTGAGAATGCTCGCAGATTCATGGAGAAACCGGTGAAGGTCACGTTTGAAAATCTTGGAGATCGAATTAATTCTGAGGCCCCTGACATGATGCCTTTTACTCCATTGGATGAATCCTTCCTTGTTTTCAGTACGAAGAGAGATAAAGGAGTGGCTGGTCAGAACCTAGACTTTGACGGCTACAAGCCAGCTGACATCTTTTGGGCAAAGTTGAGAAGGGGCGAATTTGATAAAGGGAAAGGGGTTGGAATGACCATCAATACCGAGTTTGTTGAGGAGTTTGTGGGCATGTCTGCTTTCGGAGATCACGTCTTCTACATGATTGACAATATGGAAGGGTTTGATGATGTATGGGTAACCGAGTTTACTGGTAGAAGATGGGAGAAAGGAGTGTCATTAGGAGAATCCGTTAATACAGAAGAACCTGAGATGGCTGCAACCTGCACACCTGATGAGCAGACCCTCTTCATTGCGAGACTTCCAATTGCAGAACCCGGATTTGGTGGACTTGATATTTTCATGTCTAAGAGATTGCCTGGAGGTGCTTGGTCACTTCCAATAAATCTTGGTCCAACGATAAATACGCAGTATGACGAGATGTATCCCGTCATCTCACACGATGGTAAGACGCTCTACTTTGCCTCTCAAGGACATAAAAGCATGGGTGGTTACGATGTATACAAAAGCGAGTGGAACGAGCAGTTTCAGCGATGGGAGCGTCCGGTTAATTTAGGTTACCCGCTGAACACCACCATGGATGATTTCTCGTACTGTCCCACCGACAATCCGCGCCATGCCTATGTGGCTCAAGTTCGCAAAGGTGGCTTCGGAGATCTTGATATATACAGAGTGATTTTTGAGGAAGAAGAGATAAAGCAAACCGCAATTGTAATTGATCTCGAAGTGGTGATGGGACCCGAAAAGGAATACCTGACTTTCCATGAGTGGAAAAATCTAGAAGATGGGAATGTCAAGTGGTTCACGGATGAATACCAGCCAAGCGACAGAACCGACTATGAATTTGTTGAAACTAAGGAAGTAGAGGTGAAAAATGGCGAGGCGTACGAGATTACCATTATTGGTTCTTGGAACGGAGCAACGGTCGAGAAGTATACTCCTGAAAACTTTCCAAAAGGTGAAGGTACTTTCGAATGGTATGACACGAGAGTGAAAAAGAACAAAGTGGCTGCAAAGAAGTTTGAACCAACTGTTAAGTCGATAAAAGGCTTGACCAATTTGGAGGTGACTGGTATTGCTATGGATAATGGTGGCGAAATGATCGGAACATACCTTCCGAATTACAACACTGGTAAAATGGTGGTTGTTGTGAAGCCGGGACAGATTTATGAAATAACAATTGAGGCACCTGGTTTCCAACCAATAAAGGAAAAAATCGGGGTTTATGGACTTGGAGATTATCAGCCAGTAATAATGAAGCGATTCCCTTTGATTGAAGAGGGATTGGAATACTCGAAATAAGTTGTTTGATGCTTGAACTCAAACGTCCGCTTGCCACTTTTGATCTTGAAACCACCGGTGTTAACGTTGCCGAAGACCGTATTGTTGAAATTTCCATAATCAAGTTAAATCCTGACGGTTCTGAAGAAACTCTAACGGAGTTGGTCAATCCAGAGATACCAATTCCTGCGGAAGCGGCAGCTGTTCATGGAATTACCAACGAAAAAGTAGCTGACAAACCGACCATCAAAGAACTCGCACCGAAAATCGTGGAGTTTATTGGCGATGCCGACCTTTCTGGATATAACTGCTTGAAATTCGATGTTCCGTTATTGATGGAGGAATTCCTTCGCAACGATGTTGATTTCAGCATGAAAAACCGAAAGGTGGTTGATGTGCAGAACATATTCCATAAGATGGAACAGCGCACTTTGGTTGCTGCGTACAAGTTCTATTGCAATGGAGATCTAACTGATGCGCATAGCGCAGAAGCAGACACCAGGGCTACGCTGGAAGTGCTCAAAGCGCAAGTCGAGAAGTATGAAGATTTGGACGGAAACGTAGAAATGCTTTCAGATTTTTCCAAGCGTGGAAATGCCATTGATTTCGCTGGTCAGATTGTAGAAGGAGAGAACGGAGAACCAGTTTTCAATTTTGGTAAGAATAAAGGAAAATCCGTGGTAGAAGTGCTTAAAACTAACCCTGGTTATTACGGTTGGATGATGGATGCGCAATTTCCGAGTTACACCAAAAAGGTACTCACCGAAATCCGAATTGAAGCTTTCAATAAAGGGTTGCTATGAAGATAATTTGCATTGGCCGGAATTATGCCGACCACGCCAAGGAATTGAACAACCCGATTCCATCTGAGCCGCTTTTCTTTATCAAACCGGACAGCGCTGTTCTTCGAAATAACGATGATTTCTACCTGCCAGATTTCTCAAATGATGTCCACTACGAGGCCGAGATCTATGTGAAGGTCCACAAAAAGGGCAAGAACATTCAGGAGAAATTTGCTTCGAAGTATTACAAAGAAATCGGTATTGGCATAGATATTACGGCACGCGACATTCAGCAGAAATGCAAGGAAAAAGGGTTGCCGTGGGAAAAGGCCAAGGGCTTTGATGGCTCGGCTCCGATGAGTAATACGCTGCCTCTTTCTGATTTCGAAGACGTGAATGCAATCAACTTCGAATTACACATCAATGGAAAGGTGGTTCAGAAAGGGTTTACGGGCGACATGCTCTTTAATGTGAATCAAATCATAGCAGAGGCATCCAAGTATTTTATGTTCAAGATAGGAGATGTTGTTTTCACCGGCACACCTGCTGGTGTTGGAAAACTCAACGCTGGCGACCGCCTCGAAGCCTATATCGAAGGCAAGAAAATGATGGATTTCCACATCAGGTAGACTTCCCCTCCTCGAAAGGAGGGGTTAGGGGAGGTCGCAAACATTTCCAACAATAATTATCTGTTACTGTTAACTTGGAATAATCTGTTCCAAATGAACTGGACGTTACTCCAAATTTCCGCACTTATTGTTTTCGCATTTATGGTTGTGATGTTTCTCATCGCGCAAAAACGTAAAGACAATAGTATTGTTGATATCGGCTGGGGAATCGGTTTCGTGCTGATCGCCATTTCCATTTTTTTTCAGTCTGATAAAACCACCGTTCAATTGATTGCGGTTTCGCTGATTACCGTTTGGGGACTGCGTCTCGCCACCTACATCTATAGCCGCAACAAAGGAAAACCAGAAGATTACCGCTACGCCCAATGGCGCGAGGAATGGGGCAAATACGTGGTAATTCGCGCATTTTTTCAAGTGTTCATGCTCCAAGGTGCGATCATGCTTATTGTCGCATCTCCTCTTTATGTCATTTTTTCTCAGCCGCTTGAACTGACTTGGAACGTTTTTCTCGCAATAGTCGTTTGGTTGATCGGTTTCTATTTCGAAACAATGGGAGATTACCAGATGGCTCAGTTCAAGAAGAACCCTGACAACAAAGGAAAAGTGATGCGCTACGGTGTTTGGAAGTACACGCGCCACCCAAATTACTTCGGAGATGCCACGCAATGGTGGGCGATTTTTCTATTCGCTCTGATGTCGCCATACTGGTATTTAGCAGCCATTGGACCTGCCGTAATGCACTTCTTTTTGGTCAAGGTTTCGGGTGTTGCTATGCTCGAGCGCAAGTACAAAGGCAATCCGAAGTATGCCAATTACATCGCCACAACAAGTGCATTCATTCCTTGGTTTCCGAAGAAATCGGCCGAAGCATAACCTGTTAGTACCTTTGCGTTGCGATGGCAGGAAACTCATTCGGTCAACTTTTTAGAATCACAACCTTTGGTGAGAGCCACGGTACTGCTATTGGTGTGGTGATTGACGGTTTTCCAGCTGGAATTGAGGTGAATGAAGTACTCATTCATCAAGACCTACAACGCAGACGGCCAGGTCAATCAAAACTGACCACACAGCGCAAGGAGTCGGAGGAATTTCAAATTCTTTCAGGTGTGTTTGAAGGTAAATCGCTCGGAACTCCGATTGCGGTTACAATTCCTAACGCAGATGCACGTTCAAAGGACTATGACCATCTCAAGGAAACGTTCCGCCCAAGCCATGCCGATTTCACGTATCAGGCAAAATATGGCCATCGCGACCATAGAGGTGGTGGGCGCTCATCGGCTCGCGAAACTGCTGCACGTGTCGTGGCTGGCGCCTTTGCTAAGATGTTGCTTCAGCAAGCTGGAATTGAGATTGTTGCCTACGTTTCTTCGGTTGCCGATGTCGTGGCAGCGGTCAATGATCAGACGGTTTCTCTGAATGATGTCGAGAAAAGCCTTGTTCGCTGTCCGGATGAAATTGCTTCTTCCGAGATGCAAAAAATGATTGAATCCGTTCGGAAAGAAGGTGATACTGTTGGTGGAATTATCAGTTGTGTGATTAGAAATGTTCCTTCTGGATTAGGCGAACCCGTGTTCGATAAGCTTCACGCGGAACTTGGTAAAGCAATGCTCAGCATCAATGCTGTGAAAGGATTTGAGATCGGATCTGGATTTGCTTCAACCAAAATGCGAGGGTCTGAACACAATGATGTTTTCGCTTCGCGAGATGGAAAGACGATTACAGAAACCAATCATAGTGGTGGCATTCAAGGTGGAATTTCAAATGGTATGAACATCACGTTCAACGTGGCGTTCAAGCCTGTGGCAACCATTATGCAAGATCAGAAGAGCGTAGATTCAGAAGGAAATGAAGCAACGGTAGAAGGCAAAGGTCGCCACGACCCATGTGTTGTGCCTCGTGCTGTTCCGATTGTGGAAGCGATGGCCGCTATCATTCTCGCTGAACACTATCTCAGAAACAGAACCCAACAACACGGCTAATGGATTTCAAACGAACCGATAGACCGTTTGTGATTGCCGGACCATGCAGCGCGGAAACGCGTGAACAGGTAATGGAAACGGCTCAAAGTATCGCCTCGTCCAATATTGATCTGTTGCGGGCTGGAGTTTGGAAACCTCGTACGCGCCCTGGAAATTTTGAGGGTGTTGGAGAAGAGGGAATTGCATGGCTTCGCGAAGCTGGAGATGCCATCGGTAAACCGATAACCGTTGAGGTGGCGAGTTCCAGCCATGTAGAGTTGGCGCTGGAAGGCGGAGTAGATGTGTTGTGGGTTGGCGCACGAACAACCGTCAATCCGTTCATGGTGCAGGAAATTGCCGATGCGCTGAAGGGAACAGGCATTCCTGTTTTGGTCAAAAATCCTGTAAACCCAGATGTGGAACTCTGGATAGGGGCAATCGAGCGATTTCATTCCGTTGGATTGGAAAATGTCGGAGCCATTCATCGTGGATTTTCAACTTTTCAGAAGTCTCCATTTCGCAACAGTCCGAACTGGAATATTCCAATTGAACTGAAGCGCAGAATGCCAGAGTTGGCCATCATTTGTGATCCAAGTCATATCTGTGGAAGTCGTGAATTGTTGGGCGAAGTGGCGCAAAAAGCCATTGACCTCAACATGGATGGTTTGATGCTGGAAACGCACCGTGACCCAGCTAATGCTTGGAGCGATGCCGATCAGCAGGTCACTCCTCAAGAATTGGACAATATTCTCGCGAACCTGGTTTGGAGAAACCCGAATTCACTTGATCTTGAGGTTAAAGCTAAACTTGAAGAATTGCGGGCTTCTATTGATGGATTGGACCGCGATATTCTTGATCTATTGATGGAGCGATTGAACGTTTCGCGGCAGATCGGAGCGTACAAGAAAGATCACAACATTACCATTTTGCAACATCAGCGTTGGAATGAGATTCTGCATGATCGCGAAGCCTACATTCAAGGAAAACAGTTGTCGCCAAGATTCCTGTATAAGTTCTTGGAAGCAATACATGAAGAAAGCATTCAGCAGCAAACGGATGTCATGAATGCCAGAAAAGCGGAGGACGCATGACGCAGGTGTTTTTCAAGGAGCAAGGTTGGAGCTTCTTAAATGAGCTTCTGCCAGATCAGAAAGCTGTTATTCTTTGCGATTCCAACACCAAACAATGCCTTGAATTCTTGTATGTGGTTTGCCCGATTATAGAGCGATTTCCCATTATTGAAATGCCATCGGGAGAGCAACATAAGAACCTGAAGACCTGCGAAATGGTCTGGTATCAGCTAACCGAACATGGTGCGGACAGAAACACCATTTTGCTCAATTTAGGAGGTGGAGTTGTAACTGATCTGGGCGGATTTGTGGCTTCGACTTATATGCGAGGAATCCGTTTTGTGCAGATTCCAACAAGTTTGTTGGGAATGGTTGACGCGGCCATTGGCGGTAAAACAGGTGTTGATTTTGGAGGACTGAAAAACATGGTGGGATTATTCTCACGACCGGAAGCCGTAATAGTGGATTCTAATTTTCTGAAAACGCTTCCTGCCAATCAATATCGCAATGGCCTTGCTGAGGTTTTGAAACACGCATTCATTTCAAACCCAGAATTGCTGACTTTAATGGATGGCAATCAGGATGAACTCATTTCACGGTCCATTCAAGTAAAAATGGATGTAGTGAATCGAGATGAGTTTGAATCTGGAGAAAGGAAGAAACTCAACTTCGGACATACCATTGGTCATGCCATAGAAAGCCATCTGTTGGAAACGGAAACCCCCGTTCTGCATGGAGAAGCGATTGCTGTAGGAATGATCATGGAATCGTTTCTTTCCAATCAGATTACGGGTTTGGCTAAGGAGGAACTTTCGAGTATTGTCGAAGTAATTAACTCTGTTTTTTCTCGAATAGAATTGACAAATGATGATTGGAAAGCCATCAAAAAGTTGATGCTTTTTGATAAGAAAAACTCAAACGGCTCAGTTCGATTTGTGCTCCTCAAAAGCATTGGGCATGCCGTGACCGACCAAGCAGTAACGGAACACTTGCTTGACGAAGCATTCCATTTCTACGCATCAAAATGAGATTGCACCTCTCTTCTGGACCGCTGAGTGGAGAAATTAATCTGCCAATTTCCAAGAGCATTGCAAACCGCTATTTGATTATATCTGCATTGACCCCCTCCCCGCTACGCAGTACTCCCCCTCTCAAGGGGGAGAATCGGAGCGATTTGCCTAAGTTAAAGCGAAGTCCAAGCCCCCCTCCTGGAAAGGAGGGGTTGGGGGAGGTCGAAACCCCAGAAGACATTCGAATTCTCCGCCAAGCACTCGGTTCCAACTCATCAGAAATCAACATCGGAATGGCAGGAACAGCCATGCGTTTTCTGACGGCATTCTATGCAGTTCAAGAAGGAAAATCGGTTGTGCTAACTGGTGCCGAACGCATGCAGCAACGACCGATTTCAGAATTGGTTGATGCTCTGAAAACTCTTGGTGCAGAGATTGATTATCTGGAAAACGAAGGCTTTCCACCGTTGAGAATTAGAGGAAAGAAGTTGTATGGCGGAAAAGTGGAAATTTCGGCTTCGACAAGTAGCCAATTCATTTCTGCTTTGATGATGGTTGGGCCCACAATGGAAAACGGGTTAGAGATTCATCTGAAAGGAAAAGTGCTTTCCAAACCGTACATCGAACTGACGGCCGATTGCATGCGAAAGTGTGGAGTAGAAGTGGAGTTTGACGGAAGCTCGATTAAGATTCCTCATTCTGAATATCAGGCCTCGGATTTAAATACTGAATCCGACTGGACATCTGCTTCCTATTTCTACTCGTTGGCTGCGGCCAGACCAAATTCCAAATTCTTGCTGAAAGGATTAAATCTGAATTCTCCGCAAGGAGATTCCGTTCTAGCCGATTGGTTTTCGGAAATGGGAATTACTTCTGAACAAAAAGAAAATGGAGTAGAAATCACTTCATCGAATGTAATTGCTTTCCCGAAAGAATTGGATTTTATCAACCATCCTGATCTTGCACAGACTTTTGCATTTCTTGCAGTTACACTTAATAAACCATTGAGACTTACTGGACTTGACAACCTCAGATTGAAAGAAACCGACAGAGTTGCTGCGGTCAAGAGTGAGCTCGAAAAATTGGGTGTTTTAGTTTTGACTGATAGAAATTCAATGAATATTTCAGGTTCAATTTCAGTAAAGGAAGCTTCGGTTAGAACCTACAATGACCACCGAATGGCAATGGCCGCTTCCGTACTTTTTACGGTAATGCCAACCGAGATTGAAAACCCAGAGGTTGTGAGTAAAAGCTTTCCTGGGTTTTGGTCAATACTGTAGCGGTGATTTAATGTTGAAATAGCTACCTTCGATAACTTTCTGACGGTGTTTGAGCCGTTTGTGTTGTCAAGCTGCACAAGACAACTTTGGCTAAATACTTCGACAAGCTCAGCACAGGCTCCCATAAGAAAGCTATCGAAACGGTCAATCTACTTCGGAGCCCTGTATAGCATAACAGCTCCTAGAATCAGATACATGATATTGGGAATCCAAACCGCCATTCCAACAGACATGTTTCCTTCTGTGGCAAAGGTCTGAGACACCTGCATAAAAAGGATGTAGGAAAAACTAAGTGCCAGCCCAATACCTATATGCATGCCTATGCCACCACGCACTTTACGGCTACCCAAACTCACACCTATTATAGTGAGAATAAAAGCTGCAAATGGCATGGACGAGCGTTTGGCGCGTTCCACTCTGAAATAATCCACATAATCAGAACCTCTCAGCTCTTCTGTTGCAATGAAGTTGTTCAGTTGCCAATAATCCATGGCCTCAACCACCTTAAGTCGCTGGCTGAAGTCTTTCGGTAGAAATGGATAGACCGTATCAAGTTGGTCAACCTCCCTAAGATGCTCTTCAAAGCCGTCAAAAGTGCGTTCATAATACTTTTTAACGCTCCAAAGCTTCGCAGCCGTATCATAAACAATGTGGTCAGAGATGAGCTTGTAAACCATCTCGCCATCCTTGAATTTTTCCATCGAAAACTTGTATCCGGTCATCCGGTCTGGACTATACGAATCGAAAAAAATGAACGTGCCTGGTTCTACCTGATAATGTTGGTTTCTGCCATAAAACTTCCAAGGCGCGTTGATGTACGTGTTCTCAAACAAAATGCGGTGCTCGTTGGCCTTTGGAATAATAAAATGATTGAGATACAAGCTGAGAACGGCCAATATGGTTGAGCCCAGCAGATACGGCACCATCATTCTGTAAAAGCTGACTCCGCTGCTAAGAATTGCCACAATTTCTGAGCGATAGGCCATGCGGGAGGTGAACAAAATCACCGCAACGAAAATGAACAACGGACTGAATAGATTGGCGAAATACGGGATGAAGAAAATGTAGTACTCCGAAACGATGGTCCAAACGCTGAGTTCGTGCTCAATGAAGTTGTCGATTTTCTCAGATAGGTCGAAAACAATCGTAACGCAGATGATCAATCCAATGGTAAAAAAGAACGTACCAAGGAACTGCTGAAGAATGTATCGGTCGAGTTTATTGAACACCTTTCAGAGTCGAGTTAGGAGTTTCGGAACGGTTTGGTCCTTCCATTGTCTGAAATCGCCTGCTTCAATATGAAGCCTAGCTTGCTTCATCAACTCCAAATAGAACACCAAATTGTGGATGCTTGTAATTTGTGGCCCAAGCAGTTCTTTCGTTGCGAAAAGATGCCGCACGTAAGCTTTGCTGTAGGTTGAATCTACATAGCTTGTTCCTGCCTCATCCAACGGAGAAAAATCCCGTTCCCACTTTTTGTTTTTGATGTTGATGATGCCGTTCCAAGTATAGATCAGTCCATGACGTGCGTTGCGAGTAGGAAGCACGCAATCGAACATATCAACGCCCAAAGCAATGTTTTCTAAGAGGTTTGCGGGAGTTCCAACTCCCATCAAGTAACGAGGTTTGTCTTCTGGAAGTATGCTGCAAACCACATCGGTCATGGCGTACATTTCCTCATCGGGTTCGCCAACGCTTAATCCACCAATGGCATTTCCTTCACGTTCAAACGAAGCAATCGTCTCAGCACTTTCTATGCGCAGATTTTTGTAAGTGGAGCCTTGCACAATCGGAAACAGCGACTGATGATGACCATAAATGCCTTCCGTTGAATCTACATGCTCTGTGCAGCGTTTGAGCCAGCGGTGGGTCATGTGCATCGAATCTTTAGCGTATTCGTATTCGCAAGGGTAAGGCGTGCACTCGTCAAACGCCATAATGATGTCAGCTCCGATACTACGCTGTATATCCATAGCCGATTCTGGACTGAAGAAATGCTTTGAACCATCGATGTGTGATGCGAACGTAACGCCTTCTTCCGTGATCTTTCGTTTGTGCGCTAAGGAATAAACCTGATAACCACCGCTATCAGTGAGAATTGGTTTATCCCAATTCATGAACTTGTGCAAACCACCAGCTTCTTCCAGAATCTCAGTTCCTGGTCGCAGATACAAATGATAGGTGTTGCCGAGGATGATTTCCGCTTTGATGTCATCGGTCAACTCTCGCTGATGCACTCCCTTGACGGTTCCCAATGTTCCGACAGGCATGAAGATGGGCGTTTCGATAACTCCATGGTCGGTGGTTATCTGTCCTCTTCGAGCTTTTGAACCCGCGTCTTTGTGCGTCAGTTTGAATTGCAGTCCCATGTTGAAAAGATGGGCCAAATGTACTTAAATGCCCTTCAGCCGATGGTTAGCTTTGCCGAACAATAAGCATGGAAACCATCGACTTTCAAAACATTCCAACTTGGCAATGGATCATTGCTGGGATTTTTGTCGGTTCGCTGGTCATTCAGCTCTTCTATTACGTGTTCTTTTTCATTCGTTTAGCGTTATATAAGCCGAAGAAAATTTCGAGTTCACCAGAACCTGTTTCAGTCATTATTTGTGCTTGGAATGAGGAGGACAATCTGAAAAAGCACCTTCAGTCGATATTGGAGCAGGATTACCCGGAGTACGAAGTGATTGTGGTGAATGACCACTCGTTGGATGAAACCGACCTGTTGCTTCAAGCTTGGCAGAAGAAGTATTCGCATTTGCGCGTAGTTAACCTTACTCGGGATAACGTGAACATGCGTGGTAAGAAGTTCGCCATTTCCATTGGAATTAAAGGAGCCAAATACGACCGATTGGTTTTTACAGATGCAGATTGTAGACCAAAGTCGAAGCATTGGTTGAAGATGATGAGCTCGCATCTCCGATCAGAAACCAAACTGGTACTCGGATTTGGAGGTTTCGAGAAGCGAAAAGGACTGTTGAATAAACTCTATCGCTACGAGTCGGTTCACATTGCGATGCAATACTTGTCTTATGCACTTGCAGGAATACCTTATATGGGAGTTGGAAGAAATTTGGCCTACGACAAGGAGCTTTTCTTCCAGACAAAAGGGTTTATCAAACATCGTCATGTTGCGTCTGGAGATGATGATCTTTTGGTGAATGAAGTGGCAAATGGTCACAACACGGTGATTGAAATAGAAGCCGATGCGCACACCGTTTCAGAGCCTATCGAATCTTGGGCAGCTTGGTGGTTGCAAAAGCGAAGACATCTGTCAACAGGAAGCTTTTATCGTCTCGGCACCAAATTTTTTCTTGGAATTTTTACGCTAAGTCATCTAGTGTTTTATCTGTCCTTTTTCGGGGTCTTATCGATAAAAACATTGTACTGGTTGGCGCTTTGTGGAATTCTCGTTAAGTGGACTGTTCATTTATCGATCATCCGAGTGGTGGTACGGAACTTGGGCGAGCACGATCTTTTGTTATTTTCGCTTATTGGCGATTTGTTCACGCCATTCTTCAATACCGCTGTAGCAATTTCAAACCGCATAAAATCACCCATTAGATGGAGGTAGATGTTAAGAATGACCTTTCTGAAAAAGCCCAATTGGATTACCGATTGGTTAAAGCGGCCCTAGACGGAGACCAGAAAGCGTATGCACAGTTGATGGACCGCTATCGCGATAGTATCTACTTCATGTTATTGAAGATGGTCAACGACCGTGATGATGCGGATGATCTCACAATTGAAGCTTTCGGAAAAGCCTTCAATAAACTGCATCAGTACACTCCGAATTATGCGTTCAGTACGTGGCTGTTCAAGATCGCTTCGAACAACTGTATCGATTTCATCCGAAAGAAAAAGAAGAAGCAATTGCTTTCGTTGGATAAGCCGATTGAAGGCAATGATGGTGGGGAAATGACAATGGATGTGCCATCTGGAACGCTGGATCCCGAAGAAGCCTACATCAAAGAGCAAAAGAAAATTTTGATGCATGGAGTAGTGGAGAAACTGAAGCCGCGTTACCGAACACTAGTAGAGTTGCGCTATTTCAAAGAATTCTCTTACGAGGAGATTGCGCAAGAATTGGATCTGCCGTTGGGAACCGTAAAAGCTCAGTTGTTCCGAGCCCGTGAGTTCCTTTACAATATCCTTAAGAACAGCAAGGAGAAGATCTGAGTTCAATGGAGCCGACTCCTGTTTCTTGGGAGATCATTCTCAAGTATTTTTCTGGGCTTTCTGAAAAGCAGAAACAGCAGTTTCAAGAATTGTATGATTTGTATGACGATTGGAACACGAAGATCAACGTGGTTTCCCGAAAAGACTTTCATGTGTTCTATGAACAGCACGTTTTGCACTCGTTGGTCATTGCTGCGGTAGCGGATTTTGAATCAGGAAGCAAGATTCTTGATGTAGGAACCGGTGGTGGTTTTCCTGGAATTCCGTTAGCCATTATGTTTCCAGAATGCCAGTTCCATTTGGTTGATAGCATTGGCAAGAAGATAAAGGTCGTTCAAGGTGTTGCCGAATCACTCGATTTGGAAAATGTGCGTGCAGAACAAGTTCGCATGGAGCAAGTTAAAGACAAGTATGATGTGATTGTAACGCGAGCCGTGGCGCCTTTGCTCAAACTCAAAAACTGGCTCAACGGAAAGCTGGATGCGAAAAGCTCGAAGTCAGTCAAAGGGTTATTCTGTTTAAAAGGTGGCGACCTGACCGAAGAAATCATCGAAGCGCGCGTAAAAGCCAACCTTTACAACATCAGCGACTTGTTTGAAGAGGAATTCTTCGAGACCAAGAAAGTGGTTTGGGTGCCTAAGTTTTAGGCCTGCATCTGCAATTCCAGTAGTCCTTTGTACAGACCGTTTTCCTTAGCAAGCAAATCCTCATGTTTGCCGTTTTCGGAGATTTCTCCTTTGTCAAGAACCAAGATTCTATCTGCCTTGCGAATGGTCGAAAGTCGGTGCGCAATGACCAATGAAGTTCTGCCCACCATCAGTTTATCCAACGCTTCTTGAACCAACCGTTCTGATTCCGAATCAAGCGAACTGGTTGCTTCATCCAAGATCAAGATTCTTGGGTCTTTTAGAACAGCTCGCGCAATTGCAATCCGCTGCCGCTGACCACCAGAAAGTTGAATACCGCGTTCGCCAACAACGGTGTCGTATTTCTCAGGAAAACTATCAATGAAGATGTGCGCGTTGGCTTTTCTGGCAGCTTCCTCGATTTCTTCAAGAGTTGCACCAGGCTTTCCATATTCGATATTCTCACGAATGGTTCCGCCAAACAGAATCACATCCTGAGGAACAATCGCCATCTGATTTCGTAAGAATTCCAATCCCATTTCTTTCGAATCGATACCATCGATGGTCACTTTTCCAGAATCTGGGTCATAAAATCGCAATACCAAAGAAGCAATGGTCGATTTTCCAGAACCCGAAGGACCGACCAATGCCACAGTTTCACCTTGATTGGCTTCAAAACTCACACCATTCAATACAGAAACATCAGGTCGAGTTGGGTAACGGAAATGCACATCATCAAATTTCAATGCACCAGAAATAGCCGTCATAGTTTCTGAAGCTTTTCCGACTTCATAAGGTTCTGGCTCTTCATCCATGATCTGAAGAATCCGTTCAGCAGCGCCAATTGCTTTCTGAATCTGTGCATACATCTCAGCAATACCACCAATTGAAGCGCCCACAAACACAGAATACAGCACAAACTGAATCAGATTCCCGAACGACATTTCATCCTGATTTACCAGTCGCGCTCCGTACCAGATTACGCCAACAATGGAACCGAACAGACAGAAAATGATGAATGATGCGAAGAATCCGCGAGCTCTCGCGCCTTGCAAAGCTTTCTCAATAATTGCTTCGGTGCTCTTTTTGTAGCGCAGACTTTCAAAAACCTCGTTTGCAAACGATTTCACGTTCGCAATTCCAGCCAATGTTTCCTCCACAATCGTATTCGATTCCGCAATTCTATCCTGCGTTTCCTTCGAAATCCTACGGATCATTCTTCCGAAAACAACTGCAAAAACCGCCACAATCGGAACGATTCCAAGCATTACTAAGGTCAATTCGCCAGAGGTGTATGCTAAGAATGCAATACCACCTACGATCAGCATCGACTGACGAAGAAACTCCGCAACAACCGTAGTAAACGTGTCCGACAACATATTGATGTCGGTAGCAATGCGGCTGTTCAGATCGCCCACGCGGCTCTTGTTGAAGAACGACATCGGCAACCGAATCAACTTATTATATGTGTCTCTCCGAAGGTCGGCTAACACATGCTCCGTTACGTTCACAAAAAGGTAAATGCGGAAGAAGGAGAACACCGCTTGCAGTACAAATACCACCAACAGGAAAAGTGCAATGCGGTCAATGTCTTCCAGCATCGCTTCTTCGGCCGTATCGACCATATCTCCGATCAATTTCGGGAAGATCAATGCGGTCAAACCCGTCAAAAACAGGAAGAAAAGTCCTAGATAATACTTGAAACGGTGCGGTTTGAAGTAGCTGAAAAGCCGCGAAATCCGCTTCAAACTCTCGCCCGAAACCTTAGCTTTCGGTAAATCTTCCTGCTCTAATCTGTCTCTTCTGCCCATATTCGCGGTGCAAAGGTATTTGAATGAAACTATTTTGCCGCAGATATGTTTGCACAAAAAGAAACGATATCTATCTTTGCACGCCCAAATAATTGAGGAGTTATGAAAAGAACATTTCAGCCATCGAGAAGAAAGAGAAGCAACAAGCACGGTTTCCGTAGCCGCATGGCATCTGCCAATGGCCGTAACGTTTTGGCTTCTCGAAGAGCAAAAGGAAGAAAGCGACTTACTGTTTCTGACGAAAGAGGCGCTAAGAAGTAAGTTTTCTAATAAAGGTTAGATACAAAGCCTGTCAGTCTCAGACTGATGGGCTTTTTTCGTTTTGGGCGTTACCCAGTACATAACGCCACGCGATTATGTGCTGGGTCGGGCTATCCACTATATCTTTTCTTTTTCAAGCGTTGGCTGAGGCTCTCGAAAGTCAAAAGCGGAAAAGAAAAGGATGCCGCTACTATTCCTAACGCACGCCACCTTCAGAGCAAACCGTCATCCTGAACTCGTTTCAGGGTCTTAACTGATGGGATCCCGAATCTGCAATGCAATCTCCTTGGTCGTCAGATTATGACCTGCATCTAGCATTATGACTTCAGCCGTTTTGCAATTCTCGCCAGAGAGCTTCTTCGCCAACTTCGGATGAATCACGCGGTCACGTTTCCCGAAAACCAACGTGAGTTTTAAACGGTAACGCCAAATCTTCTTACTCACTTGATCCAATGACGGTTTGATATGCCTGAACATCATCCAACTGTCCAACACCTTTTGTCGCTTGGCTTTCGTACTCATCTGAGATGAAACAAAGTCATGGATCTTCGGATTCATCAATCGCGTTAGCGCCAAAAGTTTGCTTATTCCCAACAATGGTTGAGGAAACAGAATTACCAGCTGAAAAATCCACCTTCCAATCAGCGTATGTGTCACAAACCAATACATCGGATTGGTTTTCAGTCCGTCTGGCGCAATCAGTACAATGCTTTCCAACTTGGCGGGAACCAATTCCACCATTTTCAGAACCAGTTTTCCACCCAAACTGAAACCAAGAATCGAACACTTATGAGCGCCCGTTGCTTGCAAAGCTTTTCCTTGCAACTCGGCCAGATCGCCAACGCCAAGTGCTTTTCGTTTTTTCACGGTTGTGTTTCCGTGCAACGGCAGATCAAAACTCAACACCCGCGCATTCGGACGGAACGTTTTCATGAAATGCTGCATCACTTCAGCTTCCTGTCCATAACCATGAAACGTGAGCCAAACCTCATCGCCTTCCTCGTTGTCGAGGTAGCTCCATTCAACGGGCCCAGTACGAAGCGTCTTTCTCAATCTCGCAGTTGTGAAAAGTTGTGTAAAACTGGCGGTGTTTTCGGCAAAGTTAAAAGAGAGCGGGTACTAACTTCGCAGGAATTTGCGCAGTCGCTAAACCCATATAGAATATGCCAAAAGATACTTCCATAAAACACGTTTTGATCATCGGTTCTGGTCCCATCGTTATTGGCCAGGCATGTGAGTTCGATTATTCAGGTTCGCAAGCTTCGCGATCGTTGCGTGACGAAGGGATTCAAGTAACACTCATCAACTCCAACCCAGCTACCATTATGACCGACCCTGTGACGGCCGATAATGTGTATCTGAAGCCGTTGGAGCCGAAAAGCATCATCGAGATTCTGACAGACCATCCAGACATCGATTGTGTGCTACCGACTATGGGTGGGCAGACAGGGCTAAACCTTGCCATCAAGTGCAAGGAAATGGGCATTTGGGAGAAGCACAATGTGCGAATGATCGGGGTTGATGTTGATGCGATTGAGCTTACCGAAGACCGTGAGAAGTTCCGTAAGAAAATGGAAGAGATCGGTGTGGCGATGGCACCGCAAACAACCGCGAAATCGTTCTTGGAAGGAAAGGAAGCCGCGCAGGAATTCGGATTTCCAGTTTGTATTCGCGCTTCATACACATTAGGTGGGGCAGGGGCAGCAATCGTTTACAATCAAGAGGACTTTGACAAGCAGCTGACGCGTGGTTTGCACCTTTCTCCAATCCACGAAGTGATGATTGATAAAGCCGTTCTCGGCTGGAAGGAATTTGAGTTGGAGTTGCTGCGTGACAACAACGATAACGTGACAATCATCTGTTCCATTGAGAACTTCGATCCGATGGGAATTCATACGGGAGATTCCATTACGGTGGCACCAGCCATGACGCTGAGCGATAAGACCTATCAGCGTATGCGTGATATGGCTATTCACATGATGCGTTCGATTGGAAATTTTGCTGGCGGATGTAACGTTCAGTTTGCGGTTAGCGATGACGAGAATGAAGACATCATTGCCATTGAGATCAACCCTCGTGTGAGCCGTTCTTCTGCCTTGGCATCGAAAGCAACTGGTTATCCAATTGCGAAAATTGCTTCCAAACTGGCTATTGGTTACAACTTGGATGAGTTGGAAAACCAGATCACTAAAACTACTTCGGCATTCTTCGAGCCAACGTTGGATTACGTGATTGTGAAGATTCCGCGATGGAACTTCGATAAGTTCAAAGGTTCGAACAGAGAGCTTGGTCTCCAGATGAAATCTGTGGGCGAGGTAATGGGAATCGGCCGCACCTTCCAGGAAGCATTACAGAAAGCTTGTCAATCGCTGGAAATCAAGCGAAATGGGCTTGGTGCGGATGGAAAAGAACTTCGAAACCAAGACCAAATTCTCGAAAGCTTGAAGCATGCCAGTTGGAATCGCTTGTTCCACATTTATGATGCATTTAAACTTGGAATTCCGCTTAAGACCATTCAGAAGATAACGCGCATCGACCCATGGTTCTTGAATCAGATAGATGAGCTGATTGAACTTGAAAACGAGATTCAAAGACATAATCTGGATAATTTGCCAAAGCCATTGCTTTACGAAGCGAAGCAAAAGGGTTATGCCGACCGCCAGATTGCACACTTGCTGAATTGCTGGGAAAGTGAGGTTTTCAAAAAGCGGCAAGAGTTCAATATTCAGCGGGTTTACAAATTGGTTGATACCTGTGCGGCTGAGTTTCCAGCGCAAACACCATACTATTATTCCACCTTCGAAGACAAGAACGAGAGTGTCGTAACCGAGAAGAAGAAAATTGTTGTTCTTGGCTCTGGTCCGAACCGAATCGGGCAAGGAATTGAGTTCGATTACTGTTGTGTACACGGAGTACTCGCTGCCAAAGAATGTGGCTACGAAACCATCATGATTAACTGTAATCCTGAGACGGTTTCAACAGACTTTGACGTTGCGGATAAACTCTACTTCGAACCTGTTTTCTGGGAGCATATCTATGATATCATCCTTCATGAAAAACCAGAAGGAGTTATCGTACAGTTGGGTGGACAGACAGCATTGAAATTGGCTGAGAAGCTTGAGCGTCACGGCATCAAGATTATCGGAACGGATTTCAAATCGTTGGACCTTGCCGAGGATCGTGGCCGATTCTCTACACTCTTGGCGGAGAAGAATATTCCTTACCCGAAGTTTGGTGTGGCAGAAGATGCAGAAAAGGCTTTGGAACTTTGTCGTGAACTAGGATTCCCGCTTCTTGTTCGTCCATCGTATGTACTTGGCGGGCAAAGCATGAAAATCGTAATCAACGAGCAGGAATTGGAGAATCACGTAGTGAATCTCTTGAAAGATATTCCTGGCAACAGAATTCTTCTCGATCACTTCCTAGAAGGCGCAATTGAAGCGGAAGCAGACGCCATTTGCGATGGCGAAGATGTTTATATCGTTGGAATCATGGAACACATCGAGCCAGCTGGAATCCATTCTGGCGATAGCTATGCGGTTCTTCCAGCTTTCGACCTAAGTGAGAACGTGATGAAGCAGATCGAGGAGCACACCAAGACCATCGCGCTTGCGCTGAATACGGTTGGTTTGATCAATATTCAGTTTGCGGTGAAAGACGAAACGGTTTACATCATTGAGGCAAATCCACGAGCTTCAAGAACGGTTCCGTTCATCGCGAAGTCGTACCGTGAGCCTTACGTGAACTACGCCACCAAGGTGATGATGGGCGAGAAAAAGTTAAAAGACTTTAAATTCAATCCTCACAAAGAAGGCTACGCAATAAAGAT
>CAYWET010000025.1:0-55274 GCA_964457245.1 uncultured Chryseobacterium sp. | reverse complement strand
ATAATCTCGGTAACCATACCGCTACGCAGACCATCAACACCGATAACAATTGGATATCTGGTGATGGTGGCAATGAAGGGCTTCTAATTGCCGACAATGGAGAGGTTACAACAAGTTCGGGCTTAACTGTTGGAGGAACCATCAAGACCTATAGTAATTGGATCAATAGTGATGGAGGAAATGAAGGGCTTTACATACACCCTAATGGAAGAGTACACGTGGAAGCCAGCATTGATGGCTTTGAAGGGTTTGCAATGCAAATTGCAAACACGGCCAACAGCAATTCAAGCCGTGATGAAGGGTTGGAGATTATTGCAGGACACGCCATCTACAATTCAAGTGCTGAGTCGAGTTTCATTCAGTTCACGTCTCCAGATGGCGACTATTGTGGTCGTATCAGACAGAGTGGTAATAGTGCAGTTGAATATGTTAGCGCATCGGATGAGCGATTGAAAGAGAACATTAGAATCACACAATACGGTCTTCAGGACCTATTGAAAATCAACGTAGTAGACTATAACTACAAGAGCGACAAGGAAACGGATGTACAGACCGGGTTCTTGGCGCAGCAATTGTATGAGGCTTACCCGGCTCCCGTTGCGGTTGGGGGCGATGATGTTAAGACCGACCCATGGATGGTAGATTACGGAGCCATGAGCCCATTGTTGGTAAAAGCCATTCAGGAACAGCAGGAGCAGATAGAGGAGCTAAAAGCCGAGAATGATACCCTGAAAGCTGAGAACGAAGCAGTAAAGGCAGAACTGAAAGCCGAAAAGGAGAGCAACGATGCGCGCCTACTTCTTATAGAAGAACGTTTAGGCATTGTGCTAAAGGCGCAACGATAGTACGCCAATATCGGCCATGGCATCCCTAAAGGATATCCTTACCAGCAGACCCGAGAACATTCCCATTCAGGAATATCGGTTTTACAGCCTGCTGCGTGTGGTGCATTCCTTGGCGTGGGTCTCTCACTTTTCGTGGCTGCTTCTGTTCTTTTACTTGGGCGTATGGCCGCTTGGTGTTTTCAACATGCTCAGCGTTGCCATTTTTACACTGGCCCTGTATCTCAATCTAAAGCGTAAGTACCTGGCTTCCATTGCGATTGGAACTTACGAGGTTATTGCGCATCAGATATTGGCTGTGGCCATGGTGGGGCTCAGTTGTGGCTTTCAGTACATCATTCTGCTCTCTAGCATGTTGCCGTTTCTATTGCCCAAGGGCAAAGTGGCCATTAAAGGGTTGTTGCTGCTCAGCAATCTAGTGGGCTTTCTGCTCATTATCTTTTTCATTGGGCATCAACCGCCTGTGTATGGGTTGCATCCCTACATGGTGCAAGGATTGGCCTACACCAATATCATCATCACTTTCCTGTTTCTTGGCATCTTCGGTATGTACTTCTCCAAGGCCATCGAAGAAACCGAAGAGGAACTGGAATTGGAACGGGAAAAGTCAGATGTGCTTCTCCATAATATTCTGCCACATTCCATTGTAGCTCGGCTCAAAAGCAATCCAGGTCTTATAGCCGATGGATTTGAAAGCGTCTCTGTGCTTTTCGTGGATATTGTCGGTTTCACAAAACTTTCGGAGAAGCTACCGCCCAAAAAGTTGATAGCCCAGCTCAATGAACTGTTCTCTGAATTCGATCTGCTTACCGAGAAGCATGGCATGGAGAAGATAAAAACCATTGGAGATGCCTACATGGTTTTTGGTGGTCTGCCCCATCATTCTACCGATCACGTTTACAAGTTGGCCCAACTAGGATTAGATATCTTACAATTTATCGATAGAAGAAATGAAGATGCTGCGGAAAAGCTGGAAGTGCGGATAGGAATGCATACTGGCCCTGCCATTGCTGGAGTTATTGGTGTAAAGAAGTTTGCATATGACATTTGGGGCGATACCGTAAACACCGCCAGCCGAATGGAGTCGCACGGAGTGGCAGGTAAGATACAGGTAACGCAAGAGGTGAAAGACCTGCTTTGCGAAAAGTTCTCGTTCGAGCGTAGGATTGGCGTGTCCATCAAAGGAAAAGGGGTAATGGATACGTACTTCCTTACGGGGAGGAAGGCGGTTCAGACAAATAACCCACTGACCATACGCGCATAGGGTCATCCTGAGTGCCACGCAGTGGAGTATCGAAGGATGGGCGCATAGGGGGCACAATGGCCCGATACAGTGAAAGAACCGCTACCCTTCATCGTCTCCCTTCAGCCCAGTTCAGGGCAGGCTTTTCGGTTTTGCCTTCGGTAGCATCGCTCACCATGTGCTTCTGACCATTCTCGGTTGTGAGCATCACCTCATGAAACTGAACAGCCCCTTTTGATTATCAAATATCTATCTCTCTGACAACTGACACAGGTGTTGAACAGACCCACAGACTCCTGTCTCAATCACCCCGAAATCTGCAACCCCTTCCCTTTTTTGTTGGTGTAAGACTTTGAAAGTTACAAGTGCTTGCCCTACGTGTAGGTGAGACACTTGCAACTTTGCAAGTATGTCCCAGAACGTTCCGGCTACCACTTGTAGCTTTGCAAGTCTTTCCCGTAACGTTCCGGATGGCAGTTGCAAAGTTCAAAGTCCTTCCCGGGATCTTCGGTGAGCCACTTCGCAAGTGCATTATCATTCACGGACGATTTTTTGCTAATTCGATGGTGAGGAATCTGGATTCTGCATTGGTTTTTTGAGTTAAATCCCCCGCCCTTCGAGCACCCCCTTTTAAAGGGGGATGGGGCTTACTTCTTTGATTGCAACATGTTGAGGGCGTGATACGCTTTTTTCTCTTTTCAAGCGGTTGGCTGCCCCTTGCTGGGATGTTTGCTGGTGTTGTTCTACGGAAATTCAGTGCCAGGCGCATGTTAGAGTGTTAAAATTTCACATTCGATAAAATAAATCGCCACCGCTTACTGTTTTATATAACAGAGCCCCGTGTAAGTTTTATTAAAATCATTTTACCATGTCGTGGCAATATTTGAATAATCAGTTCGACAACGTAACCAAGAACAGTAACCTGAGCATGGTTATCATTACCAACGACCATCACGCTAAGCTAATGGAGCAGCAGGCAGATCCAGTTATCCTGAATCTATTAACGCGCACCACACCCCTGCATGATGCCTTCCTGACGGCTTATAACAATTCCAAAAATGCTATTGGACTTCGGAAAGCGGCAACCCAGTCGGTAGAGAACAAGCTGGCGCTATTGCGCAGCACTACCTTGCGGAGCTGGGATGCGCAGGTGCAGGTGCATTTTCTAAGTGGCACACCAGAATACACATCGGTGTTCCCGAACGGCCTGACCGCTTTACACACCAGCACCATAGACCAAACAGTAACCATGCTGAAAGCATTGGCAGAACGGGCCAACGAACATGCGGTATTGGCTGCGGTTGCAACCGAAATAGATACGTTCCATACCGAACTGAAGGACCTGCGCGATGCTCAGCAGGGTAAAGAACAACAGGTAGGCAGCACTTCCACCTTATTGGAGACCCAACGTGTTGCATTGGCCAATATGATGTACGCCAATCTTGGTGTTCTGATGGATAAATATTCGGATGCACCAGAGAACATTGCCAATTTCTGGGAGGTGCAGTTGCTGCAACGTCATAACTCAACTTCTGACGCGGATTCGGAAGAATATAACGGGAGCGTTGGTGCAGGGGCTACGGTTAGCATCACTTCAACTATACCAGATGACGCGAATATTGTCATAACCAACACGGGGAGTGTTCCATTGGTATTCTGTGCTGCACCAGATGAGGTTACGGCCTGTGGTATTGATGGGTTGACCCTGAACCCAGGCGAAGTACATGAAGGAACGGGAGCTGATTTTAACTCGGCCGGGTCGCACCTCAACGTTACCAATAGTGACCCAACAAATACGGGTAGTTACAATGTTGCCATACTCTGAGAAGAAACTTAAAGGGGCTGGTTTCTTCTTGGTCTGATTCCCATCCTCATTGAGGGTGGGGATTTTATTTTATTGGGGAAGCGGCCATCTTCGTAACCCAAAGAATAAAGATGAATAGCGTTTACAGAATTAAGGATGCCAATCTTGTTTCTACTACCGTGTGGATTACCAAGGGTTTCTTCCTCGCTCGGCCTCCAAGAAATCAGGTAATTGATTTGGGCTCAAATTGCTGGCAATGATCTTGTTGTTCCCGTCCAGCACGTACAGCTCTGGCGTTATATCGATGTGATATTTCCTATCGTAACGACTGCTTCGCTCAGGGTCAATGGCATTGGTAAAAGTCATGTTGTTCTGGCGGATAAAATCCAACCACTTACTCTGTTCCTTATCTGTACAAAGAGCAAAAACCTCAACTCCTTTGCTCTTCCACTCGTTGTAAACGCGCACCATATCTGGCGTTTCCTTTTGACAGTGCTCGCATTCGTAAGAATAGATGAAAACAACCTTGATCGGACTGTTCAAACCATAAATCGAAACGTTTTCGCCCTTCTCGTTTTTGGCCGTTACATCTTGCCCGATTTTACCGATCAGACTCGGTTTCATTAGGCTTATTTCACCTCGAAGTCCTTTGATCTCTTCATCGTTTGACCACCACGCCAATTCCTTGGTCCAGTACTTATCTACCAAATGCACATAGACCGCTTCTGTGCCCATGGTTTTTGGTGTTTTGTACTCTAGAGCAATCCAATTCACAGTGAACTTGAAAAGCTCTTTATTGCCCATCGTTTTGCCGATCAACTCATCAGAATACTTGATCAATGAATCGGCATTCTGAGGAGTTAGCTCACGGATGTAACGTCTAAGCTTATTGGCGTAAACTGGAGTTCTCATCGTCCAATCTGCGTTGAAATCAACTCCTTCCCAAAATGCCTTTCGGTAACGATAAACTTGCGTTACCTGATCAATCTCACCGTTAGGAAGTTTCGGATAGGTCAAGTCTGGGTTTTGACCTGAAATTTTGAACTGCGTGAAGAACGAATTCGGGTGTTTCTCGGCATACGAGGCAACATGTGCTTTACGCTCTGCAACCAACTTATCCTGCTCGGCTTTGAAACGCGTGTATTCCGGTGTTCCTTCCGTCAATGTTTCCAGTTGCTTGTTTACTGGGTTCAGACGATTGCCGAATTCAGATTCAAACTTTAGGTTTTTGAAAAGCAATTCATTGTCGATGTCGCCATCGACCCTCATTGAGTTGATGTAATCACCTTTGGTTGCACTCAATGTAAATTCCTGGTCATTGCCTAACAGCAGCTGGAAGTAACTGTTGTCGGAAGCAAGCATCACGTAGTAAAAACCTTTCGGAAGAAGTGTGTCGGCATCGAAAACAAACTTGCCAGAAGCATCGCTTTTGGCCGAATCAACCATGAAATTCTGGTTTCCAAAAACGCCAAGCAGCTTGGCCATATCGTTGCCAGCGCCAGAAATGTTTATCTCAACATGGAGGCTGCCGTTTGGCTGTGCAACTGCCTCACTTTCTGCGACTTGATCTTTGGGTTTCTCTCCACCGCACGACCAAAGTGCGGCCATTACCAAAACCTGAACAAGAATGTTCATGCTCTTCAATTGAAACATTTAATACTAGATAGATTTATGCAGCACCTTCATCTGCGGGAGCAAAAGTTGCCAAATCTCTATCGAATAGATAAAGGCCACCTTTGTCTTCGCCAATAAGATCAAGCTTGTCAAGCAATGTTTGAGCTAAACGCTCTTCTTCTATTTGCTCAGAAACGTACCACTGCAAGAAATTGTGCGTAGTGTAATCCTTCACTTTGAGGCAAGTATCAACCAATTCGTTGATCTCTTTTGATACGATCTGCTCGTGCTGAAGAATCTTTTTAAAAACCTCGCCAACACCTTTGTATTCCTTTGGTGGTGCGCCAATTGTTGGAACCAATGCATGCCCGCCACGGTCGTTGATAAAATGGAAAAGTTTCAGCATGTGTCCGCGCTCTTCTTCAGAGTGCTTGTAAAGGAATTTGCTTACGCCATCGAAACCATTTTTCTCAGACCAAGAGGCCATGGAAAGGTAATATTGAGATGATTCGAACTCCAGTTCTATCTGGTGGTTCAACAGTTTTTCAATTTTCTTGTCAAGCATGATTGTCTGATTTGAGCATCCAAAGGTAAAGCTACGCTCCCGATATGAAAAATTGAACGCAAAATATGGCAGGGAACGTAAGAACATTAAATACGTAAGCTATTTAAAATGTGGTTTTGAAAGAGTAAGATTGATAGGAGATTTGTTTCGTCACCTCACAATGTGTGCTAACATTTGTAGTGTCGAATTAAAGTCCACAGCCATGAAAACGATAAAAACATTAGGTCTTTTGCTGCTTATAGCCGCAAGCGTTATAGCACAGCCAACTCAGAATGACCTTGTCGTTTCGGGGTTTGTGACAGACCAGAGCGGTAACGCGCAAGTAAACCATGAGGTCTGTGTGGGTTTTGTATCCAATAACCCATCATTACCTTCAGATACTATCTGTGCCAACACTGATGTAAACGGATTTTACTCCATAATTGTGGTAAATGGTTCGCTTACTGGACCGAATGTGAGTTTTGACGTTACCACTGATGATCCTTGTTCATTCCCACCACCAGTCCAAACGGTGGACAACCAACAGGGAACAATTGATTCTGCCGATGTTGATTTTATGATCTGTGCGAATGGAGGGAACTGCGAGGCATTTATTCTGGCCAGTACAGATTCTTTCGGGATAACCACTTTTGAGGCAAGTTCGAACGGAACGGCTCCGTTCACTTACAACTGGTCTAATGGACAGACGACTCAGAGTATTATGGCAGAGTTGCCAGGTGTTTACTGCGTTGAAGTAACCGATAGCAATGGTTGCTCTTCTACAATCTGCGATACGATTGATTGTAATGGCGTGAATCCAAGTTTGCAATTGACCACAACCATGGATAGTATCAATGGAAGTTTTGTTTATACGATATCCGCCAATAGTGGTTTTTCAGATTATGAATGGTCCACTGGTTCTTCTACTGTTTCAACAACCGTCCAAAACCCAAGCCCGAATGGAGAGGTAATCTGTGTTACCGTTGCAGATGCGTCTGGTTGTACCGCAACAGCTTGCGACACGCTTTATCCAATTAATGGTGGTTGTTCAGTTAATCTTGGATTTGTTGCCGATACCGTAGGAGGCAACTTGGTTTACATAGCCGATGCGGGCGCTGGATGGGATTCGTACACTTGGTCGAATGGCGATAGCACTCAACAGATTGAAATTCAAAACCCAAGCCCAAATGGTGAAGTGGTTTGTGTAACAGTTGTGGATGCTAACGGTTGTATGGCCACAACATGTGATACGTTGTTTCCAAACATTGTTTGCAACGGAGTTAGCCCAGAACTGGTGCTCTACTCGAATTGGAGTACCACTGGAGGAGTCTTGAATCTGTACGTAGAAACAACAATTGAGACTTATGCGGAGTATTCTTGGTCAGACGGAACGACCGACCCTCAGGTTGATCTTCAAAACCCAAACCCAGAAGAAGAAATAATATGTGTTACCGTTACGGATTTTAACGGTTGTACCGAATCTATTTGCGACACATTTGTGGCACCCACCAGTAATTTTGGATGTGCTCCAATTAGCATTACTACAACGGTGGATACTACTGGTGGTGGTTTGGTGTACACGCTCGCTGCTTCGGGTGGCTACAACAACTACCAATGGTGGCCAAATGGAGAGACTTCGCAGTCCATCGTTCTTCAAAGCATTAACCCGAATGGCGAACAATATTGTGTAAGCGGAATAGGTGGTGGACTTGACTGCCTTTCGCATAGTTGCGAAATATTGTTTCCGTTCTCTAATGGAAGCTGCGCAGCCGATATTTGGTATCAGCCAGATGTAAATGGAAACATAGTGGTTGTTGATACGCTAGAGTTGCTTTATGCAGGTACTCAATCTAGTGGTAATTCTTACTCTTGGACAATGACAGCCGGAGGTCAGGTTTGGACGGCCAGCACCCAGAATTTTCTGTTTCCGCTACCGCCAAATTTGGTGCCAACCCAAGGGGTGGATGTGGAGGTTTGTGTAACGGTTACCGACTCACTTACCAACTGTGTTGGCTCTTATTGTGAGATCATTACCCTTGTACCCGACAGCAATATCATCTGTGATGGCATGGTCACGACAACTCAGGATTCGCTTGGGCTCTTTTATACGCTTTCCGCTACTGGTTTTGGTGTGGGGCCATTCTCTTTTGATTGGAGTAATGGAGATACTTCTCAGGAAATAACTGTTGGCCAATCTGGAGTCTACTGTGTGGATATTACAAATGCTTCTGGCTGTGTTTACACAGTTTGCGACACGATTGGAGGAAGCACGGGCTGTGATGCAGCTTTCGTCAGCTCGGGCCCTACCCAAAATGGCTACACATTTACGGCAGATGTTCAAGATTCTACTCTCTCTTATCAGTGGCTAGTAGATGGGACTGTTTTCGGTGGTGGATATGAAGCAACGCTCCAGAATTTGGCGAATGGGGTTTATGCCGTTTGTCTCACAGTTAATGATTCTGTGAACAATTGCTTTGACACACAATGTCTCACATTTGCTACAGGATGTAACGCAGAGTTTACCACGGCTGGGCCAACACCAACTGGTACTTATACGCTCACCGCTGACAACCAGATAGGTGATTGGAATTATTCGTGGACGGTTAACAATCAAGCGGTTAGCTCTGTCTCAATATTGCAAACATCTTTACCTACCGGTGTTAATGAAGTTTGCTTAACGGTAACCGACTCATTAAATAACTGCACGGATACCCAATGCGAAACCATCATAAGCGATTGCGATGCAGCGTTTACATCATTAGGCCCAGATTCTTTGGGGCAATATGCATTCAATGCAGATATCCAGAATTTGAATTGGGATTATCTGTGGACCAATAATGGTCAACCAATAAGTTCGGTATCGATTATGCAAACATCGCTTCCTAATGGAGTTAATGAGGTGTGTTTGACGGTTGTAGACTCTGTGTCCAATTGTTCGGATACCCAATGTCAGACAATAACCACTGGTCCTTGTGACGCCTCATTCACAAATTTCGGTCTTGACTCAGTCTCAGGAGAGCATACATTCTCTGCGGATATTCAAAGCTCAGATTGGAATTACTTGTGGACGGCCAATAATCAAGTAGTTAGCTCGGTATCCATTATGGAAATGGCTCTACCGGTAGGAGTCAATGAAATATGCTTAACGGTTACTGATTCAATTAATAATTGTTCCGAGACGGAGTGTCAGAACATCACGGTAAATAACAATGGTTGCTTCGGCTACATTGTTGGTCAGGCCTTTGCAGGCTCGAACAATCAGCCGCTAAACAATGGGGTGGTGTATCTCATTACTCACGACACGGCAACCAATATGTTAGCCGCTATAAACAGCTATACATTAGGCCCAGATAATGATTATCAGTTCGGTCCGCTGCCATGCGGAGATTACATGGTGAAAGCTGCAGCAGATGCTAGCAGTCCCTACTACAGTAATCATATTCCAACGTATTATGGTAATTCGCCATTCTGGAGTTTTGCGCAGACAGTCTCACTCAGTCAGACAACCCCGCAAGTAACTGCTGATGTAATTTTGATCACGGCCAATAATCCGGGGGGTCCAGGCTTTATTGGTGGCGATGTTACTCAAGGAGCCAATAAAACAGATCCGGGTGATCCATTGTCCAATATGCAGGTTATGCTTTTTGACCTGAACGGAAATGCAATTACGCATACATATACTGACGGAAACGGTGAGTTTGGTTTCAGTAATCTGGCTTACGGATCCTATCAGGTTTATGTTGAACTCCTCGGTGTTCCCACTATCCCAGCTTATGTTACTATCGGCCCAGATAACCCTTCAGAAGGAGACGTTCACATCTATGCAACATACGAGCTGGTCACAACAGGAATCGAGGAATTCGATTTCGATGGAGCGATAAGCGAAGTTTACCCAAACCCTGTCGGGAATGACGCTTACATTAACTTCAATCTCGAGACAAAAGCGATGGTTAAGATCAGTATCCTTGACCTAACTGGAAGAACCATTTCTACCGCAAGTCATTCTGTTTCAAGCGGAGAGAATCAAGTGAGGTTTGATGTGGATGATCTGACAGACGGTTACTACCTGTTGAATATTCAGGAAGAGGATGGAGCTTTCAGTGTAACACGCAAATTCTTGAGGGTCGACTGATGAGGATGTAAAAATTTGAAAAAGTAAGAGTACTGAGTTTGACTTATAATTAACTAGTGAAACAGAACGCGTAAGAAATAGAAGTGATTTGTTTCCATGGTTTACCAGAGGTTTCAAAATTTGAATCGTAATTAAAATCAACAGTAATGAAAACGTTAAAAACACTCGGCCTTCTATTGTTACTGGCCACAGGAGTATTGGCTCAGCCAAATCCAAACGACATGTTCATAGATGGCTATGTGCTTGATGCAAGCGGGCAGGCGGTTGCAAACCATCAGGTCTGTGTCAGCTATGTATCAAACAACCCATCATTACCGTCAGACTCCGTTTGCGCCACCACCAATGCAAACGGATACTACTTCATCAATATCACCAATGGATCACTCTCAGGGCCGAATGTAAGTTTTGACGTTTCTACCTACGACCCTTGCGCTCTACTTCCGGTGGTTCAGACTGTTCAGAACATGCAGGGAACCGTAAATAATGCA
This sequence comes from uncultured Chryseobacterium sp., assembly GCA_964457245.1. GTDB lineage: Bacteria > Bacteroidota > Bacteroidia > UBA10329 > UBA10329 > UBA10329. Next base: position 44,607 of record CAYWET010000025.1, on the reverse strand, counting down.
ACCCTGACGTTTGCCATATGCGCAACCGGATCTGGAAACTGTGATGTCAGCTTTACATCATCCAACGATAGCATTAATGGTACTTGGACGTTTACTGCCAACCCAACTGGGACGGCACCATTTACCTACGACTGGTGGGTTGATGGAACCTCATATTCCACGCAAACGGTTAGTCACATGTTTAATGGAGGAACGGTAGGCGTATATGTTACTGTAACCGATGCCGATAGTTGTACTTCCAGTTATGGCGACACACTTTACTTGGGGGGCAATTTGAATTGTGGTGTTACAATTGGCTCTCAGGTAAATCCGATTCTAGGTGGTGAAACGCTTACGGCATCAGCTGTTGGTTCGGCACCATTTACTTACTTCTGGCAGCCAAACGGAGAGACCACACAGAGCATCAACGTATCTCAGGCAGGTAATTATTGCGTAATAATAAATGACAGCGATGGTTGCGCTTCTTCCGCTTGCTACTCCTACAGCGGTGCTAATCAAGGTTGTTCAGTGGATATAGTAACTACGGTAGATTCCACTGGCGGAGGTTTGGTTTATACCTTAACCGCTACCGGTGGGTTTGTCAGCTATGATTGGACTCCCAATGGAGCTGTTGGCCAATCAATTACCTTAACGCCTCAAGATTTAGTTGGTGGAATACCATACTGTGTAACTGCAACTGATCAGGCAGGTTGTACAGCAACCGCTTGTGACACCCTGCTTCCTTTCAACACTGGAAACTGCTCTGCGGCTTTCACCAGCTCAGGTCCAACTCCAATTGGTTACACGTTCTCTGCCCAAGTTCAGAGCAATAGCCTTTACTATTATTGGACGTTGGATAACCAATATCTTGGAGATGGTTTTGAGGCGTATGCACCAGGTTTGAGTAATGGGGTTCACACTGTATGTTTGAATGTGATTGATTCACTGAACAACTGTTCAGATACGCAGTGCCAGACCATCACGGTAGGTAGCAATAATTGCAGTGGCTACATCAGCGGACAGCTTTATGCGGGCAGCAATAACCAATCGTTGGATGAAGGCGTAGTTTACCTGATAACGTTTGATGCAAACACTAATCAGTTAACGGCTGTTGACAGCATGGTATTGGATTCTGGTAACTACTACTTCTTTGGTCCACTGGCCTGTGGCGACTATTTGATTAAAGCGGCAGCTTACCCAGGAAGCCAATACTACAGTGGACATTTGCCAACATATTACGGAAACTCACCTTTCTGGAGTTTTGCACAAACTGTTACTCTTGGTCAGGCTAATACTCAGGTTACGGCAGACATCTTTTTGATAGCGGCTAACAACCCGGGCGGCCCTGGTTTTATTGGTGGTGATGTAACACAAGGAGCCAACAAAACCGACCCGGGCGATCCGTTAGAAGGAATGCAGGTTATGCTACTCGACCTAGACGATAATGCTATAGCTTACACGTACACAGATGGTAACGGTCAGTTTGGTTTCAGCAACTTGGCCTACGGAACATATAAAGTATATGTTGAGCAATTGGGCGTGGCAACCGAGCCAGCTATCGTAACAATCGGTCCTGATCAGCCATCGGTTGATGATGTGCAGATTCTTGCTTCGGAATCGATTATCTCTACCGGAATTGAGGAATTCGACTTGGATGGTGCCATAAGTGAGGTTTATCCGAGCCCGGTTGGAACAAATGCTTCCATCACCTTCAATCTTGAAACGGACGTAACGGTTAACGTCAACGTGCTTGATTTGACAGGAAGGATCGTTTCAACTTCTTCACGCTCAATTTCTTCTGGAGAAAATCAAGTAAGGTTGAATCTGGATGGTCTGACAGAAGGCTACTACTTCTTAAATATTCAGGATGTGGAAGATGCCTTCAGCGTAACACGTAAATTCATGAGAGTCGATTGATGGGTTTCGATTCTTGTTCGGTCGGGAAGGGCAGTCGTTTGGCTGCCCTTTCTTTTTATATGAACTTTTGAAGAATAGACTCAACGCTTTGCCGGTAGCCACCACCGAAAAGATTTACATGAACCATGAGAGGATAAAGTTGGCCTATTGAAATTCGGTCTTTCCAGCCGTTTTCCAATGGATAAACTTCATTGTATGTTTCAACCCAAGCATTACCAAACCCTCCGAAAAGCGCCATCATAGCCAAGTCTATTTCCCGATGTCCGAAATAAACCGCAGGGTCAAAAATGCATGGAGTACCATCTTGCACAATCATCATGTTACCACTCCAAAGATCTCCATGTAAAAGGCTAGGTTTCTCCTTCGGGAAAATGCTTTCCAATTCCGCGAAAAGCGCATCAAATCCCAGTTTCATATTTGAGGTCAATTGACCACGTTTCTCAGCCAGTTTCATTTGCGGAATGAGCCGTTCTTCCCGAAGGAAGTCTACCCAAGTTTCATGTTCAGAATTGCTTTGAGGCAATGAACCTATGTAGTTACCATGATCTAAGCCGAAATGCTCGCTTGTAATGGAATGCAATGCAGATAGGTGTCTTCCGAACTCATCCCAAAACCCAGTTTTCGGAGTGCCTTTTTCAAGCCATTCCATCAGAATGAATTGGGAATTTTCAAGTGTTCCAACTTTAAACGGTTCAGGAATGACAAAGGATGACTGACCTAACAATTTCAAACCGCGCTTTTCCGCCTCAAACATGTCTGGAAATCGAGAAGCATCATTCAGCTTAATGAAGAACCTTCCTTGGGTTGTTTCAACTTGAAATGCATTGTTTATCGAACCCCCAGATACGGGGCTGTTTCTTATCAAAGCTCCAATTTCAAGCGTTTCAATTATGGCTTCCAGCAGATTCACGGACTCTAATCTAAAACTTGAAAAAGAATTACATTTGCCGCGCTTGGGGGATTAGCTCAGTTGGCTAGAGCGCTACACTGGCAGTGTAGAGGCCACCGGTTCGAATCCGGTATTCTCCACCAAAGGAAAGCCACTCTACATGAGTGGCTTTTTATGTATTCAGACGAAGGAACTATACAGCTCCTTGATTCACGGATGGCGTAGTTGCTGTAAAGAATCTCTTGTAATGTGATATATGTTTCAGAGTTCATTTCAGCGCTCCTTCTGTAGTGGTTGACTTTTGACCCCTATGTATTAGAACTTGTGGCTGAAATTTATTTTGTCGAGTTGGTGGCCCAAGAAAATCGAGCGATTTATAAAGCTGTTTTGGAGTAGTTCGATTGCAAAATCACATTATGACCGGTGACCTTTGGTTCAAGCCAAGTTCTTTATCTTCCGACCATGCAAGTTTCAGCAACCTTTCAGTTGCTTTTTACAGGAAGCAGTCTCCACGAAAATTCGGTTGTTCCTGAGAGAATCAGTGCGCAAGAGGTCGATTGGGAACTTTTTATTGAGCGAAGCCTCGGAACGCACTTAGCACCGCTGCTGCATCGAAGCGTTTCCCGATGTATTCCAGAATCTGAAATTCCGTCCAATGTCAAGGGTGTGGTGCAGAACGCATACAATCAGGTGCTAACGCGAAATATTCTTCTGCAAAGCATTTTCACTGATTTTGTGTCCTTGCTCAACCAGCGTCAGATTCCCATAATTCCTCTAAAGGGAATTTACCTGAGCGAGAAGGTTTATGAAGACCTTGGAACAAGACACCTGAGCGATATTGATGTTTTGCTTCGCGAAGAGGATCTTGAAAAGGCAAGGGCGTTAATGGAGGAGAAAGGATGGGCGTGTAAAGCGCATATTTCGCATTCAGCATTAGAGGATGAACAGCTAGCCCATGCACATCCTTACACCTTGATAAAAAATCAGCTGAGTATTGAGCTTCACACGCACATTTACAATCAGGCGCAGGGATTGAAAATTTCAGCCAAAGAACTTTGGGACGATGCAAAACCTGAAAAGTTCCTTGGGGTGGAAATCCATCAGTTTACAGACGAATTATTGTTTCAACATCTCTGTCTTCATCTGCATAAACACCTCATAGGAAACGAATTGAAGGTTCTGAATTTTGGTGACCTACGGGAGTTTTTGAAGGTTCGGACTTCATTTGATTGGAGTCGATTCGAAAGCTTGAATGAAAGAGTGGGGTGCGTTTCGGAAGTTGCGCAGATCCTTTGGCTTTGCCAGAAGTACTGGAATGTTGACGTTCCCGTTGAGTTGAGTTTAAGCGAGGAATCAAAGTCGAATGCCGAACGGCTTTTTCTTGGCTTTTTAGATGGCAGCGCTACCAAGACAGAAAGCATCCTGCAAAGCAAGTTGTACCGAAAATCCAAGAATCTGAAATCGTTGGAAACGAATTGGGAAAAGCTACGGTTTCTGTTGGGTTACACGTTTCCGAAGAAGGATTTTATGAGGCGGAATTATCATCTGAAAAAAGACGATTGGCTTTTGCCGTGGTATCTGTACAGACCTGTTGAGCTTTCGGTAAAAACGCTACGGGTTGTGTTTGGTCGTTAGCAAATTCAGCTTTCGTAGTCTGTTCCGAACTTTCAGAAGTAACCTTGAAAGAATTTGAGGGAATGGCCTGAAGCGAGTGAAAAACCATGCGGCTGATTGAGATAATTGCAATTTCTTCCCATCGCGCCAAACTTCCGTGATGACTCCGATCAACTGGTTTTGAGCCAATGAAGCGTCTGGTTTGAGAATGCTGTCTCCTTGTGTTGTGTAAATCTTGTTTTTTACGCGGACCAGTCTGTGAGCCAACCACTTTTCGTTTTGCTCAAAGACCACGATTTGTCCTTTCCTCAATTGAGAAAGTTCAATGGGTTCAACAGTAGCCAAATCATTCGGAAGAAGGGTTGGATACATGCTATATCCGCCAAGTTTGAGCTTCAGGCTGCGGTTGGACGCAAGAAGTTCTTTGCCAATGGTTTTTGCCGATTCCTCGCTAATTGCTTCAAGCATGTTGCTCGTCATGCTTTCGGACAACGTCAATTACTTGTGCGTTTGGCAAAAAGCCAAGTCGGTAAACGGGAATGGTATTAATCAATTCACTCACAAAATTGAGATGATGAGAAATGAGCTCCGCTGAATACCCATGCTGAATCAAGTTGGCGCTTACACCATTCAGCGCATCGGCTCCACGCAACCGCGTCTGTTCGTTTTTCGGTGCGTGATAGATGGAATGAATCGAACGTAGATTGGCCGATCGAGGTCGATCTTCGTAAAACATCGGGGTGTTGTAAACGGTGTATCCATCTATAGATTTTCTGATGATGAGTCGATCATCATTGAGAACTTCCGCCTCAGCATCAAACCAAAGCTTGGCCATGGTGGTCTTTCCTTTGCCAGAAACGCCTGTGAAAATCCGTCCTAAACCGCTGTCTGAAATACCCGACCCATGAATCATCACGGCATCAAACTTGGCTGTTAGATAGTACATGATCAATGGACCCATTGGGTATGCAAGTGGCACAACCACTTGTTTGCCGTTCTCTGAAACATGTTCAGTGTAGATGTTCCATTCGGTTTTATCCGCGTTTAGATCGGCTATCTGTTGCAGACGGTCAGGAGTATTCGGGTCGAAAACATGAAACCGCAATCCGTTATCCGTGTTCAAGACCTTCCAAAGACACGAGCCGTTGAAATCGGCTTCGTAAATCACATTCTCGGCTTTCAGAAAACCATCAGGAAAACCAACATGCACACGAACGGTTACATCTGGTTTGGAGGAAGACTCATTCGATACGAACGAATTGTATCCTTCGTCCAGCTCAATTTTAAACTCAGAAGTGCTGAGAATTCCAATTTCGAAATCCGCTATTCTAAGCCGAATCTCACTCATTTACCATCGTTTCCAGCTGAGAAAGGAACTGCTGCAGGTCTGTCGAAGCGGTTTCCTGATCAATATCAAATTCAGAAAGCACCGCTCCCAACAGTTTCTCCGTGGTAGAATCTTCTTGGAGATTTTCCCAAACAAATCTTCCAACCTCGTTAAGCGTAAACATCCTATCCATATCGGCCACGCTTTTCTCAATTGGAACAAGCACAAGTTCTTCTCCAATTTGTTTGGTAGCGAAACGCTCCCTGCTTTGGGCTATCTGAGTCAGGTTCATCTTACTGCTTTTAGACGTTCAAATAAACAAAAAGGCATCCGTTGGGATGCCTTAGATTGAAGTTTTTGGTTGTCTTTTCTACTTCCACCACTTTAGCGGATTCAACGGAATACCAAACGGACTTGAAGGAGATGAAACCGACATCATTACCATGCTGATCTCGTTGTCAATTTTAACTCGTTTTACGGCTGGTTTCGAATATGTTTTTCGTGTTTTCATGTGTAACCTGTTCATTGTTTTCGTTCGGCAAGGTAATCCGCTGCGGTAATTGTTTTGATCTAGACAGCGGAGTAGTTTCTAACAGTAATTGTTAATTGATTCCTTCAGCGTTCTTGTGTTTCGGTTGCGAATCGCTTTCTCTGAGCCCGTCAAAAACCTCTGCCATCAATTGTAAACGCTGAGCATTCATCTGTTCAAAAATCGGTGTGTTGATGTGAACCAACGTATCGTTCTCATTTACAACTGTGTAAGAAAATGGTCTGTTCTGGATTTGACAATGGACGTAAGCATAGAAGTATTCAGCAAAGAATTCGAGATCTGAAACCGTTCCGTAAAGCGATGGAAACTCTGAATTACCGAGTAATCTGAGAAGCTCAACATACTCGCTTTCTGTCAGCTTATCTTCGCTCTTGTAATAACGTAATTGAGGAAACTTTTCTCGTAAGCAATCCTTCATTACTGGCCGAGATTCTGGCAATTCAAAAACCCCCTCAAACACGCTTAGTTTCTCTGGAAGTTCGGTTCTTCCTTCAATATCGGTTGTCCAACCTTCGCTGATGCCGATGCAATGGGCCAACTCGTGTATCAGTATGGATTCGAGCAATCGTTCAGGCACGTCAACAGAATCGTGTTCTATTCGATGATGCAACCGCGCTCTGTCCAAATCAACGATGGTGTTCTCCTTTTTTCTGAACCAGTCGTTGGGCTTCATCCCAATGACCGATTCATCAATTACGATGGTAAACGTGGCGTTGTCGTGAGTGAAAATATGACCAGATGCCCCCAAATTCTTAACCACCCAAACCTCGCGAACATGGTTGTTCATGTAGTTCGATAATTCTGGAGGCCAGAGCGCGATGAGCCGTTTTAGTGAATCAAGCAGGGCCGCGTCCATGTTTCCAGACTGAATTCGCGGTTTCTTCCTTCTGAGTTTCAGATACCAGATGAAATCATCGTTGTCGCACGGAATGAAAAACCGTGAGCCCAACACATTATCGCCAATACTTTCAACCCATTGAATCCGTGCATCCTCAACCTTGTTTCGGTAATATTTTCGAGCGATAGGCTTTAGAAAAGACCAACATGCTATCAGAATAGCACCGCAAGCCAAAACTCTCAATCCGTAAAAACGCCAACCCCGATTCTGCATTAAATACTAAGTTGAAATTCCAGCCTAAACTAAGACAAATACAAAGTTGTCTACTTAGTGAACCAAAAAAGAAAGGGCATCATTTGATGCCCTTTCTTTCATTGTTTTAAACTTGTTTTACCTCCACCACTTGAGCGGGTTCATCTTTTTGATGATGGAACTTTCAGGGTCGCCACCTGGCCCGAATGACATCATGACCATCGAAATCTCGTTATCGATCTTGACCTTTTTTACTTCTGGTTTCTTGTAGGCTTTCTTTTTCTGCATGATGGTCGGTTTATCGGATGGTCAATTTCTTGGTCGTGGTCTGTTCTGCGGTTTCAACTCTTACCAGATAAATGCCCATTGGGGCGTTGACCTGGATGGTGGCATTCTGAGAGTTGATATTCTCTGTCAGGATGGTTCTGCCAGAGAGATCAAAAACGGTAACCAACGCGTTTGATGCTTCCGCACGATTGATGTAAATCTGATTGGCTGAGCTGTAAATAAGGATATCACTTTCAGTCTCATCAACTCCTGTAATGGCCGAGAAGTGAAGAATGAACCTATCGCTGATGTTGCCTTCCATAGATGTGAAGGCATAATTCGGGTTGATGTTAAGGTCTTGGAACACGTTCAGATACGTGTCTTCCAAATGAACTGGCGTTTCTGTGAATGTGATACTTGTGGCATTCAACGTGTAGTCTCCCTGTGATGGAAGTTTTATTCCCAACGGAACGGTCGGGTTTGTTTGCGGACTGTAAAGCCCGTTGATGGTCAAGGTGTCTTCTAGGATGTTAGAGTAAAGCTGTGGGACGTTGCTTGCCCAGAACTTGTGGCTATCATAATCATCAAATCCATCCTGCGCAGCAGGGTTAAACAGAATTATCTGCTCATCGCTAACATTTCCATCAGAGAGTGCCAGTCTGATGGTGCCTTCTTCGGATTCGGTCTTATAAATACTGGCCAACGTTCCATGGCTGCGGTCGGCATTCTCAAAATCCAGTTGGCCCGTGTTTCCATCCACATCAACCAATACCCAGAATGCCTGCGTTGGCGGAATTGTGCCATCAACTGTGCCGCTGCCATTGTTGTTGGTTCCAACCATGCCACTAGCATTGTATGTATCATAAAGCATGGTGCTGCCATTATGGGTTCTGTACCACATGCTTGTTTTCAAGTTTGTTCTGGTAAGGTCATTCCAATTGACGGTGCTCGGATATGGATTACCAACCAGGTTGTAGCCTCTGCTTGGGGCGGAAGTTCCAGTCCTAGTAAGCCCGCTGGCACTTAAATCTCCAGTATTGAACGCTCCGCCAGTAAACGTCTTGGTGTCAGTTGCTCCTAGTCTAGCTACATAGCCTTTCGTAACGGAAAGCGAAGTAACATTATCGGTTATGGCCGGGTGGCTTTGGGTTACTTCATTTGCGCTCCATAGTTTATCTGTGCCGGCTGCATCGTAAACATTGCTTGTTGCTGAGGCAACGGGACTGCTCACATACCAGAACAATCCATCGGGTGTTGCTCCACCCGATCCCGTCAGGTATTGCTGCATCTGGAAACTTCCAGAGCCTGTAATGGTGCCATTATCTATAAACGAACCAATGCCCGTAGCATCTGCCTCTATTAAAATTGTGCCTTCGTTGTCGGTGTTTCCAGAAGTTGAAAGTGCCTTGCCAGCTCCAATCACTAGAATTGCATCATCTAACACGTAAAGTTCATCAACCTGTGTTGGAGAAGCAGGTGTACCTGAGATTTCAGGGTTGTTGGTAGCCGGTGCAATGGCCACGTCCTCTCCGGAAGTTGGTACTGTTCCATCAGCCCAGTTATTCGCGTTGGTCCAATCTGTATCTTCAGAACCATTCCATACATTGGTGATTCCCTCATACTCATAGGAGCCTATGTCCCGAACACCGTTTCTGAAATAACCACGCTGATCCAATTCAGTTTCCCCGCTCAAACCTGCATCAATGGCGGGACTCCCAACGCCAAGTGCAATGGTTTCCGTTGGCCCACCGTTGTCTGCCAAACTCTGTAACATCGGGTTGCTCGAAGAAACGCTACTTGATGTACCGTTAATGGCTGCCCCAGAGTTCGCTGCAGAACCGCCAATAATACAATTACTGGCATTTGTAGTTTGAACATAGCGGTAAAAATCTGTTCCTGAAGAGGCCGTATTACCGTACGAGATGACATTTTTAAGAGTAAGCCCAGTTTGAGTATAGATGCCGCCACCAGTTGAAGAGGCGGTGTTGTTGCTAAAAGTGGAGTTTGAAATAACAAACGAACCGCTACCGCAATATAAGCCACCGCCTTGACCTGAGCCACCCCCTCCGGATACGCTGTTATTTACAAAGGTACAGTTGGTAATCTCATTATTACCAGATGACTGAATGAATACTCCGCCCCCTGACATTTGACTACCAGAAGTAGTTGCACTATTACCCTCAAAAAGGCAATCTTCCAGAACCACATAATCATCAGATCCTGCTATTGTAGCAATACCAGCAGCGGTATTTGCCGCAGTCGCAGTACTACGGCAATCTAGAATCTCACATCTATACATTTCCAGAGTGCTCTGTGAATAAATCCCAGCAGAGTAAGGATTCCCTCCAGATACGTCACCATTTTGAATGGTAAGGTCATAAAATTTGATAACATCTGGTGTGCTTGAGATATTGAATATCCGTCCTCCACCAGAATTTGGTGTGGCTGAAGCCTGAATGATCGTCTGTCCAGCACCTTCTCCTCTAAAAGTCAGCGCCTTGGTTACTGTAAGCCCCACTTCTGTAAAGGTTTCAGCACTGAGGCATATCTCATCATAATCATCTGCCGCAGCTATTGCAGCTGCAATGGTTGTAAAATCTGCTCCACTACTGGCCACAGTGTGCTTCTGGATAAAATTGATTTCGAAATCATTTTTCTGATAATTATTTATGTCAGTTGCCACACCACCAGAGAAAGCACTGTTCTGAAATGCTATCGTAAGGTTCGAAACATCCTGTGCGTTTGCGTGATTGGTTGCATTGCCACTTAGAGAAAACGTAAGTTCCGTATCTGACACACGTACGATTGAGACTGCCAGTCCGGTTGGCAGATTGGTTACAGTAACTTTACTACCAGTTACAAAATCTTCTCCGTTGGTTCCGGTAAACACATTTCCACCAAAACCATTGTGCGAAATGGTAAAGTCATTGGTGCTGCCTGAAATAGACCCATCATTTGCTGAGCTCTCTCTGAACAGGCTTGAGCTGTAAGACAACATGGGGCCGGCAGGACCGACTGTTGGTGCCGGATTGCTGCCAAATGCATCCTCCCATCCTGTGCTTGGTGGAGTAGCACCAGCATCCCAAGTAAAATAAGGCGGGTCATCGTAAAACCCTCCATAATCAGTCATTAAATACCACCCATCGCAAGGGCCGAACCAATGACATTCCCACACAATGGCGTAGTCATCAAAACTTCCAGAGTATTCATACTTGGGTTTACCATTGTAGGTGCCGTTTTCAACGTATAAGCCGTTAACATCCGAGGTTCCTGCGCCAGAGACCATGATGTCCTGTGCTTGGGTTGAATACATGAATAGAAGAAGGGAAAGTGCAGTAAAGATTTTTTTCATTGAACGTTCTGGTTTGACTTGCGGTGCGTACGGCAAGAATAGCGTAGGGTTGCAGAACTCTCGATGTTTTTTGCCTAACCTTTTTCCACGTTGCGTTTCAAATAAAAAAGTCTTGGTTATGTGGCCTTCTAAGACTTCAGACCAAATACAGATGTACTGAAGACAAATCTGATAACCTATGCGGTCAGCATTATTTCCACCACTTCAGCGGATTAATCTTTTTGATGATGGATGCTTCAGGATCACCACCTGGCCCGAAAGACATCATGACCATTGATATCTCGTTATCGATCTTGACCTTCTTTACTTCTGGTTTTTTGTAGGGTTTCTTCTTCTGCATGATGGTCGATTTATCGGATGGTCAATTTCTTGGTTGTGTTTTGGTCTGCGGTCTCAACTCGCACTAGGTAAATACCCATGGGAGCATTGAGTTGAACGGTGGCATTCTGCGAGTTGATGTTCTCCGTAAGGATGGTTCTGCCTGACAAATCAAGAACCGTTACAGACGCTGGACTGCTTTCCGTTTGGTTGATATAAATCTGATTGGATGAGCTGTAAATGAGGATGTTACTTTCAGCCTCATCAACTCCTGTAATGGCAGAAAAGTGAAGAATAAACCTATCATTGATGTTGCCCGCATCTGAAGTGAAAGCGTAGCTCGGTTCCGCATTCAGGTCTTGGAAGATGTTGAGGTAGGTGTCTTCCAAATGAACTGGCGTTTCTGTGAATGTAATACTAGATGCATTCAGCGTATAGTTACCCTGTGCAGGAATTTTCACTCCCAAGGGAACGGTGGGATTTGTGGCGGTGCTGTTCAGCCCATTGATGGCGATGGTATCCTCGGCCAAGTTCATATAGAGCTGTGGGATGTTCGCTGCCCAGTACTTGTGACTGTCGTAATCGTCAAAGTTGTCCTGTGCAGAGGCATCGAACATCACAATGGCCTCATCTGAAACCGTTCCGTTGCTCAACGCCAATCGTACAAGTCCCTCCTGTGGTTCCGTTTTGTAAATACCTGCCAATGTTCCATGACTACGGTCGGCATTCTCAAAATCCAGTTGCCCTGTGTTTCCATCTGCATCCACTCTAACCCAAAAAGCTTGCGTTGGAGGAATGGTGCCGTCCACGGTTCCGCCTCCGTTATTGTTAGTTCCGACCATTCCTGTTGCATTATATGTGTCAAACAGCATGGTGCTACCATTGTGGGTTCTGTACCACATGGTCGTCTCCAGGTTGGTTCTTCCAAGGTCGTCCCAATCTACTGTACTTGGATATGGATTTCCTACAAGATTGTAACCTCGGTTGAGTTCTGTGGTGCCTGTTCTTGTAAGGCCGCTGGCACTCAGGTCTCCTGTATTGAATGACGAACCATCAAAGGTGATGACACCAGTGCTTCCCATACGCGCAACATAGCCTTGCGTAACCGCAAGCGGAATGCCGAAGAAAGTGAACTGTGGATAAGATTGATTTGTCTCATCCGCCACCCACAGTTTATTACTCGGAATACCATAGGTAGCAGCCGTTGCATCCGGTATAGGACTGCTGACATAGTAAAACAGTCCATCGGGAGATGATCCACCTCCAGAACCCGTTAGGTACTGTTCCATCTGAAAACTACCTGAACCTGTTATTGTTCCGTTATCAATGAACGAACCGATGCCTGTCGCATCCGCTTCAATCAGAATCGTGCCTTCGTTGTCGAGGTTGCCATTTACAGTCAGAGCCTTTCCTGCATCTATTGTCAAGGTTGCCCCGCTTGTTATGGTAAGGTTGGCACACTCTGCAGGAGTGGCCGGGTCTAATGTAACATGAGGTTGGTTGCTAGGGTCGCTTTGTATCTCAACCACATCTGAACTTGTAGGCACCGAATTCGAACTCCAATTTGAGGCATCGTTCCAATCTGTGCTGGTACTGCCGGCCCATAGCATGGCCTGACTGAACAGATAAGCTGACCCTGCTCGTGTCTCGGTGTTTAACCCTGAGGCATCCTCGTCTTCGTAATATGCACCCACAATACAGAAATTACCATCAATCGCTATACTGTTTCCGAACCGATCATTTATGGCACGATCGGAAGCTACTATCTTCTGCTGCTGACTCCAACTGCTGCCCGAACGTTCAAAAATGTAGGTGGAACCAGTACCGCTGATCGTATTCGCACCGTCAGCATCTTCGTCTTCCAAACTAGCACCAACAATTGCATAATAATCGCTGATGGCCACACTTGTCCCGAACTGATCGCTGCCAGTTCTGTCCGAAGCTACCAGTTTCTGTTGTTGGGTCCATGTACCGCCAGATAGCTCAAAGACGTAGGCAGAGCCCGCACTTGAAAGTGTATTCAGCCCGTCTGCATCCTGATCTTCCAGGTGAGCACCTACAATGGCATAGTTGCCATTGACATCTACAGTCTTACCGAAGTTGTCGCTACTTGCTCTATCAGAAGCAACCAGCTTCTGCAATTGGCTCCATGTTCCGCCAGACAATTCAAAAACATAGACAGAGCCAGCTGAGGAAAGTGTATTTGCCCCAGCGGCATCTTCGTCTTCGTCATAGGCACCTACAAAAATGTAATTGCCACTGATGGATACATTGTAGCCGAATTCATCATCCGCAGCTCTATCAGAAGCTACAAGCTTCTGCTGTTGACTCCATGTACCACCAGACAGTTCAAAAACGTAAGCAGAACCTGCATCACTTAGCGTATTCGCGTCTGCCGCATCCTCAGTTTCTCTATAAGCCCCAACCACCGCGTAATTACCACTAATAGCTACGCTGTATCCGAATCGGTCATCGAAATCCCCATCAGAAGCCACCAATTTCTGTTGCTGGCTCCACGTACCACCAGACAACTCAAATATGTAAGCTGCTCCGTTGAGGTCTCCGCCATAATAAGCACCAACAATGGCATAGTTACCATCAATATCAACGTCTAGACCGAAGTACTCTCCGCTTGCACGGTCAGAAGCAACTATTTTTTGCATCAGAGTCCAGCTGCCATCAGAGAGTTCAAATATGTAGGCTGAACCTGCTTCACTCAACGTGTTGGCATCGGCAGCGTCCTCATCTTCATCGGGGGCTCCCACAATGGCGTAGTTTCCGCTAATGGCCACACTCGTTCCGAAGTAGTCATAACTATTTCTTCCGGAGGCCGCCACCTTGATCATTTGGTCCCAATCCTGAGCCAGACAACCGAACTGAATGGAACAAAGGAAAAACAGGGCAATTGTTATGAACTTAGCACGAGTAATACTTTTCATGATGTGTTGTAATGTGGTGGTTTATGGTATCCCCAAGATAAATGTCTGGTTAAATACAGGGAAACAGGGTCTGTATATAGTATTAAACAATCTAACCCTGAAAACTTTGAGAACAAACAACCACCGTTTTGCTGGAGCCTGAAAACAGAAAGGGCCGGAATTGCTTACCGACCCTTTTCTTTTTCTCTAAATATGTGTTTACCTCCACCACCTCAGCGGATTCATCTTTTTGATGATGGAGGTTTCAGGATCTCCTCCTGGCCCGAAAGACATCATGACCATTGATATCTCGTTATCGATCTTGACCTTCTTTACTTCTGGTTTTTTGTAGGGTTTCTTCTTCTGCATGATGGTCGATTTATCGGATGGTCAATTTTTTGGTTGTGGTCTGGTTTTCGGTTTCAACTCTTACGAGGTAGATGCCCATTGGCGCATTGAGTTGAATGATGGCATTCTGAGAGTTGATATTCTCTGTCAGGATGGTTCTGCCAGAGAGATCAAAAACGGTAACCAATGCGTTTGATGCCTCCGCACGATTGATGTAAATCTGATTGGCTGAGCTGTAAATAAGGATGTCGCTTTCAGCCTCACCCACTCCAGTAATTGCAGAAAAGTGAAGGATGAACCTATCGCTGATGCTGCCTTCCATTGATGTGAAGGCGTAGTTCGGATTTGAGTTCAGGTCTTGGAAAACGTTCAGATACGTGTCTTCCAGATGAACAGGTGTTTGCGACAATGTGATGCTGGATGCATTCAACGTATAGTCTCCTTGTGCTGGAAGTTTCATTCCCAATGGAACAGATGGCGTGGTCTGCGGACTGTAAAGGCCGTTGATTGTCAGCGTATCCTCATCGATGTTCGAGTAAAGTTGTGGGATACCTCTTGCCCAATACTTGCGGCTGTCGTAGTTGTCAAATGCATCATTTGCCGAAGCATCGAAGTAAATGACCTGCTCGTCCCACACGCTACCGTCAGACAGATTCATTCGAAGCATTCCTTCTTCTTGCGTCACTTTGTAAATACCACTCAACGTTCCGTGGTTGCGGTCAGCATTCTCAAAATCAACCTGACCTGTGTTTCCGTCCGCATCAACTCTTACCCAGAATGCCTGCGTGGGTGGTATAGTTCCATCTACGGCTCCGCCACCGTTATTGTTCGTGCCGACCATTCCTGTGGCATTGTAGGTATCGAATAGCATGGTAGAACCATTATGCGTTCTGTACCACATGCTGGTCTCGAGATTGGTTCTTCCAAGATTATCCCAATCAACCATGCTCGGATATGGATTTCCAACTAAATTATAACCCCTGTTTGCAGCAGAAGTGCCTGTTCTGGTAAGACCTCCTTCAGAAATACTTCCAGTGTTGTAAGCTGAGCCGTTGAATGTTACCGTTCCTGTGGAGCCCATTCTTGCGGAATAACCTTGACCCACTTCCAGCGGAATGGCCCCGAAAGTCAATTCGGGATAAGCCTGTGTTGCTTCATCGTCAACCCACAGTTTGTTGCTGGCAGGAATTCCGTAAGTGGCTGCTGTAGCATTCGGTATCGGGCTGCTTACGTAATAGAACACGCCATCAGGAGTTCCTCCTCCGCTTCCTGTCAAGTATTGTTCCATCTGGAAAGAACCTGAACCTGTAATGGTTCCATTGTCGATGAACGAGCCGATGCCCGTTGCATCTGCTTCTATAAGTATGGTTCCGTCATTATCTGTTGCTCCGCTAACGGTCAACGCTTTTCCTGCATCGATGGTCAGCGAGGCACCACTTTCAACTGTCAAATTAGCGCATGCGGCAGGAGTACCTGGGTTTGAAGTAACATGTGGCTGATTGCTCGGGGCGGATGGAATAATCGCATCTGTACCAGAAGTAGGAACCGAATTAGTGCTCCAGTTAGCCGCAGTGTTCCAATCTGTGGATGAGGACCCATCCCAAGTTGGTACTGAAACGACATCCCAAGTAAAGGCATCTACGGCTAGGTAATCGCCATTGCCCGTACTTGAAAAAATAAGTTCATCAACCGCTGTGTTTGAGTTGTCAGAACCATCTTCAGTGCTGAAGTCTATGTACGTAAAGCCATTGTTCGGGCTAAACGTTACCACGTTAGAAAAACCCGAGCTTTTCACAATTGTGTACTCAGTGCTTCCATTTTTCTTACCCGTAATGGTCAGTGTACTGGAAGCTGTTCCTAAACTCCGTGTTGCAATAAAGATATAGAGGCTTTTGATGGCGATGTCGGTTCCATCAGAAGTGGTTATGGTAAAAGATGACCCATCTTCTTGAGTCGGAGTTCCTGAAGAATTATCAATGAACCTGTTATCCGCTCCAGAACCATTCCAACCGCCTCCGCTGAAGAACTCAATATCGTAGGTGGTTTCGCCAGAGCCGTTGGTGATGGTGAATCCTTGGCTGTTATCGGTAAAGGTGGTTGCGCCTGTAGTTTCCGTTTCAAAGGTTTCAGTTGTTTGCGCTATGGTGCTAAGACTAGCCGCGACTAGAACGACAACGAGTGAGTAAATAGATTTCATAAAGTGGTGGTTGGTTATGGTTTCGTCTGAAATTGTAAGCCACGCTTACTTGAGACGAATGTATGGTGACTGAACAAAATTCACACTCGACAATGAGTCGACATGTGCGTAAATTTCTACTTGCTATGCGAAGTTGGATAGTAGCGTTTCGATGTCTCCCGTGCTGTCCAGAGCAAGTTTTTTACGAAGCCGATATTTTGCCTGCGCCACACTTTCCCTTGAAATTCCGAGGATAGTTGCCGTTTCTTTATTTGACAAACGAAGCTTAATCAGCATAAGCAAGCGTTGCTCGTACAGGGTAAGGTCAGGAAACGCTCCTTCTAATTTTTCAATGAAACCAGGGTAAGCCGAATCGAAGAGCGCATTGAATGCTCCCCAATCCTTGTCGTTCATAATGCTGGTTCTAAGTTCGGATGCCGATTTCTCTGGATCATCGTTTCCATTGTCTTGCATATCCTCAACAGGTGCATCGGCCAAAAGCTTCTTCGTGTAATTCATCAGGTTCTCACGCTCAACTTTAAGCTCTTCTTCCAATTGCTGCGCTCGAACTTCGGCTGTTCTCCTACCGTGGTCGGCTTGTTCCAGATCGCTCACGGCTTTTCTTCGATAGGCCCAGAAGAGTGCGGTAAGCAGTATCAAGATGAAAGAAACACCCACCAAAAGAATATTCCTTTGGCGCAGCTTCAACGACTTTACCATCATTTCCTGTTCCTGACGTTCGGTCTTCAACTGAAGCTTCTCAAACTCAAACTGTTTTAGCACCTTGGAGAGTTCCTTTGCATTTTCCCTTGTGATGGCCGTATCTCTGGCCACTTCGTAAGCTTTACGGTAGGCTAATGCTTCTTTGAAATCCCCTTCGTTTTCGCTCAGATCGGCAAGTATTTCATTGGCTTGGCTTGTGAGCGACCAAAGCTTCAGCTCTTCTGATGAGGTTAGTGCCTTTTGGGCATGCGCAAGTGACTCTTCCGATCTATTCTGTTTGAACAATATCCGTGCGATGTTGAGCGTGGCTTGGGTTTGCGAAAGTTGGTTTCCCATGCTTTCAGCAATCTTTCCAGCGGAAACAAAGCTTTCTTTTGCTTCATCAAACTGACCCATTGACTCTTGCGCTCTTCCCATGTTAGAGAGCACTTGACCAACGTAATACTGATTATCTGTACTTGAAAATCGGTCTAGGGCTTTCTCGAACCACTCCATAGCCCGTTCAAAGTTGCCTTTCTCATTTTCTATAATTCCGAGATTGATCTTAACGCCTGCTGCCAGATCGGTACTCACTCCATTCGGGTCAGACCTACTATCCTGTTGCCTGATGTGTTCTAGTGCTCTGTGAAAGTATTTCTCAGCTTCGTCAAAATGCCCCAACTCTTGCTCTATAGTTCCAATATTGATGAGATAAGTGGAAATGTGCTGCGTATTATTGACCTTCTCAGCGTTTGCGAGACCAGTAATGTAAACTTCCAATGCCCGAGAGAGTTCTTCTTGCCTGAAATACAGATTGCCAAGCACAATTCCCGCCTTAGAACACTCTTCGGTCAGTGAACCTTCGGAAGCAATTTTTAACGCTTGGAGTGAGTTCTTTTCGGCTTCTTCAAAATCTCCATTTCTACTATCCAACGTGGCAAGGCACATAAGAGAAGTGGTTTCAGCTTCTGTGTAGCCGATGGATTGTGCCAATTCCAACGCCTCGGCTGCGTATTCCCGCGCCTTGTCAGGATCTATTCTTCCAGTGCTTCGCGAAAGTTGAATCAGTAGATCAGCCTTCTCGTTCCCTTTTATCGTGGGAAGTAACGCGGTCAGGCTGTCAACTTTAGACTGACCAAGCACCGAGACTGAGCAAAACAATATGAGGAGTAGAATTCTGAACACCACAACGTCAAACAGGCCTGCAAATTAGTTACTACAAACTCCAACAGGCAAATAGTTGTTGAGGTAAAAGTGAAACCACCCTAAGCTTTCCAACTCCTTTGAATCGGATTATTCACAATTGGCCCTGATTCAACTACTGATGAATGATTTTGCCGCTATATACAGCTTTGTCAGTTTCAACTCTGAGCAAATAGATTCCTTTTTGCTCTGGAAGTGAAAGGTCTACCGAACTTGATGAAACCCTCTCTGAATGAACCAGCTTGCCTTTCATGTCATAGATGTTCAGAGTGCTTTCGGAAGTGGCATCCGTTAGCACTAGAATGTTTCCTGTGCTCGGATTTGGGAAGACAATCAATCCGGTTTCCTCTTCTCCGCTATCAATTCCAACAGGGCTGCTGTTCTGCGATAATTTCAACGTGAAAAAACCTTGCGGGTCTGAAGAGGTCGAATAGATGGTGGCCTCTCCGGGACCTGGATCAAAATCCATTTCTGGGTAAATTGGGTCTACCGGATCACTGTAAAAACCGATCGCGTAAATGGATTCATTACCATCTAAATGTATGGCGTAGCCGGCTTCTCCAGAGCTAGACCCAAAATCTCCCGCCCACACAAAATTGCCATCTGCATCTAGTTTTAGGATGTACGCATCGGCCGAAACTGAGCTTTGTGCGCTTAAGGTGAATGTACCTAAGCTGTTGTCGAAATCGGGAGAGCCATTAAAAGCTCCTACCGTGTAACTTGTTCCATCTGGCGCTACAGCTATTCCGCTTGCGGACTCCTCATCGGCACCTACAATTTCGCGTACCCAAACAAAATTGCCATTGGCATCTAATTTTAGAGTGAATGCATCTGTAGAGTTTCCTGGTATCTGAGCTAAACCGGGTCCTGGATCAAAATCCTGATAATTGGTAAATCTTCCAGCTACGTATACATTGCCTGCTGCATCGGTATCTATTCCTCTTCCCATGACTGTTCCACTGGTGTTTTCACCAACTTGTTTTGCCCAGACAAAATCTCCGTTGGCATCCAATTTCAGAATAAACAGGTCTGTGCCACTCGCATTGGTAAGTTCAAAAGTGTTCGGGCTGGGATCAAAATCGAGTGTGCTGTGGAAAAAACCGGTCATTAAAACGTTTCCGTTGTCATCTACAGTATGCTCCAATTCTTCTTCATGACCACTACCAGGAACTGTGCTGCCTATCTGCTTTACCCAGATCAGGTCGCCAGCCGCATTCAGTTTAGCAAGAAACATGTCTGAGTAGCTGATGGATGTAACGTTAGAAACACCAGCAGAAGGGTCGAAATCTGTGGTTCCTTCAAATACGCCAGCGAGGGTAATGTTTCCTGATGAATCTAGCACAACGCTGTAGGCCAGCACATCTCCATCCCCGGTGAACTGTTTTGCCCAACCCAACGTTCCGTCAGAATTCAGCTTAACGATGAATGCATCGGCCCCTCCTGCAGATGTCAATTCGGTAACTCCTGTACCGGGTTCGAAATCAACCGTACCTTGAAAAAAGCCAGTGCAGTAGATGTTTCCTGCTGCATCTACATCCAGAGAATATGCTCGGTTGTAGAGGTCCGTGTTCTCAAAATTCACAGCCCAAACGTAATTGCCATCTGAATCCAGTTTTTGAACGTAGCCCGACTGACTGTTGCCAGCATGCAGATAGCTATGTACTCCGAATGTAGGGTCTGTATCGAAGTCGGTGTTATTGCCTTTGAAGTAGCCAATGGAAATCACATTTCCCTGACCATCAACCGTTACGTCTTCGCATCTTGAACCGCTGAGGTTGGTTCCAATAATCTCAAGTCCCTGAACCCATTCAAAAGAAGGGGTTTGAGCATGAGAAACGGCTACAAAAAGAGATAGAAGGAGTGCGGGGAGTAATCTTTTCATGGTCTACGGAATCGTTCCGCAAACATACTCCTGACCATTAACCTGACCTTAAAAAGGCAGACGACAATCAGTCGACAGCCAAAAAAATTGGGAGATAGGTCATCTCCACCACTTCAACGGATTCATCTTTTTCATAATAGAACTTTCAGGATCTCCACCTGGTCCGAATGACATCATGACCATCGAAATTTCATTGTCTATTGACACCTTCCTTATCTCTGGTCTCTTATAAACTCGTTTCTTTTTCTCTTGCATGATGGTCGGTTTATCGGATGGTCAATTTTTTGGTTGTGGTCTGGTTTTCGGTTTCAACTCTTACGAGGTAGATGCCCATTGGCGCATTGAGCTGAACGGTGGCACTCTGAGTGTTGATGTTCTCGGTAAGGATTGTTTTGCCAGATAGATCAAGAACCGTTACAGTTGCCTGAGTTGCTTCTGCTCGGTTGATATGTATCTGGTCTGCAGAACTGTAAATGAGGATGTCGCTCTCAGCCTCATCAACTCCCGTAATTGCAGAGAAGTGAAGGATAAACCTATCGCTGATATTTCCTTCCATTGAAGTAAAAGCATATATCGGGTTGGAATTCAAATCTTGGAACACATTCAAGTAGGTGTCTTCCAGATGAACTGGCGTTTCTGTGAAAGTTATGCTAGTAGCATCTAAAGTGTAGTCTCCCTGAGAAGGAATTTTCAGCCCCAACGGTACGGTCGGGTTGGTTTGCGGACTGTAAAGTCCGTTGATGGTCAATGTATCTTCATTTACATTGGAATACAGCTGTGGAACATTACTTGCCCAGAACTTGTGGCTGTCGTAATCATCAAAACCATCCTGCGCAGCTGGGTTGAACAGGATGATCTGCTCATCTCCAACGTTACCATCAGACAAGGTCAATCTGATGTTGCCTTCTTCGGATTCGGTCTTGTAAATGCTGGTCAATGTTCCATGGCTGCGGTCGGCATTCTCAAAGTCCAGTTGCCCCGTGTTTCCATCAGTATCTACCCTTACCCAAAAGGCCTGTGTAGGTGGAATGGTGCCATCTACGGTACCACCACCATTGTTATTGGTTCCGACCATACCTGTAGCATTGTATGTATCGAACAGCATTGTAGAACCGTTGTGGGTTCTGTACCACATGGTGGTCTCGAGGTTGGTTCTCCCGAGGTCATCCCAATCGACTGTACTCGGATATGGATTTCCAACCAAATTGTAGCCACGGTTCTGCTCAGTTGTGCCCGTTCTGGTCAGACCACTAGCGCTTACATCGCCTGTGTTGAACGCACCTCCCGAAAAAGTAAGCGTGGAATTGCTTCCAAGTCTGGCAACATAGCCTTCAGCAACGGCAAGTGGAGTAGCGTTATTCGTTATTGCAGGATAGCTGGTGGTGGTCTCATCCTCACTCCAAAGTTTGTCCGTTCCAGCTGCGTTGTAAACATTGCTTGTTGCTGAGGCAACTGGACTGCTCACGTACCAGAAAAGCCCATCAGGTGTGCCACCTCCTGAACCTGTCAGGTATTGCTCCATCTGGAAGCTTCCAGAACCCGTAATCGTTCCATTATCGATGAACGAACCGATGCCTGTAGCATCTGCTTCAATCAAGATTGTTCCTTCATTATCGGTATCTCCAGAAGCCGTAAGCGCCTTACCCTCTTCAATGGTCAGCGTTGCTCCACTTTGCACCGTTATACCACCGCATTCTGCTGGCGTTGCAGGATTTGAAGTAACATGCGGCTGGTTGCTCGGTGCAGACGGAATCCAAATGTTGTCGCTACTTGTTGGAACTGAATTAGACGTCCAGTTGGCGGCTGTGTTCCAATCGGTAGATGAAGAACCATGCCACGAAATGTAGTCGATGGCCAAGGTGTAGTATCCATCTTGTAAACTGACTCCTGAAAAGGTAATCTGATCGTCAGAAATGCTGCTTGCTGTGGTCTCTTCAGAAAAACTGCCCGAAGTACCTGAACGATACAATAATGAATAGACACTTGTTGAGGTGTTGTCGTTGGTCAATCCACTTATCGCATCGCTAAAATCGATGGTTAGATCTGCGGTGGTGGTGCCAGTTACTTCAGCTTTCCATGTTCTTACGAACCTTCTCACAACTCCTGCAGGAAGGTCTGATGTTGTGTTTGAAGTGGCTGTTTCGGCACCTTTGAAAGCTACAGACTCTCCTGTTCCAACGCTACTTCCAGAATCATCAAACTCAGCACCTAATTGCGATGTGGCAGCTGTTGCAGATGCATTTATAACTGTGTTTGTGAAGAACGCTTCCGAATCAATCCAGTCAGTTCCAGATTCCATATTGACAAGACTACCGTCATTTCCACCTGTTATATCTGTTAGGGTCGTACCCGTTCCTTCATCAAAAGTGTAGTAATCAACAAGACCCGTTTCCGTTCCAGTAAGTGAACGATGCATATAAGCGATCAAAGAATCCTGAGGTCTTACCGTGCTCCAAATACGGAACTCGTCTAACCGCCCGTTCAAATGCATGTTATCAGTTGATCCTGAACCAAGGGGGTCGGGTCGGCTGGCAAGTCTAAAGGAATTGTCGGTACCATGACCAGGGGCAGAAGTTGCGGCAAATGTCTGCTCCTCTCCATTTATGTAAAATTTAAAATCCATTATATCTGCATCCCAAGACATGGCAAAATGATACCAGGTATCGGTAGAAAGCCCGCTCGAATTCCTCCAACGGTACCATGTTCCATCAACGTACAAGAACGCCCCAGGCCGAGTGTTAGAAGCGATCATCACGTGCAGCATATTGTCAGAATCTACAGAGAGAGAAAAAATCCGTGTCCGATTATCATAGGCAACGAGGTCATCAAAGCTGACCCACGTTTCAATGGTAAAATCATTATTGGTCATATCGGAAAAAAGAGCTGGAACCGCTAGGTCAACGTACTCATCAACTCCATCAAAATCTAAAGCCGTTCGTGTAACAGGAGCTCCACTGTTGAGCCAATCTGTATCGTTTACAAAAGACCCGTCATTTGAATTGGAACTATTATCTGTCAAGGTGGAGCCAGAACCATCACTTGCCTGATAATATGCTTCAAGATTTGACTCCGAGCCAGCCAGTTGAGAGTACATACTTGCCTGAATTTCTGCTTGAGACTTG
Organism: uncultured Chryseobacterium sp.; assembly: GCA_964457245.1. GTDB lineage: Bacteria > Bacteroidota > Bacteroidia > UBA10329 > UBA10329 > UBA10329. Next base: position 20,953 of record CAYWET010000025.1, on the reverse strand, counting down.
GCCGTACTCCAAATTCGTACCTCGTCCAACTCTCCTTCCAGCTCATACTCTATGGGCTCGGTTCCTGATTTGCTTGCGCCCAAAGTGAGGTCTGTAGCCGTACTAATGAGAGTGCCTGTAGCCGAAGCTGTTCCAACAAGCTCTCCATTGAGATAAAGAAAGGCATCTCCAGTGGCATTATCGTATGTAGCGGCAATGTGATTCCAAGTGTTCAATGCGACCGTTTTAGAGGAGGTAAAATCTACGGTGGCGGCTGTAGATGTTTCGAAACCGAAACGAGGAGTCGTTCCAGCACCGTTAAAGCCAAGGAAATAGGCACAATCCTCTACGGCATTTGAGCCCGTTCCAGGTTTAATTAATATTCTACCAAAATCTCCAAACGCATTTAGTTTGACCCATGCTTCTACCGTAATTGAGGAGGTAATATCCAATGAGGCATCATCACTTATGGAGACATAGTCGCCTGTGCCGTCAAATACAAGGGCGTGATTCTGAGAATAGCCAAAATTGACCGAAAAGAGGGCAGTCAATAAGAGGCCGAACAAGGTTTTTTTCATCGTGAGGATTGTTTTCGCAATCCTACACAAAGCCTCTGTTGATGTTACAAAATCAGCATGGACAAAACATGGACAACAACATATTTTGAGCAGAAGCCGCTATGGACGGCCAATGGTTTTCAGCACCTCGCTTACCTCCATTCCTTCTGCTGCCCGAAGCTTTTGAGTCAACCTGTACTTTTTCTTGATCACGCTATCGTGAGATATTTGAAGTATTTGGGCAATCTCCTTGTTGTGAAGTCCGAGTTTCAGCAACGCACAAAATTCGAGTTCGCTTTTAGTGAGTTCTGGAAACTTCTTGGACAGCGCATTGATGAAATTCGGGTCGATACTTTTGAATTTGTCCAACAGTCGCTCGGTAAACGCTTGGTCACGCACGAGCGAATCAATTGCCTTTTTCAGTTTGCCAGCATCCCTTTCTTCTTTCTGATCTGCAAGAATCTTCCGAATGTTCTCTTTCACCGCATTCATTTCCATGGCACAGGCCAGCAATTCTTGCTTCTGCTTTTCAAGCAACTCAACCTTTAACTTTGCATTTTCTTCGTGAAATTTTGCCTCTTCCTGAAGTCTTTCCTTCTGTTCGTTAACGCGGTTCAACTCTGAATGCGCCAATCTAAGTCGCAATTGCCTTGTGTACCAGAAATAAGCACCAAAACCCAGCGCGAGCATGAATGATAACACCGATATCAGAATCCAATATTGCTTCTCTCTGTTCTTTCTTTCCAGCAACGCAATTTGTGCCGATTGCAACTCCTTGTCTTTCTTCAGCACATCTGCTTTGTATCTCTGATGAAGTTCTTTGGTATGAAATTGATCGTAGATATTGTCCAGACTGTCTTTCAATAAGACGATGTGGTTCAGAACATCCAATTGAGCTGATTCTTGGCCTAGTCCTTCTAATGTAACTCGTTGGGCTTGCTGAAACCGCAATTGTAAGGAAAGGTCATTTGGCTCAGAAATGGTCAGATTCTGGTATTTCCCAATCAGTGATTCAGCTGTTTTAAACTGCCGGTTAGAGTTCAAGAATTCCAAGTACTCTGTAGTAATCAGAAGGACTTCATCTTCCACTTCAATGGCTTTGGCAAATGCAATTTCGAATGCATCCTCGGCCTCGGCTTTTCTTTCAAGAGTTGCCAGTGCCAATGCTCGATGCATCTCAGCATACCCCAGCAGATACTTGAGTTGCTCGGCACTAGCTAAAATTGACATTGCTTCCTCCACCAAGGACAAAGCCTCTGAACCCTGACCTGATTTAGACAATGCATAAGACTTTCCAAGCAGTCCGATAATATGTGCGTGCGGCCCGAATCTTTGCTTCAATACATGAACCGAACGATCATAACCGTCCAACGCAAATTCGTAATCGCCAAGCGCGGTATAAGAGTTTGCCAGATTGAAATAGGCTAAGGCAAGATCTCCGTCTTTGGAAGATGAAGTATCGGCCTCGTAAAGTTCAATTGCTTTCAGAAGGTAATGCACCGCCAGATCGTGGGTACTGGAAGCCGCATAAACATTGGCTAAATCAACATAGCATTTGCCAATTCCTCTGAAGCTAGACTGATTCTCATAGATGCCCAATGCTTCCAGAAGTAGGTCGTTGGCCTCATCCAGAAGTCCAGATTCTCCTTTTACAGCCGCCAAGTTGACCAAGTTTCCGACTCGTCTGGCTTCGTTGTCCCCATTATACTCGATAGCCTTCTCATAATACCAAGCAGCTGAATCCAAATTGTGGGAGTTCCAGAAGTAAATACCTAAAAGCTTATAGGTGTAGTCAACGACCGTATCTGGAATTCCCTTGTTGTCTCCCCTCAGATCATGCAATGCAGTGTAGGCGGCCGTTACGTCAGTATTGAGAAGCTCGTATGCCTCACGCTGTTTGGTACGGTAGTTTTCGATGTCCTGCGCTAACCCTACAGTCGATAAGGTTGACAGTAAAAGAAGTAGCACCGAATTCCTGATCACAATACGTTTTAGCCGCAAGATAATCGGTTAACGTGTTCGCCAACTTACTTCACAATCGTAAAGTAATCTTCCACTTTACCAGTATTATCAATGAATTTGAGGTCGAAACGGTTTTCCGTGATCTCAAAAGCACATGAACCCAACTCGTTCAATGAAATGAACATGGCTTCATGTAATTCATCTTCAAATCCTGAGATCTTACCTGACGAACCTGCGGTGAGGTAAACCATTCCCTTACCTTCTAATTCTGGTGTCTTGATGTAAGAACCATCTCCATCTTCCCGTCCGTCACCTTTTCCGTTTGAAACAGTATGTTTTTCAAGGTCGAACGAGTCTGATTCTCCATGATGTCCGTTCAGCATATACGAACGTTCGTAGCTGTGGCTATGACCGGAGAAGATGACATCAACGCCATATTTCTCCATCAACGGAACGAAGTTTTCGCGCATTTGAACCAAGCGTTTTTCCTTGTCGGAATTGTGCGAACCCATCGAATATGCCGGATGATGCCAGAATACAACTAGCCACTTTGCTGTGGTGTTGGAAAGGTCGTTTTCGGCCCAAGTGTACATTGGCCCACCAACCGAGCGGTCAGACTGATGTGAGTCCAACGAGATGAAGTGCACATCTCCGTAATCGAACGAATAGTAGGCTTCTGTTCCTGAAGCGATGCCGCCACACTCAGCTTCTTTCGGAAAGTGGAATATATCGTAGTACGGCCCAGATTGCTTCTTCGATTTGGCCGAATAGCCATCGTGATTTCCAATGCAAGACCAAGCAATGGTATTTTTCAATCGCTCTTCGTACATATTCTCAAAAATGGCATTCTGATACTCCTTATCCGTTCCGATGTTGTAAGCGTTGTCGCCAAGGAAAAGCATCAGGTCGGTAGCTCGCTTACCCATGTAATTGTAGTAAGCATCGCGAACCGCACGCTGGTCATCGTTGGCAGTACCACAATCGCCAAGCACCCAACCGTGCACTTTCACTTTACTGGTTTTGGTGGGATGTGTTCGGAAGAAAAGGTCGTCTGCATCATCAACCAGCACGGCATCGCCAGCCTTTATCTCGTAATAGTATTTGGTGTACGGCTGTAATCCTGTGATGTCAATCTCGTGGTTTTTGGTGTTCTCTTTGCTTGATGCTGATGTGGTCAAATTCTCACGGTCTGTACCGTAAAAAACCGTTGGAGTTGCATTATCGGAAGTACGGAAACAAACGGTCACTTTATCGGTGAAGCCGCTTTGCAGATATGGCCCACGAATAATCTCAACTTCTTGAGCAAACAGGTTGAGCGAAAAGAGAATTCCAATGATCAGGTTTAGGTATTTCATAATTGTTGTTTGAGTTCTTCTATGCGTTGCTTGAGTTTGACAGTGGCGCCAATATGCTGAAATCTTGCGGGTAAAGCCGCGATGGCATTTTCTGCTTCCACTAAAGTTTTTGCGGCTTCAACTTGTTCTTCTTGAAGAATGAAAAGTTCGGCCTTTTCCACCATCAATCTCTCCTTTCGGGAAAGCGGCTCCATCATTCGGTTCAGGATGTTGTGGGCGGCTGCGTAATTGCCTCGGCCTTTTTCAAGGTCATAGAGTTTCATCTCTAATGATATGATGTTGCCGAGTTTTTCTCTTCCGTGATTAAGCACATCAATGGCGTTCTTAAAATCGGTTGAATCTCGCTTGAGATAGAGATTGCTCAATTCCACGTAATCCTGCGGTCGAGCACTTTCCGAATTACGGATAACGAATTCGAAATCGCGAATGGCTTTATCCAATTCGTTTTTGGCCTCAAATAGCTGTGCACGAACATGAATTCCCTTCAGGTGATCGGGTTCCATTTTCAAAAACTGCGAAACAGATTTCAGCCCTTCATCAATCTCTTTCAATGCTAAATGCGTTTCTGCTTTCAGGACATAAACCGTTGAACTATCGAACCCATTCTTAATGGCAACCGTGTAATCCAGTAACGCACTATCTGGCTGCTCGTGCTGTGCGTATAGGTCGCCACGTTGCATGTAAAGCAGCCAATTGTTTGGCTCTGCTTTGATGGCTGCGGTCTTCTCGGCAATACGGACACTCAGATCGCCATGTGGCAAAAAAAGGAGTGCGCTGAGAAGAATTGCGAGCATGGCGGCAAAGATAGATGTAGGTCAGGTTGTCCAAAGGTTAAGTTGTAATTAAGAATGGTTCGGTTCTTTCCTTTTTGTGTTCAGACTAACAATCTTTGGCGGTTCAAATTGATCTTATGAAGAAGTTTCTACTTGTTTTTTGTTCTGCCATTGTTGGTGTTTCGGCTGTTGCGCAGTCAACTCTTGTACGTGGACCATATCTCAATATTGGAACTCCGGAAAGTATGGTTGTCCGTTGGAGAACAACGGGTTCTGAGGTGGGTCAGGTGGTTTACGGTACGGATATGAATAACCTTACCGACACTATTAATGAAAGTAGCGGAACCACTGAGCATGAAGTGAATATCACAGGTTTGGATGCGGATACCAAGTATTACTATTCCATCGGTGTTTATGGTGCGACTTACACAAGCTCAACACCAGACTACTATTTCAAAACATCTCCTGTACAGGGAACGGATCAACCAATCCGTATTTGGGCCATTGGTGATTTTGGCAACGGTAGCCAAGCGCAGTTGGATGTGAAAACGGGTTACACCGAGAACTTCGGCAACACGCACACCGATGTTTGGATGTGGTTGGGAGATAACGCCTACGGAGATGGAACCGACCAAGAATATCAGGAAAAGGTCTTTGAGGTTTATCCAGAAGTACTTCGGAATTCAGTGGTTTGGCCGTGTCCTGGAAACCATGACTACGGAAGCATTGACCTGTTCAACAATGGTCCATATTATGATATTCTGACCTTACCGACCAATGGAGAAGCAGGCGGTGTACCAAGCGGTGATGAAGGATATTTCTCATTCGATTATGGAAACATCCATTTCCTATCGTTGAATACAGAGTATCTCGGATACTATTTAACATCTACTTTTCAAGATTGGTTGGAGCAGGACCTTCAGAATACCACTGCCGATTGGATTATTGCATTTTTCCATCAACCGGCATATTCGAAAGGTTCGCACGATTCAGACGATATTGGAAGTCGGCCAATGCTCATGCGTCAGACCGTAACCCCGGTTTTGGAAGACTACGGGGTTGATATGATTCTGAACGGACACAGCCACAGTTACGAGCGTTCTTACTTGATCAATGGGCATTACGGAACGTCCGATACTTGGGATCCAGCAACCATGTTGATCGATGGTACCAACGGCAATCCGAATGATGGAAACGGCTATCAGAAATACTACGATGGCGATGATCCGAATCTAGGCGCGGTTTACGCGGTTGTTGGTTGTAGCGGTCAGAAGGGCAGTGGAGACAGCGATCTGAATCATCCCGTTATGTATATGTCTACTGAAGATTACCACGGTTCGATGGTGATTGATGTGAACGGCTGGGAACTCGATGCCAAGTTCATCGATACAACAGGAACCGTGTTGGATGAGTTTGTGATTCTGAAATCATCGGCACCATCGGGAGTTCATGAATATGATGACACAGACCGCGCACAGATGAAGGTTTTTCCGAACCCGTTCAAAGAAGATTTCACCATCGAGTTTGAATTGCAGAAGGCCGAGGAAGTTGGCATTCGTATTATGGATGTAAAAGGAAACGTTCTTCAGGATTTCGCTTCAAAAGCATACACTTCCGGTCAGCATCAGATCAAGTATTCTCCTAAAGTGATTCCTTCTAACGGAATATACATTGTAGAAATGCAGACTTCCAACAACCTGAGTGTTAAGCGCTTGGTTAGGATGGAATGATTTGGTTTATGAGTGTATGAAGAGCGCTTAACGCTACTTTCATATGCTACGTTCTGAGTTAATTCAAGCTTAAAACTGGCGTAGGGTTCAGGGGTTTTTGCAAGGATATGTTTGCGCAAACATATCCTACTCAATCATGAAAAAAACTCTACTATCACTGTTTGCGCTGGTCAGCGGATTGGCTGCAACAGCACAGGTTACGCTAACCCCGATCGGCAGTTATCACACTGGCGTATTCGATGAGTCGGCTACTGAGATCATCGCATACAATGCCGAAGATGAACTCGTGTATTCTACGAACGGATACCTGAACCGAATTGACATCATCGACTTTTCCGACCCAACAAATCCAACTTTGGCAGATTCTATTCTTCTTTCTCCATATGGTGGCGGAGTTAATAGTGTTGCCTACATGAACGGAATTGTTGTAGCTGCTGTTGAGGCAAACGACCCGCAGGCCAATGGAGTGGCCGCGTTTTTCGATGCTGATGGCAATTTCCTGGACACGGTAACGGTCGGTCCAATGCCAGATATGGTAACGTTTACTCCAGATGGTTCTAAGGTTCTAACCGCTAACGAAGGCGAACCAAACGATGATTACACAGTGGATCCAGAGGGCTCTGTCAGTATCATCGACATTAGCGGAGGTGTTCAGAATCTCTTGCCAGCTAACGTTGCCACGGCAGGATTCACAGCTTTCAATGGGCAGAGTTTTCCTAATGCTAGAATTTTCGGACCTAATGCTACCGTTGCACAGGATCTAGAGCCGGAATACATCACCGTGATCAAAGATCAGCCGATTGCAATTGTTTCGTGTCAAGAGAATAATGCATTGGCTATTCTGAGCCTTACAACCAATACTATAATGGCCATTAACTGGTTGGGTTACAAAGACCATAGTGTGGCAGGAAACGAGATCGATGCCAGTAATCAAGATGGCTCAATTAATATCCAGAATTGGCCGGTATTCGGCATGTATCAACCAGATGCGATTGATAGTTACTGGTTTGATGGCGCTCCATACATCGTTACCGCCAACGAAGGAGATTCTCGTGATTACAGTGGTTTTTCAGAAGAAGCTCGCGTGCGCGATCTGACTTTGGATGCAACAGCTTTTCCGAACGCTGCCACACTTCAAATGGACGAGAATCTCGGAAGATTGAACATCACCGCAACACTTGGCGATGATGGAAACGACAACGATTACGATGCGCTTTACAGCTATGGAACAAGGTCATTTTCTATTTGGAGTTCGTCAGGAACTTTGGTTTACGATAGTGGCAATGATTTCGAGACGTTCATCTCAACGTACGATGCCGCTAACTTCAACTCAACGAATGATGACAATACTTCTTTCGATAATCGTTCGGATGACAAAGGACCAGAGCCAGAGGCTTTGAAGGTGGTTTCTATCATGGGTAAGACTTACGCTTTCATTGGTCTTGAGCGTCAAGGTGGTGTAATGGTCTACGACATTACTGACCCGAACAACGTTTCTTTCGAGTCATATGCCACAGACCGTGATTTTACTCAGAATGAAGAAACTGCTGCCGCTGGAGGTTTAGGACCAGAGGACATCAAATTCGTTGAGGCTTCTCAAAGTCCAACGGGTTTCCCACTTTTGTTGGTTTCTAATGAAGTTAGCGGAAGCATCTCTGTTTACAGTGTAAGCGGATTGCCAACTGCTGATTCGTTGGTTTTCACAGAGATCATGTACAATCCACCAGAAGACGGAACGGACAGCCTTGAGTATGTGGAGATATTTAACCCAACGCCAAATGCGATTGACCTTTCAGGTTATTTCTTCCGTGAAGGAGTCGAGTTCGCGTTCCCCCAAGGAGCCTCCATTCCTGGAAATGGATTTGCCTTGGTTGCTGGAAACGCAAGTTCGTTTACGAATACTTTCGGGCTTTCTACTTGGGAGTGGACAAGTGGCGGTTTAAATAATGGAGGTGAAGACCTAGTTCTCGCTGCACCATCTGGTGCTGTTGCCGATTCCGTTGACTATAACGATAGCGGAGACTGGCCTACTGAGGCAGACGGTGAAGGGTACTCTCTGGTTTTGTGCGATCCATCGGCTGACAATAACGTTGGTATGAACTGGAGTATTCCTTCGGTGTCCCAAACCGGAATTATGGTTCAGACCAATAATTTCGGGCTGGTAGAGATTCATGCTGATCCTGGTGCAACAAACTGTTTTACCGTGAGTGTTGATGAGGAGATCATCACTACGACAACAAAGCTTTATCCAAACCCGAACAACGGAAACTTCTTCATGGATTTAAACGAAGTTTCTGAAGTAATCACTGTTCAGGTTTTCAGCGCGACAGGTCAGTTGGTTTCTGAATTCAACGTTTCAGAAGCTGGCCAGATTGCAGTTTCTGAAAACTTAGAGTCTGGAATCTACCACGTTGTGGTTAGCGATTCTAACAATCGTACATCTCACAAAATGGTTGTGATGAAATGACCCACGTTTTGATTGAACGTAAAAGGGCCGCAATTCGCGGCCCTTTCTTTTTCCTTAACACCGAGAATCAATTCTTGATCACTCTTTTCTTGATAAGGTTATCACCGATTAGCAGATCAATTATATAAACACCTTTTGCCCAGTTTGCCCCAAGTATTTGAGTGGACTTTGTAGCAGGAGTGTTGGTTAGAATCACTCTACCTGAAGCATCCAAAACAGTAACCTGATCAATCCGTTCGGTCGAGCGGATTGTCAGTTCGTTGCTAAATGGAACTGGATAGATCTCCAATCCAAGCTCGCGCTCAGCAATTCCAACAGTGATCCATGTGTAAGGTTCTGAAATCGATGAGCAACCGTTCGAATCGAAAACCTCAACCGTATAATCACCAGCTTCAGTTGGTTCGAAAGCAATATCAGTTGCGTTTTCAATCAGAGTTCCGTTCAAATACCATTGATATGAATCTCCAGCGGTTGATTCCAGTTGAGAACCATTGACAGAAATTTCTGGCTGGGCAGGAAGTTGATTCACAATGACCTCAACCTCATCAGAACTAGAACAGTTGTTTCCATCGGTTACTGTAACCTGATATGTGGTTGTTTCTGTTGGAGTCACCTGAATTTCCGCGGTTGTTTCCTGATTATCCCACAGATAATCGCTTCCACCAGAAGCCGTAAGTGTTGTTGTTTCACCAGCGCAGATTGTCTGGTCTTGTCCAGCATCAGCAGAAGGAAGTTCGTTTACAGTTACTTCCACTTCATCAGTATCGGAACAACCATTCGCATCGGTCACCTCCACTTCGTAGGTAGTGGTCTCTGTAGGTTCTACATCAATTGATGAGGTTACTGCTCCTGTATTCCAAGAATAACTGTCACCGCCATTTGCGGTTAACGTTGCTGATTCCCCAGCACATAACTCCATGTCAACTCCTGCATCTGCCGTTGGTAATGGATTTACCGTCACTTCAACATCTTCTGACACCGAGCCACAGCCATTTTCTGCTGATACAGCGTAAACAGTCGTTTCCGTTGGAGCTACAGTAATGTCATTTGTAGTTTCTCCATTTGGCTGCCATTCCACCGATTCGTTAGAAGTTGATGTCAAAGTCAACGATTCTCCCGCACAGATTTCCGAGTCAGCCGAAGCACTCAACGTTGGAAGTGAATTGACATCGATAGTAATCTGGTCGGTTGCATCGCCACACGCATTGCTTGCCGTTACCGCATAGGTGGTTTGCTCCGTTGGGCCGACCGAGATGTCTGCAGTTGTTTCGCTGGTGCTCCATGAATAAGAATCTGCGTCTGTGGCCGATGTGGTCAGATCAACCGATTCTCCTTCACAGATTGTGGTACTTCCCGATATGGAAACCGTTGGTGTTGGGTCAACGGTAGCGATTACTTCAGTTCTAGCTGTGGTGCAACCAGCTTGCTGCACTACCCAATCGTAGAAGAAATAGTAGTAATCGCCTCCTGCCGTGCTAGAGGTAATCGAAAGCACGCCTGGTATGTCATACGGATAGCTCGGACCGCTGTTGTTGCGGTACAGATTTGGCCCTGCCGATGTTCCGAGTTGGAGGTCGGTTCCAATGGGCAAAGTGAAATTCAAAGGCACTACGCTTTCTCCATCTGGAATGTTGATTGTAGCACTTTCAATGACGGTTCCGTTGTTGTCTCGCAGTTCAATGGTTCTGTTACCCGCACCTTGCGCGTAAACGCGAACTGAAACCAACGTCACTTGCTCGTAGCAATCGAACAGCAATGACTGAACATTATTAAAATTGCTCCCTGTGCCGAAGTTGTTATCTGGTGCGCCACCGCTTAATGCTGCTGGTGCAATCTCACTTTCCACGTAGTAAGACGTAGTTGCGCTGATGCTAGGCGTATTGAAACTGGCTCCTGTGTTGACCAAGTTCCCTCCCGATTGTGCATCATACCAATTCAGGTTTCCCGAACCAGCGGCAGAAAGTGACACAGAACCCGTTCCGCAGCGGGAAGCATTCTGTGTTGAGGGCGCAGCTGAAATTTCAGCAACAACGGCAGTTCTTTCGCTAATGCAGCCTTCGGTTTCAATTTGCCAATCATAGAAGAAATAATAGTAATCCGCGCCAGCGCTGCTGTTGGTAATGGAAACCACACTAGGTATTGTGTAAGGGTAATTGGGGCTGTCGTTATTTCGGAAAAGGTCGGGGTCGTTGGTTGTTCCCAATTGGTAGTTTAACCCTGGTGCAATATTGAAATTGAGCGTAACCGTTTGTTCTCCATTTGGAATGTTGACCGTTGTTGATTGTAGCACATTTCCGTTTCCATCGCGAAGCTGAATGGTTCGGTTTCCAGCACCTTCGGCATAGACTTTTACCGTTTGAAGCGTAAATCCGACAAACGCATCAAAGATCAGGTGCTGGTCTCCTTGGAAATTTCCGCCACCACCAAATGTATTGTCGCTTGGACCAACGCTGTAATTGGCGGATAGTACAGCATCTTCCACGTAGTAAGTGGTTGAATTGCTAATGCTTGGAGTGTTGAAAGAACTTCCAGTTCCAATTGGTGAACCTCCAGTCGCTTGGTCAAACCATCGCAATGCTCCGTCTCCTGTAGCCGAAAGTGCCAAAGAACCCGCATCACAACGGAAGTCTCCTGCTGCATTTGGTCCATCAGGTCGATCCACTACAATCAAGTTGTTGTAAGATGCTGCGTCACTTCCAAATCCATTGGTTGCGGTGAGGGTGACCGTGTATGTGCCTTCGTTCTGATATGTGTGAGTCGGATTCTGAATTGTGGAAGTGTTTCCATCACCAAAATCCCATAACCAAGATGTTGCCCCATTGATGGATTGATCAGTAAAACTGACCAAGCCGCTACACGTTTCCTGAACCGATGAAGCAAAGTTGGCGGTTGGTGGAGAGTTGGGTTGCGTGCATTCCCAAGTCAGCACAAACCCCGATTCATTCAAGTAAACGTCAGAATATTGTCGAAGCGTGATGTCGCCACCTGAAGAAGTTATGGTTCCACCGTTCGGAAGGCCGAAACCATCATACTGTCCAATTAGCGGACTGCCTGTTGTTGGCCCATCATAAACGTAGAGATAATCGTAACCTTCCTCAAATGCAAAATCGCTAAAATTGAGTGTAATGGAAGTTGCTCCTGGAGGTGAAATGGTGGTGACAACGCTGTTGTCGTCCATGTAATTATTGTTCGGACCACCATCATCGTAAAGCGTTCCAGTACACCAAGTAAGCGTTTGGCTTCCATCATCTGGCATCAAAGCCACACAAGGGTTGTTCGGGTCAATGCTGATGTAGTTTGGAAGCACAAGGTCATCTGTTCCGCAATTTCCACCATCAACCGAAAGCGAAACCGTGTAAACCCCATTGGTTGTGTAAGTATGGGAAGGGTTTAAAGCCGTACTGGTACTTCCATCACCGAAATCCCATGTGTAGTTCGCGCCATTTGCGCTGAAGTTTGTGAAATCTACCGTGATCGGAGCTTCGCAATTTGAAGTTACAGAAGCAGCAAAATCGCTGGTGACAGTTGCATCAAACTCATCACCAACGCCAACCGCGTACCAAGCATTTGTTGTTGCAATTACCTGAGGCGAACACCCACCGAAAAGGTCAATGGCCGATTGAATAGAGTAGAAGCGCGCATCAGCGTACTCGGAGGTTGGCCCCAGATAAACCGTCAAGGTTCTGTAGGCAATGGCTGCGGCTTCGGAGAGGCCAATTCCAGTAACGGTGTAAGTATCACCTAGGTCGTTTGTGCCACTTTCACCATCGGTAAGAATGACAAACCACTTGTTCTGAACACCGCTATTGATGTGTACCCCTCCATTGTCGGCTGTTCCCGTGTACCAATTCGTTCCTCCATACGTGTCAGGATCGCCATAAGCATTCGGGTTACTCATGGAGCGAAGCGTTCCCACATCTTCGCCCATCAGCCAATCACCAGAAGGCGGGTTGGCCACAAACTCAACGGCTGCACCGAAAATATCTGAGAACGACTCGTTCAACGCGCCATATTCATCTTGATAGATCAACCCAGCGGAGAACTCGGTTACGCCATGCGTCATTTCATGCCCGCAAATGTCCAAAGCGGTAAGCGGAGAGTTGTTACCGTCTCCGTACGTCATTCGCTGCCCATCCCAAAACGCATTGAAATAGCCTTGGTCGTAATGCACGTAGCTGTTAATCTGCATGTTGGCATCGTCAATGCTGTTTCGGCCGTGCTCATTCAGGTAATAATCGTAGGTCATTTCAGCACCCCAATGTCCATCGGTTGCGTACTGATCCAAGTTGCCGTTGACGTTATTCCAATAGTTGTCGCCATCGGTAAAATCAACCGCATTTCCGTAGTTGGTTCCTTCATTCATATCGAAGGTTCGGATACCGCCACCGCGTCCGTTTTCGCGTAAACGATAACCACCGTTAAAGCTGTCGGCAATGATGGTTTTGTTACCCACATAACCTGTAACGGCTGTTCCTGGAGAGTCAGCAGAACAGATACGGTCGTTCTTGAAAAGCACTTCACCCGTTTCGGCATCCACAAAAACCTTGTAACGCCCGACAGGTTTGTGCGCGTAAATGTCAAACTGATACGCCAATCGGAACTCGTCTATCCGTTTGAAATCGAAACTAGGATTGATGTAAACCAATTCTCCCTTCGGGAAATAGGTGGCGTGCTCGTGTTCCGTTTCCCATTTCAGATGCTCTTCCTCGCCATGCAATTCCCATTTGTAAGTTTCTGCACCGATAAAATCCTTGGCAGCATCTAGCGCAGCTGATTCTGAAATAGCAACGTTGCGAATGGGCAATTGCTTCGGCAACTTTCCATTCACAGAAACCACTTCATCATTCTTGACGTGAGCGTAAATGAACGCGCCAAACACAGGATAATCGTTCTGAATTACCTCATAGCGGTGATGTTCAAAGCCCAATTGGTCGGTCTTTGCTTCGGTGCGATTGAGTTTCATTTTCTCATCCAGCTCAAAAGCTTTTTGGGCCCAAGCAGAAAACTTGTTTGGAGTGAATTGAGCATCCGTTCTGAACGCAACAAATTCAGGAAGTTCCGTTTTGGTTCCATACTGAACCGTTTCAGCTCCGTTGATTTTTCGCTGTGCAGATTTTCCGCTGAATGTTTGCGCAAAAAGTTCAGCTGCTTGCGTAAGCACAAACAGCGTGAGGAGATATTTCAATAATTGCATGTGGTAAATCGTAAATCGAAGGATAAGATTAAGATTAACAAGCGAACAAGTTCGTCATTCTAAGGTCAATCTTTCAAACTCAAGTTCTGCACTTACAGATAAGGAGGTTTGGATAATGGGAATGGTATTCATAGAAAACGCGCCCTAAAGGCGCGTTTTTAAACAACTTCGAACAACCGGTTTTACCTAATTCTTGATGAACCTTTCCGTTGTTCCTGTCTCTTCAATTTGAACGAAATAAACACCTTTGGAAAGTGTGCTAACATCAAGCGCTGTGGATTTGCTGACGCTTTGCTGTAGCATTGTTTCTCCCAAAGTGTTAAATACTCGTACTGAGGTGGTCTTGGGTGTGTTTATCCACAACTTGTCTAGGGTTGGATTCGGAAAAAGATTAAATGAGTGCGAGTTGGTTTCTTGCACGCTAACGTTGCCGCTTCCAGTTGACGCAACTCCTCCATCTGCCTCAACCTGAACTCCGGTATATATTTCGGTAGTTTGATCTTCGATGATGAAGGCCAGCACATCCAGATTGTCAATGTTCATAGGGTCAATGGCCTGAGCCATGTCAAAGGTCAATTGCGTGGAGAAAAGACTTCCCGCACTTGTAGCACCCGTAACGGGGTCTCCCCAAGTTCCAGAAGTAACGGTTTCTCTGAAAATGTTGAACTCATAAACGTATGGACTCATGGACGAACCGCTTTGGTAGTCAGAGGTAAGGTCGTGTTCTCCAAGAAAAACGTAGAAGCTGTTGCCTTCTGGCACATCAGTATGATAGTAAATCTCCACATCAATGGTCAAAACTTCGTTTAGTTCGTTATAAGTAGAGCGAAGCCCGATGTTCATGGGCGAGTTACCACTTTCCATAACATTCACCGCGTATGATTCCCAATCATTACGACTGGTTAATCGATCACCGTCATTTCCGATTTTTCGATTGATAAAGCCAGATGGCATAAAGCGGGTTTCTGTTGCTGGAGAACAGTACGCGTGTGCATAGAAGTCATCCAAAAAAGCTCTTCTGAAGTCTGTAGCCCCATTGCTCGGTGCGGTGTAATTTGAATTGGTCGGGTTGTAAGAAATGGCCAAGAACTCTCCGTTGCTATAGGTATCAAATATTCCGCCTATTACAATGTGACCGCTTGGACACCCAACACAATTTACCCCAGTAAACTCTTCTAAAATGGCTACTCTAGGACCTGGCTCTGTATTAACTATGGTTTGAGCAGAAACTATGCTCGATATAATGAATAAGCAAATGGATGCTAAGCAATGTTTGGTCATGATTTAAGTCTTTGTTTGAGACAAATGTCTGTCTTAATGTGGCTCGTTTAATGGTAGGTAGGGTTTTGGTGGGGTTAGTGGTGGGGTTTGGCTCAATAGTTTTGCTGGCACTAACTAAAACCCCAAAATCATGAAAACACTTTTTACATGCCTTTTAACCATTTGTACGTTGCCACTTTTGGCGCAGGTAACGCTTGATCAGAACAGTTTTCCGAGACCAGCTGGCTTTCTTGATGTATTTGCTGAAGGGGCCATTACAGGCGTAAGCTTACCTACAGAAGGTACAGGTCAAAGCTGGAACTACGGCAACATACAGTTGCAGACCAATTTTCAGACGCAATGGATAGACGCTTCTGGAGACCTAGACTTCCCTAATGCCTTAAATTATAGAGATATTCAGTTAAGCTTTGCTGGTTTTATAATTGAAGGACATTTGTATGAGAATGTCGATGCTGATGGCTGGTACGATGAAGGCTGGATTCTACAAGACACTACTTACTCGATAACCCCTATGACAGGAGGCCCAAATGATGTGCTGCATTTCCCAGGACAAGCGCAGGATTTTCAAGGGCGGGTAAACTATGTTGATTTTCCGGTTGCTTTTGGCAACACATGGACTCAAAGCCATGTAGAAATAACGGATTTCAATCTAACTGTGGCCGCCTTTGGCCTCAACAATACCCCTGGTCAACAACAGCGCATTTTTACGCAAACCAGAACCGTTGTAGGAGAAGGTACACTTGTAATTCCTGATGAGAATGGTAACCCTTCTGAAGAACTGGATGCGCTTCTTATAAAAGCAGAAAATACAACAGATGTAGATAGCTTTTTCTTGGGAGGTCAACCCGCACCAGAAGCGTTGGTGGCGGCCTTTGGCCAAACACAGGGACAGGTAACTGATAGAGACGATTTCTACGTGTTTTACGTTCCAGGTTACCCTACTGTTGTACTTAACCTGAATCTTGATGCCAATGGCAATCTCTCTGGTGTTTACTATCGTCCTTCTGCAGCGGCATTGGCTACTTCCATTGGAGATGAAGCAAAGTTCAATTCGTTGAAGTCTTACCCGAATCCTATTGCAGCAGGAGAAGTGATGAATATAGACATGATGGCCAACGCCAATGGAGCTACCGTAGAGTTGATTGATGTTACCGGGCGTCAAGTTTTCAGTATGCCCATATTGGCTGGTGCAGCAACGGCTCGTTTTACGTTACCAAGCCATCTTGTAACTGGCATTTACACCATAGTTGTGCGTGGTTCAGATGCAGAATTGCTTACAACCAATAAGTTGATTGTCAAATAGCAATCAAACAACAAAAGGTAAGATGTCCCGACCCCCTAAGGGGTTGGGACTTTTTCTATTTATCTCATTGTAAACACCGATTACCATACATTTATCATGATGGTAGATGCAGATACGATAAGCGCTTTGAATCGTTCGGCTTGGAAAGCCCGTGAGAAGGATAAGAGCAAGGCAAAAGAGCTGGCACAACAAGCGTTAACTCTGGCCCAGAAAACCAAAAACAAGGATCAAGAGTTGTTGGCCAGGCTTACTCTATCTCAGGTTGCCAATTACAGAATGGAGCTGGACGAAGCGCTTAAACACATTGACCATGTTAATGAGCGCATTCAAGAGAATACAGAAAGAGAAGTTGTTGCAAGGTATTACCACCAGCGGTGCTTCTATTATTACCAGAAAAGCCAGTTTACCGACCTGATAGAAACAGGGCATAAAATGCTCGAATTCATTAACAACAATGGATTTGAAGATTATCGTGCTTGGGTACTATCCACCATGGGCATGGCTTACCAGAGGTTGGGCAATGGCAACTTGGCGCTTGAAAGCTACCAACGGTCTGAGGTGTTGGCTAAGAAAATCAACAATATGGGGTTGCTTTCTAACGTGCAAATGTCAACAGGAACAGCATTGGCAGAGCTCGGAAGAGCCTCAGAGGCCATGGAATTCTTTGAACAGGCCTTGACAATAAGGTTGGCAGAAGGTGGTGATTTTCATGCTGGAATAACGCTGGCCAATATGGCCAAGGTTTTATCTCAGTTTGGAGAGCATTCCAAAGCCTTGCTGCGTTGGGATGAAGGAATTGTGTACCTCAGACGAGCAGGCGGAATGCCACTTTGGGCACAAGGAATTGCCGGCAGGGCCGATACATTGCGGCAAATGGGGAGGTTTGCCGATGCGCAGGCGGAACTTACTCAACTGATTAAAGAAGCCACCGATCTGCCGGCACCCATTCAGATCAATTTGTATTTGTCCTTATCTCGAGTTTATGCCGATGCTCAAAAGTGGAATGAATCCATCGGTGCCCTTACATCTGCTCAAAAACTTATGGACGATACAACCACGGGCCTTACGCAGCGGGTTGAACTGCACACGGCTTTTCATCTGGCATATAAATCGATGAATAATGTGGAATTGGCACTTCATCATCATGAGCAAAAAGCCCACCATCACGAAAAACTGCTCAACGAGCAGAGCGTTACCAAGTTAGCAGAGTGGGAAGCGCTCTATCAAATGGAACGGCTTCGCGAAAAAGATGAAAAACTGAGTCAGAAGACCTCTGAACTTGAAGAAGTGTACAAAACAACCGCTACAGAAAAAGAAATTCTGCTCGAAAAACTCGCCAATTATGAAGTGCTTTTGGACGAAATGCTCAGTAAATTACCTTCAACACATCAAGGCAGGTTTAGCCGCTTAGTTCGTGCTGCGCGTAAAGAGAACACCGAGAGTAATTCTGATCAACTTGTACAGAATAGGATTGCAGAAAAGCATCCAGAACTGACACCGACCGAATTGCGGGTTTGCAGCATGATCGTACATGGCTGGAGTACCAAGGAAATTGCCAACCGAAGCGGTACAAGTACAAAGAACATTGAAAAGCATCGAGGTGCCATAAGACGAAAGGCTGCCATTCCGCGAAGCGTATCTTTACAGGTATATCTTTCGGGGCTTACCAAGTTGATCTGACCGTTTTGTTTTCATCCTAATTTCGTGGCATGACCAGCAAAACCTACAAGCGGCCGTTGCAACCTGCGCCAGCGGAATTGTACGAGAATGGAAAGTTCAATTACGCATCGTTCGATGGGCCGATTGTAAACCCGAACTTGATTGATGCGAAGCAGCCGTACAAACTGCCACTTCCGCGTTTGCTGAAATGGATGCAGTTGCGCGAATGGCAGGCGTTTCAGATTAGCAACGGAACGCACTTCGTGATGGTGGCAATCTATAATGCCAAGAAGATTTCGTTGGCGCAATTCATCGTTTACGATATCGTCAACAACAAGAAATACCGCTATGAAAAGAAAGTGGCGCCTTGGTCAATTGATGTAGCAACTGGTCTATACGGAACAGAATCGATTTACAAGAGCAAGAATTTCACGCTTCACGCGAAGCATGACCTGAACTCAAACCTGTTGGAATTAACTGCTTCCATCAGAAATCAAAAAGGATTGCCAGATGTGGAAGCCAAGTTCAAAGGGAATCATGATGTGAAGCGTTACGAACCGATGGTGGTTTGCATGCCATTTTCGGAGAAACGCGCCATGTATTCGCACAAATGCTTGATGCCCGTTTCAGGTAGCATTCAGTTCGGAAAGGATGTGATTCCGTTTCCTGAGAAGATCAGCCAACTCATTATTGATGACCACAAAGGCTACTATCCGTATCCAACCGTTTACGATTGGGTAACAGGAATGGGACGCGATGCAGAAGGAAAACTCATAGGTTTCAACTGTACCGACAATCAGATTCTCGACCATGAGAAAAACAACGAGAATTGCCTTTGGCACGATGGGAAGTTGAGCGTTTTGCCACCTATTCGCGTAACGCGACCAAATGGCTACAAAGGCACGTGGTACGTAAAGGACAACTACGGTAAAGTTGACCTCGAATTCCGACCTGTCATTCACACGGCTGTGGATGTGAACTTGCTCATCTTGCGAAGCAAATACCAAGGGCCGTATGGCTTTTTCAATGGCTTTATCAAGAATCGAGACGGAGAGAAAATCGAGATAAAAGAGATGTTCGGAATGGGTGAGGATTTTTACCTCCGAGCCTGATTTAATTGTGCGTTAACGGATTATTCATCCGCGCGCATTATTTTCGTAACCACAAACTCAGCATTCGCGTTAACACTCCCATAGCATATCTCATTCTGGAGCGTAAGCAACGCCATATCGAATTCTTATCATAATCACTCGCCTCATCACATTTTAAATGTCCTGGACGAATTACCACAGCCACACGAATTATTGTGATGGCACCAACGCGCCCGAAGATTACATCCGCAAGGCGCTCGAACTCGAAATGCCCGTTTATGGCTTTTCTTCGCATGCACCTGTTCCGTTTTTCGATTGCAAATGGGCCATGAAAATGGACGATATCGAAGGCTACTGCGATGAGATCTATCGGCTCAAAAAGAAGTATGAAGACCGCATCGAGATTCTGCTCGGAATGGAGGTCGATTACATTCCAGACAAGATGGGGCCAACGGCCGATTTTCTGCAAACCGCGGGATTGGATTACGCGGTCGGTTCCATTCACTTCGTGGATTCATTTAAAGGCGGAAAAGGTTGGGAAATTGACGGCCCGTTGGATGTTTTCAAGAAAGGATTGCACGAGATCTTTAATGGAAACGTGGAAGCTGCCGTGAGACGCTATTATGAGCTTACGCGAGAAATGATCGAGGAGGATTGTCCAGAGATTATCGGGCATTTGGATAAGATCAAAATGCAGAACGTGCGCGAGCATTTCTTCTCAGAAGATGAAGCGTGGTATCGTGAAGAGGTGATGAACACGTTGGAAGTGATTTCCAAATCGGATGCGGTGATGGAAGTCAATACGCGTGGACTTTACAAGAAGCGCGCAAACGAGACTTACCCAAGCAAGTGGATTTTGGAAGAAGCGTTGAAACTGGATATTCCTGTACAGATCAACAGCGATGGACACGTTCCATCCGAAATTCTAGGCGAGTTTGAAACTGCTGCCGAATTGCTGCTGGATGTCGGTTACGATAGCTGCGTTATTCTGATTGATGGTGAATGGGCCGAGGTTGGCCTCACTTCTGAAGGCTACGAACTTTAATTTCGAGAAAAGGAAAAGCGAAAAAGGAGAAAATGTGCTGAGACGTTTTCTCCTTTTTTCATTTCAACATTTTTCTTCGCCTATGGCGAAAGCTGCTCCATCGCCCAATCGTCACCGCTTTTGATGTACACAAAACGGTCGTGCATGCGGTTTGGGCGGCCTTGCCAGAACTCCATTCGTTCAGGTTCTACCACATAACCGCCCCAATGCGCTGGGCGCG
Organism: uncultured Chryseobacterium sp.; assembly: GCA_964457245.1. Taxonomy (GTDB): domain Bacteria; phylum Bacteroidota; class Bacteroidia; order UBA10329; family UBA10329; genus UBA10329. The sequence goes on along the minus strand of CAYWET010000025.1, from coordinate 337 downwards.
GAATTTCCACATCCTTGTACTTCTCCTGAAGTTCCTTGAAGTCGTTGGCCAATTGGTCAGGGCTGGAAACAATGCTACTCTGAGACGAAGCACAAGCGCCAATCCGACTTTCTCGCGGTCGCGAAGCCCAATACTTGTCTGAAGTTTCTTCCGACACCTTTTTGATGGGCCCTTCAATACGAATCTGCCGATCGATCTCCGTCCAATGGAAGTTGAGCGCCACGTACGGATTGGCCGCTATCTCAATGCCTTTGCGGCTATTGTAGTTGGTGTAGAACACGAAACCGTTGCTCTCCACATCACGCCAATACACAATGCGCGATGACGGATGCCCAGC